>JBBIIG010000003.1:23301-130634 GCA_037446635.1 bacterium
CCGAAAATCACTCCCTCCAGCGCATCCCTAATGGCAGCGGCGGGGCGCGCAACACCGAGACATTTTTGGCCATTCCGCCGACGCCCGGCGTGAAAAACACTTTGCCAACTCCCAATCTGGTGGCCACGCCGGACTCCATCTATTTTGGCCGAGTTCGAACTGGCGAGATGAAAGAACAAACGTTGGTTTTAAGCAACACCGGCCTGGCGGATTTGGAGATCAAAAGCACCCGCTTTGCCGGCTCAGCGGCGGAGCAGTTTCAGTTGGTCAATTTCGAGCTGCCGCTGATTTTGGAGCCGGCGGAAAGTAAGGCCGTTGCGGCGCGCTTCATGCCCAGCTCGCCCGGCAACAAATCCGCGCGCGTGGAAATTTCCAGCAACGACCCGGATGACAATCCCAGCATCATCAAGTTTCGCGGCGAAGGACGGGCCGCGCCGGCGATCTCGGTTTCAAATGACACCCTCGATTTCGGTTCGGTTGAAGTTGGCGACGAATTGGATTTGTCGCTGACGGTTAAAAACCTGGGCTTCGCCGATCTTGAAATTGATAAACTTCGGCTCACCGGACTTCATGATCATCAGTGGTTAATAAAATCCGGCAGCGCGCCGTTGATCATCCCCCCCAACGAAAGCTCTGATCTCGTTTTAAGTTTTAAACCCACCGCGGTGGGCGAGAAAACCGCGGCTCTGGAAATCAGCAGCAACAGTTCCGGAGAAAATCCAAAGGTGGTAACCTTGATTGGAACAGCTTTCAAAAGCGGGCCGTCGCCGTTTTTGGGCGTAGTGGTGATCAACGAGATTCACTACAACCCCAGTTCGGCGCAGGGCAGCGACGCCGATTTTGAGTTCATTGAGTTGGCCAACGCCGACAGCATCCCGATTCCGCTGGCGGGATTCTCGTTTTCCGCCGGCGTCAGTCACGTTTTCAGTGCTGGGGACACTTTGCCGGCTAACGGGTTCTTGGTAGTGGCCATTGATTCCACCAGCTATCCCGGCAGCGTGCAGTGGAGTTCGGGCAACCTCGTCAACACCGGCGAATTGATTAAATTAGTCGATGCGGACGGCGCGACCGTAGACTCGGTTTTTTATGATGAAGGCGCGCCGTGGCCCCCGGAACCCAACGGCGGCGGGCCAACTTTGGAGTTGAAACACCCGCTGCTCGACAACACGCTCCCGGAAAACTGGCAGGCGAGTTTCGCGCTCGGCGGCACGCCCGGCGCGGCCAACTCCGCGCCGGACACGACGGTGGTTTCGGGACCGGAGATTGCCGTCAATCCAGTCGCTTTAAATTTTGGCAACGTGCCACTCGGAGATAGTTTGACGTTGGAGCTGACCATCTCGAACCTCGGCGACGCGGAGTTAGAAATAAGTGGTGTTGAAATCAAAATCGGAAGCAGCGCCAGCTTTGTTCTCGAAACGCCGTCTTTGCCGCTGGCGATCCCGGCCGGCGCAAGCGAAAAGCTCGGCGTGACTTACATCCCGGCGCAGGTTGCAGCCGACAGTGGTACAGTCGAAATTGCCAGCAACGATTTCGATGAACCTTTGGTGATCGTCAATTTGACCGGCCGGGGCGTGACCGAGACGCTTTCGCAATTTGCCGGCGTAGTGGTGATCAATGAAATTCACTACAACCCCAGCTCGGCGCAGGGCAGCGACGCCAATTTTGAGTTCATTGAGTTGGCCAACGCCGACACCATCCCGATTCCGCTGGCGGGATTCTCGTTTTCCGCCGGCGTCAGTCACGTTTTCAGTGCTGGGGACACTTTGCCGGCTAACGGGTTCTTGGTAGTGGCCATTGATTCCACCAGCTATCCCGGCAGCGTGCAGTGGAGTTCGGGCAACCTCGTCAACACCGGCGAATTGATTAAATTAGTCGATGCGGACGGCGCGACCGTAGACTCGGTTTTTTATGATGAAGGCGCGCCGTGGCCCCCGGAACCCAACGGCGGCGGGCCAACTTTGGAGTTGAAACACCCGCTGCTCGACAACACGCTCCCGGAAAACTGGCAGGCGAGTTTCGCGCTCGGCGGCACGCCCGGCGCGGCCAACTCCGCGCCGGACACGACGGTGGTTTCGGGACCGGAGATTGCCGTCAATCCAGTCGCTTTAAATTTTGGCAACGTGCCACTCGGAGATAGTTTGACGTTGGAGCTGACCATCTCGAACCTCGGCGACGCGGAGTTAGAAATAAGTGGTGTTGAAATCAAAATCGGAAGCAGCGCCAGCTTTGTTCTCGAAACGCCGTCTTTGCCGCTGGCGATCCCGGCCGGCGCAAGCGAAAAGCTCGGCGTGACTTACATCCCGGCGCAGGTTGCAGCCGACAGTGGTACAGTCGAAATTGCCAGCAACGATTTCGATGAACCTTTGGTGATCGTCAATTTGACCGGCCGGGGCGTGACCGAGACGCTTTCGCAATTTGCCGGCGTAGTGGTGATCAATGAAATTCACTACAACCCCAGCTCGGCGCAGGGCAGCGACGCCAATTTTGAATTTCTCGAATTGCACAACGCGTCTGACGAGCCCATTAACCTGGCGGGATTTGCCTTTGCTGCCGGAATCACTCACACGTTTCAAACTGGCGACACGCTACCCGCGCGCGGTTTTTTAGTGCTCGCCAGCAACTCGGCAAATTATCCCGGCAGCAAAGATTGGGACTCCGGGAGTTTGTTGAATACCGGCGAAGCGCTGCAGCTCGTGGATGCCAGCGGCGCAATCGTGGATTTAGTGGAATATGACGATGCCAACCCCTGGCCCACCGCCGCCAACGGCGACGGTCCCTCGCTGGAATTGAAAGACCCGCTGCTCGACAACACGCTCCCGGAAAATTGGCAGGCGAGTTTCGTGATTGGCGGCACGCCGGGCGCGCGGAATTTTGCCACCAATCCGACAGCGGTTTCCGAGCCGGTGTCGGCGCCGCGGGAATTTGTGCTGGCGCAGAATTATCCCAATCCGTTTAATCCGAGCACGAATATTCGTTTCGAACTGCCTGCGGCCAGCGCGGTGACGTTGACAATTTTCGATATTAGAGGCGAAGAAATTCGCAAATTAATATCGCTGGAGGCGCGCGCGGCCGGAGTTCACTCCGTTTTCTGGGATGGACGAGATCAGGCCGGTTCGCCCGCGGCCTCGGGAGTTTATTTTTATCGCATCGCGATTCAGCCGCAACGTGAAGGGGAGGCCGCGATCATGTTAACCCGCAAGATGCTTTTGCTCAAGTGACCGCCTTTACGTGCCGCGCACTTTTGAAGTGCGCGGCACGTAAAAGGGTTCATAAATTTATCTTGCTTTGTAGGGCTACGGGAGTATTATAAAATGTCCGCTATTCTTGTTAGTATCAAGCGGGATAATGATTAAAATTACCAAGTGCCCAACTTGTGGCAGCGACCAAATCAAGCACGTCCGGCGTGATTGGTCCGACGAATAAAGGGACAGACTTACACCGTCCCGGATCTAGAATTTTACGAGTGCCGGAATTGCGGCGAAAAAGTCTATGACCACGAGGCCATGCAAAAAATCGAAGCCTATTCTCCCGCGTTCGCTAAAAAGCGCAAGGCAAGAAAGATCGCTTAAAACCAGCCAGTTTTTCGTTCGCACGCAGGAGTGTTCATGAGTCAGGTAATTTAACAATTTCTCGTTGACTAAAACCCGCAAATTCCCTACATTGCCTCGGCTTTTTTGAGGAATTAAGCCAGATCCTGTGATCTGGCTTTTGTTTATTAAGGCGTCTTGGCGTGGAACGAAGTGACGAAGCCATCTCCCGCGAAGGGTGAGATGGCTTCGTCGCCCCGACGCTGGTCGGGACTCCTCGCAATGACAGATTAACAGTTATGCAAACGGAAAACATTCGCAACTTCTGCATCATCGCCCATATCGATCACGGCAAATCGACTCTCGCCGATCGCATTTTAGAAAAGACCGGCACGCTGGAGAAAGTTCAAACCGCGCAGGTGCTGGACAGCATGGATCTGGAGCGCGAGCGCGGCATCACCATCAAGCTGCACACGGTGACGATGGAGTACAAAGCGCGCGACGGCCGAAAATACGTTTTGAATTTGATCGACACCCCCGGCCACGTAGATTTCACCTACGAAGTCTCCCGCAGCCTCGCCGCCTGCGAAGGCGCGATTTTAGTGGTGGATGCCGCGCAGGGGGTCGAGGCGCAGACTATCAGCAATCTCTATTTGGCGCTGGAGAACGAACTCACCATCATCCCCGTCATCAACAAAGTGGATTTGGACAGCGCACAGGTTGAAAAAGTCAAACGGCAGATCATCGATCTGCTGGGAGTTGACGAAAGCGAGATACTGCTCGCCAGCGCCAAAATCGGCCGCGGCGTGGACGAAATTCTCGAAGCCGTGGTGCAGCGCGTTCCGCCGCCCAAAGGCGACGCCGCTGCGCCGCTGCAGGCGCTCATCTTCGATTCCATTTTCGATTCCTACCGCGGCGCCATCGCCTACATCCGCGTGTTTGCTGGTGAAATATCCCCCGGCATGGAGATCAAATTGTTCTCCACCGGCAAAACTTACGAAGTGGCCGAGGTGGGAATTTTGCAGCTCAAACGCATCAAACGCGAACAGCTATCGGTGGGGGAAGTCGGGTATTGCATCGCCAACATCAAACAGGTGCAGGACACGAAAGTCGGCGATACCATCACCAGCGCCCAAAATCCAGCGCCAAAGCCGCTGCCCGGCTATCAGGACGTCAAGCCGATGGTGTTCAGCGGGCTCTTTCCCACCGACAGCGAACAGTACGAGGAACTGCGCTCTTCGTTGGAACGTTTGAAACTCAACGATTCGTCACTAATCTACGAACCGGAAACTTCGCAGGCGCTCGGCTTTGGATTCCGCTGCGGTTTCCTGGGTTTGCTGCACATGGAGATCGTGCAAGAGCGTTTGGATCGCGAGTACGGCTTGAGCATCATCACCACGGTGCCGAACGTGGAATATAAAGTTTATACTAAAAAGGGCGAAATGCTGGTGGTGGATAATCCGGCGCTGCTGCCGCCGGTGGGGGATATCGAGCATGTTGAGGAACCGTACATCAAAGCGGATATTATCGTACCCACGGAATACATCGGCAACATTATGAAGCTGGCGCAGGATCGGCGCGGCATTTACAAAAACACCGAGTATATCGACCCGACGCGCGCCAACTTGCATTATGACTTCCCGCTTTCGGAAATCATTTTCGACTTTTATGATAAACTGAAATCGCTCACCCGCGGCTATGCTTCGTTTGATTATCATTTTACGGATTACCGCCCCGGCGAATTGTCGAAGCTCGACATTCTCATCAACGGCGAGCCGGTAGACGCGCTGTCGTACATCATTCACAAAGATAAGGCGTACGAGTGGGGCCGCAAAATCTGTGAAAAGTTGAAGGAGCTGATCCCGAAACAATTGTACGAAGTCGTCATTCAGGCCGCCATCGGCAGCAAAGTGATCGCGCGTTCAACGGTCAAGCCGCTGCGCAAAAATGTGACCGCCAAGTGCTACGGCGGCGACATCACCCGCAAGCGCAAACTTTTGGAGCGCCAAAAAGAGGGCAAGAAGCGCATGAAGCAGTTCGGGCGAGTGGAGCTGCCGCAGGAAGCGTTTTTGGCAGTATTGAAAGTGGAATCGTAAACTAAAAACCTTTAAACTTGTTGGAAACGGATATTCAAACCGCGCGTAAAAGCACCAGAATTATTTCAGGAGTTTTTTCATGAGCCATCAAGGAAATCGGAAATCAGTATCGGATAAGATTCGAACCCGACCAATGCCATCTCCGCCGGTGGATGCAAAAAATCAAAAGCCCAAGAAAAAAACCAGTTTTCGCGAATACAGCGAGGCCATTTTGGTGGCATTACTCGCCGCCATGTTTTTACGGGCTTTTGTGGTACAGGCCTTCCGCATTCCAACCGGCTCGATGAAGGACACACTGCTGGTGGGAGATTTTCTGCTGGTCAACAAATTTATTTACGGTGTCCGCACCCCGGACCGTATCCCAATTTTTGACGCCCGCATCCCGTTCAACAGTCCGCCACTTCGTTTGCCGGCGTTTAAAGAACCGAAGAACGGCGACGTGGTCGTGTTCAAATACCCCAAAGACGAACGTCTCGATTACATCAAACGCTGTATTGCCGTGGGGGGTCAAACAGTTGAAATTCGCAACGGCGAGGTTTTTATTGATGGCAAACCGGAAGGCGAGCGTATTCCACTGGGCCGTAAATACGATGCCGATGACGGCCAATACTTCGACTATATCAGAATCAAGTCGCCTTACGGCAAATCTTACGTCATCCGTCACGCCTCCGACGGTTATAACCGCACCAAAAATTTTGGCCCCGTCGTGGTGCCGGCGAAGCACTATTTTATGATGGGGGATAACCGCGACAACAGCGCTGATAGCCGCGAGTGGGGATTTCTGCCGGAGGAAAATGTCGTGGGCGAAGCACTCATCACGTATTTTTCATGGGACAAAAACGAAAGCCTGCTCAACCGCATTCGCTGGTCGCGCATCGCTGACCCGATCCACTAAATTAAAAGTGAAACGGCAGACGTGAGACGTGAAAGGCGAGACGTATGGGGCTCCTTGAAAAATCGTCAGAAGTTGTAAATTTCCTCTCCCTTCACCCTCCACGTTTGCCGTCTGCCGTCTCACCTTTCACCTCTCACGTCTCACGTATGACCGCCGGCCTCTACATTCACATTCCGTTTTGCCCGCAAATCTGCGGCTACTGCGATTTTTACAAGGTTGCTCACCGCGGCGAGGCGCAGGTTCAGTCTTACCTCAATTCCTTAAAAAAAGAAATCTTGCTTTATTCGCGTGAGCCCAGAATTCAAAACCTGACGTTTGAAACGCTCTATTTTGGCGGCGGCACCCCTTCGCTGTTAAGCGCTTCCGAAATTCATAAATTGATCGAGCTCGTTTTTTGCCGGTTCCAGTTTGCTGGCAACCTCGAAGTCACCGTGGAGACCGACCCCGGAACCGTCGATTTGCCCAAGCTGCAAGCATTTCGCGCCGCGGGGGTGAATCGTTTGAGTCTCGGTATTCAATCATTTCAGGATGATGAACTAAAATTTCTGGATCGCACTCATCATTCCGACGAAGCCATCGCCACGTTTGAGATGGCGCGCCGGGCCGGCTTTGAAAACATCAGCATCGATTTGATGTTCGGGCTGCCCGGTCAAAGTCTTTCCGACTGGGAAAAAAATTTGCAAACGGCTGTGAAGCTGGCGCCGGAGCACATCTCGCCCTACTGTTTGACGTTCGAGCTGGGCACGCCGCTGATGAATAAATTACGAAAAGGCCTGGTGCAAAAACCGCTGGACGCCCGGCCGCGCGCGATGTATTTACGCGCCATCGATTTCTTGGGAGGCTGCGGGTTTGAGCATTATGAAGTTTCGAATTTCGCGAAAGCCGGCTTTCGTTCTCGGCACAATCTCAAATACTGGGACGGCAGCCCGTATTTGGGATTGGGTGCGTCGGCGCACTCGTTTTGGGAGAAGCGCCGGTTTTGGAATGTCCGGCATCTAAAAAAATATCACGGCGCGCTCGCCAGTGGATGTTTGCCAATTGAAGGGGAGGAGTTTTTAACGCTGGAGAAAGAAAGGCTGGAGCGAATCTTTCTGGCTCTGCGCCAGCGCGGTGGCCTGCACGTCAAAACCTTCGAGGAGGAGCAACGGTTGCCTTTTTTCGAAAACTACGGCGCCGCGCTTTCGAAATTTTTTGACGGCGATTTTCGCGACGAAGCATTCACCAAAGAGTTAATCAACGGCGAGCGCACCCTGAAAAGCGATTGGTTGGAATTTCACGGCGGGCATCTGCGATTGACCAACGCAGGGTTTGCGGTGTGCGATTCGATCTGTGCGGAGTTTTTGTAATGACTCGCGAAGCTCTGTCACGGCGAGCGCTTTTCGCGAAGCAGTCTCATTTCGTTATTATTATAAAACCAATTTACAAAGTATGTAGGGAACGCATAGTATGCGTTCCCTACAGTTGCCTGTCTTTAGTCAGACACGAATCACAATTAGCGCTTCTTTTTGATTTGTTCGAGTAGCCGGCGGCATTCCCGTTTATGAAACTCGTCCTGGTGATCCGCGATGGGCAGCTCCAACGCCAGCTTAAATTCCTGCTCGGCCAATTCCCACTCTTTCATCGCCAAATAAGTTAGTCCTAATTCTTTGTGGTGGTTAATCCACTGCGGGCTGATGGCGATGGCCTTTTTGAAATTTTCCACTGAACCCTCATTGCTGGCGCCAGGGGGAACGCCGCCGTACATAATTTTGGCAGCGGCTTTCAGCACCCAACTCAAGTTCGCCACCTCACGATGCCAGCGCCCCAGCACGTGGTAGGCGCCGTGATGATTGGGATCGAGCAGCAGGGTTTTTTCCGCTTCCTCCTTTACGATTTTCGAGCGCGCCAGTTTTTGCTTGCCGCTCTCGTGCAGGCCCAGCAGTCCGGAAGTCACGGCCACAAAAAAATGGGCGTTGGCGATATCGGGGCACAGCGCGACGGCTTTGCGCGCCCACTTTTCGGCGGTGTAGTAGTACTGGCGTTGAGTGATCGGCTCGGAGTCTTCGCCAATGTTTACGTACGCTTCGGCGATTTTCCAGAGGGCGGTGCAGTTGCTGGAGTCCGCAGCGTGCGCTTTGAGGTAGGCCTGCAGCGCGGCGTGATTGTCAAACGAGCGGGCGTGGGCGTCGCCGGCGGCGATAAAATCGGCGGCAGAATTTTGAGCGCCAAGTGCGGAGCAGAAAAGCGGGAGCGCGAGATTTAAAAATAAGCGTTTTAAAAGCGCTGGCGCCGGCAGGGTTCGCATCAATCCAATTCTAAAACGGTCTGGATACTTTGCTTAATTTGCTGCATGTATTCCGCGGGCAGGGAGCTGACGCGTTTTTGGATGCGTTCTTTCGCGACGGTTTTGAGTTGGAGTGAGAAGGCCAAGCGGTCCTCCTCCATCCCGATCACCTCTTTGGGAATCAACGTGGCGCCGATTCGCGAGCTCGTCACCTGCTTGGCTTCGATCAGCGGGCAGACGATCACCGTTTGCAAGTTTTCGTTGATTACATCCGTGGAGATGACGACGCCGTGGCGGGCAGATTTTTGTTTCACATTTTCCAATTGAATGAGGACGATATCGCCGCGCTTAAACGATTTCATACTGGCCAGGTCTCGTTTTCTACCACCGTCCATTCTTTTAGAATCTGCTCGTTGCTGTCTTCAAAAAGCCGGCAGGTTTCGGCAAGCTGTTGGGTGCGTTCTTCGCGCCGGCGGTCGTTCAGGTACGATTCGAAAGCGTCGCGTCCAAATTCGGCCATCGTGATCCCCTTTTTGTTCACCCACACTTCGATTTCTTCCCGCAGATAGTTTGGGATGTACATCACGAATCGCTGCCGGCTCTTGGCGTAAACTCGAGGTCTCATTTGTACTACTCCTATCGGTTGCTTCGTTGAAATTGCACGTTGACAAAAAATGGAATTGAAAACTTATCGACGATCGGAACTGATTTTTTCGATAGTCAAAGTACGGAACGTTTTAGCGCAAAGTTACATCTTTTTTGGGGCAAGGGATGCTGAGGTAGATACAGACTTTTTAAGGGGTTTATTCCTTTTGAGAAAGAATGGGCCAAGCGGGTAATTTATTGCACCACGACCACGCCGGTTTCTGCGGCGCGATCTTTATGTATGCTGCAATAATAGCTGAACGAGCCGCTCGAGTTAAAAGTGTGAGGAAACGATCCGCCGGCGCCCAAATTTCCCGAAATGAAATCGCTGGTGGGGTTGTCCACGCTGCCGCTGTCCACCGCGTGGGTTTGGCTATCTTTGTTGATCCACTGTACGCGGGCGCCGCGCGCGACATTCAGAGTTTTAGGGGTAACCGCTCCCCCTTGAAACCAGATTTCGTTGGGGCCGGGGGTTTCCGGTTCGGTGGGGTTGCTAGCACACTGCCAGAAAAATAGCAGCACCGCTAAGAAAACTCCGCGAAAAATCGTTCGCGTCTTCATACACTTTCCTCCTCTATTGGCTATTTTGAAAATAGCAAACTTTGAAAAATAGTCAATAGAGGCGGCTCGAAATTTATCAGGAGTAGCCCAGCAGGACATCGATCTCTTACCCGATAAATTCAAAAAACTCTCAAAGAACAAAAATAAACTTGATTGTGATGACCAATTCACTATATTTAACTCGTCCGCTGAAACGGGCGCTGCTGATGAGTAACCTGCTAAGGATAGCCGGACCGAAGGAAGTGGCCGGGAGGAACTCCCATGATTCCCCCGGGCTTTTTATGCCATTTTCTTTCTTTATGACTGAACTTCTTCTCATGTGGTCATTTGATACTATCGTGAAATTACTGGTTAAACTTTTGAGATGTTATTTTGACTGAACATCAAGCAACCTACTTACAGCATCACTTCGAAGACGCCGACCAGCAGTTCGAAGCCTCAACATTGGGGATGTGGGCGTTTTTGGTCACTGAGATTCTGTTTTTTGGCGGACTGTTTTTAGGCTATTCGATCTATCGTTCTTTGTATCCGGAGGCCTTTGCTGCGGCCAGCCGGCTGCTGGATTATCGCCTCGGTGCCGTCAACACCGCGGTGCTCATCTGCAGCAGCCTGACGATGGTGCTGGCAGTGCGCGCCGCTCAAATGGGAAATCGCCGTCCGCTCATCACCTTTTTGATTTTGACGATCCTGTTAGGCTCGACGTTTTTGGGGATCAAAGTTGTGGAGTATTCGCACAAGTTTCACGAGCATTTGGTGCCGGGGCCGTCCTTTCATCTCCTGCCTGCGCAGGCAGGTGAGGGGAACGATCCGCAGCACGCGCAGCTTTTCTTTGCCTTCTATTTTGCGATGACCGGCATGCACGCGTTTCACATGATCATCGGCCTCGCGATTTTGGGAGTGCTGGTTTACAAATCCTGGCAGGGACGCTTCACGTCTGAATACTACACACCAGTGGACATCACCGGCTTGTACTGGCACTTTGTGGATGTGGTCTGGATTTATCTTTTCCCATTACTTTATCTAATCAGTCGGAGCTGAACAAACGATGGCGCAACACGTCATTCCGCAGAAAATTTACATCCTGGTTTTTGTCACGCTGCTTTTGCTGACGCTGGTCACCGTCGATGTGGCGTTTTATGACGCCGGCTGGCTGAGCCTGTACATCGCGCTTGCCATCGCCACCACGAAAGCAACGCTGGTGATCCTTTATTTCATGCACCTGCGCTACAGTAGCCGCCTCACGTGGGCCTTTGTGGCGACGGGCATCCTCTTTTTGGTGATCCTGCTGGCGTTCACCATGAGCGATATTTTCACCCGTGAATGGCTTCCCGGATGGTAAGAGCCTCTTTGAATTCCGCAAACGATTTTAGCGGCGTACTCGAATGTGAAAATTTCTTCTTCCTTGGAAAACCTGCAGGGCCCATTTCCGAAAGTTCGCATTTGCCTCCAAGGTTGGTGGCAAATGCGGCAGGGGTGGTCTGAGGAGAAAACGGCGCCGAAAAGTCGATTGAAGGCGACTTTGTAATACTCATCTTTTAACATCACTCTTTTGCATCTCTGTGCGTGGGAAAGATTTGTATCAGCCGTTTTTAGACTTGTTCTTGCTCGTTCAAACGTTGGCGCTGCCATAAAGCCCTTCGCTTCTTTCATGGTTTGCCCGTTTCCCAATAACACTTTTCCTAACAAGAATACACTGGCGGCGATATCTTTTCCCATCACCTGCCCGGGCGTCCGCACAATGACATCCACGCCAATTTCCAGTTCGAGAAAAGCGTCGAGGTAAAGATCCTCGTCTTTTTTATTGCGCGTGGTGATCAAAAGATTGACATCGCGCGCCAAATCCGGCGCATAAACTGAGGAGCCAAACTGGATGATATCGACGACATCCGCATCCGCCGCTTTTAGCGATTGGCAGATTTTGCGAAGCTGATTTTGTCTTTTGTCAACCGGCGACATTCGAAGCTCCCAACCCTCTTTCGGGGTTGCTTTAAATTATGAAAGGTTCCCCAAAATACCAATTTACTGCCATGCCCGAACGACTTTATCGGGCATCCCGTGCCGCCCTCGACAAGAATTTGCCTGCTGACGCCGGCGGGCAATTCTTCTCGGGGCAGCTATTTACGCCAATTTACGAAACCGGGCTCGCCGCGCGATTTTTGTAAATCGTTTTTTTGAGAATCTGCTCCATCAAACACCACTTGGTGAACGCCGACTGAAAAAGATTCGCGCCCACAAACGCGGTGAACCAAAGCCAGTTCGTATTCACAAAGACTGCCAGCAGTAGGCTGCCTAAAATGAAGGTGCCGGCAATGGCGCGGATAGTGTGTTCTAGGCTCATTTTGACCTCCTCGATTTTTGTGATAGTTAGCAGAATTTTCTGTAAATGTCAAGCAGTTCCACAAAGTGTTACTGGAGTGTTGGAGTACTGGAGCGATGGATCATTGGATCCAATGGATTAATGTTGGAGACCAATAATCTAATAGTCCATCAATCCAATACAGCTCTCCAAAACTCCATTACTCCACCACCGCGCGGGTCAGATCATTTTTTCCACATCGATCTGAAACGCCCGCGGCGGATGATTGGGATCACATTCGTCTTTCAAGCAGGTGATGTCGCTCATGATTTCGTCCGCCTTTTCTTTCGCGATTACCGCAAAAAAAAGGGTCGAATACATGGGCACATTGCCTTTTTCAAAAACCCACCAGCCGTACTTTTGAATGGTGTCCGACGAATGACCGGTAATTTCGATTTCACTATAAATTTGCACTTTGTGTTTTTCGAACAATTTGCGCACCTGCTCGCGATATAAGGATAATGACATCAGGACAATCAGTTTCATGGAGCCTCCTCAATAAATTTGCTCAACTGGCGTAACCACTATGCGCAAACACGGTTTCACCCGGCATTGGTTGGCATACTCGGTCAGCTCGTTAGTGATGCCGCGCAGTTGCTCATCGTTTGGAAAGATGATAAACGCACTGGCCTGCCACGCCAGGTCTTTCTCGTAGCTGCCCTTGGGCTTGGGTTTGTTGCCGTAAATTTCCGGCATGTGGATAAAACCTTCCAGTTCGTAATGATGCAACACCCGGCTCACGGTCTCATTGAGCTCCGTGCTGCAATAGATCGTCAACTGTTTCATAGTTCGTTCCTTTAGTTTTTCCGTCTCAGTTATGTGAGAGGCACTCAGTGGAGTATTGGACGCGGTTAGCTCTGCGGCATCGTCTCCGGATGCTTCCTCTTCTCCACCATGTAATAAATCAGCGGCACCAATCCCAGTGTCAGCGCGGTGGAGGCGAAGGCGCCCCACATCAGCGCGATGGCCAATCCCTGAAAGATGGGATCGAACAACATTACGATGGCGCCGATGACCACAGTGCCGGCAGTCAGCAAAATCGGCCGCGTGCGCACGGCGCCGGATTCAATCACGGCCTGCTTCAGCGATACGCCTTCCGCAAGCCGCAATTGGATGAAATCAATCAGCAGCACCGAGTTGCGCACCATGATGCCGGCGAGCGCGATCATGCCGATCATCGAGGTGGCGGTGAAGAACGCGCCGTGAATCCAGTGGCCGGGAATAATGCCCACGAGACTGAGAGGAATCGCCACCATCATCACCAGTGGCACTTTGAACGACTGAAACCAGCCGATGATGAGCAGATAAATGATGATCAGCACCACGCCAAACGCGGCGCCCAAATCGCGGAACACTTCATAAGTGATCTGCCACTCGCCGTCCCATTTCATGCTGATATCTTCTTCCAAAAAGGGCGCGCTGGTGTAACGCGGCTCGATGCTCACTCTGCCGGGCGTTTCGAGCTTGGCTATCTTCTTATCCATGTCGAGCAGCGCGTACACCGGACTCTCGATTGCGCCGGCCACGTCACCGGTGACATAAACCACGCGCTTGAGATTTTTGCGATAGATGCTTTTGTCCTCGAAACGTTTGCCGATGGTTACCAAATCTTTGATCGGAATCATTTGTCCGTTATGCGAGCGCACCGAAACGTTGGCAAGATTTTCGATGGAAGAACGATTTTCCCGCGCCAGCCGCAACTCGATTCCCACCGGCTCGATCTCGTGCTCGTCGTGCAGCAGCCCGACTTCCGAGCCATTGAGCGCGACCCGCAGTGTGTGCGCCACCTGCTGCGTGTTGACGCCCGTCAGCGCCGCTTTTTCTTTATCCACCACCAGCGCGTACACCTCCTGATCGTCCTCCACCAACCAATCGACATCCACCACGCCGGGCGTTTGTTCGAAGATGCCGCGGATTTTGCGCGCGGTCTCAATTTGTTGCTCGTAATTCGGACCGTAAACTTCCGCAACGAGCGTCGAAAGCACCGGCGGTCCGGGCGGCACTTCGGCGATTTTCACCCGCGCGTTGTGCCGCAGCGCAATTTCTTGAATCGATGGCCGCAGCCGTTTTGCGAGATCGTGGCTCTGATCGTCGCGCTCCGATTTGTCCACGAGGTTCACTTGGATGTCGCCCATGTTCGCGCCCTGCCGCAGGTAATAGTGCCGCACGAGTCCGTTGAAATTGATGGGCGCGTTGGCGCCGACGTAGTACTGGTAGTTCTTCACTTCTGGCACAGTTTTGAGATACGCCACGATGTCTTTCGTGACCGCAGTGGTGTGCTCCAGCGTCGTCCCCTCCGGCATATCGATGATTACTTGCAATTCGCTTTTGTTGTCGAACGGCAGCATTTTCACTTCCACCAGCCGTAAGAACAGAAAGCTCACCGAGATGATCAGCAGCAGCGCGCCGCCGCCAATCGCCAACCAGCTTTTCTTGGCGTTGTTGATGATGGGCGTCAGTGTCTTATCATATATACGATAAACCAGCGTGCCTTCGAGGTTATATGCTTCGCTGTCGTCGTGGCCGCCTTTCAGCAGGCGATACGCCAGCCACGGCGTGGCAATCAGCGCCACCAGCAGCGAGAACAACATCGCCAGCGACGCGCCGATGGGCATCGGACTCATGTACGGCCCCATCAGTCCGGAGACGAACGCCATCGGCAGCACCGATGCAATCACGGTGAAGGTGGCGAGAATCGTCGGATTGCCCACCTCGTTGATGGCGCCGATGGCAGCTTGCAGCGGCGGCAGCCGTCGCATCGAAAAATGGCGATGCACATTTTCCGCGATGATGATCGAATCGTCCACCACAATACCGGTGACGAAAATCAGCGCGAACAGCGTCACGCGGTTGAGAGTGTAGCCGAAAAGATAATAGACGAACAGCGTCAGCGCAAACGTGATGGGGACGGAGAGGAAAACCACCAGCCCGCCGCGCCAACCGAGAAATAGTCCGACCGTGATGGTCACCGCGATGATGGCGCCACTGAGGTGCTCCAGCAGCGTGTTCACTTTCTCCGACGCGGTTTTGCCGTAATTGCGAGTCTCGGTGATTTGAATGTCCGCGGGAATGAGCCGGCCTTTTAGCGCCTCCACTTTTTCGAGCACTTTATCAGCGACGCGCATGGCATCGGCGCCTTTGCGTTTTGCCACCGCCAGCGTTACTGCCGGATAGTCCTGTGTGAGATGCCCGTTGGTCGCGCCGTTCGTGCTTTCAAATGCCGCTGGTCCGTGTCCGAAGAAAACGTAGCTGTTCACTTCTTCCGGACCATCGACAATTTCAGCGACATTTTTCAAATAGATTGGATTGCCATTGGCGACGCCCACCACCAAATTTTTCACATCCTCGACGTTGGTGAGAAACGCGCCGGTCTCAACGACATAGTCTTTGTTCAGACGCTGAAAATTCCCGACCGTGAGATTTTGATTCGCGCCCTGAATTTGTTGGGCGATTTGCAGCGGGTCGATGTGATAGGCCCGCAGCCGAGACTGATCGAGAATTACTCGCAATTTGCGTTTGAGTCCGCCGGTCAACCCCACTTCGGCGACGTCATTGATCTTTTTGACTTCCTCGCTCAATTCCGCTGCCACGCGCCGCAATTGATAGCCGTCATACGATTCGCTCCACAGCGTGAGGGTCAGCACCGGCACATCATCGATCGATTTGGTTTTGATGAGCGGAAAGAGATTGCCCGCCGGCATTTTGTCCATGTTTTTCATCAGCACCGCCCACAACTTCACAAGGCTGTCTTCGGTGTTTTCGCCAACGAAGTAGCGCACGGTGATGAGCGCGAAATCCGGGCGCGCCATCGAGTAGATGTATTCCACGCCCTGAATTTCGTTGATGATTTTTTCGAGCGGCTTGACGATGCGCTCTTCCACTTCTTTGGCGGTGCTGCCGGGATACGGCACGAAAATGTCCACCAGCGGCACAACAATCTGCGGCTCCTCTTCGCGCGGCGTCATCATCGTGGAGAAGACGCCGATGAGCACCGCCGCCAGCATCACCAGCGGCGTGAGCTTGGAATCGATAAATGCTTGGGCCAGGCGGCCCGCCATTCCGATCTTCATTGTGTTACCTCCGCGCTCGAGGTGGTGGGAGATGGCGATACCTTTTGCCCATCAAGTAAAGTCTCGATGCCTTCGGTCACCACTTGCTCGCCAGCATTCAACCCAGAGAGAATTTCGACCGAGCCGTTTTCGCGAACGCCGGTGCGCACCCAGCGCAGCCGCGCGCGATTTTCTGAATCCACCACGAATAGCCCCTGCAATTGTCCGCGCCGAAAAACCGCCGCTTCAGGAACCAACAGCGTTTGCGACTCCGCACCGCCGATCGCAACCCGCGCAAACATGCCGGATTTAATTTGATGCTCTCGGTTATCAACGATGACGTGAATCTCGAACTGCCGGCTCATCGGATCTGCCGCCGGAACCATGCGTTCGATTTTGCCCGTGACCGCTTTGCCGTCGGTGCCAACCTCCGCGGCTTTAACATTCACGGCCACGGACATTCCCACGGCCAGCGCGTCGATTTCACTTTCCGGCACTTTGGCGACGATTTTGATTTTGTCCATGTTTTCCACTTCGAGGATGGGCATGCCGGGATTCGCGAGGTCGCCGACTTCCAGCATTTTGCGCGCGATCACTCCGTTGAATGGCGCACGCAGCTCGGTGTAACTCAACATTTCCTCAACTTCTGCTTTCATTTCTTCCGCTGCCTGTTTGCGCGACTGCGCGCTGGCAAAGGCGGTGCGTATGTCATCAAGCTCTTTTTGGGTGGCAGCTTTTTTCGCAAACAGCGATTCCACGCGCTGCAAATTTTTTTGCATGTTGTCGAAATGCGCCGTGGCCTCGATGATGCTGGCCTCCACCTGCGCGCGCTTGGCCTCGATGTCCTTGCTGCGCAGTTTCACCAGCATCGCGCCTTTTTGCACGCGGCTGCCTTCCGCAAACGGAATGGCATCAACCCAGCCCATGATGCGCGTCGCCAGCCGCGCCCGCTCGATGGGTTCGACGGTGCCGGCGAAGGTCAATTGATTTTCGAGTTGCTGCACGGTGGCCGTCACCGTTGTGACCGCTACCGGCGCGACGGCCTCGGACTGCGGCGCATCATTGCCGCTGCAGCCGAGCGCGGTAATGCCAACCACCGCCATCGCAAACCTTTTGAATTTTAATTGAATCATCTCTCTATCTCCTTTTGCCTGATTTTTTTGGCTTCTTGTCATTTCGCCCCCCAACGCTCTTAAAATGCCCTGTCATTTCGAAGCCCGATGCTTTTTATCGGGCTGAGAAATCTGGCGGCGCACGGATCGTTTTTAAACCCGTCTATTTCGAGCGTAGTCGTTGATATTTTTCTCCGTCAGGTTTCTCGACTCCGCTGCGCTCCGTTCGAAACGACAACACTCTTTTTTTATCTGCTTTTATCTGCGCCATCCGCGCCCTACTCTCCCAACGCGAATTGCAGCTCGCTTGCGGCGATGGCGAAATCGTGGCGCGCCTTCAAATAGCGCAACCGCGCATTGGTGAGCATCACTTCTTTGTCCAGCAAATCTGACGTTTTCTCCAGCCCTTCGCGGAAGCGTTCTTCCACGATGCGCAGACTTTCGCTCGCCTGTTTCACCGCGGATTCCGCCACGCTCACTCGCTGCTTTGCCGCTTGCAGCGCGCGCCGCGCTTGCCGTGCTTCCAGTTTAGCCTGTTCTTCCATTTGACGGTATTGCACCGACGCCTCTTCCGCCTGGGCGCCCGCGTGTTTCGAACGCCCAAAATTTCCCAAACCATCTAAGATTTGCCATTGCATTTGAAATCCAATTGCCCAACTCGTCGCATCTTTTCGAAAAACTTCGGAGGCATTCCACTCGACGCCGCCAAAGGCGTTGAGCCGAGGCAACCAGCCGCTGCGTTTCATCCACCAGTTGCGGCGGGCGGCTTGCGTTTGATAGTGCACCGCGCGCACATCCGAGCGCGTCGCAATTCGTTCCTCTATATTTTCTGTCGATGGAATACCATCCGGCGCGGCGATGCTGTCGGTGGGGATGATCATCAGGTCTTCTTCAAATCCCATCACGAATTTTAAACCATCGCTGGCATTGGCGATTTGATGCTCGGCGGTGATGCGCTGCTCCTGCAATTCCGCCAGCCGCACTTCCGCGCCGAGGTAATCAGCCTCGTTGATGATGCCTTCATCGAATGCGGCTTTGGCGTCGTCGCGGTGGCGCTGCGCCGAGGCCACGGCTTCGGAAATGGCTTTGAGATTTTCGTTGGCGAGAATCAAGCCGTAATAAGCTTTTTTCACGTGCAGCGCGATGGCCTCCTGCGAGCGCGCCAGCATCTGCTCGCGCGCTTTCACGCCGAGACTCGCCGCGGATTTGCCGAAGATGGCGTCGAAATTCAAAATCGGCTGCTGCACCTGAAACGAGGTGGTGAAGTTGTCCAAGGCATCGGGATTGTTCAGCGTCGAAAGGTTGAAATCGTTTTGGTTGAAGATGCCCTGCTTGAGTTTCAAGCTGAACACAGTGACGGGGTCGTTGGATTTGATGTAATTTTCTGAGATCGAAAACTGCGGCAAAAATCCGCTCCAGCTTTCGAGGTTCTGACCCTTGGCCTGCGCCACCTGACTTTCCGCAATCAAAATCTGGTAATTCTGTTGGCGGGCGATGTCCAGTGCCTCCGCCAGCGAGAGCGGACGGACGTTGCCGTTTTGGGCGTGACTCGGACTCAAAGAGAAAATAAGATAAGCGAGACCGAGGAGTCGTAGTCCTTTCATGAAGCCTCTCCTCAAATTGTTCGGGGGTGAGATGACCTGAGTTTTAAAAAGATTCGTCAGTAAATCAAGCATTATTTCAGAAATTTCAGAGTTAAGAATTATTTTTGCGAACGCCTTTCGCATACAGTCAATTGGTTGCGGCAAGCGGTGAAAGGATACAAAAGGATTGCGATCAAATTCGAAATTTTTTACTTTGCCGCGAAGGGAAACCTCTGACAGGGTTTTTGTGCTTGTCAGGTTGAGTTGGAGATCAAAACCCTGTCAGAGTTTTTGTGTCCGGAACAAGGCGTTCACCGTTTTGACAATGACAATTGACAAAGGGCGATTGAAAATTGTGAATTGTGAATGACGAATGGTCAATTGTCAATTCAATCTTTGCGATGACAGAAATCCTTGAAAAAACCTCCGCCGATGGCGAAGCCGCGCTGGTGAAAGCCGCGCAATCCGGCGACGAGGCCGCCATCCGCAAACTGGTGGAAAAATACACCGACACCGTCTACGGCTTCTCCTTCAAAGTGTGCCGCAACCCGGACGACGCCGAAGAAACACTGCAAGAGGCGTTTCTCAATATTTTGAAATCGCTGAAGTCGTTCAATTTCCAATCGAGTTTTTCCACGTGGGTGTATCGCATCGTCGCCAATTCCTGTTTGATGAAGTTTCGCAAAGAAAAACGCGACCGCTGGAAATCGTTCGAGGAGCTGGATAAACCGGAGGAGCGCATCAAAGACAGCTACGACCGCTGGCCCGACACACCCGCCGACGAAATGCTGAACGCCGAGCTGAAGCGAAAAATGGATCAAGCGATTCTCGATCTGCCTCCGATCTATCGCCTCGCATTTGTGTTGAAGGATCTCGAAGGATTGAAAATCGAGGAAGTGGCAAAGGCGCTGGAGATTTCCGTGCCCAATGCCAAAGCGCGGGTGCGGCGCGCGCGGCTATTTCTGCGGGATAAGCTTGAATCTTATATGGAGAGTTGATGTTCGTAGTGCTGCCTTAAGGCATCATTACGAACTACCAATTATGACTACAACACCAAAAGAACGAGTGCTGCAAATCTGCGCCGAGCTTGGCGAAGATCTGGATTCGCCGTCCTGCAAAGCGCTGCGGGAATTTATTCAAACCTGTCCCAATTGCGCGGCGTTTGTGGACTCGGTGAAGAAGACGATTCGGCTATATCGGGAGTACCGGCCGGAGGCGTCGGGAGACGTTCGGCTGAAATTGTTGAAGACATTGAATCTCAGCAAGTAGGTACTATAAGAGGGATCAAACACCGTCGGAGACGGTGTTTGGTCGAGGGGAATCGTCAAAGCCCTCCCCTTAACCCCTCCTAGAAATCCGATCGGAAAATGATTAAGGCCACAAATTCATGGTTCGACTCCGCTCGCCATGAAGAGAATTAGCTTCATCCGGAGCGGAGTCGAAGGATGAAGTCGCTCGCACATTCCATTCTCCGACCGGATTTCTAGAACAGGAGGGTGAATTATATCTCCGCGCAGAATTTTTTCCAGGCCTCAATCGTGAGATCAGCCAGCTCGCGGCACGCCGCCGCCAAATCCGTTTCGTGGCTTTGAACGATTTGCAACTGCTTGCGGCGGATTTGCAGCTCCAGCGGATCGCCGATGTGCTTGACGTGGCCGCGCCCCAATTGTACGCCGACGTCGTACACCACTTCCGCTAGATCGTTGTACGATTTGAAGGTCTCGCCGATCTTCACTTCTTTATAATTATCAACCCAAGAATGCACCCAAAAAGTGCTGCCGCGAAACGTGAAGTAGCCCAGATGGCGAAACGGCTCGTAGGCGATGCGCGCCTGGCCGATGAGAATGCGGAACGGGTCGCTGCGCTTGCCGCTGATGATGCACGGAATGCCGGTCAAATCACGCACCTGCTTGCATTCGAGGATTACGTCGTCCAGTGGCTCTTCCGTCGGGCCGGCGACGCGAAACAAATATTTGATATCGAGGGCGCTGCCAATGCCCATGCGCAGATAGCCGATGTTTTTGACGTCAAAATAGGTGGGGTTCAAATCGGGGTTTTCGGCGCGCATGGTTTCTACATAAGGTTGAATGGCCTCCCAAAGCGCTCGGCGTTCATCATCGGGCGCGGGCTGCATCACCGACTCCACCCATTGCAAATATTTTTCACGGTCAAATTTAAAATGGGAACGAATTTCTTTGACGACAGCTGGCTCATGCGCCTCAGTCAGTGGATCTTTCAGGGCGTCGCGGTAGCCCTCCAGAAATTCGGAGAACAAACTATCGGCGCTGCTGTTCCAACCCTGCTCATGGCAAGCCAGCCGCAGCGAGACGCCGAAGCGGATGAGATCGATAAAACCGGGCCCGGAGGCGGAGTCGTCGTAATCGGTGAGGCCGCGCCCAAGATCGGTGACCGCGTATTGTTCGAGGTGCGCGTCGCCGTGCAGGTTGACGGAGGGATTGTCGGCAATCATCGCGTCGAAACGGCGGCAAACTTCACTGGCAAAGATTTTATTAATAAAACGAAAGTAGCCGTGCGGCCCGGAACGAATTCGTTCCAACAGCTCTGGGTTGCTCGAAAAATCATGAAGAGCGGGATCGGTGTAAAGGGGGTTGGCGGCGTCGTTTTTCCCACCGTCTGAGCAGGCGAGAAAGAACAGGGCGCCGGTTATCAGCACCAAACGGCGAGTAATCATGACCTGCTCTCCTAATCGATGATCGATAATCGATGATTGATGATTGGTAAATTCCATTAACAATTCATCATTGACAATTCACCATTGACAATTGATGTGAGTGGCGAACCCAATTGTGAATGGTGAATTGTCAATTGTGAACTGCCAACTGGCGACTGGAGACTGCCTACTGCCGGTGCAATCCCTGCGCCACGATCACCAAACCTTGCAAAGCCAAATACGGCTCGAACAGCACGCCGGTTAATTGCGGCGCCAGCAGCCGCCCGGCGCCGCCGGTGACGACGGTCACCGGGTCGTCGTCCAATTGTTCGCGCATATGGCGGAGAAGCTCTTTTACGGCGCCAAGCTGCCCCCAGAACAGTCCGCTGCGAATGGCGTCGCGAGTGTTTTTGCCGAGGGGTTCGGGCGGAACGCCGGCCAATTCTTCATTTAAGATACGCGGCAAAAGCGCGGTGTATTGATGGAGCGCGCGCGAGCCCAATTGCAGCCCCGGCAAAATCGCGCCGCCCTCGAAGGCGCCGTCGGCGGCAACCAGATCTACGGTGGTGGCGGTGCCGCTGTCAACGATGATCATGGCTTTGTTTTTGGGACGAATTATGTTGCCGGCGACGGCGTTGAGCAGCCGATCCATTCCCACGGTGCGCGGTGAGTCCACGCGGATTGCCAGCGGCAGCAGAAACGGGCTGTCGATGACCACCGGCTGCGGCCAGCCGGTGGCCGGCCAGCCATCGACGATTTTATCGCGGCCGCGCGGGTTGACGCCGCCTAAAATCACAGCGGCTTTTGCAGTAGGATGATGATTGCCCCACTGCGCCAGCTCATCCCACGGCACCTCTTCATCCACCTCTATGGCCATGGAACGCAAACAGTCAGGCAGGGGGCGCTCGGGGGTGTGAGTGTGATCGCGCTTAAACAGCCCCAGCTTGATGCGGCTGTTGCCCACGTCGATGGCGATGAGGAGTTTGTCGTCTATTTTGAGATCTTGCATAGTTTTCGGGAAGCTCCTATTTCGCTCCACGCTCACTTTCACACTCTCACTCCCACGCTGAGCGTGGGAGCGAGATGGTTTGCTTTTTTGATTTTAGCGAGAGGGTCTGCATTTTTGATTTTTTCAAGGCTGCAGCACCTTCACCACTTCCTCCAAAACCTGCGGGTGGCACGCCGCCGCCAAACTGCCGCAATCAATAACATTTTCGCGGTTGCCATCGAGGCCGCTGGCCACGCCGCCGGCCTCTTCAATGCAGGGCAGAATGGCCGCGGTGTCCCACGGGTGCATCAAAGTATCGATCGCCGCGTGGAGGCGGCCGCGGCAAAGCAGCGCGTACTGCAGGCAATCGCTGACGAAGCGAAACTTGCGGACGCGAGGAATCAGGGCTTGCAAGTTGTACGGCGCCTCGCCGTCTTTGTGGAAAATGTTCGTGCTGATCACGCTGGTCGCAGAAACCACTGCTTCGCTGAGCGGAACAGGTTTGCTAACTCTTAGCCTTGAAGATTTTTCTCCATGAGCTTTAAACCAGCAGCCAGAACCGCGCGCGGCGTAAACGGTTTCGCCGATGGCCGGGTGATGAATCACGCCCACCACCGGCTGCTGATTTTCGACGAAGGCGATCAGGGTGCCGAACAACGGCACGCCTAAAGTAAACCACGCCGTGCCATCGATGGGATCGAGAATCCAGAGTTGCGCGGCGTTGCGCGAGTCGTCGCCGCCAAATTCCTCCCCTAAAATTTTGTGTTTCGGAAAGCGCGATTGAATCATTTTGCGCATGGCCTGTTCGGCGGCGCGGTCGGCGTCGGTGACTTCGCTGCCGTCGGCCTTTAAGCTGACGCTGCAGTTGCGGAAGCGCGGCATGATTTCGGCTTCGGCAGCTAGCGCGAGTTGCAGGGCGAAGTCGAGGATTTCGGAGTAGCGGTTGGATGTGCTCATTGTTTGCCGTAGCCGTAGGGGGTAATTGATGAATTACCCCTACGGCGTCAACTGGAAATGATTTCGCAGCCAATCTAACTTTTTCCGCGCTAATAGTCAACGTAAAAAAATCTTGCTTATTAGTGCGACAATTTTTAGAATCATTCTGTGAAACGCGCTGCCTTACTAACCTTTATCATCACTGCTTATCTACTGTTGTTGACCGCCAGCCTATTCTCACAAGAAGTCCGCGTTGATAAGCTTAAATTTAAAGGCAACAAAAGCATCTCCGCGGGCCAGCTCACCCAGGCCATCTTAACGCGCGGCAAATCCTGGAGCAGCCGGATTTTTTTCTGGCAAGCCGGCCCCGAATTCGATGAAGATGTTTTCCTGCAGGACTTGCTGCGCATCGAGCGCTTTTATCAGCGCGAGGGCTATTTGCAGGCGCGCGTCAAAGATTATGAATTGCAATACAACGCCAAGCACACGCGCGTAAAGATCACCATAGTTGTCGAAGAGGGCCGGCCCACGCGCGTCGAGGCCGTTGAGGTGATGGGCGCGGACAGCATCGAGCTGCCGTTTCCGGCGGATCGGCTGCGGGCGCTGCTGACTCTGAAGCCGGGAAAACGCTACCGCGAAGAAGATTTGACTTTGGATCACACCCGGCTCACGGCGCGCTTCAGCAACCGCGGCTATCCGTACATTCAAGCCAGGGTCAAGCCCGTTTTCGATCCAGAACGCTATCGCGTGCGCCTCGAATGGCGCCTCGACCCCGGCCCGCTCTGCTATTTTGGCGAGATCACCATCGCCGGCAACGAAAGCGTTTCCGACGACGTGATTTTACGCGGCCTGGGGTTTCGACCCGGCCGGCCGTTTGTGCAGAGCCGCCTCGCCGACGCCCAGAGCCAGGTGTATCGGCTGGAGCTGTTTCAGTTTGTAAGTTTGCGCGCGCTGGATTTAGATCAAAAACCGGAGCACATCCCCATCGAAGTGCGGGTGCGGGAGTCGGCGCCGCGAACGTTGAAGTTGGGCGTGGGCTACGGCTCGGAGGAATCGTTTCGGGCGTCGGCGCAGTGGCGGCATCGCAATTTTTTAGGCGGCGCGCGCATCCTGCGGATACTGGCCAAACATTCCACGGAAATTCTTCCGCTGCAATTGCAATTGGAGCTGAGCCAGCCTTATTTTTTCAGCAATAAAAACGACTTGCTTCTCAAACCGTTTTTCGTCTGGCAGGATGAAAGCAGCTTCGATGCCAAGCGCTTGGGTTTGGAAGCCACCTTCAACCGCCAGGTGACGCGCCGAACCAATGTTTTTTTCTCCCCGCGCGTGGAGCACAACCGCGTACGCAGCAAAACCGACTCGGTTACCGTCGAAACCAACAAGTCGGTATTGAGCGCGGGCGTGCGGCGCAATTCCACGGACCAGCTTTTTTCGCCCACCCGCGGGCACATCTCCACGTTTGTGGCTGAAGAAGCCGGCCGCTTTTTGAGCAGTGAATTCAACTACCTCAAGTTTTATTCCGAGCACCGCTTTTTTAAACAACTACACCCCGGGCACGTTTTTGCAACCCGGCTTTTTTTAGGCGCGATGAAACCCATTCGCGGCAGCCGCGCCACCCCGGTGGAAGAGCGGTTTTTCTCCGGCGGCAACTACTCGGTGCGCGGCTGGGGACGGCAATTCTTAGGCCCGCAGGCCTTCAACGACAGCTCGAAAACCGTCGTGCCGCTGGGCGGCGACAGCGCTCTTGAGGGCAGCTTCGAGTATCGTCACCCGATTTATAAGGACTTCACTGGCGCGCTTTTTTTGGATTATGGCAACGTCTGGCAAAGGTGGGATGGAATCGATCTGCTGGATTTGCACTACGCCATCGGTTACGGCTTGCGCTACAACACTTTCATCGGACCCATCCGCATCGATGTGGCCTGGAAGCTTAATAAACAGCCGTTGGATGACGTCGTGAGTAGAAATCGCAGCAATAACCGCTATCAGATTCATTTCAGCATTGGGCAGGCGTTTTAGAACCAAACTGCGGCATCCAATGTTTAAGTTTCTAAATGACTAAAATCATCAAGTATCTTTCCTATTTCTTACTATTCATAATCGTAGCGGCGCTGCTGCTCGCCGTTTTCACCCAAACTCCGATCTTCAAGAATTGGCTGAAAAACAAAATCATTCAATTGGCGGAAAGCAGCCTCAACGGCGAGGTCGCGATTCAGTCCCTGCAAGGCAATCTCTTCAGCTATTTTGAGATCGAGGGGCTGTCGGTAAAAATCGCCGGCGACGATTTTCTGAGGGTCCAGCGGGCGTTCATCAGTTTTAACCCCTACTCCTTTCTGAACAAAAAAATTGCGCTGCGGCAAATCATTTTGGCGGCGCCCGAAATCCACTTAACCCAAATGGATTCCGCCCACTGGAATTTTCATCGCCTTTTGAAACCGACGGCGCAGCCGGCGCCATCCGACAGCGCCACTCACTTCAACTGGGCCGTGGCGGCGCCCAACATCGTGGTCGCCGACGGCGCCATGCATCTGCGAACGCTCGGGGCGCTGCCGGTGGTGCTTCCAAAAACCATTCAAAACCTGAACGTCATTTTAGGACTCTGGCTCAACCAAGAAGAAACCCAACTGGCGCTGGAAAAGCTGAGCTTCGACGCCCGCGACCCCGATCTCAGCTTGCGCACCAGCGAAACCAGGTTTCTTTTCCAGCGCGACCATCTCAAAGCCGAGGAGCTGGAAATTCAAACCGGCGCCTCCAAGCTCTCATCAAACATCGACATCAAAAATTTCACGGACCCGCAGGTGGATGCCCTGATTCAAGGGCAGCCGCTTTCTTTCACCGAGCTGCGCCGCGCCCTCCCTAAGCTGCGACTATACGGCGACCCCAAAATCATGCTAAAGGTGCGCGGCGGCCTCAGCGATCTCGAAATCAATCTCCGCCTTTGGATGGGTGAAAACAACCTCGCCCTTTCCGGAAATCTCCAGCTCAAGCAGCCGCCCTATCGCTACCAGCTCAAAGGCGAGGTTTCGCATTTGAATGTGGCGGACTTCACCCACGACTCAACTTTTGCCAGCGATCTCAATTTTAATTTCGAGGTGGCGGGCCGGGAGTTTGAGTTTCACAAAATGTCCAGCCAACTGACGCTGGCGCTCGATCGCAGCGCGGCGTTCGGGCTGTGGTTCGAGCCGCTCTGGGGGCGCTGTGAGATCGACAGCGCTCAAATTAAATTTACGCTGCAAACCGGGTCGCGGGGGGCGAAAGCCGCAGCGGAGGGTTGGGCCACTTTGGCCGGCGACCTCCCCTCCTATCGTTTTCACGCCGACATCCACAATTTCGATCTCAGCCAGTTCACCGACTCGTCGGCGGTGCACAGCGATCTCAATCTGCGCCTCGACGTCGATGGCCAGGGGATGGATGCCGAAACCCTCAGCGGCCATTTCAACTTAAAGTTGGCGCCGTCGAGTCTCAACGGCGTCCCCATCGACTCTGCTTATTTTCAAATTCACTTGCAGGAGAAAACGCTGCACCTGCGGGAGGTTTGGCTGGCCTCGCCGTTCACAAAGGTGACGGCGGCTGGCACCATCTCCGTTTCCGCCAAAGCGGACCCGCCAAGCGGACACAAAGAAAATCACCTGCAAGTGGAGGCCCAATTCATCGACTTCTCGGTGCTGAGCCAATCGCTGCCGCTGGATTCCCTGGCCGGCCGCGGCCGGTTTCACGCGCGCTTGGATGGCCCGCTGGATTCCCTGCTGGCGACCGCCACCCTTGAGCTGGTGGAACTTGCCGGCCGCGATTTCGCAATCGGGCAATTCGCGGCGCGAGGAACGGGCGTCTATTCGCCCGAAGGGGTGCGGTTCGAGGTGGCCGGGCGGCTCGATACCACTGCCGTCTTTGGAATGACCGATTTGCGCTCCGATTTCAATTTTAGACTCGCCGATTCCGCCGTTCATTTTCGCATCGCCGCCCACAAGTTAGACGACCTCTCCGCCGCTACCACTGGCGAGTTGCGCTGGGATGGCGAAAGCGTGACGGTTTTTATCGACACGCTGAAGCTGAGCGTATTAAATCAGCAGTGGCAGAAAACCAGCGATTCCACCACTCTGCACATCGACGACGACGGCTACACGATTTCGGAGCTGCGGCTCTCCAGCGGCCAGCAATCTTTTTTCATCTCCGGAAACATGAATTTGGAAAAGGGCAACAACCTGTTGCTGCGCTTGCAGAACGTGGACCTCACCGGCTATCGCGCTTTTTTGGAGCGCGACGTCAACCTCAACGGCCGGCTGAATTTGAACGTGGCATTGGCCGGCGATCTGGCGGCGCCCACGATTCGCGCCGATTTTGAAGTCGCCAACTTGGAATATTACCAGGTGCCGTTTGCAAGCTTTTCCGGCTTTCTGGAATTTCAGAACGATTCCCTGCGTTGGCAGGCGGCGCTCTCCAAAACGGTGAGCGACAGCACGATGGAGACGAGCGGCTTCATTCCGATGAGACTGTCGTTTACGCGAAGCGGATCGCCTGCCCGCCCGCCAGAAGCCTTCCGCCGAAGCGGATCCGCCAAGCGGACAGGCAGGCGGGCCTGCGCAGGCAGGGTATCCGACGCTCCCTACGAATTTTGCATTTTGTCCGACGAGCAAGTGGAAATCAGAATCAGCGCCCAAAATTTGGATCTGTCTTTTTTGCAGTTGTTTGCCACCGACATCAAAAACATCAAAGGTAAGCTGGCGGCGAACATCGTTTTGCGCAACACGCTCAACGATCTGCGCGGCGTCGGGCCCATCCGCATTTTCGACGGCCAGTTCGATATCCCCACTTTAGGCACGCAGTACCGCAACGTCAATTTAGTGTTGCTGCTGCAGGATCAGGAGCTGATCATCAAAGATTTTCGGATGCAATCGGGCGGCGGCGAATTGCGGCTAGTGGAAGGCGGGCTGACGCTTTCCGAAAAAAGCCTCGAGGATTTCTCGGATACCGATCCGCTTCGCGGAAAAGTGCGCTTGCGCGCCAACAATTTTCGCTTGATGAACGATAAACGCATGCAGGCGAGAGTGAAAGGCGATCTCGAACTCTCCGGCAGCATCCGCGCGCCCAAGTTTGCCGGCGAAATCACCGTCACCGAATCGCGTATTTATTATCCGGCCTGGTTCGAACACGAACATCTGGTGGAACTCGCCAGCCAGCCCTATTTTATCATCTCCGACGATTCCACCGTGTTTGACAACGACGGCGCCATGCGCTTCCAGAAGACCCGCGCCGCTGCCGAAGGCGATTTCACCAAAACGGAATTTTACAAACGGCTGCGCGGCGAGCTGGCCATCTATTTTCCCCGCAACACCTGGATTCGCGGCAACGATCTCAACCTCGAAGTGGAGGGCGAGTTGGTGGCGGTGAAAGAGGGGCCGGAGATCGTTTTGTTCGGAAATTTTCTAACCATTCGCGGCTACTATGAACTGCTGGGCAATCGTTTTCAAATCAATCAGGGGGAATTGGTTTTTCACGGCGAGCCGGAGCCGAACCCGGAGGTGAAAATCGAGGCGGTTTATGAGTTCCAGGACGCCGCCAGCGAAGACCGCCAGAAGCACGAGTTCAAAGTGACGATCACCGGCACCCTCTACACCCCGGAATTCAAATTCACCCTCGACGATCAGATTGCGGAGCAGGAAGATATTTTATCGATTTTATTATTCGGGCAGCGCCGCTCGTCGCTATCGGTGGGCCAGGCCTACAGCGCTTCCAAAGAAACCGATCTTGAAGATCGCGCCACCGGACTGGTAGCCGGGCAGATTATCAAACAGCTTTCGGGGAGGCTCGGCCAAACGCTGAAACTCGATATGATCCAAATCGAAAGCGGCAAAGATTTGACCGAGTCCAAAGTCCGGATCGGCAAATATGTGACCCCGGACGTGTTCGTGAGCGTCAGCCAGGATTTCGGCGACGAGGGCAATCGCAAAGTGGAGCTAGAGTATGAACTGCCCAAAAAGCTTTTCTTTCTCAACCTGTTGATGCAAGCCTCCGTGGAGCGGCGCGGCGCCACCGGTCTGGATATCATCTGGAAAATTGAGTGGTAACAATTTTCCGCACAACCCTTAAATCTGTCGGTATATATTGAAAAAGTTACAGCAGTAAGTGCTTGACATTTCCAATAGTACGTGCTACTTTGAACTTGCCTCAGGTTAATTGATTGTCTTGCCGCAAATTGGTCGAAGTAAATCTTAGAATCTGCTATGTAACATAAATTCCAACTAATAGGAAGGACTATTCAAAACTGCACGGAGGTGCAAATGACAAGGGGTGGAAAACGCATCGGCAAGGAACAGCAGCTTGCCGAATTGTTGAATGAGCTGCACACGTCGGATCGCTGGCTCGACAATCACCGGTTGCGGAAATTAGCCGCTTACGGCACCAACCTTATTCCTGAACTCGAAAATATTTTAACGCGCTCCCTTGAATCTGCCCGCACCACGGTTACGGCGCCCGGCGCTGGAGGCAGTTACGCCGTTCTGCACGCGCTTTTCCTCCTCGCCCACCTGCGTTCGGAAAAATCCCTTTCCGTGATCCTCAAGTTTTTGTCACAAAAACCGGATTTCCTCGATTGCTATTTGCACGACTCCCTGCTCGATGAAATCTGGGAAGTAGTGTTTCATTTAGGTGTGAATCAGATTTCCGAGTTGGAGAAGTTTATTCTCAACCGCCAGAACAACACCCTGTCGCGGCTGGCTGTTTGCACCGCGCTCGTGCAGCTTGCCTTGCACTATCCGCGGCGAAAAGGCCGGGTCGAGCAGGTGTTCCAAAAGCTGTTGCGCCTTAAAAAAGACGACAGCGATTTTGTCGGCCTGGTCATTAGTGAGCTGTTGGATTTGAAAAGCGCCGCACTGCGGCCGCTGCTGCTCGCGGCTCTGGAGAAAAACAAAGTTTGGTCGGGCATCATCAGCGCCGAGGATGTCAGCCGCAGCTACAAAAACCAGCGCACCCGCAAGCTCACCCCCACCGATCTTTTGGAGAGGTATTAGATCTACACCCACTTTGCATATGTAACCCCGATTGTCGCCCTGCAGAGCAAACGCCGCACGGAAAAATCGTTATAACCCGCTGGGCTGGCGTCAAATTTGCCCGCAATGGAATGCTTCGTTTTTTTCTTTGACGTTAAAGCTGACGATATTTGAACTTTGCGATACGGATGGTAAAATATGCACGATGACCAGCTTAAGCAGTTGTTACGCAACAGCCGCGCAGTGGACGCTTTTAAACAGGCTGTACAGAAATTTGCCAGGGGAGAGGAATCGGAGCTCATACAATATTCTGCCGGAGCGCCCAAAATCAAAATTCTGAGAGTCATTTTGAAGCTGCTTGAAAGCTATCCCAACGAAACCATTTCCAGCGTAGCCATTCGCGGCGTCTCCACCTGTTCTACCTTTCACGGCGAATTGAGCTTTAGCCCCTCGAATAAAAAAATTAAATTCAACTGGGACTGCCGCTGGAAGGCGGAAGAAGCCGGCCTGACCACCTGGTACGGCGCGCCGGATCAATCAAAAGCCGCACAGGTGTTTGGCTACCAGTGTTTTCGGCAGTTCCATGAGGCCTCGTAAATCAACTTGCTTTTTAGGCGATCTTTTTGTAAACTGCCGTTCAATTTTTTGGAAAATCACCGTGCAGAATTGGAAGGATTGCATGATAATTGAAGAAACAAAACGAATCCCCAAACGCGAAACTCTCGAAACTCGGCGGCCGCCGGCTTTCGAGCTGAAAGCGAACCTGCGGCTAATGGATTACGCCACGTTCATTTACTTAGGAGTGGTGGGCGGGCTGCTTTTGTTTTTCCATCGCGGCGTGGCTTACTGGCCGCTGCTGATTTTGGCGCACGTCGCCGTTGCCCTCTTTCTGGTCTATGTGATCCGATTGGCCGAAACCTCCCCCTCCAAAGTGGTCATTTTTTTTCGGGACGCCTACCCGTTTTTTCTCTTCACGTTTATGTTTAAAGAAGTCAGTCTCATCGTCAATATATTTTTTCCGTTTTGGCTGGAACAGCCGTTGATCGAATGGGATCTGTTTTTGTTCGGCAATCACCCCACCGTCTGGCTGCAAAAATTTTCGTCGCCGTGGTTCTCGGAACTGATGGCGTTTTCTTACTGGTCGTATTACGTTTTTATCCCCTTTGTCGGTATAATGTTATATCTTCAGAAGGATCGCCGGTTGTATCATTCGTACGTCTTTAATCTGGCGTTTACCATGTACACCTGCTATTTTCTGTTTCTATTTCTGGGCGCCCGCGGGCCGCACGAGACCCTGGCGCATTTGCACATCCAACGGGATTTGGGATGGATTTTTGACCGCATGGTGCACGGCATTCAAAACACCGCCAGAATATCCGGAGCGGCGTTTCCCAGCTCGCACGTGGCCGCGATGTGGATTTCCTGGTTCTTTGTTTTTAAATTTCGCAAGTCTCTGGGCTGGGCGTTTGCGCCGCTGATTTTGTCGCTGAGTTTTTCCGTGGTTTATATGCAGTATCACTACGCCGTGGATGCCATCGCCGGAGTTGCGCTGGCGTGCCTCACCTACCAGTTGGGCAGGAAGATTGAAGAGCAATTCAAACCATTTGCCGAGTTTAAACTACCGCAATAATTTTCATCGTTCGAGCATGGCCGCGGTGCTAAACCGCATTGAGAAATGAGTACGACGTCGTTCAGATATTTTTTGCTTTTGGGCTTTTTAGCTTGCGCCTTTCAGCTTTCAGCGCAGACCACTTCGTCCGGCGGCCGGGGAATATTTCGAGTGTTTTCCGCCGAAACCGTTCAACGCGGGTCGATCTTCGTAAACTCGTTTTACCAGACGTTTCTGCAAGCAACCGACAGCCGCGGTTACGGCAACGACCACACCCTGCAATTAGGCCTGACGTACGGCCTCACCCACAATCTGGAGTTGACCGCAAAGCTCGTTCCCTATCAGGAGGATCAGGTTCACAGTTTCAGCGCCCCCGGCGACGCCGAATTGGGCGTCAAATGGCGGACGCCGATTTCGACGACCTCGGTTGCGACCGGTCTGCGCGGCTTTGTTATTTTGCCCACGGCGCGCAGCCACAACGTGCCGTTCGAACCGTACTCCTCGGGAAAAATAAGCTGGGGCGCCATGGCGATGATGACCCTGAGCCTCGATGGACGCTACCCCTTGAAAATTTACGCCAATCTCGGCTACCTCGATCACAACCTCACCACACTTTTCTCGGATGAGATCACCGACCAGCTTCTGCTGGGATTTGGTTTGAAAATCCCCATTCATCCATTTATTATGTACACCGAGTACAGCGGCGAAATCTTTTTTAATAACCCGGCTGTGGATTTTAAGGATAATTCCATGCGCGTCACCTACGGCTTTAAGTTTCGCGGGCCGTTTCGCACCACGATGGATGTGGGAATGGACGTCGGTTTGAGCCGCAACCTCAATCCTCCGCCGCACCCGCTGATTCATGAATACGCCAATTGGAAAATCTTCGCGGGATTTTCCTATCAAATCAACACGGCGCGCGTTTACGGCAAGCCCCTGACGACGGCGGCGAAAGTAAACCCCAAAGAAGAAAGCAAAATTCTCGAAGAGATTAAAAAGAAGCGCGAGCAGGCCGACAAAGAACTCGAAGAGATGAAAAAGAAGTTGGAAGAAGAGAAGAAAAAGCCGGAGAATAATTGAAGGATCGACGAGGCCTCTTTGGCTGGAGTGTTGGAGTAGTGGAGTGCTGGATTAATGATCCATTGATCCATTGATCCATTGATCCACAATCTGATAACTGAGATTTGACTATCTTCACAAAAGTTTTATGCGAAATATCACAATCTTAAAAATAACCCTCACGGCGCTGGCGCTGTTGGCCGCAGTGGAAGTGACGGCGCAAGAATCCGAAAAGGAGTTGGCCGAAAAGCAGCAGCGCGCGGCGGAAAAAATCTTGGACGAAGCGGCGAAACGTAATTACCGCGACGGCGCGCTGGATTTTCTAGCGTTGATCGATGCCTACCCCGATTTCGTGAAGTTTGATCAAGCGGCTAACTTGCTGGCCGGCGCGCTTTACGAGCTGGAATATTTCGAGGCCGCGGATCAGGTGTACCGCCATTTGCTAAAGTCGGTTTTGAAAAGCCCGCTGGTTCCCGATGCCATTCTCGGTTTGCAAAAAATTTCTTATCACAAAGGCGAATACCAGCAAAGCTTAAAATTCTACACGGCGCTGGAATCGCACTACGCTTCAAATTCCATTATCGACGAAGCCCGTTATTACGCCATTCAGGCGAATTACCAGCTTGGCAATCATACGTTTGTTTTCAACACCATTAAACACATTCGCCGCGGCAGCGAGGTTTATCCGTTTGCATTATACACGGCCGCGTTGAGCGATCTTAAAAAAAAAATGTTCGCCGCGCCATCGCCAGCTTTATCGAGGTCAGCAAAGCTTCCACCAAATCTCGCGAGCTGCGGGACGTGGTCAACTCAGCGCGTTTGACGCTGGGGTTCATCTACTTTGAGTTGTCCAGTTTCAAGACGGCCATCAAATATCTTGCGGAGATTTCGCTTGATTTTTTTGATTACCCCAAAGCCCTGCTGACCCTCGGCTGGGCCGCGTTCAAATTGCAGGATTACCAGCGCGCGATTTCGGCGCTAAGCAAACTGGTTGAAACCTATCCGCAATTTCAAGAGCTGGAAGAAGCGTATTTTGTTTTAGGACACTGTTATTTGCGCCTTGGCTATCACGATTTCGCGATTCGCGAGTATAACAAAATCATCGACGCCACGCCGGACGCTGAAGAATACGCCTCGTTGATGCAGCAAACGAAGGACAGTCTGGCGCAGAAGGAAAATGAATGGGCGGTGTTGAAAAAAGAGTTCGCTGAATGGCAAAACCGATTGGTTGCCGACCTCGGGGTTCAGCCCGCCAATGGGTTGAGCGACTCCACGCTGGCGGCGCGGTTCCAGAAAGCGCGGGCATTGCGCGAGGAGTTACTTAAGCAGGTGCAGGAGCACGAGAAAAAAGTGCAGCGGGTCTCCCACGCGATTGCGGAGCTGCGCGCCAAACTTGAAAAATCCGAGGTGCAGAAAAAGTGGCGCTCGTACGCCGAATACGGCCGCGTGCGCGCGCTTTATCTCAAAGGAATTGGGATTCGATAGATGCAAGAAGATTTGAAAATGATCATTTCGCCCCCCCGCCGTTTCCCACTTGCCAAAGAGGGGCAGGGGGTTGTTTGCCGGGGTGAAAAATCTGGAACGCCCTCACTTAGTCCCGCCTTGAGGGGGGATTTATGGGGGTATGATTTCTCGCGGCGCTTGAAATTAACATTTACTTTTCCAACCACGCGGCGAATTTCGTTGCTGGCGGCCATTTGCACCGCTCTTTTGATCACAGCAGTGCCGATGCTGCGTGCGCAAACGCCTCCCGGCGAAGACATCAAAAAAATCCAAACTCTGACCGAGGCCATCACCGAAACCGAGGCGCTGCTGGCAAAATATCCCCAAAGCGAGTTCGTCCCCAATTTGATGTTTCAGCTGGTGGAGTTGTACGTGAAACGCGCGGATCTTCGGTTTCAACGTGAGATGCTTTTGTACGAAGTGGAAGAACAGAAATTTGAGCAGAAGCTGATTTCGAGCGAACCCGTCCCGCCCAAAATAAGTTACCGCGACGCCCTCGACACCGCCTACAAATTGTTGGAGAAATTTCCCACCGCGCCGTTCCGCGAGAAGCTGCTCTACCGCATCGCGCTGTGCAATCTTGAAGAAGGGAATCTGGAAAAGGCGGCGGAGTATCTGCAAATCCTCTCCACCGAAACTCACGACAAGCAGTTTTTGGAAGAATCCAATTTCCGCCTCGGCGAATTTTATTTCGACAAAAAGGAGTACCACCAAGCCGTCGAGTACTACAGCCGTTTGCTGGAAAGCTGGGACAGCCCGTTCTTCGGCATGGCGCTCTACAAATTGGGCTGGTCGTATTACAACACGGACAACTACACGCAGGCCATCAGCACGTTCATCTATTTGATCGAAGATATCCATTTGCTGGAGCAGGCCGACACCGAATACTTGGGCAAAACCAAAACCGATCTGCGGCGCGAGGCCATCGAGTACGTGGCCATCTGTTTTGCGGAATATGGCGGCCCCCTGAAAGCGCGGGAATTTTTAAAAGACCGCAAAGATAAAGACTACACGGTCACGGTTTTGGAGCACATGGCCGAAATTTACAAGCAGCGCAATTTTTACGCCGACGCCATCGAAGCGCTGCACGTGCTGATTGAGTTTTACCCCAATAAACTGGACGCGCCAAAATACCACCAACAGATCGTGGAAAATTATGAGCTCGCCGGCGAGAAACCCCGCGCCGATGAAGAGCGCGTGAAATTCGCCAATCAATATGGACCCAAAAGCGCGTGGATGAAACAGGTGCCGCCCGGGCCCGCGCGCGACGAGATTCTCGCCGTGGTCGATGATTATTTGTACACCCTCGGCGCCGACGCCCAGGCCAAAGCCCGGGAAATGAAATCCGATTTGTACTACGGGTTAGCCATCAGCCGCTACCGCAATTACCTCGACACCTTTCCCAAGAATCCCCGCAGCGGCAAAGTGCAATTTTATCTCGCCGAGTGTTTTTATGAAATGGGAAAGTTAGCCGAAGCCGCCGAAGCCTATTTTGATCTGGCGCTGCACTACCCCGAGTCCGAATACCGCGAGCAAGCGGCCTACAACCGCGTGCTGGCGTACAACCAGTTGCTGATGAACGACGGCGCGGTGGATTCCACGGCGTTTTTCCTTTTCAATTTTTTGGGGAAAAGCGGCACAAAAGTGGAAATTCTGCAGGCGCTAAATCCCACTCAGGCGCAGTTGCTGCAGGCCTGCAACGACTTTGTGGTTTATCACAACAGCAGCGCCCGGCTTCCAGAAATTCTGATGAAATACGCCGAGCTGCTCTTTGGCCTCGAAGAATATAGTTTGGCGCACGACGCCTATTTGAAAGTGATAAACCTTCCAGCAGCCAGCCGCTTTTTGCCGCTGGCTTACACCATGGCCGGCCAGTGCGATTTTAAGCAAAATAAATTCAAAGAAGCGGAAGATTGGTTTTTGAAAGTGACGCGCGAATTTCCGGACTCCACGCGCCACGTGGAGCGGGCGAACAAGCTGATTGCCACCACGCGCTTCAAAGCGGCGGAGACGATGTTGGCCAACGGCGATAGCGCCCGCGCCGCCGCCGAATTTGAAATCGTGGCCACGGTGGTTTCCGATCCCGACGTGGCGGAACGGGCGCTGTGGGAATCCGCGCGCATGTATGAAATCAAAAACGACAAGTCCAAAGCCGTCGCGCTTTATGAGATGATCCCGAAGCGGTTTCCGGAATCTCAGCAACGGGACAAATCCTTTTTTAAAGCGGCGTTTTTGAGCGAGGAGTTGGGAGACTGGAAGCGCGCCGCGGAAAATTATCTGGCGTTGTATGAATCTGCGCCGGCTTCCGAGTTGGCTGCGAAAAGTTTGTTTTTTGCCGCCAGAAATCTTGAGAGTCTCAACCAATTTGATCGCGCTCGCGGTTATTACGACGAGTACATTCGAAAATTTAGAGACGATGATCCCGATCGTTATTTAGAAGCGGCGTTTCGCAAAGGGGAAATCGCTTTCAATCAAAAACAGTACGAAAGCGCCCGCCGGGAGCTGGAGGCCGTCATTCGCACGTATGAACAACTGGCGGCAAAAAACCTCGAAGCCGAGCGCTACGTGCCGGCCAACGCGCAGTTTTTAATTGGCGAAATCGTTCACCTTGAATTTCAAAAGATTCAGCTTGCGCCGCCGTTGGAGCGCAGTCTCAAACGCAAGCGCGCGAAATTCGAAGAGGTGATCAAAACTTACACCGCCGCGGCAAAGTATCAGGTGGCGGATTGGAGCACGGCGGCGTCGTACAAAATCGGTGTGACGTTTGAGGATTTTGCGGATGCCCTGCTGGAGTCGCCGCGGCCGGCCAATTTGGCCGGCGCCGCTCTCGATCAGTACAATGAAAAATTGTGGCAGAGCGTGCTGCCGCTGAAAGAGAAGGCGCTCAGCACCTATCAAAACAACCTCAAACAGGCGGCGGAATACAACATCGAAAATCAGTGGATCACCGAGACGAGGAAACGGGTGGAGGCGCTCATCTCGGAGTTGGGCTTGGACACCGCCGACGCCAGCCGCCCGCCGGGCTCATAAGCAAGGTACCCGTAGGGGCGATTCATGAATCGCCCCTACAACCCTTCTGTGATTGTCATTGCGAGCGACCCGTAGGGAGCGAAGCAATCTCCTAATGAGCAGGCGTGAGATTGCTTCGTCGTCCGCAACCTAATTTTAGAATTTCAGAATCCGTGTGGGCTTCTCGCCTGCCTGCTGCAGGCAGGCAATGACAGTTATGCCGGATCTTTAAAATAGTCTTGAAAAAAAATCACAATGCAAATGGCAAAATTCAAAATAACCGCGTTGCTATTATTCTTGCTCTTTTTGGGAAGCACGGCGGCACTCAGTCAAGAAACTAAATCCGCGCCGCGCGACACCACCCGCGCCGAAGACGACGCCAATCTGGACAAAAAGAAATCCGACGTCAAAATCTTTTTGGACAAGATCGAAATCTTAGGCCGCATCGAACGGCCGCAGACGGTGTTCATTTTGCCGGGCAACGATCCCGCAGTGGACGACATCCACCTCGATCGTTCGTTCTTCAAAGAGATTTTTCGTTTCATCGACAAAGAGGAATATCGCAGACGAGCGCTCGTTCCTCCTCCTTACAAAGGAGGGGGGTAGGGGGAGGTCGTGGAACAAGCCGAATGTCGAACAAGGAATGATGAATTGCGAGTTGTCGATCCTTCGGCATTCGATATTAGGTGTTCGATATTCGTTATTATTAAATGCGTGACGCTGAAATAAAATAAAATCTAATCATGCAGGAGGTGTTTTAACTTGGAGTACATCAATCAAGCGTTTCAAAGCGGGGGAGCGTTCATGTATGTGATTTTGGCGGCGCTGATTGTCGGCCTCGCCATTATCGTCGATCGCATCATCGTGGTAACGGTGAAAAACCGCATCGACACCACGCGGTTCGTCAACAAAATTATCGAACTGATCCAGCAGGGCAGCGTCTCCGCCGCCATCGAGCTGTGCAACCTGTCGAAAGCCGCGCTGCCGCAGATCGCCCGCGCCGGCCTGCGCGAGTTCGGCAAAAGTCCGAAGGAAGTGCAAAATGCGTTCGAGCTGGCGGCGATGACCGAAATTCCCAAACTGGAGAAGCGCACTCACTATCTGGCGATGATCGCCAACGTGGCCACGCTGTTGGGACTGCTGGGCACGATCTTCGGTTTGATTCAATCGTTTCAGGCGGTGGCCGCGGCGGATTCCGCGTCAAAGGCGGAGCTGCTGTCCGGCGGCATTTCCGTGGCCATGTACACCACGGCGTTCGGGATCATCGCGGCGATTCCGTGCATGGTTTTTCATTCCTATTTGCAGTCGAAAACCAACACGCTCATCGACGAAATCAACGAGAACATTTCGCGCATTTACCAGCGCATCATCAAACCAAAAAATTGACTTGAATAATTCACAAATTTGTAGTCGCGGAAATTTCTATCACAATGAAAGTCTCAGTTTTTAATCGTGGAGTAATGGAGTTTGCCTGCCTGCTGCAGGCAGGGATTAATGGATCATTAAAACCGACAGCATTAATCCCACTAATCCAACAATCCATTAATCCTTCGCATTTAATCAATCTTAGCCGAGTGATGCCCTCATTCGCTAATAAATAGTTTATGATAGTTAAAGGTTAAACATGGATCTCAAAAAAGCGCTTGGAAAAGATCGCGGTGACCATGAGAACGATCTCAACATCACCCCGGTGATGAACGTGTTTTTAATTTTGATTCCGTTCATGCTGCTCACCGCGGTGTTCGTGCAAATTGCGGTGCAGGAATTTTCGCTGCCCAGCGCCGACACGCCGGCGAGCGATCCAGCGCAGCAGAAGAAAGCGGTGCTGACGATTCTCGCCATCAACGAGAACGGCTTCGAGCTGAAAACGCCGGGCGCGAAATTTCCATTCATCATCAACCAAAATGAAAATTTTGATTTTCAAACGTTAGTGCAGCGGCTGCAGGAAGTGAAGCAACTGCATCAGGAAACCGAAGACATCATCATCGCGCCGCAGGCCGCCATCAAATACGAGACCATTATCAAAGTGATGGATCGCTGCCGCGAAAACGGCTTTCCGAATATTTCGATATCAGGATAATTACGATGTACTTTAATTTTGACAAAGACGACGATCAGGTCTTTTACGTGCGGCCGAAAAAACGGCGGCCGTACACCAGCATCACGCTGCGCCTGACCTCGATGATCGACATGTTCACGATTCTGCTGTTTTTTCTTTTGCAGAGTTTTTCCGCCGAGGGCGAGCTGCTGACGGTGTCGCGCGATTTGAAATTGCCGGAGTCCACCGCCAAAACGCCGCCGCGGCCCGCGCCGATTTTGGTGGTGACCAACGAGTGGATCATTCTCGACGGCGCGCCCATCGAAACGATAGAAACCGTGCGAACGCAGCCGCAGATCGCCATCGACAAGCTCAGCCAGCAGTTGCAGCAAATTCGCCAGTTCTCCGAAAATCTCGGCAAGTTGGATGCAAAAATGGGATTCAAAGGCGCCATCATCATTCAGGGCGATCGCGAGATTCCATTTGAAATTTTGAAAAAAATCATGTTCACCTGTGGGCAGGTGGGTTTCAACAATATGATGTTGGCGGTGAACCAGCAGGATAACGTTTGATGGCCAAACTCCGCAAACAACTTTTTTTGACCATTGAACAGGCCGGCAAAGTCACACAAGTTCGATTGAACCACGGCGACAACTTTACCATCGGCAAGGATCCGCACAACGATCTCACCATTTACGGCGACGAGTACCCGGCGCGGCTGACGTTGTTCGAAAAAAAGAACGACCACTACCAACTTCGCTACCAGAAATTTATGAACGGCGAAGTTGCGGCCGGCGAGTCGCGCTTGCAATTCAAAGACCTCGTGCGCCACAACCTTCTTCCCCGAAAAGATGAGAGTTACTTTTATCCGCTCACGCCGGATAAAAAGGGCTATCTTGTCGCCGGCGACGCGAAGATCACCTTTCAATTCGTCGGCGCGGACGCCGAGGATCCGCTGCTGGCGGAGCTGCGCCATTTCAAAGGCTACTCGTGGACCTACACCACTCTGAAAGGTCTGACGCGCGACTGGCAATTTAAGCTCATCCTGCTGGCGACGTTTGTTGTGCACGGATTTTTGCTGAACTACATGAGCCAATTTAAAATTGACCCAACGCAGAAATTGAAAACCGTCAACGTGCCGGAGCGCTTTGCAAAATTTATTGTGAAGAGTCAGGCCGAGCTGGCGCTGGAAAGCGGGCGCCGCGGTCTGGCCGGCGCCGCCAGTGAAGAGGAGGAAACAGGCGGTGAAGAAGCGGCGAAACGCAATCGCGACGATTTTGGCAGCCGGGAGACGCGGCCGGAAGCGCAGGGCGTGCTAGGTTTGTTGACGGGAATCGGCGGCAGCAATCAATCCAGCTCGTTGACGGATTTGCTGCTGGACAAGGGCTTGGTGAAAGAGTTGGACGCCGTGATGTCCAACGCCAATCTGCAAGTGGGGCGCAGCTCATCCAACGGCGGCGATATCGATCCCGATGTGCTGGTGGGAACGAATCCACTGGGCGGCGGCATCGATGATATTTTGCAGGATGTGAATCAAGTGGAGTCGGTGGCGCTGGGGGAGAAGGGGCAAATTCAGCTCGATCAAATCGGCGGCATGCGCGGCACCGGCGGCGGGCTGGGCAAACGCTCCGAGGAGTCGGTGCGCGGGGTGATGCTTTCGTACACCGGACGGCTGACGTACATTTACAACAAATATTTGAGAAAGAATCCCGAGCTGCGCGGTAAAGTTGTGGTGGAGGTGACCATCGAAGCGGACGGTTCGGTGAGCCGCGCCCAGGTTACGTCTTCCGACGTTGGCAACCCGGAGTTTGAACGGGAGATTTTGAATTTCGTCCGCAAGTGGAAATACCCGCCCATCGACGAGGGCACGGTGACGGTTTCGTATCCGCTGTTTTTTAATAAGGTGGGGTAAAATCTTAAGTGCCACGCACTTTTAAAGTGCGTGGCACTTCTGCGGTCAACTTCAGTCTTAAAAGATTCTCCTGAATGACACGCCGGCCGTTTCAGGGTCAAAGTCGTTGTTGTATCTCTCCCAAAATCCCCTCCAACCACTTCGCGTCCTCGTTCATGTCATAATCATCTGTATCCACCACCAGCACGTTCCAGCTTTCTGAGATGCGTTTAATCCAGCGGTCGTAGTTGATGTTCAACTGCGCTAAGTATTCGCGGTCGATGTTTTTTTCGTAGCTACGGCCGCGTTTGCGGATGCGGCTGAGCAGCGTCCAGGTGGAGGCTTTGAGATAGACCACCAGTGCCGGCTTTTTCAACGCCTGCACCATGCCCTCGTACAGGCTGCGGTAGGATTCGTAATCCCGGGCTGACATCAATTCCCGCTGAAATAAATTCTCGGCGAAGATTTCGGCGTCTTCGTAAATGGTGCGATCCTGCACGCACACAACTTTGCTTTTCTGAATTTGCAAGTGACTTTTGAAGCGCTCGGTGAGAAAAAAGATTTGCGAATGAAACGCCCAGCGCTGCATGTCCTGATAAAAATCCGCTAAGTATGGATTGTGAACTTCCGGCTCGTAAAACACCTTCCAGCCGAAGCGTTCCTCCAGCACTTTGCTGAGGCTGGTTTTTCCCACCCCGATGTTGCCGGCAATAGCGATGAAGTTTGACATGGATGAAGTTTTTGCGTATAATTTCAAGCAACTATTTGGACGCTGATTGCGCAGATAAACGCTGATTATTACAATGTGAGACAATTTAGAGCTCCATTTCACTTGTACAGGTTCCTTAGACCTCACCCTTCCGCGAAGCGGATCCGCTTTGGCGGAAACCCTCTCCTATAAGGAGAGGGAACCGAATCCCTTCCCCTGTTACCTGCCTGCCGCAGACAGGAGGGAAGGTTAGGATGGGGTCATCTGATTGATGATACGAGCCTGCAAATATTTTTGAAAATGGTGTCCCAGAGAAATCAGCGTGAATCTGCGATCATCTGCGTCCCAACTCACGGCGGCTAATTTCCAAATTTATTGCCCAATATGCAAGCGGTTTTTGCCAACCAAAACGAATCTCAGTGGTCTAATTGACTGAATGCAATTGCAAATGGAACGCGAAGAAACGCTGATCAAAGAAGCACAATCGGGCAGCATCGTGGCATTTGAGGCACTGGTTCGACGGTACGACCAACAGGTGATGCAATTAGCGTTCAGTCTGGTGCATGACGTGCAGGACGCGCAGGACATTTATCAGGAAGTGTTCGTGCGGGTGTTTCGCAATTTGAAACGCTTTCAATTTCGCAGCCAGTTTTCCACCTGGCTCTATCGCGTGGTGGTGAACTATTGCATCAACTTCAACAGAAAGAAACGGCGAGCAAATTTTTTTTCTCTGAACGGCGAAAACGAAAATGGCGAGGCCACCTGGAGCGCGACCCTCAAGGGCACAGAAATCAGTCCCGAAGATTCGATGCTCAACCAGGAGCTGTCGGTGAAAATCGAACACGCCGTCGCGCAGTTATCGCCCAAACAGAAGACGGTGTTTGTGCTGCGGCATTATCAGGGCATGAAGCTTCAGGAGATTGCGAACATTCTCAAGTGCTCGGAAGGCACCGTCAAAAATTATCTTTTCCGAGCCACGCAGAAAATGCAAAGTTTGCTGAGGGAATATTCAAAAATTTAACACATTGGAGTCAAATCTAATTTGACGGGGATTTGATTATTAACAGATTCCTCACTCCGCCAATCGGCAGAGCCGATCCGCTTTTGCGGAAAAACGTCGGGGTTCGGGATGACAGGGCAATAGGATCAAACTTAATCAAGCTCTAAATAAAAGGACCCATGAAAAAAAGCAAACACATTGAAAAACTGATCCCGCTCTATTTTTACGATGAGCTGAGCGCGATCGAGAAACAGCAGATGGAGGCGCACCTCGAGGATTGCGAGCTGTGCCGGCAGCGGTTCGAGGAGACGCGGCTTTTGCACGAGGCGCTGGATCGCAAAATTGTGATGCAGCCTTCTGAACAGGTGCTAACTCAAGCGCGGGCGCAATTGCGTGATCGTCTGCGTCAGGAGAAACTGGCGCGCTTGCGCGATCCCTGGTGGCAGCGGCTTTCCGATTTCATCTCCAATGCAAAGCCGGCGTGGCAACTGGCGGGCGCCGCCGCGTTGTTGGCGATCGGTGTAATGGCTGGCAAACTTGTGTGGGCGCCGTCGGCGGCGCGCCCGACGGTTTCGGCGCCGGCCGCCGGCATCCAGTCGCCGGAGGCCGCTTCCCCTTTCATCAGCAACATCGATCTGATTGAATATGATCCGCAAACCGGCAACGTCACCATCAAATACAAAAGCATCAGCGATGTGCTGGTGCAGGGCAAAGCGGATGATGAACCCATTCGCAATTTGCTGGCTTACGCCATTCGCACCGAGGGCAATCCGGGGCGACGGCTGGCGGCGGTGAAAGCCGTCAGCAGCCAAACCTCGTCGGACGCGGAGTTGGAGAACGCGCTGATTCACGCGCTCGAAAACGACACCGTCGATGGCGTCCGCTTGCGCGCGGCTCAGGCGCTGCGCTCGCTGCCAATGAATGACGTCATCAAAAAAGCCTTCATTCGAATTTTGATAAAAGATCCCAATCCTTCCATTCGTATCGTGGCCGTGGAGGCGCTGAGTCAGGTGAAGGAAGAAGCAGACGTGCTGCCGGTTTTTCAAGACGTGGCCAAAGACGACGAGAACGACTTTATTCGCTTAAAAACCTCCAGCGCTCTGGAGCGACTGGAAAATCCAAAAATAGAGAAATAGATTTTAAAGGAGAATAGCATGATGAAGAAGCTTGAAAGAACATGGCTGGTTTGGGCTGCGAGCTTGTTCGTGTTGATAATATTGAATGATGAAAGCCATTCACAGGAGCTGACCAAAAAGGGGCGATATTACATCGCCGAGGTAACCAAAAATTTTACCGCCAGGCCCGGCGGCACGCTGCGAATTTACGACATCCGCGGCAACGTGGATGTGCAGAGCTGGGATAAAAACGAAGTGCTGGTTAAAGAATACAAAAAAATTGATGCTCGCTCTGAGCGCGAGGCAAAAGAGATTCTGGAAAAATCCCGCTCCGGTTATTCCCAACGCGGAGACGTGATTGAAATTGGCGGCGATTATTACGATCGCGATTGGATGGAAAGCGACTACGTGGTAACCGTCCCCAAAAATTTTAATGTTGATATTCGAACCCGCGGCGGCGATGTGAATGTTGGACATCTAACCGGCAAAGTTGACCTGATGACTTCCGGCGGCGAAATTCGTTTGAATGATATCGATGGCCCGGTGGACGCGAAAACCTCCGGCGGCGATATCGAAGTCATCAACTCGAAGCAGCGCACCAGCGTCTCCACCTCCGGCGGCGATTTGGATTTGGAGGACATCGGCGGGCCGCTGATTGCCAAAACCTCCGGCGGCGACATCACTCTGCGCGGCTCGCGGGACCGCGCCGTCATTCACACTTCCGGCGGCGACATTTTCATCAGCGATGCCGGCGGCGCGGTGGAGGCGCACACCTCCGGCGGCGATATTGAAATTTCCAATACCAAAGGCGCGGCGGAAGTGCACACCTCCGGCGGCGACATCCAGTTGCGCAATATCGGTGGCACGCTGCAAGCCTCCACTTCCGGCGGCGATATTGTGGGCCGCGGCATTCAGGGCGGCGCGGAAATTTCCACTTCCGGCGGCGAAATTGAATTGTTGGATGTGAAGGGCGGCGTCTATGCCAAAACCGCCGGCGGCGATATCACGGTTGAGATTACGCTGACCGATTTTAAGGTGGATCACCGCACCAGTTTGCGCACCGCCGGCGGCGAAATTACCCTCTACATTCCGGAAAAAATGCCGGCCTCCATTCGCGCCGAAATTGAAATCACCGACCGCTGGGAAGACTACAATATCTATTCCGATTTTCCGCTCACCAGCTCATCGGAGTCCAGCAGTGGCGAAAGCCGGCGCTGGCGCAGCCGCAAATTTATCCGCGGCGAAGGCGACATCAACGGCGGCGGCGATTTCATCGAGCTGTACACCACCGACGGCGACATTCACATTAAAAAATTGCTGAAAAAGTAGGGACTGAAAAAATGAAAACGAAAAAAGTATGGCTGCCATTTGCGACCATTTTTTGGTTGGCTGCCAACGCCAACGCCGTCCAAGATTTTGAGCGGCGAATCGAAAAAAGTTTTCAAGTTCAAAAAGGCGGGACACTGTTTCTAAAAACCGATCGCGGCTCGGTGACAATTCGCGCGCACGCCGCCGAGGAAGTGAAGGTCGATGTGATGCTGGAGGCCGACACCCGCAATCGCGAGCGCGCCAAAGAGTGGTTGGACGAGTTTGAGATCAGCTTCGAGCAGCGCGGCAGCGATGTGGACATTCGCGGCGAGTGGCCGCACGAATGGTCGTGGCACAGCGATCGCTTGAAGGTGCACTTCGATATTCTCGTCCCGCAGCAGTACAACCTCGATGTTGAAACCGCCGGCGGCAGCATCGACGTCGGCGATCTCAAGGGCGAAGTTAAGTTGCAAACCTCTGGCGGCAGCATCACTACGGGGCGCATCGGCGGTCCGGTTTCGGCGCACACTTCGGGCGGCAGCATCTCGATTGCCGGCGCCAAAGGCGAAACCGTGGCGCACACCGCCGGCGGCGGCATCACCCTCGGAGAAATCGACGGCTCCGCCGACGCCAAAACCTCTGGTGGCTCGATCACAGTGGAAGGCGTCAACGGCGATCTGCAGGCGCGCACCTCCGGCGGCAGTCTGCGGCTGCAAAACGTCAGCGGAAATCTAATTGCTAAAACTTCCGGCGGCTCGATTACCGCCCGCTTGCTCAAGCAGATCAATGCGCCGGCGGATCTCGAAACCTCCGGCGGCAGCATCCGCTTGGAGATTCCTCCCGATTTCAAAGCCGATATCGACGCCTCCACCTCCGGCGGCCGCGTTTACGCCGATCTACCCATTATAGTTCGCGGCGTCATCGACAAAAGCGATTTGCGCGGCAAACTCAACGGCGGCGGAGCGTTGATCACCCTTCGCACCTCCGGCGGCAGCATCGAGATTCGCGAGCGGTAGAGCCGAACAACCGCCAAATTTGCGCGATCACAACAGGCCGCTTCAAGTTACTCGAAGCGGCCTGTTTGTTTCCACAGAAAAATGGCTTGAAAAATTTAGCGAAAACTCGTACCATTTCCACAAGTAAATTTGTGAGAATCTGTTATGGAAACAATGGCAAAAGAAAAGTCCGAAAAAAAAGTCCTGGTGACCGAAGAGGAATTTTTAGAGATTTGCGACGAGGATGTGCGCGCGGAATTTATTGATGGGAGGATTATCGTGCATTCACCAGCATCATTAATTCATGTGGACTTAAGTGGTTTTGTTTACACTCTGGTGAAGTTGTTTGTAAGGAAGCATAAACTTGGAAGAGTAATAGGTAACAATTTTCAAGTTCGGCTGCGTCCTGGCCTGCGGCGCGTTCCGGACCTGATGTTCATCGCCAGTAACAACACCGTTACGATTACCGAAACCCAAGTCGATGGCGCGCCGGATTTGGTTGTTGAGATCGTTTCCCCGGATAGCGTGGAACGCGACTGGCGAGACAAGTTTTTTGAATACGAGATAGCGGGCGTCAAAGAATATTGGGTTCTCGATCACGGCAATCGCCGATTTGAAATCTACTGTTTGAACGAAAAGGGTAAATACGAAGCTCAGCCGAAAACCAAAGGTGTGGTAAAGTCGCAAGTGCTGCCGGGTTTTTGGCTGAAGGCGGAGTGGTTTTGGCAGGAACCCCTTCCTGACGAGCTGGCGGTGGCAAAGGAATTGAAGATCAAGATCTGACTTGAATAAACTATCTATGGCATAATCTCGATAATTATTATTCTTTCTTACAAAGCGGATGAATGGAGTAGTGGATTGATGGATTGATAAAAATCCAGTGATCCATCAATCTATTAATCCAGTGAATTTATAAATCTAACTCTGGCTAATGAATCCCACCCCGCGCGTCAAAATCTGCTGCATCCAAAGCGTGGAAGAAGCCTGGCTGGCCATCCGGCACGGCGCGTCAGCGCTGGGACTGGTTTCGGAAATGCCCAGCGGCCCGGGCGTGATTTCCGAGGAAATGATTACTGAAATCGCTGCCGCCGTTCCGCCGGGCGTGGCCACGTTTCTGCTCACCAGCCGGCAGGACGCCGAGTCCATCATCGCGCAGCAGCGCCGCTGCCGAGTGAACACTCTGCAACTGGTGGATCGTCTGGAACGCGGCAGCTACGGCGACCTGCGCCGCGCCCTGCCCGGCATCAAAATCGTGCAGGTCATTCACGTCACCGGCGAGGAATCGGTGGCGGAGGCCGTGGCCGTCGCCCCGCAGGTGGACGCGATTTTACTGGACTCCGGCAACCCCGCCCTCAAAGTCAAAGAGTTGGGCGGCACAGGCCGCGTCCACGACTGGCACCTCAGCAAACAAATCCGCGCACGCATCCCCATCCCCCTTTACCTCGCCGGCGGCCTCAAACCCGAAAACGTCGCCGAGGCCATTCGACAGGTAAGCCCGTTCGGCCTGGACATCTGCAGCGGTGTACGCACCGCCGGCAAATTGGACGAGTCGAAATTGGCGGACTTTTTCGCCGCCGTTCGCGCCGCGTCCCAGGCTGTTTAGCGCCAAAAATCTGTTGCATTAATCTTTGCAAAATCCTACTATATTTTCGAAAAAAAGGCTGTCCGAAAGAGATAATCATGGAAATCGTCACCCAAGAAAGACTCAAGAAAATACCGCGGGATCAAATGACCGAAGCGGAGTTTCTGGATATCTGCGACGAAGACCTGCGCGCGGAATTTGTGGATGGGAGGATTATTGTGCACTCACCAGCATCATTAGACCATGTCGATTTGAGCACGTTTATCGTGACTCTTGTAAAAATGTTTGTCGATAAGCAAAGTTTAGGCAGAGTATTAGGAGACAATTTTCAGGTACGGCTTCGCCCCGGCCTGCGGCGTGTTCCGGATTTGGTTTTTATTTCCAACGACAACAAAGTCAAGATCACCAAAACCGAAATCGACGGCGCGCCGGATTTGGTGGTCGAAATCGTTTCCCCCGACAGCGTCGAGCGCGATTGGCGCGACAAATACTTCGAATACGAAAAAGCCAAAATCCGCGAATACTGGGTGATCGATCCACTCAGCAAGCGGTTTCAAATGTACTGCTTAAATGCAAAAGGCAAATTTGTTGCACAACCGGCTGAAAAGGGAGCCCTGAAATCGAACGTTCTGCGCGGCTTCTGGCTGAAACCGGAATGGCTCTGGCAGGAGCCGTCGCCCAACGTGGTGGCGGTAGCCAAAGAGTTGAAGATTAGAATTTAATTTTTGCAGCTCAAACGGATCATCATGGAAACAATGACGTCAGAAAAAATCAAGAACATGCCGCTGGATCAATTTATGACTGAAGCGGAATTTCTGGATCTGTGCGACGAAGACGTTCGCGCCGAATTTGTGGATGGGAGGATTATTGTGCACTCACCAGCATCTTTTCAACACGTGAGAATTGCAGCCTTTGTAACTACTCTCGTTCAAATGTTTGTTGACAAGTACAACTTGGGAACCGTATTGGGAGATAATTTCCAACTTCGTATTCGTCCCGGATTGCGGCGCGTGCCGGACTTAATCTTTGTTGCCGCTGAAAACAGCGTGACCATCACTCAAACCGAAATCGACGGCGCGCCGGATTTGGTGGTCGAAATCGTTTCCCCCGACAGCGTCGAGCGCGATTGGCGCGACAAATACTTCGAATACGAAAAAGCCAAAATCCGCGAATACTGGGTGATCGATCCCAGCAGCAAGCGGGTTCAAATCTACGTTCTAAATGAGAAGAACAAATTTGTTGCACAACCGGCTGAAAAAGGAGTCGTGAAATCAAGCGTTCTGCGCGGCTTCTGGCTGAAACCGGAATGGCTCTGGCAGGAGCCGCTGCCGAATGTTCTGAAAGTGGCGAAGGAATTGAAAATAATTTAGGCTTGCTTTGATCTGCTCAAATTGCCGTAGAGACGTTGCATGAAAACGTTCTAGGGAATCAAAAAAAAAGATCAGCCCATCATGAAAGTTTACCTCAAAAAATGGCGCGAGGAATCTGTTTTCGAGGATGTAAAAATATCTGAGCCAGTAAACGCATTTTAGGCAAAAATCAATCATGCTAATTTGCCGCGTAGTGGGAGACGTCGTCTCCACTCAAAAAAACGTTCACCTCGAGGGACACAAACTGCTGCTGGTGCAGCCGGTCGATCTCGACGGCAGCACTCCGTTGGGCACTTCGATGATCGCGGTGGACAAAGTAGATGCCGGCGATGGCGATCTGGTGCTGGTCAACAAAGAAGGCGGCTCCGCGCGGCTACTGTTGGGGGATGATGAAATTCCAGTGCAGGCGGTGATTGTGGGAGTGATTGATGGGATGGAAGTGGTGAAGCAGTAATATGGAAATTCGGCCAATTAAAACTGATGCTGATTACCAAAAAGCTCTCAAAGAAATCGAGAAGCTATTCGATGCTACTCCCGGTTCAAAGGAAACGGATCCTGTCGAGGCTATTAAGTATTTTATTAAAAGCCGTGGTTTGTCACCCAAAGATTGGTGTGAATTACAGAATCATCTTTTTTTAATTAAGGAGTTGTCATGAAAAATCAACTCGCCGACGAAGAAACATTTGCTCTGATTGAGTCCGAGGCCAATTTAGAGTCTCTGGTTGAGCAAGTTCAGAAAAGCAAACGGCCATTAATCCTAATGCATGATAGCGAAAGCAAAGCGGTGCTTCTAAACATCGAGGACTACCAGACTTTGCTTGAGGAATTGGAAGTTCTAAGAGATATTCATGTTGCTGAGGAACAGCTTCGTAACGGTCAATTCATCAGTAACCGCGAAGCCAGAAAGCGTCTGTTAGGTCGTTGATGAAACTCATTTGGACTGAAAAGGCAATCGAGCGCGTTGAGGCTATTGCCGATCACATCGCTCGTGACAGTCCATTTGCAAGCCAAAAATGGAAAACCGAAATTTACCAACGAGTTCAGCCACTGAGGCTTTTCCCCAGAATGGGGAGAGTTGTACCTGAAACCAACCGAGACGACACAAGAGAGAGCTTCCACGGTGCGTATCGCATTATCTATCGAATTGAAGCAAAAAGAATTGCTGGGTTGACTGTTCGCCATGGAATGCAACATCTCAAACTCGAAGAAATCAATAAATAATTCCAATGAACCTCGACTTCCTGATCGACAAAGTTGTAGATGAAATGACTGCTCAGCCCGTCCACTCGCACGGCGTGAAAACGCCCGAGTGCAACTGGTGCTGGGTGTGCCCCAACTGCCGCAGCGAGGTGGTGAAAGAGATGGTTGGCAATGGCGCCAATCGCGTGGGCGCGGGACCGAATTTAGGCCCGATTCACACGAACCTCGCAAAGTACATCGATCACACGTTGCTCAAACCGGAAGCCACCGAAGATCAAATCATCAAACTGTGCCATGAAGCGGTGCAGTACGGCTTCGCTTCGGTGTGTGTTAATCCGACCTGGGTGCGGCTCTGCCGTGAGCTGACGCGCAACAGCGACGTGCTGGTGTGCACCGTGGCCGGCTTTCCGTTGGGCGCCAACACGACTGCGGTTAAAGCCTTTGAAACCCAGAAAGCGGTGGAAGAAGGCGCCGACGAAGTGGATATGGTCATCAACATCGGGCGGATGAAATCCGGCGACTACAATTTCGTGATGCGCGACATCCGCGCGGTGGTAGAGGCCGCGGCCAAACGCGCAGAAGTCAAAGTCATCATCGAAACCTGTTATCTCACGGATGAAGAAAAAATCAAAGCGTGTCTCTTGGTCAAGGAAGCCGGCGCGCATTTCGTGAAAACTTCAACTGGCTTTGGCAAACAGGGCGCGACCCTCGGCGACGTGGCACTCATGCGCAAAGTCGTCGGTAGCGAATTGGGCGTGAAGGCCGCCGGCGGCATCCGCGATTACGAGGTCGCGGCGCAGATGATCGAAGCCGGCGCCAACCGACTCGGCGCCTCCGCCAGCGTGGCTATCATCGGACTGCCCGCCAGAGGCCTTGGGCAGGCGGGCAAATGAATCCCATCGACATCATCATAAAAAAGCGCGACGGTGAAACCCTCAGCGCCGAGGAATTGCAGTTCCTGATTTCGGGCTACGTCCGCGACGAGATTCCCGACTATCAAATCGCTGCATTTTTAATGAGCGTTTATTTTCAGGGAATGCAGCCGACTGAAATCGCGACTCTCACGCAAATTATGCGTGACTCCGGCACCGTGCTCGATCTCGCCGACATCCCCGGATTCAAAATCGACAAACACAGCACCGGCGGCGTCGGCGATAAAGTCTCGCTCATTCTCGCGCCGCTGGTGGCAGCCGCCGGACTCATTGTGCCGATGATTTCCGGGCGCTCGCTGGCCCACACCGGCGGCACGCTCGATAAGTTGGAAGCCATTCCCGGTTTTCGCACCAATCTCAGCATCCCCGAAATTAAATCCCTGTTGAAAAAAATCGGCGTGGCGCTAGTGGGACAGACGGCCGATCTGACTCCCGCCGACAAAAAAATCTACGCTCTACGCGACGCCACCGGCACCGTGCACGCGATCCCGCTCATCACCGCCAGCATCTTGAGCAAAAAACTGGCCGAGGGCATCGATGCGCTGGTGCTGGACGTCAAAGCCGGCAGCGGCGCGATTTTCGAAACCAAAGAGAAGGCGGAGGAGTTGGCGCGCATGTTGGTCGCCACCGCTAACCAGTTTAATTTGAAAACGGTTGCCATCATCACCTCGATGGAACAGCCGCTGGGCAACGCTATCGGCAACTGGCTGGAGACCCGCGAAGCCCTTGCGACGCTGCGGGGAAGCGGGCCGGCGGATTTGCTGGAGGTCACCCTCACCCTCGGCGCGCAGATGCTGGTGCTGGCCGGCGCGGCCGCGAATCTCGAATTCGGCAAAAAAATCTTGCAAGAGAAAATCGATGATGGCTCTGGCTTTGAAAAATTTTGGGAGATTGTGAAAGCGCAGGGCGGCGATACCTCGGTGATCGAAAATCCTGAAAGTTACCCGGCTGCTAAATTCTCATTTGAAGTAAAAAGTCCGAAGGCCGGATTTGTTTCCAAAATACACTGCCGGGAAATTGGCAAAATTTCCATGGCCCTCGGCGCCGGCCGCAGCGCGGTGAAAGACGGCGTGGATTACACTTCCGGCATCGTGCTGCATAAAAAGGTTGGCGATCGTATCGAAGCCGATGAGGTGCTGGCTGTGGCGTACACCAACAAAAAAGAGCGCATCGAAGAAAACAAAAATCGTCTGCAAAATGCTTTTAAAATAGTTGATGCGCAAGTTGATCCGCCGCCGCTGATTCAGGGGTGGGTGGATGGCAACGACGAGGAGTGATGGAGTGCTGGATCAATGAAGCGGCAACCACATGAATCCATAGACCCATCAATCTAGGCTGAATAGAGAGAAAAAAGGTTAGAGCATGCGCTATCTCGTCAAAGCACGCATCAAATCGGGGAAGGCCGAACCCCTGCTGCGCGCCATCGAAACCGGCACGCTGGGTGAAGGCTCGGTTGCCGGCGATGAATATATTTACGATATGCAGCAGGCGCGCCAGTTGGAAGACGGCACAATCTGCTGGGTGGAAACCTGCTTTTGCCCGACGCCGCTCGCCGAAGAAACGCCGTATTGGGAAGAATATTTTGATCTTCTCAAAATCAAAAACGCCCACGACCCGCGCCGCTGCAAAGATTTGAACGGAAGCGAGCCCTGGGCCTGCTGCGATTGCGATTGCACCAAAAAGTTGGAGGAAAAGATGAAGGGTTGGGGGAAATCGTTTCTGGCGACCTTGGAAGCATCCGGCAAATCGCCGAATTCAAAATAGTTTCACTGCACGACCACCGCCGTTCCGCTGGCCGAGACCATCAACATGCCGTTGTTTTGACCCAGCACTTCGTAGTCGAGATCGATGCCAACCACTGCGTTCGCGCCCAACTCTTGTGCGCGTTGTTGCAGTTCATCGAGCGCAATGTCGCGAGCATTTTGCAGCTCTTTTTCATAAGTGGCCGATCGCCCGCCGACGAGATCGCGGATGCCAGCGAACAGATCTTTGAAAATGTTCGCGCCCAGGATTGCCTCTCCAGCAACGATGCCGCAATACTTGGTGATGCGCTTGCCTTCGATGGTTGGGGTAGTGGTAAGTTGCATGGTTCCTCCCAATGTCAAGAATTTTGCTGACTACTGGCTTGGTTAATTTTTTCTTGAACCCATAGGTTTAACAGAGTCTCTTCGCTAATTCCACGTTCTTCGGCGATCTGTCTAACCTTCAATGAAAGATGGCCGTCCAATGGGTAATACTTGCGTTGCGATTTAATCTTCACATCGAATTTCACTTCAGTCTGTTCTCCGAATTCAGTAGCATCATGTTCATCCCAAAACGCGCCTATTTCCTGATAAGTGCGAGCTTTTGAGATTGGTGTTTTACTTGACATACTTTTTCCTTTCCTTTTTTGTCATCTCTCGTGCTGAAACGATGATAGCTTGTTTGTATAAACTGCTTTCCTCCAGTTACTCCAATTTCTCAAGTCTAATATTAGACACTGAATGTCTAAATATGGCCGTTGCCATCCCGATCCTTTAAATTTAGACCAAGCCGCAAAACCTTCAAGATTCCAGGGTTCTATAAGAATCACCCCAGCAAATCTGCCACCACCGCTTTCTCTTCATTCAATTCCTTCAATGTGATCTGAATTTTCTCGCGGGCGAAGTCGCTCCACTTCACGTTTTGCACAATCGAATAGTTGCCTTTGCCGTCGCTGGTGCAGGGGAAGGAAAGACTATTTACTCCCGTCATTGATGTGTTTGTTCGATGGGGTCTTTATGGGCTTCAGCATATATGCGAAGAGCTGCGGCCATGAGGCGGGAGTAGTCTTTGCCTTGTGCCTTGAACCACTCCAGTACCTCAGGCTCTACGCGCACAGTAATAGATACCGGCGGTCGCGGCATACGCAAGGTGGCCTTGGCAAAAAACTCTTCCGACAAAGGTGGAACGTCGGAAGTGTCAATCATTTCATCGGTCATGACATCAATGCGGGCCCAGTCGGTCTCGGAAGGCTTGTTCATATTTTGTTTGTTCATGTGTAAGTGCCTTTCTTAATGAAATAATTCTGATTACTTCTTCGTCACTTTCTTCGCGCTCGGCAAAAACCTACTACAACGATACACGCATCAAGCACGCCAATTCCAATCCACCGGTCTTCGCCATAATCCTCGCGTTCGTCAAGGTTCGTAAGCATAGGGGTCGCAAAAATTTTCCACGCATCGGCAAAATCGAAGCCGTGCTTACGAATGTTCTCCTTACGTTTGTTTTCGTCCCACTCAAAGCGCATGAATTATGTGTAGTTGCCAAGTTCAGCTAATGGACTTTATCTCGACTTCAAATATAGCATAAATCCCGAATGACGCAACCCGAAATCTGGGAGGTTCGAGAATCAATTCTCACTTAATCAAATCCGCTACCACCGCTTTCTCTTCGTTCAATTCTTTCAATGTGATATGAATTTTCTCGCGGGCGAAGTCGCTCCACTTCACGTTTTGCACAATCGAGTAGTTGCCTTTGCCGTCGCTGGTGCAGGGGAAGGAAAAGATCAGCTCGTCCGTGATGCCGTAGCTGCCGTCGGTGGCCACGGCAGCGGAGAACCAGTCGCCCGCTGGGGTTTTGGCCAGCAGCGTTTTCACGTGATCGATGGCGGCGTTGGCGGCAGACATCGCCGAGGAAAGCCCGCGGGCGGCAATCACCGCGGCGCCGCGCTGCTGCACGGTTTTGATGAAATCTTCCCGCAGCCACGCGACGTGGCCGATGGCGTCGGTGGCCGGCTTGCCTTTGATCTTCGCGTTTTCGAAATCGGGAAATTGCGTGGCGCTGTGGTTGCCCCAGATGGTCATATTGGTCACGTCCTTCACCGAGACGCCGGCCTTCTTCGCCAATTGCGCTTTGGCGCGCAGCTCATCCAGTCGGGTCATGGCGCTGAAACGCTCGCGGGGAATGTCCTTGGCGTTCTTCATGCAAATCAGGCAATTGGTGTTAGCGGGATTGCCCACCACGAATACCCGCACGTCATCGGCGGCTTTGGCGAGCGCCTTGCCCTGTCCCACGAAAATCGGGCCGTTGTCGCGAATGAGGTCTTTGCGCTCCATGCCTTTGCCGCGCGGCTTGGCGCCAATCAGCAGCGCCCAGTTGATACCATCAAAAGCAGTCTCGGCTTTATCGGTCACCACAATTTTTTCAACCAATGGAAACGCGCAATCTTCGATTTCCATCACCACGCCTTCGAGGGCGGGCAGTACCGGCGTGATTTCCAGCAAATGCAGATGGAGTTTGGTATCGGCGCCAAACACTTCTCCCGAAGCGATGCGCGGAAGAATGGCGTAGCCAATTTGTCCCGCCGCGCCGGTCACGGCAACCTTCACGGTTTTTGACATCGCAACCTCCTTCGATTTTCGTCTTTATTACTTTGTTGGTCAAATAGCTGCAGCCTGTTCAAAGATAATTTAAAGATAAGAATCGGGTGATGATCCGCAAGGGATTTTTTTGCGACTCAGTAGGGCCGCCTGCCAAGTTTTCGCTTGCGCTTTGAGAAAGATTTTTTTATTTAATACCACGCAAAAATAGAGGAGCTTGTGAGACACCTCACATTTAGTTTCCAATTTGATCCTGGAGTGGATTTTTATTCTGTATGAAGGCCATCCGCCCAATGGAAAGACCGGATTACGACGCTTCTACAAATGTTCCACCACGAGCTGTTAAAATTGGCCGCGTTCCTTCGCAATCGGAAATTCTTTGAGACGCCCTTACTCATTTTAGGAATTGCTCCACAAACTAAAACAGAGGAATCAGCATGATGAAAAAAATGACACTCGTAATTATCTCATTCTCACTATTAGTTTATGCTGCTGCATTTCCCAGCGAACCCAACGCCGACCAGCAGCGCAACTGGCCGCAGTGGCGGGGACCGCTGGCCAACGGCGTCGCCCCGCACGCCAATCCACCAGTCGAATGGAGCGCAACCAAAAACATCCGCTGGAAAACCGAAATTCCCGGACGCGGTCACGCCACGCCCATCGTTTGGGGTGAGCAGATTTTCATCTTAACCGCGGTAGAAACGGAACAGGCCGGCAGCACTCCCGCCGCCGATAATAACCTGCCCGAATGGCGACGCGGCCGCGGCATTTCCACGGACAAAATCCACCGCTACGACGTTCTCTCCATCAACCGAAAAGATGGCAAAATTCTTTGGCAGAAAACCGCGACCACCGCGCTGCCCCACGAAGGCACCCACACCGACGGCAGTTGGGCCTCCCACTCGCCGATTACCGATGGCGAATTGCTATTTGCGTATTTTGGATCGCGGGGAATTTTTTGTTACGATCTCAAAGGCCTGCCCGCCAGAAGCCTAAGGCAGGCGGGCAATTTGAAATGGCAGAAAGATTTGGGCGACATGACCACCCGTAACAGTTTCGGCGAGGGCAGCTCGCCGGCGCTGCACGGAGATAAACTCATCATCAACTGGGATCACGAGGGGCAATCGTTTATTGTCGTTCTCAATAAAAAAACTGGTGAAGAAATTTGGCGCGCCGATCGCGACGAACCGACCTCGTGGTCCACGCCACTGGTGGTGAGCCATGATGGCCAGCCGCAGGTGATCGTCAGCGCCACCAATCGCGTGCGCAGTTATGATCTCAACAGCGGCAAAATTTTGTGGGAATCGAGCGGCATGACCGTAAATACGATCCCCTCGCCCGTGCACGATGACGGCATAGTGTACGTGATGAGCGGCTTCCGCGGCAGCGCGCTGCAAGCCATTCGCCTCGCCGATGCCCGCGGCTACATCAACGATACGCCGGCCATCATCTGGCAGCACGACCGCGACACGCCGTATGTGCCCTCGCCGCTGCTGTACGACGACAACCTCTATTTTCTGAAAGTGAACACGGCTATTCTTTCCTGCTTCAACGCCCGCACGGGCGAGCCCAATTATGAGCCGCAGCGGCTGGAGGGGTTGACGAACGTTTACAGCTCGCCCGTGGGCGCGGCGGGTCGCGTTTATATCACCAGCCGCAACGGCGCGACCCTGGTGCTGAAAAACAGCCCACAATTCGAGGTGCTCGCCGTCAATCAACTCCATGATGATTTCGAGGCCTCGGCGGCGTTAGTTGATGGGGAATTGTACTTGCGAGGAAAACAGACGTTGTATTGTATAGCGGAAAACTGACCCAACTCGCTCCAGCACGGTTTGTAACCGTGTTTGGAATTCTAAAAGCTCGCAATCTATGTTCTTTTTCCAAAACACGGTCGAAGACCATGTTATGATGATGCACTGCTACAACTGCCAAAGCGAAATTAACTTGACCGGACAGCCCAGCCGCAGTGCCACCTGCCCCAAATGCGCGGCCTATTTGCGCTGCTGCCGCAACTGCCGGTTCTACGATCCCAACGCGCACAACCAGTGCCGCGAGCCGCAAGCTGAGTGGGTGCAAGACAAAGAGATGGCCAACTTCTGCGACTTTTTTGAGGCGGCCAGCAAAGCGGCGGACAGAGAAACGGCGCGCAAAGAGGAGGCGCGCAAAAAGCTGGAGGAGTTGTTTAAGAAAAAGCCCACGGATTAGAAAACCACGTGAAAAAGAAGTCAAAACAATTTTGCCCTCTATAAATCTTGCTTTTCGATTGACGTTTGATTATGTTTACCGCTGGTTATTGCTGCAACATTCCAATCATAAAAAAATAATTAAGAGGAGGGTTTATGACCGCGAGACTTTTGCTACTGACTTTGGTTTTTGTGTGCCTGGCAATGCTCTTGCCGGGATGCTACACCATGAACCAAATCGGCACGCCAACCGATATCGCGATTGAAATTACGAATGCAGAGAACGCCACCACCATTCAGCACTTCACTCGTACCAAACTGGTGAATCATTTCATTTTTGGGCTGGTCAGTCCGCAAGATTCTGGTTTTGAGAAGCTGATCGCAGAAGAAGTGAAAAAAAACAATGGCACGCGAGCAGTGAACCTGAGAACGAAATATCAATACACGTTCGTCAACGGACTCGTGGGCCTCATCACGTTTGGTATTTACACGCCCTTCACTCTGACCGTCGAAGGCGACGTGCTAAAATAGCAAACGACCTCTTGCAAGTTTCGGAGTTTAAAATCACCCTGGGTATCTCAGGGTGATTTTTGTTTTTATTCAAAACAGGGAGCCAGTTATGAAACAACGCTTAATTTGCCTTCTCTGCCTGACACTCGTCGCGGTTGCGCCGGCGCAGGAATTAGACTCGCCTTCCAAGCAACTTCAACAGCTCTTCAACGATTACTGGGAATACACCCTCGAAGAAAATCCGCTGCTCGCTACCTCGCACGGCGATTTGCGCTACAACGACAAGTTGAGCGAAGCCGGTTTAGAGGCCAGCCGCAAAAGTTACGAAGCCGACCGCGCGTTTCTCGCTCGCATTCAACAGGTAGATCGCGCCGCCCTCTCTGCAGAGGATCAGCTCAACTACGATCTCTTCAAAGAGCAATTAGAGTGGCAAATCGAAGAGTTTCAATTCGGCAGCTATCTCGAAGCTGTCCACCAGCGCAGCGGCTTTCACCTTTTTCTACCTCGCTTCCACGAACGGGTACCGCTGCACACTCGCAAGCACTACGAGGATTATCTCGCCCGTCTCCAATCCATTCCCACTTTGATTGCCGGCGTGACGGAATTGCTGCAGGAAGGGCTGCGCCAGGGAAGAACGCCGCCGCGGCTGGTGCTCGAAGCGGTTCCCCAGCAAATCGCAATGCTGGTGAATACGCCGGTCGAGGAATTCCCGCTCTACCACCCGTTTCTAAATTTCCCAGCGACAATTTCCAAACCCGATCAAAATACCTTGCGCCAGCGCGGAGAGAACATTTTAAAAAATGAGGTCTTGCCGGCGTTTGAACGCTTCGCCCAATTTTACAGAGACGAATTCATCCCCCAAGCCAAAACCGCAATCGGCGCCAGCCAACGCTACGCCGACGGCGAAAGGTTTTATGCCTTCCGGGTTCGGCGGTTCACCACCACGCACCTCACCGCCAAAGAAATTCACGAAATCGGTTTGAAAGAGGTGGAACGCATCAAAACGCGCATGTTGGAAATTATGAAAGAAACCAACTTCAGCGGCGGGTTTAGCGATTTCACCGAGTTTCTGCGCCGCGACCCGCAATTTTATTATTCTAAACCGGAAGACCTGCTCAGCGGCTACCGCGATATCTGCAAACGCATGGACGCCGAACTGCCGAAGCTCTTCGGCAAGCTCCCGCGCGCCCCGTACGGGGTGCGCGAAATCCCGGCCCACGAAGCGCCGCGCGCCACCACCGCCTACTACAACCAACCCACCGCCGACGGCACCCGGCCCGGCTGGTTTTACGCCAACACCTACGATTTGAACAGCCGCCCGAAATATGAAATGGAGGCGCTGGCGTTTCACGAAGCCGTGCCCGGACATCATTTGCAAATTGCTCTGCAGATGGAATTGGAAAACGTGCCGAAATTTCGCACCCTGGCCAGTTACACCGCCTTTGTGGAGGGCTGGGGGCTTTACGCCGAAAGCCTCGGCAAAGAGGTGGGATTTTATACCAATCCCTACTCCGAGTTTGGGTTTCTTTCCTACGAAATGTGGCGGGCGCTGCGGTTGGTGGTGGATACCGGGATCCACGCCTTCGGCTGGTCGCGGGAGCAGGCCATCGAATACATGTTGGCGAACTCCGCCCTCACTCGCACCAACGTGGAAAACGAAGTCGATCGCTACATCGCCTGGCCGGGACAGGCGCTGGCCTACAAAATCGGGCAGATGAAAATCCGCGAGCTGCGGACCCGGGCTGAACTGGAGTTGGGCGAAACATTTGATGTGCGCGCCTTTCATGATCTCGTACTCAGCGCCGGCGCGGTCCCGTTAGATATTTTGGAAAAAAGAATCCACGAGTGGATTGCAGCGCAAAAATAATGTGGGCGCACAATTGGTGAGTGCATTAATTGCGCCAAATCCTGCGTAAAATTTTTATTTTTCAGCTTGACAAATTGCGAGCACTTTAGTATTATTTCCCCACTTTGTTTCCCACCTATTTATTCACAAAAACTTCTAACCAACTGCAAGGAGGAGGTTATGAAGAAACCGTTTTATCGTTCCATGAACTGGATTTTGGGTTTCACGGCTGTGGCTCTGATCGTGACGCTGGTTTGGATTGGCTGCGGCGAAAAATACCAGACGCCCAGCGGCCCGGAGCAGCTTCAGGAGAACCTACTCAGTGCCGATAATCCCCAAGTCAAAGCTGTGATGGAAATTCAGAACCGCCACACGAATGACCTCATGGCAAAAGCGGGGGTGGTTGGCGTCGGCACCGGGATGACAGAGGATGGCCGGCCGGCGATCGTCATTTTCACCACCGCTGAAACGCTGGCCAAGGGCGAACGGCTGCCGCTGGCGATTGAAGAGGTGCCGGTGGTCGTCGAGGTGACCGGCGAATTCAAAGCCCTGCGAGGTGGGGGCAGCAGCTTCGACACCACCATCAAGCACCGTCCGGCGCCGAACGGCGTGTCGTTGGGGCATCCCGACATCACGGCCGGCACACTGGGCTGCCTTGTCACCAAAAACAACACCATTTACATTTTGAGCAACAACCACGTGATGGCGGACGAGAACCAGGCCAGCATTGGGGATAACATTTTACAACCCGGGACTTTTGACGGCGGACAAGATCCTGCTGACAGGATTGCGACGCTCTCCGAATTCGAGACCATTATCTTTTCTACCAGCGCCAGCAACGTGATCGACGCGGCGATTGCCGACGTGGATAATGACGCCGACGTGACCGGCGCTACGGAACCGGCTGGTTACGGCAGCCCGCGCTCCAACCCGATCACTGCCGCAGTGGGTATGCGGGTGAAGAAATATGGCCGCACCACCAAGCAAACAACCGGCCGCGTCAGCGCCATCAACGCCACGGTCAACGTTGGCTATTCGACGGGAGTCGCCCGCTTCGTCAACCAAATCGTGATTGGCGGCGGCAGCTTCAGCGCCGGCGGCGATTCCGGCTCCCTGATTGTTGTAAATGGCGGCTCAAATGACCGCCGGCCAGTGGGGCTGCTATTTGCCGGCAGCAGCACCTCCACCATTGCCAATCCCATTGGCGCCGTTTTATCAGAATTTGGGGTGACGGTTGTTGGGGATTAACTAATTTGTAAATCAGAGTGTGAAAAAATGAGGGAAGAGTTTCGGAGGTAATCTACAAGCTCTTCCCTTTTGTTTTTGGTTTGAAATGATGATTTCCAAAGTAATTCTCCCCATTCTGGCGGCGCTGACGATGACACTTGGCTGCACGCAGGACGCCGCTAAAGAGGATGCCATGCCGAAGAAAAGCATCGAAACCGTGCTAAAAGAACACACCGACGATTTGATGGCTCTGCCGGGCGTGGTGGGTACCGCGCAAAGTTTATGCAAAGGCCAGCCCTGCATCAAAATTTATGTCAGTGAAATGACGGATGAACTGCAGCAAAAACTTCCGAAAACTCTTGAGGGATATTTAGTCGATGTTGAAGTGACCGGCGAATTTCGCGCGCTGCCCAAAAAGTGACTCACCAACTCACGCCAACCTGACCAAAATAGCGGTGCAGCCCCTTCCTCGCCTCGAGATTGGTGGCCTCCGCCCACAAATCCACCGGGTTCAAATCGTCGGTCAAAACCGCGGCGTGGCTAATTTCCGGTACAAAGCGATTATCCCAGGCTCGATTTTGATGGAAAGCTGGAGTCTTCCCGTAATTCAAATCGCGGACACCGGGGTCGAGCGGTTGAATGAACGTCAGCTCGTTTTGAGAAGCCAATAAAATGATGTTGCCAATCACCTCCGGCGCGTGAGAGAGTGGCAGCGCCAGCACATGTTCGAAATGCGGTTTGAGCGTCGCCGCCAGCGACCGCACTAAAATATGGTTCCAGCTTAGCGCCTCCACATTAATGGCCAAAATGCCGCCGGGTTTCAGCCGCGCCGCCGTCAAACCAAACGATTCCTTCGTCACCAGGTGGAACGGAATCGAGCTGCTGCCAAAGGCATCCAGGACGATGAGATCATAAAGCTGGTCTTTCTCTTTTAAAAATTTGCGGCCGTCCATCACAAACACCCGCGCCTCGGAAGAATCCAACCCGAAATATTCGTAGGCGACATCGGCGACCTCCTGGTCAATTTCAACGGCATCGACGCGCCAACTGGCCTGCGCATAATTTTTCGCCACCGAACCGCCGCCCAATCCAATTAACAGCAACCGGCCCTGTTTTTCAAAAAAAAGCTTGGCAATATCCAGCACGGCAACATAAGGAAAAACAGAGCGATAACTTTCCAATTCGACGATGGAGTGAATGCCGCCATCGATTACAAAATGGCGGCCGTTCTCCGTATCCACCACCCGCAACTCGGCGTAGGGACTGTGCCGAACCGCAATCAAGCCCTTCTCCAAATCAGCGCGCTGGCCCGGCGCTTTGGCAAACGCCAACACCGCCGCGCCCATCGCCAGCACCGAAATAAACGTCATCAATTTTGATTTTAAATGAAAGAGGAACCCCACTGCTGCCAGAATCAACAGCGCCGCGCCAATCGCAAACGTCAAGCGCGCCACGCCAAAATTGGGGATGAAAACAAAGCCGGTGAGCAGCGCGGAAATCACGCTGGCAAGGGTTGAAAGCGCGTAGATATCGCCGGCGGTGCGGCCCACGACGTTGAGGCTGGCGGCGCGCACGCGGATGGCGTACGGGCTGACCATCCCCAGCAGGGTCAGCGGCGGCACGAACAGAATGAACGCGGCGGTCAACACCGCAAACCGCAGCCCCAGGGGCTCGGAGACCGCCAGCACCGGACGGGTCAGCCAGGGGATGAGCAGCGTCCAGGCGCCGGCGCCGGCCACAATGTAGTAGAGCCGGGAAATTTTCGCTTCTTTATCCGCCCAGCGCCCGCCGATGGCGTAGCCGGCACTGAGCGCAATTAGCGTCACCGTGATCAGCGCCGACCACAAAAACAGGCTGACGCCGTAAAACGGCCCCAAAATGCGCGTGCCCAAAATCTCGATCGCCAGCACCGCGGCCCCGCAAATGAAAACGATGATATATAAAAACAAATGAGGCATGGCCCCTCCTCTCCTGATTTGACGTTTTCCATCGAGTATTTTTTAAACAGCGGTGGAGAATTTAGGTTTTTATCTTTAAAAAAACAACTCGGCGCTCTCTGCAGTTTAGGAAAACCTAAGACCACTTTGCGACTGAATTCCAGCCAGATGAAGTATAACCAATCAGCACCAGTCAATTTGGAAATTGCACTCTTCGGCGGCTCGGTTCATTTTCCTGGCATGGACATTGTAATCACATAACCCACGTTTACGACAACAGGTTTTGACAACATAATCGGAGGTTACAATCATGAATCGACTTACAAATTTGATGGCGCTGCTGGCCGTGCTGGCCTTGATTGGCTGCAGTAAAAGTCCAACCATTCCGGACGGAATGGGGCGGCTGGAAATCGGCCTCACCGATGCCCCAGTGGATTTTGAGGCTGTGAACATCACCTTTTCGGAGATCAGCGCACATATTGACAGTGTGTGGATAAACCTGCGCGTCGATCCGGTTACCGTAAATTTGCTGGAATTCTCCAACGGCCAAACTTTTGAGCTGGCCGCCGAGAACGTGCCGGCCGGTCATTATACTCAGATTCGGCTCAAAATCACCGCTGCGGAGGTGGTCGTGGGCGGCCAGGTGTACCCGGTTACTGTACCCAGCGGTGCGCAGACGGGCTTAAAACTCGTGGGCCAGTTTATTATTGTTGCGGGCGAGACGCTGGCGCTGGTGCTCGATTTCGACGCTCAGCGCTCGATTGTTCGGACTGGGCCGCCGCAAAATCCTTTCGGCTATATTTTAAAGCCAACCATCCGAGTGATCGGCAAAGCCGATAGCGGCGCGATTTCCGGTGTCGTCAGTAACCCGCAGAACGCGCCAGTGGCCTACGCCATCGCCAGCGGCGACACAATAGCCGCCACGGTGGTCAAAAAAGATAATGGCAAATTTGTGTTGGGATTTTTGCCGGCCGGACTCTATGCGGTGAGCATCGCCGATACGCTGAATCAATCGTATCGCAATAATCAGGTTTTGGTGGCCGTCGGCGCCGAAACCAACTTGGGAACGGTGACGCTGCAGTGACCACTAACGCATCAACCACAAACAAAAAAGCCCGATTGCAAAATCGGGCTTATTAATTGGCGTTGGTCGAGATTTAGTTGGTGCGAAATTCTTCGTATAGCGACAGCACGGCGGGCACGTAGTTTTGAGTTTCTGAATAGAGAACGCCGTGCGCTTTGTTTTGCGCCAACCACATTTCCGCGCGCCGGTTGCCGCCGTTGTAAGCAGCCAGCCCGCCATCGATATCGTACAACTCGATGAGGCTGGAAAGATAGCGGCAGCCGAGCCGGATGTTCAAAACCGGATCAAAGAGCACGTCATCGGCAGAAGTCCATTCGACGCCTTCGATTTTCGCGAGAAACTTGCCGGTGGCTGGCATCACCTGCATCAGCCCCATGGCGCCGGCGGGCGAAACCACCTGCGGGTCCCAGCTAAACGCCGATTCGTGAGTGATGGTCGCGCAAATCAGATCCACATCGAGGTTGTTGTACTTGAAGCTGGCTTCGGTAATTTCATTGGCAATGGCGAGCTTGCGCTCAAACGGCATTGCCGGGTTATACCGATTTAATACTAACAGCACCTTGTTGATGTTGTCGGTTCGCAGCTTCTCAATTTGCGCCACTGAATTCAAAGTATTTACCTGTTCAGAAAAATTCGCTATCTGTTTTCTCTCAACTGCTGTTTTTTGATAGACAACTAATCCAACCACGACCAAGGCAGCCAGTAGGGTCAATGATTTGGTTAACTGCAAACAACCTCCCATCTTTAAGTTACTAATTGCTCCCCCGTTTCTGTACTATATCTGCGCCCTTCTACGCAGTTTTTGAAAATTGGGTTTCCATCTTTTTTAATTTAGTACGATCATGCAACCACTAAGCTACTATTTTCGTGAGCTTTGTGGCTTGGCGGGAAAAGCTGTCAATAATCCAGCCCGATGGAAAAAAAGGTGGACGGTTCGCCGTTTTCGTGCTTAAAGGGAAAATCCCACCGCAGCACCAGTAATCCACCTAAGTTAAAGCGGATGCCCAACCCATAGGATGTGCGAATGTCGTCAAAATTGAACGTGCGATTCAATTCTCTGCCGGTAGCAGGGTCGCGGCCTTCCACTCCCCAGGCATTAGCGGCGTCAAAAAAGGCGACCAACGTCAGGAAGTCGTACTGAAGCGGCAAGAACGGAAACATGGGAAATCTGAATTCAATGTTCTGAAAAAAGATTTCGGTGCCGGCCAGCTCGCCAAAATCCACGCCGCGAAAGGTGAAGGGCCCACCGATTCGGAACAGGCGCTCGTCGCGCCCGAAAATGCTGCCGGCGGTCAGGCGGTAGGCGATGGAGTAGCGTGGAACGCTGATGGGAATATATTTACGATAATCGGCCAGCAGCAACGTGTATTGCAAATCGCCGACGTTTTGCTGGGCGGTGAAGCGCGCGCGGGTTCCCCAGATGGGGGCCGCGATGCCCCAGGCCGCGGAGTCGCGGACTAAAGAAGCGTCGAAGCTGGTGAAAATGGCGCTGCCCGAACTCCGCCCGGTGACTTGTCCGGCAAAATTGAAGGAGATGACATCCTGGCTGACAAAATAAAGGTTCGAACCCAACTCGATGCGGGTGAAGGTGTCAAACGGCAACGAGGCGCCGCCGCCGATACCGCGGAAGACCTGGCTGACGATTTCCCCCTCATCGGGCGAGGTGAACACACCGAAGTCGTCACGAAATTGGAAGCCCGATAACGCCCAATTGAGCCGGCGTTTTTGATTATAATAGGTGGCGATGATGGTGGATTCGAGGGGGTCGCCATAAAGCGCGGCTTGTAGAATCAGGGTCTTGTCGCCTAACATATCGCTAAACAGAAAGGCGGTCTGGCCGGCGAAACCGACGTTGCTGGCAAAGGCGCCGCCGCCCACAATCAAATCCGGAGTCAGCTTGGAGCGGTAACCCGCCAGTTGAAACTCCGAGCTATCGGGCAAAGAATATTGCCGGTATTTTTCGTTGGCGTCGGGCAACGACTCAAGTACCAGGCTCACTGGCGGTTCGACTTTTACTTTTTCATATTCATCTAATGTGTAAATGTACCAGCCGGCATTGGAGAAAGCGCTGAAAGCCAACCGTCCGGTCTCCGTGGCGAGGCTGATGGCGGGGCTTTCGGTGATAATTCCGGCGACCCCCGTTACGAAATTGGTGATTTGAAACAGCTCGCGGGTGTCCAACTTCATCGAATAAATATTGGGGATGCCGTTCATATCGGAAACGAAGAAAATTTCATCGCCGGTTTTGGACCACACCGGGTTGATGTGATTGCCGCCGGTTTCGGTCAGAAGTTCGGTTTTGCGTGTCTCCAAATCTATCAGGGCGATATTGTAGTCGCCGAAAATGAGACTATCCACGTTGGTGCGGGGGCCGCGGTCGGTAGTAAAAGCGATTTTCAGGCCATCCGGCGACCATTGCGGGTGGAGATGCGAATAGCGATCGTCGGTAATTTTCTGCAGATCCGTGCCGTCACTATTGGCGACGTAGAGATTTGAAATGCCACCCTCTAAGCCGGAGAAAACCAGCCGGTCGCCGCTCGGGGACCAACTGGGCGCGGCCATGCCGGTGAGATTTTTAAACGAGAGCTTTTGGATGACCTTTCGCCGCTTGGCGTCCACAATGTAAATGGCGTCGTTGGCGCCCGATTTGGCCACGAACGAAAATTTCTGGCCATCCGGCGACCAGTTCATCGCGGTGTCAAAATAGCGCAGCACTTCATAGCTTTCGCTGGTGCCGCTGGTGACGATTTTGTGTTTATCTTTTTTATTATCGACCTCACGCAGGAACATGTGCAGGGTATAATTTTCATCGCCAATATAGGCGATGTCCTCGCCATTCGGCGCAATCGCCGGCACAATATTGAGGCTGGTACAATCCACGCACGGGTCGTTCAAAGGCTTCGCTACTTCGCCGGGTTTTTTCAAGAACACATTTTGCGGCAAGTAGCGGCTGCGGGCGTCATCTTGCCAGCGCTTGGAAAGCTCTTCCAAATCTAAGCCGGTGTGAGCTTTGAAGGCTCGGTTCAAGTCGCCAGTGGCGCGAGCGGTTTTGAAAATTCGGCCGACCACCTCTTTGCCATCCCCGACGTAAAACCAGATGGCCTGCCCCATGCGATAGACGCGAATATCGAACACGTACGTCATCTCCGGGATCGTGAGCAGGGTGTTGTTCAGAACCGCATCGCGCATCCACATGCGGGTGATGTTGTCCATACCCACGGAAAGATACTCGGCCATGCCTTCGATAAACCATAACGGAGGGTTGAAGCGCCGCACCAGATCCGCTGGGCCTTCGGCCAGCAAAATATCAAACTGAAATGCGTGCACCATTTCGTGGGTCAACACGTGAATGAATTGCGCATACGAGCCGGTGATGGGGAGAATCATTCGCCCTTTGAGGGATTCGGTGACGCCCTGTGTGCCTTCGCTGATATAACTTTGAATGGCGTTGGTCTGTTGAAAGTCGTTGTGTGAAGCGTAGAGCAAAAGCGGTATTTTTTGCTTGAATTTATAATCCAACACTTCGCTGAGATAGGCATAGGAGCGCTCGGCAATCTGCGCGGCGTCCATGGCGGCCTGGCGCTCTTCTTCATAAAAATGAATGTCGAAGTGTTCGGTGTGAATGACCGACCAATTGAAGTTTTTATATTGGACTTTATTTTTGCCAAAGCCGAATATATCGCCAAATTGCGCGTAAGCGGGCGATGAAATTAGCAAAAAAAGCAACGGCGCGCTCCAAAGAAGATTCCTCCACCTCGAGTCGATTCTGCAATTTAACCGATATTGCATGTCTCCTCCTTAAAAATTGCAAATGAAATCTACTAAGAAAAACTGATAAATCAAAATATTATTCCAAAATTTAACAACGTTGTCTTTTATACGCCTTTGGTAAATGTTTTATTCCAAAAGCAGAATGAAGGGCCCTCAAAAAGAATCGGGGTTGTCCAAAAATTTATTTTTTGAACAACCCCGATTTTTATTAATGCAATTGTAATTGGCTATTACCGAATTTTCCGCTTACGTGATTACGCCAACGCAATCTGGTTCTGGTTCAGCTTCTGCGAGTAACGGATTCTAAACTCCTCAGCGTAACCTTCTGCAAACCAAATCATCGCTGCTTCTTGAAACGACACCTGAACCTGATTTTGGTGCGCCAGCGTTGCACGGAAGCTTTCGATTTCCATCAATTGCAGGGACATGAAGTCCGATTGTTTAGATTTTTTTTCGCTCATGTCGTTTCTCCTCTATTTTTTAGGAGCATCGCTCCATCAGCATCGAACATCTGCGCATTTTTACGCAAAAAATATACCAATGGCCGAGATTATTTTTTTCGCCATGAATAAACCAAAGAAAAATAAAGCCAGAAAGCAACCGGGCGTTACAACTCGATCTGGCGGCAGACTTAGCAGGTTTGACACAACTGTGAAAAGTCTGCACCGAATTGATCCAATTCGGCAATTTGTCAGATGATTATCCTAAAAAGTTCTTCCAGCGCTTTTTGATATGAGAGTAAGTCCCCTGTTTTTTTGTCATATAAATTTAAAAAAGGAATCTTTCAAAAAATCCAAGCAAGGGAGGTACTATGAGCACGAGAGCCGTTTTGGAAACATTGGATTCAGGGCTGAGCCAATCGCACGACTACCAAAACAAAAAGGACGAAACGGAAGAAAAAGTGCGGGAGTACTTTCTCGCCAAAAAAGGTGCGGACCCCACCGACACTGCAATGGAACACCATTTCATCCAGAAAGCCTTCGCGAAAACCAATCTCGACACCGCCGCTCTGGCTTCCTATAGCAAAAGCTATTTGGAAGAAGCGTTCTACGAGCTCATCAACCTCGCGCTGTTTTCACGCTTCCGGCAAAAGACCGACGACGCCAATAGCAATTTCTCCAAAGCCAACCAAATTGCTGCTTATTTGAACAACCCGTTCATAACCGCCCATTATGACTTTGCCCTCGTTTTGGATGGCGAGCCGTTGAAAAAAAAGCTCAAAGCCGAACGATGCTATGAGTTGGTGAACCAAACATTGGCCAGCGATAAGGACATGGGCGTTGAATTGATTGGTACCGGATTATTTTTGGCCATCGACATTCAGGATGAAAAGCGCCGCCTCGATTTCCTCTCCAAAAGCCAGTACGTGCTCTACGAACTGGAAAGCCTGCAACATGTCGCCATGAGCCTCGGCCTCTACCTGCTCGCCAACACAACGGGGTACGAAACGCTCACCGGCTGGACCAAATTCCACAACGGCAACATCTGGCTGGATTTCGAGAACTATTTGTCCGCGCGCGACGAATTTGAAAGCGCCTTAGACTGGGCGCTCGACAGCGGCTTCCCCTACGCGGTGATGACGCTTTACGAACGTTTAGCCCTGGCCAACGCGCGGCTTAAGAAACCGAATCTCGCCGAAAAATATTATCACGACTCGCGGCAGGCCGCGGCCTCAACTGAAATCAAACCCGAATTGGTTATGAAAAACGAAGTGCGCTGCCTCATCGGTTTGGGAAATCTCAACTATCAAAAAGCCGTGGGCCAAAGCGGCAATGACAAAGAAAAACAATGCCGCGCCGCGGATCTGCTTTTCAAACAGGCGCTGAACCTAACCAACCAAATAAACTACGCTTCCAACCGCAAGGTCGCGCTCACTAACTTGAGCGAGCTGTACAAACTCTGGCGCGGCCCCAACGATCCGGATGCGCAGCACTACATGGATCTGGCAAATCAGTGATCGCCATCGCGCGAGACACGGCTACAAAAAATGGTTGAAAAATAATTTCGTAGGCGTTATCATTCGCCTATGAAACTTCCATCACCCAGGCATTATCAAAAAATTTTACTGGCGGTCCTGATTTTGGCTTTGCTGGCAATCTATTTCTGCAAAAGGCAGCCCCTTGATTTGGGAAAAATCGAGGCAGATCTGGCCGCGGGCGATTCACTCGACGTTGAAACTTTCGGCGACATCGTTCAACATTTTGAGAAATACGATCTGCCCGATAGCACTTACGCGCGCATCAACGCCGAATTGCAGCACAATCAATTCATCAACCTCCGCGACACGGCGCTTGCTCACCGCTTGCAGATTTTGAAAGATTCAACGATGAGTTTGGCTGCCAAAACCTCTTTTTTTAAAGATAAAAAGTATGCGCTGTTTTCTCTAATCACAAAGTTGTTCAACCACTGTTTATATCTGAAAAAATTCGCGCCGGGAAAAAAAAGTGAGTTGGACGAAAGCCGGAAAGCCGCCGAAACCGCGATCGCGATTTACGACGACCCACACGAAAAAAACTTTCTCCTCTCTCAAAGAGATTTTTATGAAACCCTGCCGCCGGAACATCTGGAAACCAGATTGCGTCTCGAATACTTAACAACACAAAGCCACGGGCTATCGGAATCGGATCCAAACCGTGCTCTGCAGCATCTCGGCGCCGGTTTGAAGCTGGCGCGAATTCTGGGCGATCAAAAGAGGAAAATCGATCTACTCACAAACCTGCAATTCATTCTTTATAACAACTTCGGCTTCACGGAAATCGGGCTGGGGTTTGGCAAACGTCTTTTAGCCGAGAGCGATTCCATCGGCTATATCGTAAAAACCGGAGGGATCAAATTTCAAAACGGCCACTGCCACCTGGATAAAGGCCAGTTTCCCAAAGCGTTCGATGAATACAAATACGCGCTCGAACTTTACGAAAATTATAACTACCCCCCTATGATTATTCGCATGCATGAACGCATGGGCGTGGTGCTCCGCCGCATGGGGGAATTCGGAAAGGCCATTGAAAACTACGAAAAAATCTTTCAGCGCGAAAAAGAATTTAATGAAACCTCCGCGGAAATTGATTACTTAATCGGCCGCGGTTTGGTTTATGCGGAAATGGGCAAAAACGTCGCCGCGGATAGTTTTTATCAGCAGGCGCTGGGTCTCGCCAAAATATCAAGGGATCCAACCGAGCGCGCCATCGTCTTAGGCAATCTCGGAAACCTGTACCTCGATATCGGGCATTACGAAAAAGCTCGAGCAGTTACAGAGGAAGCCTATGCGCTGATCGATTCAGTAGGCAACCCCCACACCAAAATCTCACTATCGAATATTCTGATTGAAATATTAGCGGAGACCAACCAGTACGAAGACGCCAAATTATTGGCGGAAAAAACCCTCCGCAAACTCACGAAACATCAGTTCGGACTGCTGGAGGCAGACTCGTATTTGTGCATTGGCAAATTGCACTTTCAAATCGGCGATTGGCAGAAGGCATTTGAGCTATTTGAGCAAGCCCGCGCTATCTCCGAGAAAAAGGGGTTCATCGTCAACCACATTGAATCGCTGACGATGCTGGCCGAAACTTGCCGCCGCCAAGCCCAACTCAAAAGCGCGACAGAATTCATCAACACAGCTTTAAAGTTGTGCAAGCGATATCCATTTGCCGATCCAAAATGGCACGCCTACTTCGGGCTGGCGCGCATTGAGCGCGACACCGGCGACATCGCCGCGGCGGAAGCAAATTTCGATGAAGCAATTGGCATCGTCAAAACCCTCGCCGCCGAAATCAAAGATACCGAAGGCCGCTCCAATTTCTCGGAAAAAATCCAGCCGATATTCGAAGAAATGGTGCTGCTGCAGTTGGCGCAAAATGACAACGACGACGCGCATTTTTATGCTGAACTGGAGCGCGCCCAAGTGTTCAAAGTTCTGCTGCAACAAAACTTCACCGGCAAAGCCGCGCCAGAATCCATCACGGTCAGCACCTTCCAACTGGGGAAAAAAGAAAACCCCCTGTCCTTTACGCTGCCGAATTTGCAGTCGCTGCTGCGCGCCAACGAGCTGGTGGTGGAATATGAATTGACCGAAAGCCTTTTGATTATCTGGGTGATTGGCCGCAACACATTTGCGGTTGCAACAAAGACAATCAGCCGCAATACGATTAACAATTGGGTTAAAGATTTCCGAACCTGCACAAATTTAGACACGTTGTACAATCGCGCCAAAGTCGCCGAAAATTACACCAAGATTGAATCGTTGTGCAGGCGTTTTTATGACGAACTCATCTCCCCAATTGCTGAGCACTTAAGCGATGCCGGACTGATCTATTTCATCCCCGATGAAACCTTAAACTATCTGTCCTTCGCCGCTTTGATGGACAACGCCGGAGAATTTTTGATCCGCCGCCACCCCATCGTCATGATGCCCAGCGCGGAAATTCTTTATCAATTGCTTTCATCGAAAACCAGCAGCACGGTTGGCTCAAATACTTTGCTGGTGGCGGCGACCAACCCGGATTTGGAATATTCATTTGTGGAAGCGCGAGTGGTGGCGAAAAAATTTGCAGAAGTCGATTCGCTCATTGGAGAGGGTAAAACCGAACTCGAGTTGAAGCATAAACTCACAACCAAATCTTTTGACGTCATATTGTTATCGCTGCACGGTCGAGTGAATGAAAAGCGTCCCCATCTGTCATCGTTGGTTTTAAATAGGGCCATTGCAGAAAGCAGCGCCGTGATGGATAACGATGCTCAACTGATGCTCTCCGAGATTCAACCATTGCCGTTGGACGCCACCAATTTAGTTTATCTCTCCGCCTGCGAAAGCGCTTCGGGAAGGCTCTATCGCGGCGAGGGCATCGTGGGCTTGCAGCGGGCGTTCCTGATTGCCGGCGCAAGCTCGGTCATCGCCAATCTTTGGAAAATAGATGACAAGAGCGCCCAAAAACAGACGGAGGCGTTTTTTGACATTTGGCTGCAAAAGAAAATTTCGAAAGCCCAGGCCCTGCAGGAAGCGCAACTCAATCTCATCGACAATTTGAAAAACAACCCAGTTTACAAGGGCAAGGCCCACCCCTGTCTGTGGGCGTCGGTTACGTTAACGGGAATTCCAAATTAAAACAAACTCCAGGAGGTGAATTATGCACCCAATGAACCGTTCCTTTGACGCCGATGTGATCGACCCGCGCGACGGCCCCGGCCCGGATCCCATTCGCTAAGCGCGGTCATCAAAACAAAAGCCGACTTTTACGAACCTAAATAAATAATCCCCCGCAGAGGTCGCTCAGAGCGCAGGGGCTCCTGAAAAAACTCTGCGTTCTCAGCGCTCTCTGCGGTTATGAATTAAAGTCGGCTTTCTTTTTTTGCCTCTCTGCGTCTTTGCGTGCGCTCTTCTTTTGGGAGAATTCGCCCAACTGCTCAGGCGCGGCTTTTGGGACTCGCAGGCTGAAAAAACGGCGCCCACTTTTCCGGCGGCGAGGGCTTGGTTAGCAAGCTGACCACCACCAGCAAACTCACCGACATCATCACGCCGGGAATGACGATGTAATCGCTGCTGGCGAAGTCGAACTCTGTCCCCCCCAACGTCATCGTGAAATCGACTCCGAGTCGGCTCAATATGCCAATTCCGACGATGCTTGCTAACCCACCGGCAATACAGGCGACTCCCCCTTGAGGCGTGATCCGCTTCCACAGAAATGCCGCCAGCAGCGCCGGAGTCAAGCTGGCGCCCACCAGCGAATAGGCGTAAAGCGCCATCGAAAGAACCGTCTGAAACTGGGTTAAAAGCACGATGCCCAGTCCCCCAAACAAAAAAACAAAGGTTCGCTGCACCGCCACTTTTTTGGCGTCCGTTGCCTGGGGGTTGATGTACCGCTCATAAATATCCCGGCTGACGTTGGTGGAAGGCACCAGCAGAAATGAGTTCCCCGTGGACAGCACGATGGCGATGGCCGCCGCCAGCAAAATCGCGCCGCCCAAAAGCGGCAGCCCGTGGCGGGCCGTATAAAGAATGACGGTTTCCGAGGCGGCGCGGCCAACGATGGTAGTTTGCTCCATCAAATCCGGAAAGGCGGCGCGGCCAACGATGGCAACCAAAGCCAGCGCGGTCTCGATCAAAATGATTCCTACCACCATGCCCACCACCGCTTTGCGCGCGGCGGTTTCATCTTTGGCGGAGAAAAATTTCTGATACATGCCGCTCTCCCCTAAAATCAACAAAAACGTCGGCATCGCCACCCCCATCACCCACAGCACGTTGTGGCCGCCGAGAACGGTAGAATGGTGTTCGGGCAACCGCGCCAGCACTTCGCGCACTCCGCCGACTTCAAAAACCATATACGGCAAAGCCAGAAGAATTCCAACGGTGATGATGATTCCGTTGAAAACATCCACGGTCACAATCGAGACCATGCCGGCGAGCGCGGTGAAAGTCACAATGGCAGCGGCGGTGATGTAAATGCCCTGCGTCGGCGAAATTACGCCGTCGGTGACGATACTTAAAATCCAGCCGCCGCCGCGAAACTGGTACGCGGCGATGGTTACATAAGCCAGAATGATGGCAATGGTGCCGAGAACCCGGGCGGCGGAGTTGTAGCGCTGTTCCAGCAAATCGGGAACGGTGTATTGGGCGATGCGGCGTACGCGGCCGGCGATAAAATACGCCACCAACAAACCCGCCCACCCGCCAAAAGAAAACCACAACTCGGCGATGCCGGTGCGATACGCCAGCCCGGCGCCGCCAAACAGCGAACCCGAGCCGATCCAGGTGCAAACCAGCGTTCCCACCAATAATGGCACCGGCACCGAGCGCCCGGCCACCATGAAGTCGGCGTGGCTCTTGACAGAACGGGAACGCCACAGGCTGACGCCCACCAATATAATCGGATAAATGAGAACCACTGCCACCAAAAGATTCATAGCGGTTTCCTCCCTCAAATAAAAATTAGCTCGAATAGTAACTCGCTCCCACGCTGAGCTTGGGAGCGAGTTAAAAACATTGGACACGGATTTGCGCAGATGAACGCAGCGGGAATAATCTGTGAAAATCTGCGTAATTTGCGTCCCCAATCATTTCTGCAACATCCTGAATCCCCTACGGCACGCTGTTCCCGCGCACCAAACCGATGGCGTAGCGACCCGTGGTGAAATATTTTTGCGCGGCGCGCAAAATATCTTCGCGGGTGACTTGCGCGACGCGCCGGGGAAAATTCTCGATCTCATCCAGGTCTTTTCCAAGAAGAAAATTGTGCGCGTTCTCGGTCATCTGCGCGTGATAGGTTTCAAGCCCGATTTGAAATGAGCCGATGGTGTAGCGCACGGCGCGCTCCAACTCCTCCGCTGTAATTGGCTCTTTGGTTAATTTTTCGAATTCCCGCAGCAGTCCGGATTTGGCGATTTCTTCCTTCTCGGGGGAAGTCGCAATATACGAAACAAACGCGCCGGCGTGCAGCCGCGCCACTAAAAACGCCGAAACCGAATAGGCTAAGCTCTGCCGGCCGCGCAGCTCCTCAAAAAATCGTCCGCCCAATCCCGAAATAACATTTTGCAGAACGGTCAACGCGTAGTAATCATCGTCGCCGTACGACGGCCCAGTAAATCCCAACGCCAGCGCCGACTGTTGTTTGTTGCGGGTCTCCATTTTTTCTGTGATGTGCGCGGGACGCGGCGCAGTCAATTGGTTTTTATTCCGGCGCGGCGAGGGTTCGAGTCCGCCCAATTTTTGCTCGACGAGCTCGAAAAGCCGCTCAGCTTCAACGTCGCCCACCACCGCCAGCAGCATATTTTCTGGCTGAAACAGCCGACGATGCCAGGCTTGCACCTCCGCGCGATTGAAATTCATGATGCGCTCGGTTTCGCCGTTGGCCGGCAGCCCGTAGGGGTGATTTTCAAAAAGCGCCGAATAAAACAGATTGAGGGGGCGCTGAAACATATCGTCTTTCTCGCGCAGGATCAACGCCGCGGTGTTGTCTTTTTCCTTCGCCAATTCCAGATCGGGAAAATTCGCCGCGGCGATGATCTCCGCCAAAATATCGAAGCCCGCCGCTAAATTTTTGGAGAGAATGGAGAGGGAGTAATAGCAGTAATCGGCGTGGTTGGAAAAATGAATGGCGCTGCCCAAATTTTCCATCGCCAGCGCCAGCGCCGCGGCGCTGCGATTCGGCGTTCCCTTCAGCGAGGTTCGCAGCGCCAGCCCCGTCAAGCCGGCGGTCTCAGGCGTCTCCAAAGCCCGTCCGCCTTTTGCAAATATTCCCAGCGACGCCATCGGCAGTTGATGAATTTGTTTGATCAGCACCGCCAGACCGTTTGCGAGTTGGTATGGTTTGATTTCCCCAACGCCGCCGTCTTTATTGGCAATTGGCGGCAACACCTCCGGCGCGGCCTCCCACTGCGCGGGCATCCCTTGCGCAGCTTCACGGATGGTAAAATACTTTTCCAGCTCCGCGGCCATCTCTTCGGCGGTCGCTGCCGGCAGCTCTGCCGACTCCGGAACATACTCCAAAACGCTGCCGTTCTCCAGCGTCAAATACTGATTGGCGACCCGCACAACATCAGCCGGGGTGACCGAATAAAGTTTTTGCAAATACTCGTCAGCCAGACGGTAATCGCCCAGCGCCTCATAAGCTGCCAGCAGATTCGCCTGCCCGGCAACCGTTTCCTGACTGAAAATATACAGCGACTCGATGAGGTTCCGCGCCCGCGTCAATTCCGCGGCGGTCACCCCTTCTTTTTGCAGCTTCGCGATCTCGGCCATGATCGCCGCAATGGTTTCCCGCAAATTTTCTGGCTTGGCAACCGCCTCGCTCAAAAACAAGCCCACGTCCGGCAAAATATAATTGGCGGCCGAAATGGAATGCACCAACCGCTTTTCCTCTTTGATGTTTTGAAAGAGCCGGGAGCTGCGGCCGCGGCCAAGAATGACCGCCAGCATCTCCAGGGCGTAGGAATCCGGGTGCAGCAGCGGCGGCGCGTGAAAACCGATTTCGAGATACGCTTGCTGAATGTCTCCCCGCAAATGGCGGTACCGGAGCTGGCGCTGCGGCGGCTCCGGCGGCGACTCGTCTTTCAACAGCTCGCCGCGCTCGAAATCGCCATAGTAGTTTTCAATTTCAGAAAGAGCGCGCGCCGTCTCGACATCGCCCACCACCACCAGGATAATATTTTCGGGGCGATACAGATTTTTGTGAAAAGTCAAAAAGTCGTCGCGAGTGAGGGCGCGCAGCCCCTGCTCGCTGCCGATACGCCAGCGCCGCATGCGGTGGCGGTCGAACGCCAGCTCGAACAATTTTTCCGAAGCCACCGCAGACGGGGAATCGAGCTTGCGCTTGGCTTCCTCGATCACCACTTCGGTCTCTTTCTTCAACTCCTCGGGAGCGAAAACGGAATGCAGCAGCGCGTCGGATTGAATGTCTAAACCGCGGGAAAAATTCTCGCTGGGCAAAACCGTGTAGTAAACAGTGTGATCGTAGGTGGTGCTGGCGTTGAGGTAGCCGCCGAGGGATTTGGTTTCGTTGCCAATCTCGCCGACGCCGCGGCGGCGCGTGCCCTTAAAAAACATGTGCTCGAGGAGATGGGAAATCCCAACCAGGCGATCGCTCTCATTAAAATAACCAGCTTTGACATAAGTAACGATAGCCACAGTTGGCGAGGTGTGATCCTCTTTGATCAAAACCGTCAGGCCGTTGTAAAGAACGTGTTTGGCGACTTCGGAACTGATCATTAGTGAAATCTTTTAAACAGAATTATCCAAAACGAAGTGCACAGCAGTCGGCCGAAACCAAATTAACCGCAAAGTTCACTAAGAAAACGCGAAGGGCGCAAAGAGAAAATTTAGCGATCTTTGCGCTCGCCTTGCGTTCTTTGCGGTAAGTTGATGCTTTCACAGTTTTTCGTTCACCACCGTCTCGCCGTTTTTGGGTTCAACGATGGGAACGATCAGCTCCTGGCCGGCTGTGAGCCGCAGCAGGTCCGCCTGCGGATTGTAGCGTTTGATCAACCAGTAGGGAATTTCGAACTCGCGATTGCAGATGATCCAAATGTTTTCGCCGCGCTTGACTTTATACACAGTCTCGCCGCCGACGCTGTAATTGTTATAAAAATCTTCCTCGATGCCCTGATGGTATTCCAGCCGCCGGCGATGGAATTCTTCCGGCGTAACATTTTCAAAGGTCAGCAACAGGGGCTGCTCGATGCGGATCGGCTCAGAATGAGAAAGCCGGTTCAAATTGCGCAACCGCTGAGTTGAGGTTTGCAGCCACTCGGCGAAGTGACCAAGGGTTTCATCCGGCTCCACTCGCACCTGTCCATTCTGGGGGAAATCCAGCGTTCGCAGCGAGATTTGCGCCAGCGCGTGTTGCGGTGTACGCACCACCCGGGTATGCCAGTCGCGCGTCATCTCAACATAAAAATCGGGAAGGGCCACCTCCATCTCTTGCTCGAAGGCGGCCGCGAGCTGTTTCAGATCTGGCGCGTCTGCCGGCAACGCCGGTTTGTCTGCGATCGTCACTTTCTTTGCCGGCGTGGGCTTGGTGGGCGCAGGCGCCGCATCGACTTTAGGCGGTTCCTTTTCAGCAACCGCAGCGGCGGGCGCGTGCTCTGTTACCGGGGGAGCATCCAGTATCACCGGCGGCTGATCTTTCTTTCGCAAATCCGCTTCCGCCAATTGCGGCGGCGCTGGCGGCGACACGGGGGGAGCGGCGGCCCGGGTCGCCGGCGGCGTACTGGTTCCAGATGGAATTTGTAAGTTCTGCCCGGGGTATATCAAATGCGCGCGCTCGAGGTTGTTCAACGCCAACAGTCAGTTCGTTCACCGAGACGCCGTACTTTCGGGCGATGGCGCTAAGATTTTCACCGCGGGCCACGGTGTGCCATTCGGGGTGAATCTGTTCAGTGAAACGCTCTTTGGGCGAAATGCGGGCGTAGATTTCATCGGTGTGCAAGTTCTCCCGCATGGGCGCGCGAATTTTAAAATTCTTCGGAATGCGTCGTTTCGACTCCAGCACCGGCGGCCGCAGCGCCGGATTCAACTCAGCAAATTCTTCGAGATCGATCTCTAATAATTTTGTGAGAGTTTTGACGCTCAAGAAATCGGGGGTCTCGAAGGTGATGAAGTCAATGGGCTTATGAAATTCAATATCTCCGAAGTAGTGTCGATAGTTGTTGGTCACGTGCAGAGCCGCCAGAAACTCGGCGTAAAAATTTCGCGAAGCAAACCCGAAGCTTCGGCTCTGATAGTTTTGCACGATGACGCCCAGGTCGTCTCCGTGCAGCTCGCGGGCGCGTTTCATGCCGTTCAGCCCGTGGTTGTAAGCGGTGATCGCCAGCGGCCAACTGCCGAGAACTTCGTAATTGCGTTTCAAATGGCGAGCGGCGCTCTCGGTGGCGGTGATGGGATCGAGCCGTTCATCCACTTCGTAATTAACTCTCATGTACAAGCGCGCAGTCGGCCGGGTGAACTGCCAGATGCCGGCCGCTCCCATCTTGGAGTAGGCTTTATAATTAAATGAAGATTCCACGTGCGGCAGGGTCAGCAGCTCCAGCGGCAGACCCTCAGCGCGGAAGACGTCGCGCATTATCGAAAGGTAACGGCCCGAGCGCTCCAACCCCAATTTGAAGCGTTCCTTCAAACCCGATTGCGCACGAATGTTGCCGGCTGCACGCTGCAAACGCGCCGCATCGAACTGCCAGCGAAAAAGCTCGCCGACGCGTCGCTCACGCTCGGAGAGACTCGCCGTCTGCGATGGTACAGTATCGGAGAATTTTAGAAGAATGGCGCGATACTCTTTTTTGATCTCCTCCACCCGCTTCCACTGCAGACGCTCGCTAATTTGCACGCCGCGGAACAGGCTGTCGAGATGAATGACTTCATAAACAATGCTCAAGTCCTCAGAATCGTGAAGCACAACCTCGCGCTCCGAGTAGTGGGCGTAAATGTTTTTCCAAAAATTTACATTGGGTTTGAGGATTTCAGGAGTGGGAAACAAAGAGCTTGAAAAGCTGTTCATTTGCGCAGGAACGGCATCACAAACCAACAACAAAAAAGCCGGCGGCAACCAAAATCTTAACCTGTTCAGAATCATTCGGCACCAGAAATTTTTTAAAAATTACACCCCAATCGAGACGCAAATTCCATTTCCCCAAATAATAAACAGGCAGGAAGAACGATTGCGGGCTAAAAATGTATCGGAAAGAAAATCAAATGACTTGATTAATTGAGCAAGCCGTCCAAATCATAATCATCGTCATCGCGGTTTTTTTCATTGACCAGCTCAAGATTCCCGAAGTCTTTTACCAACATTCTGGCGATGATTTCGATCAACTCGGTTTTATTTTTGCCTTCTAACTGTTTGATGGAATCGGCGACGTTGGCGAAGCAATCGCTGTCGTAAATCCAGCAATAAAGCAGGGCGATGCAGTGAATACAAATTTCGCCGCGGCGGCAGGTGGAGCAGAAGGTGGTGATTTGCCTTTCATCCACTTTGATCTCCACCAGGTTATCCTCGCTGAAATTCTGAAAGCGGCCGGAAATTTTGTTGACGAACACCGTGGGGTGGGCGATGTAGCTGCTGCAATAGAATGCCCAGCCTTCGCCGCCGGTCGCTTCGTGATCGAGGGTCGCCACCTGCTGTTCGGTTAAATCGTAAAGACTACTCGAAATATTGTAACTTTTCGGCTTGTGATTCATGCGGCAAAATTACAAAAAATACCTTAAACAAGTCAAGGGAAATATCTTCGATTGGCCAACTCTTAGATCGAAAAAGTGTGCTAGAAGGCTGCTCGGAAAATGCTTGATGTTACAAATTCATGGTTCGACTCCGCACACCATGAAAAGAATTAGCTTCATACTGAGCGGAGTCGAAGGATGAAGTCGCTCGCACATTCCATTTTCCGACCAGCCTGCTAGTGTTTTTCATTATTGATCTCAGGTACGTTTTTCTTAACAAATAATGCGCAAACTTTTTCTTGATTTTGAAAAAAAAAGTGATTAGGTTTTCGCTGGTAAAAAAAATGGGCGATTAGCTCAGCTGGTTAGAGCGCTGGTCTCACATACCAGAGGTCGCAGGTTCGATTCCCGCATCGCCCACAAACTGAAAAGGCTCACAAGTTGGTGAGCCTTTTTTGAGCTTTCACAACCCTTCAGATCAACATACACGATTGCCATTGCTGAGAAAAGGTTGCGCCAGTCCCTTCAAGGAGCCATCCGGTTCGAGCACCGGCTCCGGCGAATATTGAATCGCATAAATCCGCCGCAAGCGATTGGTCTGGTTGGCGCCGGAGCGGTGAAAAGCCGTGCTGGAAAACACTGCGATGGAGCCGGCTTTACAGATAACCGGCACACCGGGGTGGCTGCCAAAATATCCTACACGCTCGTTGGAGTTCGGCACCATTTTGTGCTGCACTTTCTCTTTCGTGCCAGCGAGGGAATAAGGCAAAATGTAAAGCGTGCCGTTTTCCTCATTGACGTCATCTAAAGGAATCCAGCAGTTGACGTACGGTTTGTGGGGGCCATCACAATAACCAGAGTCCTGGTGCCAACCGAACTCCGAGCCCTTTTCCGATCCCTTCACCACGAATTGTTCCCAGAAGAGTTGCGCTTCCGGGCCGATCGTGGCGCGGCAAATTTCCGCCATCAAATCGCTAAAAATGAATTGGCCCAGCAGCGGCCGGTTTTTATACGCTAAAAATACAAAGTAGCGGCTGTTGCGCCGGCTCAAATTAATGACATCGGTGCCCTGCCGATCCATCTCGGCCTCCTGCTCGGCAATCAGTTCGGAACATTGTGCGCGCAGAATTTCCAAATCTTCGTCCGGAATGACTTTATCAAGTATAAAATAGCCTTCTTTTTGATACTGCTCTTTCTGCTGCGGCGTAATACGGAATCCATTGGTTTTTGACATGGTTGCTACCTCAGTTTTAATTAGTGATAATCGCGTTCATTTTAATTTATCGAAAGTTGGTTTAAACGTCGCGTACATTTCTTTATAAATAGCGTAAGCCGATTCATAGCGCTTCACCCACTCCGGCTGCGCAGGCGTGCGCGTTGAAATTTTAATGGTTTGCTCACACGCCGCTTCTACATCACCATAAACACCGGCGCCCACGCCCGCGAGCAGAGCCGCGCCGTAGGGAGCGCCCTCGGTTGAAACCAAGGTACTCAATTCAGAATTTAGCACGCTAGCGAGAATTTGCCGCCAGAGCTCGCTGCGGGCGCCGCCGCCGGAAACATAAACTTCGGAAATAGACAAGCCCATTTTTTTGATCAACTCCAGACAGTCGCGCAAACTGAACGCCACGCCTTCTAAAACGGCGCGCGTCAAATGGGCTTTGGTGTGGCGCACCGTTAATCCGAAGAACACGCCGCGGGCGTTGGGATCGGGATGCGGCGTACGCTCGCCGCTCAAATAGGGCAGAAAAAACAGCCCCTCGCAGCCAGCGGGCGCGTTGCCGGCTGCGGCTATCAACAATTCATACGGATCAACTTTTTTGGATTTCGCGAGCTGGACTTCCTCCTGCGCCAGCGTGTCGCGGAACCAGCGCAGCGAGCCGCCGGCCGCAAGCGTGACGCCCATCACGTGCCAGGCGCCGGGCGCGGCGTGGCAAAAGGCATGAAGCCGGCCCTCCGGTTCCACCGCTAATTTTGGCGTGTGCGCAAAAACCACCCCGGAGGTTCCGATCGTAATCGAAACCACGCCGGAGCGCACGATGCCGCTTCCCACGGCGCCGGCGGCCTGATCGCCGCCGCCGCCGACCACCGCTGTCCCCGCGGCCAAACCGGTAACCGCTGCGGCGTTTTTCGTCACTTGGCCAGTAATTTCCGGCGATTCATAAATTTTCGGCAGCCAATCTTTTGGAATCTCCAAATGGCGCAGCATCGGCTCGGACCAACTGCGGCGCTGAACATCCAGCAGCGACGTGCCGGAGGCGTCCGAAACCTCGGTGGCGTACTCGCCGGTGAGCCGGTAGCGAATGTAATCCTTTGGCAGCAAAATCTGAGCGGCTTTCTCAAAAACCTGCGGCTCGTTCTCGCGAACCCAAATTACTTTTGGCGCGGTAAATCCCGGCAGCACCGGATTGCCGGTGAGCTGCAGCAATTTTTTTGCGCCGATTTTTTCGGTGATGGCGGCGCACTGCGGCGCGGTGCGCTGATCGTTCCACATGATGCAGGGCCGCAAAACCTGGCCGGATTTGTCCAGCAAAACCAGACCGTGCATTTGGCCAGTCAACCCAATCGCTTTCACTTCGTTGGGTTTCACCCCCGATTTGTCCAAAACCGTGCGGAAACTTTTTTGAGCGGCCTGCCACCAATCTTCGGGATTTTGCTCCGACCACAGAGGCCGCGGCGTGAACATCGGGTACTCAGAAGTGGCGCTGGCGAGCACGTCGCCTTTTGAATTGATCAGCAGCGCTTTGGCGCCGGTGGTCCCGACATCTAAACCGAGTAAATAGGCCATCTTTCAGCTTCCAAAAATTTTATGGTGGTGAATTCAATTTTCTACGGTAGGGGCAATTCATGAATCGCCCCTACCAGGTCGCATTGCGATTTGGGATGGCCGGACCGTGCGTGTGTTCCCACAAATGGCCCAGCCGCTTTTGTCCCCTCAACGTGGTCTCAAAGTAAACGCCGGTGATTTTCTCAAACACAAAGGGAAAATCGTGGTGATACCTCATGGCCGTGGCCACGCAATCGCCGGCCGCGACGTCAAAAATTTGGCCTTCGGTGACGACTCTTCCCCGGCCATTGACGATGATCCAATATTCATCGAAGTCGTGGTAGTGGTTATCAAAAACCGTGTTGCGCGGATAGGCCGTTGGGTCGCCGTCGTTTCGCGGTGAGTCGCTTTTATCCAGCGTGAAAACGCCGCAGGAACCGATTTCCTCGCCCCAGTGTCCGGCCACCCGCACCAACGTGAGCGGCTCATCAACATTGCTCACGACGAACATCCCATCACTGCCGAGATCGTAGATTTGGCCGGGGCCGGCCTCGCGCTCCGTCTCGCCAACTAAAACTGAACCCAAACCTTCGCACACAAAGAGCTTCTCTTTCGCCGCGGCTCGTTCAAACCGGCGCGTCTCTCCTTTTTTCAAATTGGCGATTTCAAAAAATGTCATCTCGCACCAACTGGGCAGCCATTGAGCGTTTTTGAAAATAGGCATAGGCTATCCTAAAGCAACGTTGGTGCAACCTAATTTTTCGAGCGCGGCGATCCAGCCGGATTTCGTGGCGTCGTCGGTGTTGGGGAGATGCGCCAGCTCCGGCTCGCGGCCGATGCGGCGCGCTTTGTCCACGCCCATGTTGTGATAGGCCATGATATCGATGCGAAGAAGATTCGGATACCGCTGTGAAAGCTCCGCAATTCCCATGAGATGCTCGGCTGTATCATTCACGCCCGGCACCAGCGGGCAGCGCACGATAATGCGCGCGCCGGCGTGGTAAAGAAAATCGAAATTGCTGAGGATCAAATCATTGGACACGCCAGTCCAGCGGCGGTGCGTTGCGGCGTCCGTCGCTTTATAATCGAAAAGAAACAGATCGACGTGTTTGATGATGGCGCGGTATTTTTCCACGGGCGCGAAGCCGCAGGTATCCACGCAGGTGTGAATGCCCGCGGATTTTGCGGCCCGCAGCAGCGCGCGGGTAAATTCAAACTGCGCCATCGGCTCGCCGCCGGAGATGGTGAGCCCGCCGCCGCTGCGCTTGTAATAAGCAATATCTTTGATCACCTCCTGCATAACGCGCTCGACCGTCATTTCCGCGCCAATAATTTTGAGCGCACCGTGCGAACATTCCGGCGCGCAGAGTCCACAGGCGTCGCAGAGATTTCGTTCAAAAACACGCTGGCCATTTTCGATGCGCATTGCGCCGGTGGGGCAAGCCACCACGCAGGAAAAACTGCTTTGGCATTTATCCGCCCAAAACGATAACTCCGGTTTGAACGATTGCGATTCCGGGTTGTGGCACCAGGCGCAGCGCAGCGGACAGCCTTTGAGAAAGACGGTGGTGCGAATGCCGGGCCCATCGTGAAGGGCAAAGCGTTGGATGTCGAAAACGAGTCCAGTCATCATCTCAATTACTTCTGGTATTGTAAAAATTAGATCGCCTGTGATGAATCATCAGGCTAATTTGCTGAAGTCGATTGAAATCGACTATAGACGGCAACAGCTTAATTTATTAAGCTTAGCTTGGAAATTCATTTCCAAGCGAACTGCTTTCATCGACAGAAGCCATCTTCTTAGGATTTTTACAATAGTCCAGCTACTTTAAACTATAGTGCGGAGAAAGCATTACACCCCTGCCCCGCAAAAAGCGCGGGGCGATCCCCTCAAGGGGACATTTTGCGTTCGCGCTTTACATCAGTAAAGTGTCCGATTCAAAATTTCCAATTGCACGTCGCGGGAGAGTTCCACGAAGCGGGCGCTGAAGCCGCCGACGCGCACAAATAGGTGCTGGTATTTTTCCGGTTCTATTAGCGCGCGTTCGAGATCGCCGCGGCTGACCACGGTGATCATCGCCTGCGCGCCGCCCTTTTCAAAGTAGGTATCCAGCAGCGCCGAGACTTCTTTGGGCTGGGTGGTGAACAGCTCGCGGCTGAATTTCATATTCTGCACCGCGCCGGCGTGAATTTTTGGCGACGGCTTGACGATGGAATTCAAAAACGCAGTAACGCCGCTGCGGTCGAACCCACTGGTGGGATTATTGCCATTGTTCATCGGCTCACCGGAAAGACGGCCGTCCGCCGACGCCGCGGTTTGATGCCCCATCAGCGTGTTGGCGCTGTTGTTGATGATAACCACGAGGTACGAATGCAGTCCGACCCGCTGGGCTTGCTGGCGCACGTAATTGCAGACGTGGTTGTGAACCTCGAGCAGCATGCGGTCAGCGCGATCGTCATCATTGCCGTATTTGGGCGCGTCCAGCAATTTGCGGCGCAGTTTTTCGTAGCCCGCGAAGTTGGCGTCGAGCGCCGCCAGCAGCTCCTCCGGTTGAATTAACTTTTTCTCATAAACCAACTCTTTGATGGCGGTGAGGCTATCGGCGGTGTTGGAGTTGCCGTAGGTTTCCAGCGTTCCTCCTAAATAACGAATGCCGCCGGCAAACGCGCCTTTACCGCGGAGCAAGCAATCATCGTACAACATGCTCAAATAGAGAAACGGCGCTACTTCGCCGGCGATTTTGTATTCGAGCACTTCCTGCTCGGCCATCATTTCCACAAAAAATTCCACTTGCTTTTTGTAAGCATTCCAGAGGTCGTCGAAGGTTTTGAAATCGCGAAACTCGCCCAACGCCAGTCCGATGGTTTTGCCGGTCATGGGATCGACGCCGTTGTGCAGCGTCACTTCCAACGCCTTGAGCAGATTAATAACGCCGCTGGGCGTGCCGAAACTTTGATGTTCGATGATGTACTCACCGCAGCCGTAGGGCACGTACTGCTCCGCGGTTTCGCGATCGAATCCGAAGGCCGCCATCACCGCCGGCACGTTGACGTCGTCGTTGTAAAGCATCGGGAAGGTGCGGCCGGCGCCGATCACTTGCATGGCTTTTTCCATCAACGCCGGGTTCATACCTTTGTAAAATCGCAGTGAAAGCTGCGGCTCGATTTCCAGCACGGTGCGCGTCGCTTCCATCGCCAGCAGCGCAAAACGGTCGGCGTGCGCTTCGTTGGGACGGCCCACGCCGCCGATGATCACCCGGTTGTGAACGACGGTGTGCAGATCAGCCATGAGCTGCCACAGCGATTGCAGCAGCCGCAGCGCCTGCGCTTCGGACAGCGCGCCCGATTCCAGATCGGCCGCCAAAAATTCTCCAAGATAGACGTCCATGCGGCCGTAGTTGCGGACGTCCGCGACGCGCGCATAGAGCCAAAAAAGTTGAATGGCCTCGCGTAAATTTCGCGGCTTGCTGTTGCTGATGTTATTCAACACCGCTGCCATCTCCGTCAGCTCGCGGGCGCGCTCGCGGCGAGTTTCCGCCAGCGCTTTCTTCTCCGCTTGCTTGGCGAAAAAGCGGCAAACATCCACCAGCACGTCCAGCGCCAGCCGCATGCCGTCGTAAAGTTTCACATCGCCGTGGTTGGCGGCCGCTTTCGCGCGGTAACGTTCCACTTCCTCATACATGCCAGGGATGCCGAGGCGCACCAGTTTGCCAAAATCAATCGTGCCGCCGGTGAGACGGTACAGTGGAAACGCGATGCCGTGATCGTGCATCCAATCATCGGTGGGAAGATAGCGCGCCATTTCGGGCGGATAGGCTGCGCGCAGTTTGCTGGAGGTGTCTTCGCTTTTCCAAAAATCGAGCATGGCCAAAACGGCGCGGCGGGTTTTAGCATCGGCGCCGGAATCATCGAGGCGTCTGAGGATTTCCGCGCGCTGGCAGTAATAGCCAAAGGCGGTGGGGCCCCACTCGTCCGGAGTCACGCCCACCAGCGGGTGGTCGATGCGGCCGGCAAAGAGATCGCCATCCTGGATTTCGGCAAAGAAATCTGGAAACTGCGTTTTCAAACACATCGCCTCGCGGATGGCCGGATGCTCGTGCTGAAAGCGCTGGTAAGTTTCGGTGAAGCGCACCTCGCGGCCAAAATTATACTTCTTCAACATTTCTGATTTTCCATTTGGTTTTTTGGCCATTTTATTTGCATATTTAATATAGAATTTTGCCATAAAAAGTCTTGTCTTAATTTGACCGTTTTTTTGTGCTATATTGATATTTAGTAGGGCGAGCAGACTGGTCGCCCGACATTAAAACATGGACACACTCAAAATCTATACTGCGGATTTAATCGACCCGGAGTCCGAGATCCATTACGCTTTTCACAAAAGCATCCGCAGCATCACGATTGCCCATCATCACGAGTTCTTTGAAGTTTTTCTCATCACCAAAGGCGAAGTGGTGCACGTCATCAACGGCAAGCAGGAAATTCTCAGCGAGGGCGCGCTGGTGTTCATTCGCCCGGATGACATACACCATTACGCCAAAAGCAACGGCCACGAATGCGAACTCATCAACCTTGCGTTCTCCCACAAAACCGCACTCGAGCTATTTCACTATCTCGGCGAGGGATTTTTGCCGACGCGATTGTTAGATGCGAAAATGCCGCCGCGGGCAACCCTGCCGAAGGCCGAGCTTCATTTAGTTAAAACACGATTGGAGGAACTCAACACGCTGCCGCGTTCCGACAAAGCGGCGGTGCGCACCCGGCTGCGCGTGCTGCTGGTGGAGCTGTTCAGCAAGTATTTTCCCGTCAGCAAACAGTCGGAGAAAAAATCGATTCCGGATTGGTTGGACTGGCTGGTGAACGAAATGCACAAGAAGGAAAACTTCACAGGCGGGCTGGCGCGCATGCAGGAGCTTTCGCGCCGCACGCCGGAACACCTCAGCCGCCTTTTCAAAAAACATCTCGGCGTTACGCCCACGCAATTCATCAACGAGTTGCGATTGAATTACGCCGCCAATCTTCTGGCCAACAGCGACGAGACGATTGCCAGCATCGCGCTGGAAGCCGGGTTTGAGAACCTCAGCCACTTTTATCATCTCTTCAAATTAAAATTCAAACGCTCGCCCAAACAGTTTCGCGCGGATAATAAGAAGAGCGTCATTCCGGAATAATGGGGTGAAACGCTTTTTTTCTGCGGAGCGGATTAATTCAGAAATTGTTTCACTGCTTGCAGCAGCTCTTTTTTGCGAATGGGCTTAGTGAGAATGTGCGTGCAGCCGGCGTCGCGGCAGCGCTTGAGCTTTTCCGTTTCATGGTGCGCCGTCAAGGCGATGATGGGCACGCGCTTGCCGTGCACGCTTTGGCGGATCGTTTGCGCTGCGGTCAAGCCATCCACCTCCGGCATCTCCACGTCCATCAAAATCAATGCGACGCTTTGCCGGCCAAACTCATGGATGGCCTCCTGCCCGTTGCTGGCAAAAACCAGTTGGCAGTCGGCAATCTCCTTCAAATAGTGCTGCAGCAGCAGGCGGTTATCGGCGTGGTCGTCCACAATCAGAATGCGGCGGCGAGAATCAATCCATTCCGCGACTTTGTTGAGAAGCGTTTTTTTGTTGATGGGCTTCGTAAGGTAATCGTTCATTTCATAGCGCAAACATTTTTCGCGGTAGCCGGCAACAGCGTGTGCGGTCAACGCGATGATGGGCACAGCCGCCAACTTTTGCTCACGCTCGTAGGCGCGGATTTTCTGCGTCACCTCAAAGCCATCCATCACCGGCATTTGAATATCCATCAAAATCAAATCACAGCGGCAGCGCTGCGCGGCCGCCAGCGCAGTCTCGCCGTTATGGGCAACCTCCACCGAGTAGCCGGCCTTCTGTAAGATGCTGCGCGCCAGGTTTTGGTTGTCGAGATTGTCTTCGACCAGAAGAATGCGGCCGTATCTTGGGCGCTCTTCGGCAGCGGAATTTGTGCGGAGGTCTGCATCAATCGCTTTGCCATTGGCGTCGTGGTTCAAAAGCGTTTGCAAGGTTTTGTAGAGTTTCGAGCTGGTTACGGGCTTGGTGATGGTCGCCGCGACTTTCACTTTCTTAGCGTCGTTGGCTCGGCTGCTTAGCAAAGAGGTCAACATCACCACCTTTGCATCTCGATATTTTGCAATGCGAGTCATTCTCTTTGCCAGTTCGATGCCGGCCATTCCGGGCAAATCATGATCAATAAAAATGAGATCAAATCGCGACGCGTCGCCACTAAGTAAGGTGAGCGCTTCCTCTGAGCGGGATGCCTCCTGTACAAAAATTCCCCAGGGTCTCATCAGCTGATTGAGGATGGCGCGGCTGGCGGCGTTGTCATCCACCACCAAAGCGGAAACATGCTGCCAGGCCGGAGCCGATGGCATGATTGGAAGCGCGGCATTTGACACTGGGAAAGTCACCCTGAATTGAAAGACGCTCCCCACGCCCTCGTTGCTCTCCGCCCACAGCCGCCCGCCCATTAATTCCACCAGCGATTTGGAGATGGCCAGGCCCAAGCCGGTGCCGCCGAATTTCCGTGTGGTGGAGCTATCGGCTTGCGCAAACTTTTGAAAGAGCTTGGGCAAAATTGCCGCTGGAATCCCGACGCCCGTATCGGAAATTTTGAAATTCACTGGCACGGCGCCGGCAGATTTGCCATTTTCGGGCTGCGGGGCAATCGACGCTTCAATCATGATTTGTCCCTGGTTTGTAAACTTGACGGCGTTGCCCACCAGGTTGACAAGAATTTGCCGCAAGCGCGTGGGGTCGCCCATCACGGTGTGGGGCACCTCCGGCGCCACAAAACAGAGCAGCTCGATGCCGCGAGCGAGGGCGTGCTGGGAGAAAATGTCGGCGACGCCTTCCACCACCTCGCGTAGTTGAAACTCAATGGCTTCCAGGTGCAGCTGCCCGGCTTCAATTTTAGAGAGATCGAGGATATCGTTGATGATGCTCAGCAAGCCCTCGGAGGCCGATTGCACGACGCTCAAAAAATTTTTCTGTTCATCGGTCATTTCGGTTTCGAGGGCGAGCTCCGTCATTCCGATGATGGCGTTGAGCGGCGTGCGGATTTCATGGCTCATGTTGGCAAGGAATTCGCTTTTGGCGTTGTTGGCGGACTCCGCCAGCTCTTTAGCTAATTTGAGTTCGCGCGTGCGCTCCTCCACCACCTGCATCAACTCGCGTTCGCGACTTTTGATCCGGCGCATGCGAAAACGGTTTAACATAAAGCCGGAAAAAATCAATGCCACTGCGCTTAAAATGAAGAAGGTTTTTGTCTCGTAAAAATGCGGGCGCAGGTAAAAATCAATAGCGGCGCCGGTTTCGTTCCAGAGGCCATCATTGTTGCAGGCGATGACCTGAAAGCGATAGCGGCCGGGCGGAATATTAGTGTAGTACGCGGTGCGCTGGTTTCCGGGATCGCGCCACTCGTTATCAAACCCAACCAGTTTATACTTGAAGCGCACCTTCTCCGGGGCCATAAAGCTGAGGGCGGTGAATTTGATTTCGAACCGTTTTTTGCCCGCCGGCAGGTCAATCTCATCGGAGAGCAGAATCGGCTCATCGTCCACAATCATCTCTTCAATATAAACATTGGGAACGCGCCGGTTGGGATTGATGCGCATGGGATCGATGACAGCGATGCCTTTGGTGGTGGGAAACCAGAGCCGGCCATCGTGGCTTTTCCAGCCTGCGGGTGAGCCATTGCCGCATTCAGTGCTTTTGAGGCCATCGGGGATGCCGTAGGAAACGCTGTTGACAAAATTTAGTAAGCCATCGGCGACGGCGTTAAGATCGTGGTGGCTAACCCGGAAAATGCCGCGGTTGCTGGTGAGCCAAAAATTGCCAACGTTGTCTTCGAGAATCTGGAAGACCAGATCGTCGCCTAACCCCTGTTTTGTGGTGATATTAACAAACTCGCCATCTTTAAAGCGCGTGAGTCCGGTGTTGCTGCCGAACCACAACGTTCCGTCTTTGTCTTCATGCACAGCCCAAACCGTATTCGGCGGCGCCCCCAGCGCTTTCAAAAACTGACCCTGCTTGTAACAGATAAGCCCGTTATCTTTGGTGCCGATCCAAATAGTCCCGTTGCGGTCTTCATAGAGCGCGGAGATAAAATCGCTCGGCAGCCCAGAAACTTTTTCAAAGCGGCCGTTGTGGAGGCGGTTCAATCCGCCGCCATCGCTGCCAATCCACAAATCGCCCTGACGATCCTCCAGCAGCGTCCAAATTACATCGCTGGAAAGGCCATGTTTTTGCGTGAAAACCGTCAGGGTGCCGTTGCAATAGCGCTTCAGGCCGCCGCCGTCGGTGCCAATCCATACGCAGCCATCGTGGGATTCAAATAAGCTTAAAATAAAATCGCCCTTGGACACGATTTCGGGGTTGGCGGTGAGTTTGCCCTGTTTGAAGAGATTGACCCCCCCGCCGAAGGTGCCGGCCCAAATGGTGCCGTTGCGATCCTCAATCACGGTTGAGACAAAATCATGAGACAGCCCTTCCCGCATGGTCTGGGTAACAAAATTTTTGGGCTTCAAGCGGTTCAAGCCGCCGCCGCGGGTGCCCACCCAAATGCTTTTTTCGGCGTCGGGGAAAATCGACCAGATGTAATCGTTCGAGAGCCCGTCGGCTAGGGTGACGGCGTCGATACGTTCCTGTTTGAGACGATTAACGCCGCCGCCCTCGGTGGCAATCCAAATGGCGCCCTCGGAATCTTCACAAATAGACCAGATGATATTGTGGGTTAAGCCATGTTTTGCATCATAAAGTTTGAATTGGCCATTGGCGTACTTAACCAGCCCCTCGCTGGCGCTGCCGATCCAAACCGTTCCTTTGCGATCTACGAAAAGGGCCAGGGCATAATCCATAGCGGCGATGCCGGGTTGCAGCGGGACACGCTCAAACTTGCCCGCTTTGAAGCGCAGCACGCCGCCGCCATCGGTGCCCAACCATAACCAGCCCTCGTGATCTTCCACAATCGCCCAAATGTAATTGCTGGGGATGCCGCCCTCGGCGCGGTAATGCGTGAACTTACCATTTTGATAAAGGCTCAATCCTTCACCGCCGGTGCCAAACCACATCCTCCCCGCGGAATCTTCAAAAATGGCGAAAACCTGATCGTCGTTCAAACCGTTGTGTTTTGAAAAAACGGTGAACTGACCGTTATAAAAACGAATTAGTCCGCCACCGTCGGTACCAATCCAGAGATTGCCGCTGCGGTCTTCATACAACGCCCACACCTCGTTGCTCTCTGCGCCAGCAACTTGGCGCAGATCGAACACTTTGAATTGCACGCCATCAAACCGCACCAGACCATCGCTGGTGCCCAGCCAGATGTAGCCATCGCGAGCTTGCAAGATTTTTTTGATAGAATTCTGCGCCAAACCTTTATCGGCCTGCCAAATGTCAATGGCGTATTGCGCAGTCAATCGGTTAGAGTTCCTGCCAAAAGAAATGGCCGGCGCATGGATGGCAACAATCAAGCACACCCAGATTAATATGGCGATGCGACCGGCTTCAAAATCGTTCTTGGGCATGCTACTCCAATGAATTAGTTAGATGTTATATCTAATTTCGACAATTATAATCGGTTTCTTGATGTGAGAGGATGACGGCGTGCAAAAAATCAGCGCAGCATATTTTTGCGGCCCGTAGGGGCAATTCATGAATGCCCCTACTAGGTTCGACGAATCATGGGAGGCGCTGCAGTTTAGTGAGGCGTCCGCGCTCATGCCACTCGACGACATACACATCGCCGCGGGAATCCACGCACACGGCGTGCGGGGCCACAAATTTGTCCGAAGGCAAATCGGACAGCGGTAGGTTCGGCCAGCCCTCCTTTTCCCAGACCGCGGGGTTGTCGCCGAGATGGGTGATGAGCCGGTTGTGGCGATCAAAAATCGTAACGCGAGCGAGCAAATCCGGGATGTAAATTTCGTCCCCAAACTGATAGAAACAGCACGGCAGCCGCAGTTCTGCGGTGATGAAATCGATGGGCTCGCCAACAAGAGTGAACCGCTGGATGCGTTGGTTGCCGCGGTCGGCGACCAGCAGAATCGGCGCGCGGCCGCGGGTGTCCACCCAAATCCCGTGGGGGCAATCTAATTTTCCGGCATCACTGCCTTTGCCGCCCCACGAGCGAATGTAAACTGCCTTCCGCGAGTAGTGATGAATCCAGTTTTGGCCGTAGCCGTCGCAGACGTAAACATCCCCGTTAGGCGCGACGGCGACGTCGGTGGGCTGGAATTGTTCTTCTGATTGATAAACGTCGGGCAGTTTCGGCGCGCCCAATTCCCACAAGATTTCACCATTGAGAGTTGTTTTGACCACGAGATGACGATCGAGATCGGTGAGATAGAGAAATTCATTCTCTCCCTCATTGCTCAAAAACATGCCGTGCGCGCCTTTGGCAAATTCCCCTCCCCACGAATTTAGAAATTGGCCGTCGCGATCAAGCACAATCACCGCGTTTTCACTTTGATTGAAAATGTACACGCGATCGCGGGAGTCCACCACCACGCCGTGCGTATAGCCGAGTTTGATGCGATTTGGCAGCTTCGCCCAATCGGGAACGACTTCATACGTGTGCAAGCCGTGGCCTACTTTCATTGGCTGTTCTCCTTTGGAGTGCATCGACGGGCGCCGATGCAGGGGCAACCTCGCAGCAGTACGTTGACACAGGCAACGTACTGCATAAAAATCACTCCCTAACAAATCGCGGCAGCATCGGCACATCGGGATGAATATCCGGGCCGAAAAATTTGATGATGATCAAATCCTCGCGGCCGGTGTTTTGAATCTCCAGCGGCGCAATGGCGCGATCGTGAGTAATCAGCAATTCGTCCAAATTGGGATCGCCGCCAGCAACTTCTTGTCCGCCAAAGATTCCCGTTCCGCGCCACACGAGAATATTATACACCCCGCGATCGCGGCTCGTGAATTTCTGCCCCGGCCGCACCACCAATTTTTTGCCGCTGAAACGCAGCGTGTTGTAAAAAATCCAATACTCCTCGCCGCCGGCTTGCTGATTTTCTTTGATGAGGATCGGCGGCGTATGGCGGTGCTCATAAAAGTACGGATCGCCGTTGGTGGGCCAGTCGATGAAATCGAGGATGATGCGCTCGCCGTGTTTTTTGCGATCCTCGGGACGGACGTCTTTGAACAGTAGTTCCTTCGAAATTTGAAATTTGCCGACCCGCGCCTGCAGCATCGCGAACACGTCGGAGTCCTCCTGCAATTCGATGGTGAGTGCCGAGCCGGGCGCGTGCAGCACGCCGGACGGAATGTGAAAGCCTTCGCCGGCAACTTGCAGGTAGGCGCGTGCGTGCTGCAAAATCAGGTCGCTGTCCCATTTTTCGAGATACGGCAAAAGCAGCTCGTACTTTTTTTGTTCGGCAATGTAGGGATGAACGCCGAAAAAGGTTTCGGGATGCGGCCCCAGATCGACGCCCTCGGGAAAATAGTACGCTTCTTCTTTGGGATTGCGCCCCACCAGCGCCGCGTGCTGCTTCATTTGATGGAGATGATACGGCAGGCGCTCGGCGTAATCAAAAATTTTGGCGAGGCGGTCGAGGGATTGGTGCGTGCGGGCATAATCCTCGCCCATGATGGCCTGCGGCGCGATCTCCACGGCTTCTTTCAAAGTAATGCTCTCTTTGGTTTCGAGGTTGAGATAACTCAATCCCTCGTCCGGCGGCCCGACCTGATTGTCGGCTTTGGTGGTGGAGGCGAGCCAGCGTTCGCAGATACCGCCGCGCTCGCCCAGTTCATATTGATCTTCCGGCAATCCCAACCGGCGGCCGGGCGCAAGAAACGCGCGCGCCACCCACGCCGGCTTGAGCCGCAGAATGCCGTTATTTTTCTCGATGGCTTGTGTGATGAGAGATCGTCGCGCGTTCATATTTCCTCCATCTTTTAAGTCGGAGTGCAAAACTTTAGTTTTGCATTGTTGTTGGCAATGCTAAAGCATTGCACTCCGGAACAGCTAATCCCAGGGATTGCGTTTGTAATGCCCGCTAAGTGGATGCAGTTCTTTGCGGCCATCCACAAACACGGCCACCCACTCGGCGAGGCGTTTGCCCAACCGGCGGCAGGCTTCGATTTCTTTTTCGGCGCGCGGCTCGCCAGCCTGCGTAACGCCGTAGTGCGCGGTGAATTGATTCCCAGTGTAGTCCGTCACGCCGAACACCAAAAATCCAAAATTCATCATGATCGTCAGCAGCGATTGGCAGGTCAACTCGGCGCCGCCGCCCCAGCCGCCCTCGGAGCTGAAGGCGCAGCCGATTTTGCCGTCAATCTTTTGCCAGATGGGAAGAATCTCTTCGTCCCAAAATTTCTTCATCCGCCACGCTACGGTTCCGAGGTTGGTGGGCGAGCCCAACGCCAGACCATCGCACCACAAAATATCTTCCCGCGACGCCTCGTCCACGCTCTTCAGCCGCACCTCGACCTGCGGAATTTGCGCCGCGCCTTCGGCGACGTACTGCGCCATCTTCTGGGTGTGGCCATCGCGGCTGCAAAATAAAACCAGTATCTTACCCATTTTACCGGCCCTCCTGGACTGTGAATCCGCCGGCGCGATCCACGACAAACTGCCTGACGCCGTTGAGGGAAATCATCTCAGGTCCATCGGGCTGAGCGACCGGCTGCTAACGGTTAATTTTGTCAGAAAAATCGGACTCATCGAAACTTGGTGGTATCTCATTTTTGGACAAAACTCGCTACAAAGCTACTTTTGGCCGCAAGCCACGCCTGAATGAAGTCCATCTCTTGCTTTCGCCGTTCGTAGCCGGTGGAGTGTCCGCGAAATTCATTCAAATACCATTTGATGGTTTTCGGCAGCCACTCGCGCGTGGGGGTGGAACGATAATGCAAATCGCGTCGGATTTTCTCCAGACTAAAAATGGCCGTGCGACGGGTGTTGAACGGAAACACGTCGCCGCCGGGGTACGAACTAATCGGCAGGGCATCAAAAATCTCCTGGTCGACGTGCACGAATTCCGGCTGGCGCTCAAGAATTTGGCACAACAATTTGAGATAATCGTTCAACGAGAAAATCTCCTCTCCGACGACATTGTAAGCCTGCCCCACCGACGTCGGATGGTCGAGCAAACTTACGAATGCACGCGCCACATCGTCGACGAAAACGTTTTGAAACGCGTAATCGCCGCTGCCGGGAATGAGTAACGGTGCGCCGTCGCAAATGCGCTCGATCCAGAAGAAATCGCGCAGCGTGGGATCCTGCGGACCGCAGACGTAAGTTGGCCGAAGCATACTCACCGGAAAATCTCTTTCGTTATGCGACTTCCACAGCACCTCCTCGCACCTCCTTTTGTTGATGCCGTATTGCATGCCAAAGGGATTGCGGGCGAAAAACGGCATCAGCGGCGCCTTGTCCTGATCTTCGGTGATGGGACACTGCACCTCGTTGGAAACCATGTACACCGAGATGGTGCTGCAATGAATGAAACGGCCCACTTCGCCGCGAAACACCCGCGCCGCGATTTCGGATTCCTGCGGCTCGTACGCCACCATGTCGTACACGGCATCAAAAGTGTGTTTTGCCACCGTGTCTCGCAGGGAATTTTCTTTGCCGCGATCGCCGACCACAAAATCTAAATTCGTGTGTCGCGGCAGCGAGCGCTGACTGCGGCCGCGCGTGAACACCGTGACGCGATGCCCGGCTTGCAACAACATTTCCACGAGGCGGCCGCTGATGAATCCTGTGCCGCCGATGATGAGAATGTTCATAGAACCTCGCGATAAACGTGCCAGGCACTTTTGAAGTGCCTGGCCCCCTTTTATCATTATTTACATCCACCCGCGCTAAAACCGGCCCCCCCATTTTTCACGTGCCTGGCACGTCTCTCCGGATTACCCCGGCAAACGACTCCACGTTTGCAGCAGTCTTTTGAGACGATGAAATGACGCTTTGGGCGAACAATCCTCCCGCACCAAACCACCGTTGTGGATGTAGGGCCGGAAATCGGAAAAATCATACCAGTTGATGGCTTTAATAGACTGCCGGCTGTAATACAGCGTGTAAACTTGCTCCAGCCAATCGGCCTGCAATTCTTCGTCCCAGTAGCGATGCCAATCGTACGGCTCTTTGGGCAGCTCCTGTTCGCCAGTGAGAATGGCCTGACGCAGCGGACCGGCAGAGGCACCGATTTCGGTGATGTAAATCGGTTTGCCAAATTTCTCGAAGCGCTCAACCATGCGCACGATGTCCGACAAATCGCGGCGCGGAAAATAAATTTGAATGCCCACCACGTCGAAATCGACGCCGGCGTTCAACACATCCTCGATGAACTTGCGCGGCGAGCGCTGCGGCCGAGTGGCGTCGGCGCGGGCGCGTCGGCCCATGGCGGCGTACTCCGCCCACAAGCAGCAGTTGTTTAAAATACGCACCACTTTCGGATTCACCTCTTTGGTTTTATCGCAGGCGAGACGGACAATTTCGGTGATTTGCTCCGGGGTGTGATCGTGAATGTTGCCCCAGTCGTGATACTCGTTTACCACCTCCCACTGCAGCACGCGGTCGCCGTAGTGACTCACCACGTCACGGGTGTGGCGCTCGACGTATTTTTTCACCTCATCAAAATTTTTGTTTTTGAGCCAATCCGGCGTCACCGTGGGATGAAACCAAAACAGCGGCCGGCCCTGAATGGTGATGTTATTTTTCTCCAGCCAGCGAACGATGTTGTCTTTCACGCCCCAGTTGTATTCGCCTTCGCGCGGCTCGAAGACCTCGTACCAGGTATCCCAAATATAATGCGTAACCGTTGCAAAATTGAACAACTCCACAAAACGTTTGGTGAATTCTTCGGACTTGGCCCAGATGTACTGCCGGGTTTCGCAGCCAAAATGAACGTTGTCCGCGCGCGGCCAGTGCAGAATATCGCTGGCGGCGCGTTCCAATTCGATTTTTTCACCGGCCCACAGCGCGTACTGCAGCGCGCGATCTGAAAGCCGCGCACAGCGTTCGCCATCCTTCTGCTTCTTTTGCGCCTCCACGAACAACTCTTCGGACAGCGCCTGCAAATGGCTCACCTCCGATGAAAATGTCACGCCAGCGTTTTCGTATTGTTTGCGAACGCGCTGGTTGCGCGCCACCCGGCTGCGCGCAAATTCGAAATTCAAAATCCGGCTTTTGTTGGAGATAAAATCTTTGGCGGAAAAAAATTCGCCGGCGTTATCCGCTTCGAGAAAAAGAAATCCGAAGCCGGGAACAAACCAGCGCGCATTCACGGAAAATCGGCGGCCGCTCATTTCTTTCGGCGCGACGACGCCCGCGTTGGTGATCTGCATCAGCGATTTGAAGGGGTCGCCGAATTCATCCACGGCGTAGGCGAATTTTATCTCCGGCATCCAGTGGTGGGGATAGAGCTTGAAAACCAAATCGCTCTGCGTTGAAGCATAAACGCTGCGCCACCCCGGAATCAGCGACGCCGCTGCCGCGGCGGACACACCGGCCGCGCCGGTTTTTAAAAACTCTCTGCGTGAAATCATGTTCTCCTCTTAGTTGCTCTATAATGTTCGATCTACTTCCGCCACTTCTCCTGCAATTTTTGCAAACGAATAAACGCCGCTTTCTTTTGTCCCTTCGGGGATTCCAAAAGCCCGCCAGTTTTGATCCACGAATGCGGATCGACAAAATCATACCAGTTGACCGCCTCGATCCACGGCTTGCTGTACGCCAGCGTGTACAAGCCCTCGAGCCAATCCGCCTGCAGTTCCTGATCCCAATGACGATGCCAGACGTACGGCTCCGTCGGCAGCCCCAACCAGCCGCTGTTGATGGAGTCGCGCGTGGGACCGGAGCTGGCGCCCACTTCCGTGAGCTGCACTGGCCGGCCAAATTCCTCGAAGCGCTCGATCAGCAAAATGGTATCCTGCAAATCGCGATACGGAAAATACATCTGCTGCCCGGTGATGGTGAAATCGACGCCGGCGGCCACGAGGTCTTTCATGAATTTATGCGGCGTGCGCTGCGGATATTTGGCGTCGAGCTCGCCCCATTTTTTAAGCTGCACGTACTCCGCAAACGGACAGCAGTTGTTAATCAACCGATGCACTTTCGGCGCAGTGGCCTTCGCCACCTCGCAGGCGAGTTTGGTCACTTCAACGATTTGCTCCGGCGTCAACTGCAATTCGTTGGCCCAATCGTGCGCTTCATTCACTACTTCCCACGCGTACATTTCGTCGCCGTAGTGGCCTACCACCTCTTTCGTGTGCGATTCGACGTACTTCAAAAGTTGATCGTAGGATTTGTTGCGCAGCCAATCCGGCGTGACCGTGTTGTAAAACCACAACAGCGGCCGGCCCTCCACCGTGATGTTGCGGCTGCGCAGCCGTTTGAACAGCGCCGTCCGCAAATCGAATTGCTTCTGCCCTTCAACCGGTTCAAAATCCTGATAAATTCCGCTGATCAAATAGTGCGTGATCGTGGCGTAGTTGAAAAGCTCGGTGAAGCGTTCCATGAACAGATCGGCGTCCATTTGAAAAAAGCCGCGGGCGTCGCAGCCGATGAAAAAGCGGGGGCGATGGCCGCGCCGCGCGATCTCATGTTCCGCTCTCTCCAGTTCCATCTTTTCGCCGCCCCACATGGCGTAATAGAGCGCCTTTTGCGACAGCTCGCCGCACTTTGAAACATCGTTTTGGGACTTTTGGGCGTCAGCGAAATAGTCGTCCGCAATGGCGAAAAATGTTTTCACCTCCGACGACGGCGACCAACCATTTTTTTGAAGAAGCTTGACTCGCCGGCGATTACGCAGCACGCGGCTTTTCGCCAATTCAAAATTGAGGTTGAGCGTGCGGGTTTGCCCGGCTGGCGGCAGTTGATAAAACTCGCCGCCATTATCCGCGGTGATGTAAATGTAACCGAAACCCTCGACGTTCCAGCGCACGTCGATGCCAAATTTGTCCACGCCCTCGGTGTCGGAAATTTTCACGCCCTCTTTGCTCGATGTGATATTGGAGTGAAAGGCGTCCCAATTTTCATCGCTGGCGTAGGCCCAATCGAGCAAATGCGGGCCGAGGCCTTTTTGCACGAAGATCGGGCGGAAAATTAGCTCTCCACTATTCATCAACTTGCTCAAGGTGTCTCTCCAATTTTAAGACGTTTACTAAACCTCCAAGATTTCGTAAACTTTATTCCATGACCCCGAAAATGATTTCTGCGTCCGGCAGCGATGCTGGTTTTGCACCGGCATCATTAAATCCTCTATTGTCTGCTCTGCAGCAGCGCATTCGACTTCGCCGCTGCTTCATCCAAAACCGTTTTCGGATCCATCCCGCCCACCGTCGCCTTTTCAATCGCCTCGGCCAAATACTGATTGATCTCCACGCGATAAAAATCGATCGGTCGCCGGCTCTCGGCCATCGCCAGTTGCGCGACGAACGATTTCAGGGCCGGGTCAGTTGCGAGATAAGCCTGATACTCCGGCATCTGCAGAGTCGATTGCCGCACCGGCAGGTAGCCGGACTTCATCGAAAACAGCGCCTGATTTTCCGGCTGAATCACCCACTTCACAAATCGCCACGCGGCATCGGCGTGCCGGCTCTGTTTGAAAATCGCCAAATGCTCGCCCGCCAAATAGGTGACCTGACGCGCCGGTCCGGCCGGCAGCGGCGCCACGCCCCATTCAAATTTGTTGATTTCACGGAAGCGCGGCAAATCCCACGGGCCGTCCATGATCATCGCCGAAGCCCCGGAGGCAAAGGCCAGATCGTGCGTCATCGAAAAATTGCGGATGTTCAGCTCGTCGTAAAGCTTTTTCCAAAGAGAGAGCGCCTGCACGCCAGCCTCGCTGTTGAACAGCACCTGCGTTTGTTCGGGATTGATTTCGACGCCGCCGGCCTGCCACAGATAGGGCGTCCATTGCAGAGTCATCCAGATGCTGAGGGCGCCGGTGGCCGGCAGCCCCGGAATGTAAAATCCGAATTGTTCGATCACGCCGTCGCCGTCGCGATCAATGGTGAGTTGGTGGGCGTAGTCGCGCAGCTCCTCCCAGGTTTGCGGCGGGCGCTCGGGATCGAGTCCGGCGGCGCGGAACGAATTTTTGTTGTAGAATAAAGCCAGCGCCGTGGCTTCCATTGGCAGCGCGTACAGTTCTCCGCGCCACGAGGCGTTTTTCAAAAGCTCCGGGAAAATGTCCGCCAGCTCTTCGGGCGCAAGCCCATTCGCGCCGTCGATGAAATGGCGCATGTTGTAAATGGCGTCGGCCTGCACCAGCTTGTCCATGAAATCAGCGTGAATCCACGCGACATCCGGCGCGCTCTGGCTCTGAATCGCCGCGACTAATTTTTGGATGAGGGCGTCGCCAGTGGGAATGTACTGTTCGTGGATTTTGAGGTCGGGATTTTCGGCCTCGAATTTTTTCAGCAGCTCCGCCAGCGCCGGCCGCGTGGTGGAAACGAAACTGTGCCAAAAGGTGACGGTGGTGCCGGTGTCGGAACGATCGCTTTCGCAGCTTAATATCAGTGATGCGATTAATAGAAGCAAGAAACGAATCATGAGAGTGATCGATTATTGATTATTGTCAATTGATTAATGCTGTCAGCGGTCAGCCTTCAACTATTAGCTACTGAATATTCCGATGAAATGATCGAAAAAACGCTGCGGGTCAACTGTGTCAGCGACCTCGTGAACGCCCGCGGCATCCGGTTGAAAACGCATGGCGCCGAACTGCGATTGGTCGCGCCATTCCGTTTCGATGTTGCCGCGTTGGAAGCTGCAAATCGTGTCATCGAAAATCGTGGCGGCGGCCAGCGGGTCGTGGAAGATCGTGGCGTCGTATTTTTGAAACCAGATTTCCGCCCATTCCAAAATCGGATCAAACAATTCAAATTTGCCAAACGCGGCGCGAAATTCCTCGCGGCTCATCTCGACTTTGTGCGTCACATCCAGTCCGACGGAGCGATGCTGGCGAACACCCGCGCGATACACGATGGCCGTGGCATGGGGATCGCACATGGCGTTCCACTCACGCGGGCCGTAGCCCTTTGGCGGCGCGCCCAAAAGGCCGCACATCATCACCAGGCCTTTCAGCAGCGACGGAATTTCCGGATCAACGGCGAACAGCAATCCGATGTTGGTGAGCGGCGCGATGGTCAGCAGCGTCACTTCGCCGGGATGCTGGCGGATGGTGCGCCGCATGAAGTCGATGGCATCGCGCGGAAAATTCGAGTCGTGCGGCCAATCCGCCAGCGCCGCGGCTTGCTGTGCCACGGGCTGCCCCTGCGACACCAGCAGCGGATTTTCACTACCGACGTAAATGGGCACGGCTTTGCCAGCGCGTTTGCACAGCACACTCGCAAGCTGCGCGCGTCTCTCCGCCTCGCCCGTCACAGTCGTGATGCCCAGCAGGTCGCATTGCGGATTCATCAGCAAATAGGCGAGGCACACGGCATCGTCGATATCCGTGCCGATGTCGGTGTCGAGTAGGATTTTGGTTTTCATGTTTTTGTCCTATGAATTAGCTCAGCAGCACTCATTGTCATTCCGAACCAGACGCTTTTGGTCTGGTGAGGAATCTGACGCGCGAAACAGTCTTGCAAATCAGTAAAAACACGTTCGTTAAATCTATTCTCCGTCAGATTTCTCGCTTCGCTCGAAAGACAATTTCATGATAATCTTACTTCATTTCAAAAACCAATTTGCCGCCAGCCACAATTTGTGAATGATTCATCTTGAAATCAGTTACTGGCCGGCCATTCAATTGAGGGCTTGATACTCTGCCACCAGCATTCCCGATCTTTTCGATCACAAATTCTTCGCCGTCGTAATGTTGCGTGTTTAAACGAATGCGCGCCCGCTCAAACAGCGGAATTCCCAAACGATACTCATCCGACGCCGGACACGCTGGATAAAATCCGAGCGCCGAAAACACGATCCAGGCAGAGATCGCGCCGCAGTCGTCATCGCCGCGCAGACCGTTTGGCCCGGTGCGGAACGAATCCCGCATGATTTCGTCCACCAACTTTTGCGTCCGCCATTCTTCGCCGCAAACATACGTGAATAGATACGGGTACGCAATGTCCGGCTCGTTGCCGATGGTGAAGTGGTTTTCATCAAAACAGCGCTGAAGTTTTTTCACGAACGGCTGCGGCCCACCGAAGAGATCGATCAACCCTTTAACATCATGCGGGACAAACCAGGTGTAATGCCACGCGTTGCCTTCGACATAGCCTGGACCGCCGGCGCCAGCCCACGATCCGGAACCTTCGAGCGCCAGCGAATCGAACGGCGCCAGCCACTCGCCATTCTTCCGCTTCGGTCTCAGAAATTGCGTGTTGGCATCGAAATAGTTTTTATAGAAATGTGAACGGCGGAAAAATTCTTTCGCATCATTAGTTCGACCCAATTTCTCCGCCACGCGCCCAATCGCCCAATCCGAGAGACAATATTCGAGTGACGTGGAAACCGGCCCCCACACCCACCAGTCTTGCGTCGTATCTTGCTCGAATGGAATGTAGCCGTACTGCAGTTGCTCATGATAGCCAGCGCGAATGGGCGGCGCATCTTCGCCGTCGCGCAGCAGCGCGGGTTTGGTCATCGCCTCATAAGCCAGCGCGGCGTCGAAATCATCGAGGCCTTTCAAATAGGTGTCGGCGATCACAATCGCGGCCGGATCGCCGACCATCATGTAAGTTTCGTTGCCGGCCAACTCCCACTTGGGGAGAAACCCGGACTCGCGATACATGTCGAGCATCGTCTGCACCATCGCCAACTGCCGCTCGGGATACACCAGCGTGAGAAACGGATGCAGCGTGCGATAGGTATCCCACAGCGAGAAAATCGTATAGCGTTCGCGGCCGCTGATTTTGCCAACGCCGCTGCGCCCCATCAATGGATATTCACCGTTAACATCACTAATGATGTTGGGATGGATGAGCGTGCGATAAAGCGCAGAGTAGAATTTTGTTTTGTCGTCGCGGCTGCCACCTTCGACTTGGATGCGGGAAAGTTCACGCTGCCAGGCATTTTGTGCTTCGGCGCGCACGCGATCAAAGTCCCAATCAACAATTTCCAAGTCTAAATTCTCGCGCGCGTTGGCAATGCTGACGTACGAAATTCCAATCTTCACCAGAACGAATTTCTCGGACGCTCCCGCGAACTTCAGCCACGCGCCGATGCTCTGCGCTTCCACAGTAGCCGAGGTGGCGGCGACGGGCCGATCATCCACCCAGATTCCGCTCTTTATTACCGGCTCACTAAACCGCGCTGCAAAGTAAACCGTCTGGCGATTGGCCTCGCCGCAAAATCCGCCGGAGATGTTGTAGCCTTCGACTTCGGTTGCAGAGCGAATGGCGACCGCGCCGCCGCCGAGCAGCGCGAGACTGCGGCCGGCATCGATCAGCACAGTCAGATCGCCGTCCTTTTCCGAAGTGAATCGGAGGAAGCCGCAGCGCGGTGTGGCCGTGGCTTCCGCCAAAACACCGGGCTCGTTGAGTCGGACGGAATAGAATCCCGGCGCGGCTTTTTCATCGCCATAAGTGCACTTGTATTTTTCGGGATCGAAATGGATGTTGCGCGCGGCCATCACCAGCACGCTGCCGAGATCGGCGCAGCCGGTGCCGCTGAGATGCACTTGTCCGAAGCCGTAGAAAAATGGCGCGCCGTGTCGATAGCCCGATGGCGTTCCCGGCGCGGTGTGCGGACTCACCGAAACCATCCCCCACGGCTGCACCGCGCCGGGAAAGGTGTGGCCGTATTCGCCGGTGCCGATGAAGGGATCGACGAACTGCGTCAACTCCTGTGCGCATATAACGAGGGGGATAATAAGCGAAATTAAAAATTTCATCATCACTCAAATTTTCACAAACCAGCGTTTTTTCCACATACCCCACGCGACTAAATACATCAACAGCAGAAACGCCAACGCGAACAACAGCGAGGCGAATTTTGGCGAAGCAAGTGGTACGAAAATGTTCTCGTGAATTTCATCGTGCAGCGTGGTTGCCGCGCCGTCGGGTTTCGTCCACGACATCACCCAGAGAACGATGGCCAACAGATCAGACAGCACGAACACCACGATGGCGTTCATCCCGAAAATCACGAATGGCTGCGCGCCGCGACACCAGCCTTTGATATCGACCATCCAATAAATGGCGCCCAACCACAGCAGCGCCCAGCCGGCCATGAAAATGGCAAACGTGCTCGTCCACAGATTTTTGTTGATGGGCAGCCAGCGGTCGAAAATCCAACCGAGAGTCAGCAGCGCCGCGCCGGCCGCAAGCATCCCCAACATCTTTTTTTGTGATGACGCGCCGCCGCGCAGCCAATGGCCGGTGAGAATTCCAAACAGCGTCGTGGCGATCGCCGGCAGCGTGCTGATGATGCCCTCGGGATCGAATCCTGCTGCAGGCGCATATTCCCACGTGTGACCGTTCATCAACGTTGAATCCAAATACCAGCCGAGGTTGCCAGTGGGTTCCAAAACGCCGGCGCCGTAGCCGGGAACCGGCACGAGTTTTATCAGCAGCCAATAGATGATCAAAAACGCGACCAACCACGCGGACTGTGCGCGGACGTTAGTAATGAGAAAAATGGCGCTGGCGATCAAATAGCAAATCGCGATGCGCTGCAGCACGCCGGGGATGCGAAACGTTGACCAAGAAAATTCGTGGCCGGGCATCAGCCCAAACGGGAAACCGTTGATCAGCAAACCCAGCGCAAACAGAATGGCCGACCGCCACAACACGTGTTTGAACAATTGCCCTTTGCTGGCGCCCTGCGCTAATCGTTTTGAAAACGAAAACGTCATTGCCACGCCGACGATGAAGAGAAAGAACGGAAAAATCCAATCGGTGATAGTCCAGCCGTGCCACGGCGCGTGCCGCAGTTGCGAATACACATGATCCCACGAGCCGGGATTATTGACGACGATCATCGCGGCGATGGTGGCGCCGCGGAAGACGTCGAGGGAGAGAAGTCGAGTTGGTTGCGTCATAATTCATTTTGGAGTGCGGAAGCCATGCTTCCGCAAAGGCGCGAGCACGGCTCGCGCGCACGCGC
>JBBIIG010000003.1:130734-167740 GCA_037446635.1 bacterium
AGATTTTGGACTGCGGAAGCCATGCTTCCGCAAAAGGCGCGAGCACGGCTCGCGCGCACGCGCAGATTTTGGACTGCGGAAGCCATGCTTCCGCAAAAGGCGCGAGCACGGCTCGCGCAGTCCAAAGTTAGTTGCCTTCGCGCAAAAATTTTTCGTAGCGCGCGCGGTACTCAGCTTTGTAGACTGCCACCGCATTCTCATAACTCAGAGCCAGCGTGTTCGGCCGGAGCTGCCAGGTCAACTCCAGCGTTCGCGTGTCCACTGGCAATTCGAGTTGCTTCGCATCGACTCGCACAACTTTTTCGTCGGCCACAGCATTCGTCACTTCCATGAAGCAAGGCAGGTGCACAATCAGCTTCTTCGGCTTCTCGACAAACTTCGCGTTGAGATTAACCGTTGCGCCAGATTCATGAACGTTCATCTCAAAATTCAACTCACCAAAATTCGTCGGCGCCTTCGAAACCGCGATGCGCTTGCCGGGTTGAATCCACTCCGGCGAGAGACACGAAAACAGATGCAACTCATTCCCCTCTTCGCGCACCAGCATGTTGCGCAGCAGCGTGCGATACTTGGCAGCGAACCAGCCGTGCGGCGCGAGATTCATGCCGAAGTCGCGCGTGCGCCACGGCCAGATCGAAAACTCGAAACCGGCGTGGGTGGCGCTGGTGTGCAGCAGCAGCGCATATAATTCCTCGATGACCATCTGCTGATCGCCGCGGATGACTTCGGTCTCCGTGTTCTTCATCGTCAAATAGTGATGAAGGTAGCGGCCGTGGTCGTAGGTCATGATTCCTTCCTGATATTTTGCGCGGGTGGCCGCCAGCGTTGCCGTGACCATCGGATGATGAGGCTCAAGGATTTGCTCCGGGTACACCGCCAGCATGTTGCCCCAATCGCTTCCGCCTGGCCCCTCGAGTCCCGGTGGAATGTAACCGCCGGTGGCTTTGGTGATTCTCGCGAGATGCTTCATCAGAGTTTTGTGAAAGTCATCGTATTCGCTGCGGAATAATTTGGCGTCCTCTTCTTGACCGAGAGCTTCTGCGAGAATGATAGCGTTTTTCAAACCGGTCAGCGCCCAAAAATTGTGGCCGGTGACGTGGCCGGTGATGTTCTCATTATCGCCGGGCGTGGTCACGGGAATCACCTTCAGCGGATCGCTGCGGCGGGCGTCCTGCAGCCACGCGAAGGCTTTTTTCACTGACGGATAAACTTTCTCGGCAAACTCGTGATCGCGGGTGAGGCGATAATGCTGACCGTACGCCCACAGCGTTTGTCCCCAGCCATCGTATTGGCCACCCTGCGAAAGAAAGTTGCCGTCCTCGCGCTGCCAGCGTGAAAAAAAATCGAGGCATTGGCGGGCGATATCGTGATAGCCGGAGACGTCGTACATTCGCACAAAATAGGCGGCATCGCGCAGCCAGAACGAATCGTATTGAAACTCGTTGACCTTTTGAATGAAGTGCTCGCCAATTTTGTCGCGCGCAATCAAAACATAAACCAAACTGGCTTTGAATGTGTCAACGACTTTTTGCTCCGGCAGAGAAATGTCAATTCCCGCGGCAAAGATTTTTTCCCAAAACGCCATCGTGCTTTTGAGATAATCGTCGAAATTGGCTGCGCGCAGTTTTTCCAAATCTGACTTGGAAATGGGAAACGGCTCGTACGGCGCTTTGAAATCGAGAGCGCGCTCTTCGCCCGGCTGCAATTTCAAAGCATATTTGACGATACCCACCGGAGTTGTCGGCAAAATCGGGATGCGCATGGCGCCGAATTCCGGCTCTTCGTTGTAGCCGGTGTTGAGCACGATGCGGCGCTCCGGCTTCGGCTCCGTTTGAAAAAGGTACATGACGAGACTGTCGCGCATGAAGAAATCGTCGGCAAACTCGTACTCCCAATTCGGATTGAATTCCACGCCGGCTTGTTCGTACTCGCCCAAAATCTTTGGCATCGCGGGTTTCAGAAATCGATGGTCGCCGATGCCCCAGTCGGTGTTGGCATCGTTTTGAAAACGCGTGGCCACGCCGAAATACGCCACCCGCGGCTCGCCGCTTTCATTGCGAATTTGCACGCGCACAAAATTCATCAGCGGACTTTCGGGCTGGCCATCGAGGGTGGCGGCGAACATCGTGAAGTGATAACGCACACCTTCGTTTTGAAATTGATATTGAATCACTGGCAAATAGCCAGCGCGCAGCGTTTTCACTCGTTGATTCACCGGCACCAACGGGTTGCCGGTGAAAAACATCACTTCGCCGAATCCGCTGCACAGGTAACCTTCGGGCGTGATAAGCGTGCCTTCGCGGCCGTCCATCACGCCGAGGACGTCGGTGGGTTTGCTGAAATAGCAGAACGGCTCGTCGTCGCGGTCGATGGCGGGATGGAGCATTTGCGCGACTGCAGATGTCGTGCTAGTCAAAATGAGAATTATCAGTTTCAGTTTCATTTGTCCATCGATCACAAAATGCAAAAATCAGAATGCAATTGCTGGATTGAAATTGCTCAGGAGCCGCGTCTCCTCATTCCAAAACTTCAGGCCGTGTGAAACGCCCTCGTTCCCACGCAGAGCGTGGGAACGAGAAAAAGGAGAGGAAACTCACTGCGGCAGCGTCCATTCTTTTACCGTTACTTTCACGACAACCGAACCTATTATTTTGCCGGCAACCCGCGCTTGCCAAATCACCTCGCCAGTGCTTTCAACTTCCTCAGACGCAAAGAAAAATGTTTGGACCGGATAAACTTCTCCGGGAGCGAGACGATAGCGCGCCGAGCCGGATGATTCCTTCCAACCAGGGGGAGCTGTGGAAGTGAGATCGATCATCACGGTGTCCGGCGTGGCGTTGCGCAGCAGCAGCGGAATGTGCACGTAGCTGCCAGCGGCGACTTCCATCTCCGGCGCAACCAGTGGGCCGAGGTGTTCGATGTTATGCGCGCGCCAGAAATCGCGGTAGAAAGCAAATGCGCCGCCGAGCGACAATGTCACGCCCTGCGCGGCCGGCGGCCGGAAAGCGATTGCGCCAATGTGCGGAACCGGCTCGTCATGGATGCCATCGAAAACATCGCCTGTCGGCTGGCAGGGGACGACGGATTTCCCAAAGATGAGTTTGAAATGGGCGAGCCACGATTTCAGACCTTCGTAGTCGCCGCTTTTAATCGCTTTAGCGGCCTCGCCAGTGTTGGCGCCTTGCGTGAGGTAATAGGTGTGCAGCGGAGCGGCCAACTGATAATAGGGCACATTGCGACTGGAAGAAATTTCCGAAATGTCGAACGGCGGTCCCGGCGCGGCGATGGGATGCGAGGCGTCGGAGAAGTAGTAAATCTTTTTCGGCTGCCACGGCCGCAGACCTTCGGTGAAATTGTTGATATCGTACGCTTCGCGCGGCGCGGCGACCTGCGCCGGAAAAACCGTCGGGTCGCCAGCGAGATCGAAGGCTTCGGTGGCGATGACGCCGGCCGCTTGATGGTCGCCGTGGTTCTCACCCGCGACGTAATGAGGCAGCCACGTCAAAATCACTTCCGGGCGCGTGAGGCGCACCAGCCGCACCACCTGTTCGAGCACTTCGCCGTGTCCCCAATTCTGCAGCGAGTGCAGCACGTCTTGTCCCGGCGTATCTTCGCCATCGACGAACCAGACGTTGTGAATGCCCAACTCGGCCACCGCGCGCCGGCTTTCTATTTCCCGCATCGCGGCCATCGCTTGCGACTGCTCGACACCGTAAGAATTGCCTCCGCCGCTGCCTTTGGTGCAATAAACGATCGCCACGCGTTTCTGCAAATCAAAAATCGCTTTGGCGAGATAACTGCCGATGGCGGTTTCATCATCGGGATGGGCGACGATGAGCAGGATGTCGGCTTTGTAGCGATCATCCGGTTTTGGAAATGGCGGCGCAAGCAGCAACGACTGCCCATGCACGTTTTCCAGTATCGCCAAAGTTAGAAAAATGAGTAGAGCTTTTTTCATATCAAGATCCAATCTTCTGGATTGAGGGATTGCGGGATTAATGGATCAATGGATCGATGGATCGATGGATCAATGGATTAATGGATTGATGAATTAGTGAAAGAAGCTTTTCCATTGATCCATTAAATCCAATGATCCATCACTCCACCACTCCATTACTCCACCACTCCATTACTCCTCTTGCGGTTATCAATATGAGCCAACCGTCCCACCTTAACATAATTCAAGCCTAACAGACTACACGTTGAGTTGCGGCCGGCGCACCACTACTTTCGCATCGAGCTTGCGCGGCTCTTCCACGCGTTTCCACAGCCAGATGGCGGAGGCCAGCGCGAACAGTCCCGCCATCATAAAAATCAAATTGTAACCCAGGCGATCCGCCAGCCAGCCGACGAGAATCGCGAACAGCAAAAATGGCGACGAGATCATGTTCGCGAGCGAAACATAAATGGGGCGATCGCGCTCGCGACACAATTCCGAAATGATCGTCAACCGCGAGACGTGCTTGAGCGCCGTCACCAGCGAAAAGCAAACAAACGCTAAATAATACAGCCCCACCGAAGGCGCCGCAATGGCGATAATGCCGGCTAATACGGTGAAGACGGCGGCCAACACCAGATTTAATTTATGGCCATAGCGATCGGCCATCAATCCGAAAAATAGGTTGCCGACAATCGAACTGATCATAATCGTCACCGTGAACTGGCCAACGTAGCCGTCTGACAACGAGAAGCGCTCCAAAGCGTTCACCGTGTAAAAGGCGTCGCCAATCATGGCCAGCATCATCAGGGCGTCGGCGACCAGGTAATTGCGAAAGTTGTGATCGCCCTTCAAAATTTCAAGCAAGTGCGACAGGTAATCCTTCTGGCTCAGCAAGCTGGTGGCGTGGCTCGGCTCCTCTTCCTTCAAAATCACCAAAAAAATGTATGAAGCCATAAACGCAATGAAGGCCAGCAGAAACAGCAGCGCGAAGTTATTCGGAAACGGCACGGCGTCTAAAATCAACTTCACCAGAAACCCGCCGCAGACGCCGAGAATCGCGCCAAACAACGCGCGCAGAGCGAACAGCCGCCCCCGCAATGTCACCGGCGTCAATTTCGAAATTATGTCGAACCACGACGGCACCGTGATGCTGCCGCCAAACGCCGCCAACGCGAAAATGAAAAAAAACAACGGCAGCGCCACGTTGCTGGACACGCTTACGATCGCAAAAGTCAACAAAGCCATCATCAGCCACGGCAGCCGCTGCAGCAGCGCGGTGATCAAAAAAATCTTTTTTTTGAACGGATAGCGCTGCACAAAATGGGCGACGAAAATCTGCGGAAAATTGGTGACGATATTCCAAATCACCACAATTAAAGCGATGGCCACGCTGCTGCCGCCGATGCGTTTCACGAACACCGGCAGCACCGTTGTCAGCGAAACCAGACTCAGCCCAAACGCGAATAGCGCGCCGTCCCAGATGTTGGCCTGGAAATTATGCTTAACTGTGCGGTTGTTGGCGTCGCGCGATCCCTTTAATAACCACTCAACCACGAAATACCTTCACCTCTTTGGGCGCGAGTTTCACCACTGCCGCGCTGCCTCGTTCGCGCCGCTTGAGCGAGAGGCGTTCGCCGATAAATTGCTCGTCGAGATTTTTGATGTCTGTGACCGGCAAATAAATTTCTGCTGCAATTTCTTGCGGTTCGAGATTCTGGAAAATGATCATGGTTTGATTTTGCGGCGCCGTCAAAATATCAACGCGCACGTGCTCGTTTCCCGTTACGCGCGGCCGCTCGATGGCCGCGGCCCAGTCCACCAAACCGGCAATAAGATCGCCGTTGCCGTCGTAGCCGTGGCGGAAAAATCCCAGTGCAAGATAAGTTCCAACGAGAATCGCTTTGCCCTTGCCGTATTCGGCGCAGGTGATGGCCGGCTCGCCGCTGTCCCAGTGAGCCAGCGTTTCCGCGCCGTCGAGGAAAAACGTCTCTTTCACCATCGTTCCAAAAACTTGCGTGCCCTTTTTCATAAACGCCAAGTCACGATCGAGTTGAATCGTCGCCGGCTCGTGATGGTTGACCGGCGCAACCACGGCCTGCCGCGCTTTAAAAACTTTGTGCAATCCGTAACCCGGCACGGTGGTTTGATGATGTCCATTTTCAAAATGCCAACCGGCAAAATAACTCTCACCCATGAGCACGCCGCCGGCTTTCACCCAGGCTTCCAGCGTCGCGCAAATTTTTTCGCTCAAACAATAAGGAAACGGAATGACGATAACTTTGTACTGCTGCAGCAACCTGGCGTCAGCGAATTCGCGGGGATGGATGAAATCAATTTTGAAATTTTGGCGATAGAGCGCCCGATGCGTCCCCAAAAGCGAGTCCGTAGCAGAGTTTTCTTGACCGGTCGCCGCCCACGCGAAAATCTGATTTTCCGGCGAATAGAGCAGCGCGACTTCCGCTCTCGCCGGCGCCGCGTCGAGCAGAAACGCTGCGTTCTTCAGCAAAACTTTTCCAACTTCGGAAAACGATTTTAGCCACGGCGTTTCGCTGCCGTCGAGATGGGTGAGTCCCCACGTCGGCGCTTCGCGTCCCAAAATCTCCGGGCGATATTGCCAAAAAATGAAGCCCTTTTGATTGGCGGCGACTCCGGTAAAAACAAAACGTTTAATATCATTCATTGCGATCGGCTTCGGCAAATCGAGCGTGCAGCCCGGCAGCATCAGCATTTCCGCGGAGATGATCGGCTTACCTTTGGCGCAGGAGCGCAGCACGTCGGACATCATGGCATCGTCCATCTGGGTGAAACCGTGCAGGTCGCCGTACTGCCCGACGTTCCACGGATCGTTGGCAGTGGAGATGACCGGGAATCCCTGAATAAACACGTGATGGCACATCAGCGGATGCTGGCCTCTATCTTCCGACTTTGCCACCTCGAATCGCCGCCGCACATTTTCTCCCAGCGTGTAAACAAAAAACATGCGCCAGTCGATCACGTCGTTGAAGGTGTTGCGCGTTTTGGGAACTTCGACTTCATCGAACGATTTGTAATTGCGATTCCACGATTGATTGAGCCGGTCGATGCTTTCATATTTTTGCGCCAACCAAGTTTTAAACGCGGCCTGGCAGTGATCGCAGTAGCACAACATGTCGCCCATTTTGCTGAGATCGTTGGCGTAAAGCCGCATCTCTGCCATGCTGCTGGTGAGCTCCGGCTCGCTGCCGACGTTCCAGATTTCCAGCGCCGGGTGATTTTTGTAACGTTTAATTGTCTCCGCGAGAAAACGGAACATGTGCGCGATGGCTTCGCGGTGATTGAAACACAAACCGAGTCCGCCAATTTGCCGGTGCGGCTGCGTTTGCGGACCGATGCGCCGGCCATCGAGGGTGAGCATCGCGGCGTCGGGATACTTTTGATAAATCCACGCTGGCGCCACGTCGAAGATGGTGTTGAGCATCACGCGCAGTTTATTTTGATGCGCAACGTCCATCAGGCGATCGATGTCGTCAAAATAGAATTCATTTTCTGCGGGATGATTCCAGCGCCACTGCACCCAAAATTTCACGGTGTTGAAACCAAACTTCGCAAAATTCTGGAGGTCGCGTTCCCAGTCGTCTGGGTGCGGCGACGGCGCGCGGTAGTATTGCGAGCCAAAGGGGAGGTATTCGGAGGTTAAGAGTTTGCGCATAAAATCTTGTCTCTCTAAAAATTATCATTCCGAACCAGACGCTCTTCGTCTGGTGAGAAATCTGGCGTCACAGGTCATTCTGCCTCAATCAGTCGCGCGAATTCTCTGGAACTATTTTCCCTCAAATTCCTCGACTCGCTTCGCTCGTTCGGAATGACCCATCGCAGTGACACGCGTCATAACGCCACTAAACCACAAACTGGGACAAATGCTTCAATCCCAATTGCAATCCGGTTTTGATTTTTTCTTCGGAGCCTTCCCAAACCGGATCTTCGTGTTCGATAGACAGCACGTAATCGTATCCAACTTCCTGCAATGTCGAGATAAATTTTCGCCAGTCGATTTCACCCAACCCGGGCATGCGATAGCGCCACCAACCGGACTTCCACGGGGTGGGATTCAAACGCTGCGAGAGAATACCATAACGATACTGGCCTTCTTTGAGAATCTCCGCGTCTTTGGCGTGGGCGTGAAAAATTTTGCGGCCGTACTCTTTCACGCAGCGCAAATAATCGATGCCCAGCCAATACAAATGCGAGGGATCGAGATTCAACCCGAAGTTATCCGCCGGCACCTCGTTGAACAGCGCGTCCCAAAGTTCTGGCGAGTAAGCGTAATTTCCCGGCAAGCCGAACCGCTGCCAGTTGTCCATCGGGCAATTTTCGATCATCAATTTCACGCCGCGGTCAGCAGCAAACTTTGTCAATTCGCGAAATACTTTGCCAATCTCACGCATGTTTTCGTTCGGCGATTGGTCGGGCCGCGCACCCACGAAGGTGCCCACTAAATTCACGTCCAGCAGCGCCGCCGTTTCGATCACTTTTTTGAGATGGGCGTGATGCGCGCCGCGTTTTTTCATATCCGCGTCAAGGTTGTTGTCGTAATACGCCAGCGCCGAAATCTGCATTTTATGTTCAGCAAAAAGATCTTTCACCCGCCGGGCGTCGTCTTTAGAAAACTTCGCGGCGTCGATTTGGCGCGCCTGGTAGTCGCGGGTGGAGTCGACCGGCCACGCCGCCAGTTCGAGCGCTTGAAACCCCTGCTGCGCGGACCACTTCACCAGTTCGGCTAATTCCACTTTCGGCAAGCAAGCGGTTAGAAAACCCAGTTTCATATTCAACCTCACAATTTTTTTCTATTGTAGGGGCAATTCATGAATTGCCCCTACGCGACCTCCATCCAGCGCTGCTCGCGATGGCTGCGTAAAATCGCTTCGACGATCAAATTTTCCCAGTGGCCGTCGGCAAAGGTTGGGAAATCCGCAGGGTCGCGGCGAGGGTCTTTGCCGGCGCGAATAAAATTATAGACCTCCATGAACAAATTTTTCGGGCCGTCGGGATAGCCCTCCGGATGGCCGCCGGGATAATGGGCGAAGCGCCGCGCTCCCTCCTCCAGCAACGACGGGTCTTTCATGAGAACCTCGTTGGGCTGATCGCGGCGCCCCAGCCAAAGTTGATTGGGTTCTTCCTGATCCCAGGCCAGCGCTTTTTTGCTGCCATCAATTTCGAACCACAAACGATTCTTTCGCCCAGCGCTGACTTGTGATACCGTGAACACGCCCGGCGAGCCGTTATCAAACTTTAGCAAAACCGTTCCGGTGTCTTCAGTTTGAATTGGCATCTCTTCCACGGCAGCCGCTGGCGTTTCTTTGCCTTTGAAGGTCTCGACTTGCGTCAGAGGCTTCTTCCGAGTTTTATGAACGGTTTGTAGATTAGCAAAAACTTGCTGAATTTTGAGCCCGGTGATAAACTGCACCAAATCACACCAATGGGAGCCGATGTCCGCCACCGCGCGCGACTCACCGGAAAGGTTGGTCTCCAATCGCCAGTTGTAATCGCTGGCGTAAAACAGCCAGTCCTGAATGTAGTGCCCGTGCACCAGATACACCTCCCCAACTTCGCCTTTTTGCCTCATCGCGCGGGCGTGTTGAATCAGCGGATAAAAACGGTAATTGAAATTGACGGCGTTGACCACGCCCTTTTCTTGGGCGAGCTTCACCAGCTCCAGAGATTCCTTCGCAGTCATCGTCAGCGGCTTTTCGGAAACCACGTGTTTGCCGGCGAGAACGGCGGCTTTGTTGATTTCAAAATGGAGGTAATTGGGCGTGCAGTTGTGAATAACTTCGACGTTTTTATTTGCGATAACCTCCCGCCAGTCGCTGTAGAATTTTGGGATACCGTACTGCACGGCTAAATTCTGCGCTTTCTCCACCGAACGCGACGCCAACGCCATCACCTCCACGCCGCCGAGACGGCGCAGCGCTTCAAGGTGGGCCGGCCCGATAAACCCCGTACCAATTACCGCGGCTTTAATGGATTTCATATTTCAACTCAACTCTTTCGTTCAGTTTAATTTCTACAAAATAAAATTTGAATTCAGCTTGCCCACGCAGGAAACAATTTCATTCATTCCGAGTTTTTGCACGAGCTTTCATTTCTTCAAAAGGCCTCACTCTCACCCTCTCCTTTCAGGAGAAGGGAACGACGCCCGCGCGATCATCTGCCGCACCTCCGGCGTGTCCATCGCTTGCGAAGAATGGTACAGCACCAGCGCCGGCATCACGCCCAACTCCGCGTACGCCGCTTCCTGCAATTTAAACAGCGGATGCGACGGATGCTTCGTCAACAGATGCGGAGTGAAACGCGTGTATTTGCCAAACAAGTAAGTCGAAACCGGATGCGCTCGCCGCCACGGGGTCACTCCTTCCATGCCGTGCACTTCGGTGATGCTGTCAATGCCGTGAATTTGCGCCATGGGCAGCGCGCTGAGCGTCTGCTCGTGCTGGCCTTCGCCGGCAAATAGAATGAGGGGAAACGCCTTCTGCAATCTTTGAATATGTGAACGCATTCCCGCCAAAAAATTCGGACCGCGGCTGACGTTGAACGCCAGCAGAGTTTGATCGAGAAAAACCGCATCGACTTTGAAGCGGTCAATCAACCCCCCGAGGACGCCGGTCATCAACTCGCCCCATTCCTTCGCGCCGGGGTTGATGTACGCAAAGTACGGCTCGGCCAGCCAGTCGCCGTCCATGTCCAGCCCCCAGCATTGCGGCCGGCCAAACACGTCCACCACCTGATGCTCTTTGAATTTTGGATAAAGGCGATGGGTGAACGTCATCGCCAGAACATTGGTGTGAATCATCACGCGGTAGCCCATCGCGTGAGCGGCCTCGATCAGCTCTTTGAATTTCTCATCGCCGCCGAGCGCAGAACTGGGATTGTAATCCGGCGCGTGGGAATCGATGCCGTTTTCCGCGAAGCCGGCGAGATAGACGAGCGTGCGCTTCGGATCGTACAGCTTCGCCCACTGTTTGAGTCGCTCGATGGTTTCCGGAAACGTGTGCAGCGGCTGCGGCTTGTCTTTGCGCACGCCCCAAATTTCCAGCACGAATTTGATGTCGTTCGCCCAGTCGGGAAAGTGCGGATGGTTTGTCACCGGCGCCAGTCCAAACGCCTTCTCCATCCAACTGCGATGCCGGTCGACGGCCAATCTCCAATCTCCTTCAAAACCATCGACCAACCATTCCGCTCGTATTTCATTGGATATCTGCTGCGCGTCTGCTTCAAAGCCGAAGGTCAATTCAAAAGCGCCGGTTTCTCTTTTCACCCGCAGCAATTTCAGATCAGGGTTGGCGTCCTCGCTGCGAATGCAAAATCCGCCGCGCGCGCTGCGGCCGATCACAAACTGGGCGCTCCACCAAAACGGGTATTTGTAACTCAGCGTGGTATCGACGGGCATTTGCGCCGTCAAAACTTGTCCGCCCAGGGCCGGCACAATCACCTCATCGCACTGCCAGCCGCCGAGCCGCCACTCCACTAGCCAAACTGGATGCGATGACTGCACGTGCAGTTGAAATTGCAGGCCGTTTTCGCCGGGGGCAATCGTCAATCTCGCGCGATGTTCGCGACTGACATCGGCGAACTCGACGCGCCCCCCTTCTTGGTCGGATGCGATTTCCACCGGACTCAAAACCTCCGGCTCCGAAACCGCCAGCGGCGAGCGCACCAGCAACGTCATTTGTGCGCCGCGGCACATCATTTCGCCGCTCGCTCGATTTTTTATTTCAGTGAGATCTGCCGGCGAGCGGCCAGGTTGCAGTTCAATTTGTTCAGCTGCGATTTTCATTTGGTTAATCTAAACCACCAGGTAAGTGCACATTCATTTTGTGATAACAACTTTGTCATTCAGGAGGAACCTTTTAGGAAGTTAAGCAAGTCTGTCAATCAAAAAGGTTCCTCCTGAATGACAGCTCGAGCTTTTACAGCACGACTTCCATTTTCTGAATCTCCTTCTTCTCCACGTCCTCGAACGGCGTGCCTTTGCGGAAGATGACAAAGTAGGAAGCTTCCTTCTTCCCCACCGGTAGACACGCGCCGTGCCACACCGCATCAGCAACCACGACGGCCTCGCCAAGATCAACCTGGAACGCTTCGACGGCGGTGTCCGGCTGACCCTCCAGCAGCACCGGCAAAATGAACGGCGCGTCGATCGGGATCAAAATCTCCGGCGTGCGCAAGTGGCGTTCCACTCCCGCGAGCTCCATTTTCGGCTGCTGATACACCGTGCAAATGCCAATCTCGGTTTCGCCCGCGATGTGATAGTCCGCGATATCCGACCAGAATTTGAATTCCTTGGCCTCGGCGGTGGGCTTGGCCGTTGGCCATTTCACCACGCGGCCGAATTTTTTGAAGTTTTCCGGGGTGATGTCTTTTACTTTGATCATGGCGTTCATTTTTCCCGAATATCGATCGTGTTCATTAAATCCGCCCACGAGGGGCGGAAACTACTTCGAAATTTTGATGATAGCGATTTCGCCGCCAGCCAATTGCATGTTCTCGAGCAGCGTTTTGTCGTTTTTGATTTTGATGTTTTTGAACTCGCTTGCCGCGCCGAGTTCATTAAACAGTGTCGCCTTTTTCGACAACTTTATCGGTAGTTCAACGGACACCGATTCTTTGCGCGTATCCTTGACGTTACCGCTGTTGTCCGCCCCGCGTTTTTCGGGTTGATGCGTCTTCAGCCAGCCAATGACCACCGCGTCGCCGTTTTCAAATTCGAAGGCGTGCACTTCGCTGTCGAACTGGGCGCTGCGCTTGATCGCCACTTGGTCATCGATGCCGCGGTATTTTCCACTGAAGAGTTGATTGAAAAATGCCAGCGCGTGCTGCGCCGGTTTGGGCGAGTAGTCCACATACGCCACGCCTAAGTTGCGATTGTTGACGTCGCCGATCACTTTTTCCATCGGCGGCAAATCTTTGATCTCGTACCACGCAATCGCCGCGAGCTGGTTGGTGGAGAGCAGCAGCGTCAAGGTGCGGACGAGCGCCACCGCCTGATATTTCGGCGTATGTTCGTAATCATAATACGCTTTGTAATGATCGGAAACGTGGGCGCCGTTGCGGAAGGTGCTGTAGCCTACTTCCGCCATCCAAAGAGATTGCCCGTTACCATATTTTTGGATGATGTCGTAAATGGTGTTCACGTAGGGCACAATCATCTCCAGTGGATTGCCGCCCCAGGTTTCGTTGTAGTTGTGAATGTTGACCACGTCCACAAACTCGCTGACGCCGAGGTCGCGAAACAAGCGGAGAGTGAAATCGGTTTTGTGCGCCAGGCCGCCGAGAACCACGATGGCATCCGGATCGGCTTTGCGCACCGCGGCGGCGCCGATCTTCAGTAGCTTCGCGTATTCCTCAACCGTGCCCGACCAGTACGCGGTGATGTCCGGCTCATTCCAAATTTCCCACGATTTGATGCGGCCTTTGTAGCGGTTCACAATGTCTTCCACGAACTGGCCAAACTCGTCGTAATCAATCGGCGTGTGATCCCAGAAGTTGGTACTGTCGCCAGTGGAGTTCCACAGCGGGGTGTAGCAGATGTAGGGAATCAGCGTGATGCCGTATTCATCCACGGCCATCTTCACGTAGTCGTCCCAGAACAGCCAATCGTATTGATCCTTCGCGGTTTCGATGCCGTCCCAGCCGAATGAAATGCGCAATAAGTTGATGCCGCTGCGTTTCAGCAACTCCATGTCGTTGCGGATGATCTCCAGCGTAGTGGTTTCTTCGGGATAATCTTCGCACAAGCCGAGGGGCACGTGATAAAATTTCGCGTCAGCCGGTCGCAGCAGTTGCTCGTAAATCAGTTTGTGATTTTGCTGTCCGCAGACCGCGACCGTGAAAACCCATGTGATCGCTAATCCCAATTTCATAAATTTCCCCAGCATTTTCGTCTCCTCAATTTAGCCTTGAATAATTGTAAACTTCGATGATAACCGTTGCATACCGATTGGAGTAATGGAGTTTTGGAGTAATGAATGAAAAATGCAAATAGCCTGCCTGCGCCGATCGACAAAATCAAATTTCAAATTTCGTCTCAGGTTTCACGTTTGCCGTCTCACGACACAACACTCCACTACTCCATCACTCCAATAATCCATTAGTGATCCACTTCCTCATTCCAGAAATCCTTGCGCCAGGCAAATCGGCGCAGATCCAGCAGCTCGTCTGCGGGCAGCCCGTGGCCGTCGCTGGGCCGCACGTTGCTTTCGGCCTGCGCCGCGGTGCGGATGCCGGGAATCACCGTGCTCACCGCCGAATGCGAAAGGCAGAAACGCAGCGCGTACTCCGGCATCGACATTTGCGGGTGGCGCTGATTTTTGAAATGCTCGATCTCTTTCACGCGCGCGATCACCGCCGGCAAATTTTTGCCGCGAAAATAGTGGCGGCGGACGTCGCCTTCCGCAAACGTGGTGTTGAGGGTGAACTTGCCGGTGAGCGCGCCTTCATCAAACGGCACGCGCACGATGATCCCCACGCCCAATTTCTCCGCCACCGGAAAGAGATTGCGCTGGGGGAACTGCTCGAAAAGATTGTAAATCACCTGCACCGCTTCCACCCGCCCCATGGCCAGCGCGCCGATGATGCTGTCGGGTTTGGTGTCTGGCACCGAGACGCCGATGGCGCGGATTTTTCCCTGCTGCTTGAGTTTGCTCATCGCGTCGAACCACTCGTCGCGGATGTTGAAGGCGCTGACCCAGGTGTGGAATTGGTAGATATCCACGTAATCCCGCCTCAGCCGCTTCAAGGATTTTTCACATTCTTCAATGATATATTTAGCCGGGAAAACTTCGTTGAGATCGATGTCGTCGGGCGGCGGCCACTGCATGGTTTTGGGCGGCACTTTGGTCGCCACAAAAATCTCTTCTTTGCGTTCTTTGAGAACTTTGCCAATCAGGGTTTCGCTGTGACCGCCGCCGTAGCCCTGCGCCGTGTCAATGAAATTGACCCCGAGATCGAGCGCGCGGTGCAGCGCTTTGATGGATTCGCGGTCGTCCTGCGGCCCCCACATATCACCGCCGATGGCCCAGGCGCCGAAGCCGATTTCCGAAACTTGCCAATCCAATTTTCCAAATTTTCGATATTTCATTTACGTTCAGCTCCCGTCAAAAGGTCACGCCCGAAATCAAAATCACGTTGGCGTAAGGCGAAGCTTCGCCGGTGCGCACAAACGCCGTGTTATAATTGGATGATGTAATTTGTTTGAATTCTTCGTGGGAAACGCGCTGCAATTTTACTTCGCCCAGCAGGCTCTGCAATTCTTTGAGAATGCCCGGGCTGCTGGTTTCAATCTCCTGAGCGATGATTGCGCCCTCCACCTGCAATTCCTGCAGCACCACCCGCAGCACGTCCAGAAAACGCGGGATATTTTTGGTGAGCGCCAGATCGACGCACTCATGATCGCGGGGAATCGGCAGACCGCTGTCGCAAATCACCAGCCGGTCAGTGTGTCCCATTTTAGCGATTATTCGCGCCAGGCCGGAATTCAAGACGCCTAATTTCTTCATCGAATACTTCCTCCTCAAAACTTCATCGTATCTGAATTGACAGCGACAGTAACGGCCCGCTGTCATTGCGACCCGACAATCTCACAATTCACTGGTGAGATTGCCTCCTTGTGCAGGCAGGCTTTGTCGCTTTTGCTCCTACTAAGGACAGCGGAGGTGTCATTTCGAACCCCGATGCTTTTCATCGGGGTGAGAAATCTGGTAAAGTACGAATTGTGCTATTTCAGATTTCTCGCTTCGCTCGAAATGACACTGGCGGATCTGTCCTCGCTAATAAAACGACTCGCCGATCATTAACTCGCAATGACAATGCTACCTCTTACCAGATTTCAAATTACAAAAAATCCTGCAGCTGCTTCATCGTCGGCATGGAGCTTTGCGCGCCCATTTTGGTCACCGAGTACGCTGCTACTTGATTGGCAAAACGAATCGCTTCCGGGATCGCTTGGCCATTTGCCAGAGCAAAGGCAAAGGCGCCATTGAAGGCGTCGCCCGCTGCAGTGGTATCCACTGGCTTGACCGGCCGCGCCGCAAACGTTTCAAAACCGCTTTCCCGAAACCAGGCGCATCCTTCATCTCCCAAAGTTACAATTAAATTTTTAACCCCAATCTTTAGCAGCGCCGCAGCCGCCTTGCCCACGCCATCCCGATCGGCGGTGGAGACGCCGCTGAGCTTTTCAAGTTCAGTTTCATTGGGTGTTAAAAAATCCACCCATGACAACAGATGCTGCGGCAGCTTAGTCGCCGGCGCTGGATTAAGAATCACGGTCACGCCGCTGCGGTGGGCGATCTCCGCGGCGCGCGCCACACATTCCAAAGGAATCTCCAATTGCAGCAGCAACACTTTCGCCGATGCAATGACATCCTTCTTCGATTCAATGTCGGCGGCCGTCAACTTCATGTTGCTGCCGGAGACCACGACGATTTCATTCTCCCCGTTTTCTTCAACCAAAATCAACGCAATGCCGGTGGAGGCCGAAGAATCGATCAGCAGGTGCTGCAGGTTCACGCCGGCGCTGCGCATGTTGGCGCTAAGTTGATCGCGAAAAACATCGTTGCCCATTTTGCCGATGAAATCGACCCGCCCGCCCAACTTTGCGGCACACACCGCCTGATTGGCACCTTTGCCGCCGGGAAACATGCCGAACTGTTTTCCCAAAATGGTCTCGCCCGGCCGCGGAAAGGTTTCGGTCGTTGCTACCAAATCCATGTTAGCGCTGCCGACCACCACAATCCCATCGTGCTTCATTATTCACTCCATTTGTTGAAAAAACTCGAATGCGAAATATAAAGTTCAAATCGCCTGTCATTCAGGAGGAAACCTTTTTGGCAAATGGTGGGGATATCAATAAAAAGACCCCTCCTGAGTGACATAAAGATTCTCATCACTCAACTTCAAATTCTCATTTTGCCAACAACTTGTATTGATGCTCGTGCACAATTCGCGGCGGCGAAAATAGGCCGGAGGCTTGTTGAACTCCTTCCAAAATGTTGATAACCGTGTTGGTCACTTTGAGAGTAAAATAGTTTTTCCCAGCGCGAACCATGTCTGTGATATCAACACGATACGGATGCCACGGCACCACGCGCGTATGACCATTAACATTCACTTCGAGCACGTCTTCGCCGCAGTCGGCTTCGAGAAAGAGTTTGCCGCTTAAATACTTTTCCGGGATTTCCACTTCCGCGGAATACGACGCCGTACCCGAAAAGAAAGGATACCCCTGCCGCGTCCAATCGCCGATTTTCAAACGGCTTTTTGCGGCGATGATTTTGAAGTCCGCAGCTGGGAGGGATTTCGACTCCGTCCCAGCATTGGCAGCGGACTTACCTCCTCCCTCCAAAGTAAAATCGCCGATGATTTTGAGCAAATCGAGGATGCCGTCGGTGCGGCGCATCGCTGTCAATTTCACCGCCACCAGGTTGCGGCCCACTTGCAGATACGGTTGAATATTCAGCTCTTTGATTTCCGCGTCGAGCTTGCTGCGCCGGCCCGGATCGTTCACGGGCTGGCCGTTCACAAACAGCAGATGCTCGCTGCCGCTGAAGCCATCAATCAGCAGGCGCGTGTTCGGAGGCAAATCGCCAATCAAAAAGCTGGTGCGATACCACAAGGTCACCGGATAGATTTCCTGAGCGCGCTCGTGCGGCAGCTGCATTTCCCACGCGCCCTGCGTGACGTTCAGCCAGCCGCTGTCATCGAACTCAGGCAAATGAAATCCGCTGGCGTAGCCATCACCATTTTCAATTGTCATTTTCCACTTGCCGATGCAGAGCGCATTGTCGTCTTCTAATTTGAAGTCGAGTTCCCGCCCAAAGTTAATCGGTTTGAGTGCCTTTTTGGTTGGAGATTTAAGTCGCTTCACGGCGCGGCCATTTTTCACCACAGCAAACGCGGTTGCCTGCGCCGGATTGCCGTAGCCGACGATCCCGTTTTCATCAAACTGCTCAATCTGCAAATTGCTTGCGGAAATGAACGATTCCGGCAGCGGCTCTTTCATCACCACGAGGTGGGATTCACTGGCCGGAAAATCCAGCTCGATGACAACGCGGCCGTCTTTCACATCGAACACGTGAATCGGCAGAATCTCGCCGGTGTTGGGATTCCACAACTCGGGGCGCATTTTCTGCTCGAAGGTAATTTCAACCCGCCCGAGATCCTGCTGCCCGGTGTTGACGAAGAAATAAACGTCGCGGCCATCTTTCACACGGTGGAGATAAAACACTTCTTCGCGGCTAATGGTAACATCCGGCGGCGCACACAAATTGAGGATGCGCTTCAGCTCCGCTTTTTTCTTCGCTTGATGCAAACCCTTCCCCTGCACCACGAACACCTTGCCTTTGCCGCGTTTCTGCTTCACCGCGAAACGCGCGCCGTTTTGAAAATCGTCGAGCAGCTTGATCGGACTGGCGCCAAAAAGTTGCTGCACGTCTTTCACCGCTCCATCTTTTTGACTTTCGAGATACTCGATCGGCAGCAGCGTATCGGCGATGACATTGCCGCCTGCGGCGACGAATTTCCTAATTTGCTGCAGCGTTGATTTTTTGATGTGCGTCACCGGCGGCAAAATCAGAATCGAGTAATCTTCATCTGCGATCCTAATTCTTCCCCCTTTAATTTGAACCCTTCCCCTCTTGAGCTGGGATCGAGGGGGGTGTTTACTTTGCACAATCTCCGCCTCTGCCAGCACGTCTTCATCGACATAATCAAAATCATAATGCAATCGCAGCAGCGTGTCCGTCAAATAATTAAAATCGGACTCAATGACGTTGCCGACGGCGCTGCGTTTTTGCGGCACGTAATTCGCCCAAATGCTGTTGATGGGATACAACACCAGCGCCTTCGCCACGTGGCGTCCGCCGGAAAGAATGTGACTGAGTCGCGCGGCGTAGCTGGTGAATTGATCATAATACTTCCACCAGGTGTGATGATAAAACTGCGACGGCGGCCAATCGCGCTTGCGCTCGCCTTCGATGGAATAGTGATAGCCATGATTGTTGAAAAGATTGACGCCGAGCACGTACTCCCAATTCATCATCCATTTCATGCGCTCCAGCGAACAGTCCCAGTACGTGCCGCCCATCGATTCGCACAGCAGCCGCGTGCTGCCAAAATGGTGCGCCGCGGAGCTGCCGATTTTCAGCGCCACGTGCTGATCGGGCTCGGCTTCGGTGCCAATTTTGGGATAGAGATGATCGACGCCGATGATGTGCATGTGGCGGAGATGCTTGAACAAATTTCCTTCGCAGCGCGCCGATAGCCGAAGCCATTCCTCAAACAGCAAATGGCCGGTGAAGAGCACGCCGTTGGCTTCGCACCAGTCGCGGATTTGTTTGTAATAGGTTTCGGAATATTGCTCGGTGAGCGTGCGCCAAAAATCGTAGCGAATCTGCGCGGTCTTTGCGCCGATGCTGGTATAGAGCGCCGGCAGGTGCGGACGCAAATCGTAGCCGCGGCGCTCGCGAAAAATTTTGAACATCTGGCTCGACCACGGCACCACGTAGTTGTCGAGGCCGACGTGATAGTAGTGCATGGCCGGCTCATCGGTATAAAAACCGGGAACGATAGTGCCGAAGTCCGCGCCCACCGCATTTTTGTAGCGCTCGTGGGTCACTTCCAAAAAGCGCTTCGTTGATTCCGGGTTGAGGGCGTCGATGTAATACGGCACTTCCTTTTCGAGAAAATAAAGCAGCTTCCAATCGCCGGCCGGCGCTTCCCACGGGATGACTTTGTTGAACGAAAGATTGGGCGTGAGGTCGATGAGGTTTTTGATTTCGGTATCGAACTCCGCCGCCGTGCAAGCGAACGCCGCCACCGGCTTGGAGTCGCCGGTGTTGACGTAACGGTTGTCGGTGGCTTCCAAAAACGTGAACAGCGGCCCCGGCACGTGCAGCGCCACCAACTCCAAATAGCGCTGCGTGAGATGGGGATACTGCGCCGGCACCTGCCGCTCCGCGGTGCCGCTGGGCCAGTTCATTTCATCATAAACCCAAACATCGATGCCAATCTCTTTGGCTTTCGCCACCACGAACTTCGCGCGCTCGAACCACTGCTCGGAAAGATACGGCACCTTCAATCCAAAGCGGCCGTGGATAAAAATTCCGGGGATGCCTTTGCGGTGATACTCGCGCAGCTGCCACTCCATTTCTTTTGCGTCCAACTCGCCGTTCCAAAACCAGAACGGCAGAATGCCCATTTCGCGCGGCGGGGTTTTGAAGTTTTCTTTGGTAAGGGTTACGCCAGTGAGCAAGTTTTTTGAAAACGGCATGTTTCAAGTTTCTCCGTTTATTAAGATTTTGATTCTCGTCCCCCAAATTTCGCCGTTTGGAAATTTGGGGGAGGCAGGGAGGGGGTTCTCCCCACCTAACCTCCCCCATTTTGAAAAGCAAAAAATGGGGGAGGAATATTTTCAAAAATTCACAATCATACTAAAGCGGTGCGGCGAATCCAAAAAATCATGGCTGACGAAGGCGTAATCAACGCGCAATTTCAAACCTGAGACTTTGGGTTGAAAGCCGGCGCCGAAAGAGATGTTGCCTTCCTCATGGTTGAAACGGTAGCCGCCGCGCAGCACGATAAAATTGCTGAAAGCATACTCGCCGCCAAGATGCAGCCGTTCTTTGTAATCGTTGGTGTGGATGGCATCCATGTTGAAGGCGAAGCGGTGTTTTTCCGGACTGCCGCCGAAAAACAGCTTCTCGCCGCCCAACAGATCGATGGACCAACCGATACGGAAAATCAGCGGCAGATCGAACTCCTGCTGCTCCTCCTCTTTGGTGTGCAGCCAACGCGCTTGTTTGCCAAAATTCTGCGCGCTCATGGCGAGCCGAATGCCGCGCCAGCCAGTGTGATAATACGTTCCAACGTCAAACGCCGCCACACTGCTGGAGAAATTGAACAACTCCTCGCGGACATACTTCACATTCACACCGATGGCGAGCTTGTCCGTGAACTTGCGTGAAAAAGCCAACCCGAGCGCGAGATCGTTGCCGCCAAAACTTTCGCCGGTGCGGGTGTCCACGCCGCCGCTGGGACTCGACACCAGGGCTTCATCAATATTGCCGTAATCGAGGGCAACGTAATTGAGCGACACTACGCCCAGCGTTCCAATTTGAAAACCCACGGCGCCGGCGGTGAAATTCAAATCGCCGAACCAGCGAGTATAATTAAACGCCGCCTCCGCACCGTCAATCTCGGCGATGGCGGCCGGATTCCAAAACACCGAGTTGATGTCTTCCATATTGGCTACGCCGGCTTCGCCCATGGCCGCCATGCGTGCGCCAATACCGATTTTCAAAAATTGCATGGCGGTGCGCCCGGCTTTGTTGAAATCCTGGGCGCGCACCTGAACAAAGGTCAAGGCGATCAGCAGTACAAACGTCCATCTTTTCATGTTAGCCTCTCAATGAATGGCCTACCCTAAAAAAGGGGAGGAATTTTATTTCATTAACGAATGATCATCAGCTTGCCGCTGAACTTCGATCCCACCGTGCCTTCGGTTTTCGATTCGACGACGTAAATGTACAGACCCGGCGCCCCCAGCAAACCGGAGTCGCTGCGCTGGTCCCAGGCGGCGCTGCCAAACAGGTTGCCAATTTCATCCGGGCCGTGCTCGATGGTTTTGATTAAATCGCCGGAAAGACTAAAAATTTTGATGGTGGCGCGCTCCGGCAAATTGCGAAATTCGATCTTTCGCGGCGTTGGTTCGCCGAAGCTGCGCAAGGGGTCGCCTTCAACATAGGGATTGGGCGCAACAAATACGTCCCAGCCCTGCGCAATTGAAACGGGGCCCGGCCGTGCGCCAATGAGGGGCGTGCGATTTTTATCGCTGCTGACCAATTCGCCGAGATTGCTCACCACGCTGCCGTTGGCCGAAGTCCAGGTTCGTGGATCGCGGTTGTATGCCTGCACATAGTAGTAAAATTCAAACCCGAATTGCAGATCACGATCAAGATAAATATAGACCTGTTCATCTGCGTTCCAGTAGTTGTCAAACTCGGCGCACGGGATGTCTGCCACTAAATCCCACACGCCGCGCTTGTCGATCCCACGGTAGATGCGGTAGCCGTCGAGGTCGGTCGAGCCGTCGTAAAATATACCGCCGGCACCGTCGGTGATGACGGCTTCTTCCGCGCGCTTATCCCAACGCACCGAGATGATCGCCGAGTCGGAACTGACGGAGGCGTTAGCGGCATGGCAAGTGGGCGTGGGCGGCGGCTCGGGGACATCGGCCGTCAATTGCAGGCCGTTCTCAACCGCACCGAAGCCCCAGGCCACGGCGTTGCGCGCCGCCTCGGCGTTGCGGCGGATGGCAGCAATCGAGCTGTCCGGGAACCAGTGATTGGGATCGCCTTTCACCACTTCATTCAAACTTAACATGCCAGCCACCTCCGCAAGGATGAGGCGAACGGAGTCGCCGGGCGCGAGGGTGTACGGGCCGAAAGAAGCGGTGTACCAGCAATACAAATTGCCATTATTGGGCGGCAGCTTATCGTGGCGCGCGAAATCGTAAATTTCCTGCGCGCTGAACCTTCCCAGACCAAACCCCTCGAAGTCCACGGTCTTGCCATTGAAGCGGTCGCCTTCATCGCTATAAATGTTGAAATAAGTTGGATCGGCATCGAAGGGATTGGGGCTGGCGCCAGTTGGCGGGGTGCGATATAAGAATACAAAACCAAAACAGGCCGGGTCTTGCAATTCGGGCAGCCATTCGGGCCGCAGGCGCAACAAATCCTGCCAGTTCTGTTTTAGGCCATATTGATCCCAGGGCACGGGCTCCCGGCCGCCATTGTAGTCGCGGCTGTAGAACAACAGTCCCTTGCCATCTGGCCCCTGGTTTTCGACGGCGTAGTAGTCGGTATAGCCGCCGCCGGGATGCCAACCAAAGGCGCCGGCCGGGGCCGCGGAGGAAAGGAAGTCGGAATTGTAATGGAAGTTAATCATGCCTTTTGTGGAAACCTGCAAGCCGCTGTGAAAAACGATCCAAACTTCGTTGAGGGTTTGCTGGAGTTTTTCGACGCGATTGACAGTGGGCAGCGCCATATCGCCGGTGTTCTTAAACACATAGTCAAAAATGATAAAGTCGCTAAAACCCGGAAAACTCCAGGCCATGGAGCGCTGTTTCACGGTGATGCCGGTTGCCGTTTCAAAGCTGACGTAGTTCATCTCTTCGGGCAAAAGGGGATGATAGTCTGGCGACTCAATAAAATTCTCGGTGCGCACAAACGGCTGAATGCTGGGTAACACGCCGTTATCGCCGGTATGCAAAGAAGCGTGGTAGATGAGAAAATCAGTGGGCTCTGGCGTAAAAGCCGGCGGCACCAGGGTCAGGGCGTCCTTGGCGATGATCCAGGGGCCACTGCGGAAATTGTGAAAATTGGCATCGGTGATGAAGCCGTTGGCGGTAATTTCATCGCTCGGAAAGGTGTAGCCGGAGAACCCGGGGTAAAAGCCGATCCCGGTAACCTGCAGATAATCCCACGCGCCGGGGTCACCGATGAATCCCCAATTATACAGCGTTTCCCACAACCTGCCGCGGGTATGGGTTGCGGAATTCACCTGCGCTTGCAGCGGAAAAGTGATGCCTAACCACAAGACAAGCGCGGAGGCGGTGGACACTTTGGTGATGATCTTTCTCATCTTGCACGCTCTCAAGTTAATCGTTTAAGAATTTCAAAATCCCAGGGCTAAACCAAACGCCCACACGCGCGGAAGATTACGAAACTGGATTTGGTCCGGAAACGGCGACCCGTCCGGGTTGCGCTCGGGAAACGCGGTAAAATTGGAGTTGATAAAACGCACCCGGTCTTCCGGCGACGCCGACTTCACGATGTTCAAATTCACCCACTTGTCGTTGAAGGCATTGCGCACTTCGACAAACAGCGCCGGGCGCAGATTCAGCCAGCGAAATTCTTTGCGCAGGCGAATGTCGGCGTTGCGATCGGGCGGTCGTAAAAACTGCCGCCCGGCTTCGGAAAAGACATCGTTGGCGATCTGGCTGTGCGGGTAGTAAATCTGGTAATCCATAGACAATTGCATGTTGGAAAGCAATCCGCCCAGCGGCGAGAAATCGCGCGGCGTGGCGATGATCACGCCAAATTTCAGGCGAATGGGATCGTAAAGGATGAAGTCGCCGATATCGAAAACCTGCCCTACCTGGACATTGGAGCCTGGCGGGGCAATCACATCTGGATCGCCGGAACGGCCGCTAATGCCGGTGCTCCAGGAATAATTGAGATAGCCGCCCCAAATGCCGGTGAGGGGTTTGCGCAGCGAAATTTCCACGCCCTTGGCGTCGCCGTAATCGCCGTTGCCGGAGGTCAGGTAGCGGCCGCCGCTGCGCGTGATGACGGTGACCGTGCGCACGGTGTTGGTGATGTCTTTATAGAATGCCGTCACTTCGGCCACCAGGCCGCCGAAGTTGCGCTCGATGCCCAACTCGTACGCCACCGTTTTGCGCGGCTTCAATTCACGATTTCCTAAATTGAACGGCGCGGGTTGGCCAAAAGTCGGATTGGTGCGATAGGTGTTGAGAATGCCAAACACCTCGTAACCCTCGCCGTAATCGCCAAAACTGGCGCGTTGGAAAAAGTGGCCGTAGGAAAAATGCAGCACGGTGTTATCGGAAATCGGATGCGAAATGCCCAGGCGCGGGGATAGCTGCCCGAAGAGGGAAGTGGGCTTGGTTTCCGGATTCGGTTCCCGCCCTTCAATCGCCGAATCGTACAAATCAAAAGGATCAAAAATATCCAAATAGATTTTGTTGTTGGGGTTGTAAAAATCATAACGCAGCCCCAAATTCATAATCAAGCCTTCAAATTCCAGCTTGTTCTGAAAATAGAGATTTCCTTCGTACGGGTGGTACACCTCGTCCTCGATCACATTGAAGGCTTTGGCCTCCTGTTGGCGATCAAGTATGTAATAGGTGAAATCACCGCCGGCTTTAATTTGCCAATATTTATTGAGCTGGCTGGTGAGGTCTGCGGAAAAAGTGAGATCGGTGTTTTTATCGCGGCCGCGATAGAAATAGCCTGTGGTGTGCAAGCCCACAAAGTTACTGAAGGCTTCCGTGATGGGGTTGCCAAACGCGTCGCGGGCGCGCAGCCGATCCACCTGCGGCACGCCGGTTTCCCAGCCCGTGGAATCGCCGGGGAATACACCCTGAGAACGGAAGCGGTGCACGCGGGTCATTTGCAGTTCGTAGAAGGTATCTTTGTTAAGCACGTGCGTGAATTTCAGGGTCTGGCCATCGGTACGATTTTGTGGATAGCCCGGGAAGTCATAATGGGCATATTTGTTTCTAATGCCGTGGCCGGTCACCCAGTCCACGTCCATGAATTCCATGCCCTGATTGGTGTTGGCCTCGCTAAAGAAACCCGAAGCCAGCAGCTTCATATTTGAGCTGAAATTGTAGGTGAGCTTGGCGTTGGCGTCGTACCAGCTACCCATGTCGCGAATGCTGTTGCCAGTGATGGGCGGGGCGCTGCGGTACTTGCCAGAAATAAAGAAAAACATGTTCTTGATGGGAACCACTGGCCCGCCGATCGACATCTCGAGCTGATAGCTGCTGCGGTCGGTGTAATCGGTGAGCGGCTGATGGGTGTCGATGTAGTTCTGATAAGCTTCTTCCGGAGTCCAGATAGAGTTGGGATCGTTGCCGGGGGTGCCGTTGGGGTCCACCCACTGGTCGGGATTATCGATCCACCACTGCAGATGGCGGGCGTGCGTGTTTTCCCAGTAGCGCTCGGTGGAGTAGTCGTAAAGCGCGGTGCCCCAATGGCGTTTGCCGGGCGGCGTCCAGCGAAATTCGCTGTAGGCCTCCACGCGGCGGCTGCCTTCTTTGGTAACGATGTTAAAGATGCCGGATTGCGCTTCACCGTATTCGGCGTTGAAGCCGCCCGTGATCAATTCCAGTTCCTGAATTGCCGTGAGGTTGATGTTGGTGTAGGGCTCGAAATCGAGGGGATTGCGGGCACGAATGCCGTCGATCAAAAACGCCACTTGATCGAGGGTGCCGCGGCGCACCACTAACTCGCCGGAGGAGCTGAGATCGATGCCGGGCAGGGTGGTCAAAATTTGTGTGAGCTGGGTAGTTGGGCGCGCCGCGATTTCCTCCGCCTGCACGAAATGGCGAGTGGAGGTGTTGTCTTTTTCGATTAGCGGGCGGTCAGCCATCACGGTGACGGTCTCGCCCACCTCCAGAATCGTTTCCTGCAACTGAAACTCGACGCGCGTGGTGTGGTCGCTGTTCACCACCACGCCAGTTTTGGTGATGGAGGTAAAACCGATCATCGTAACTTGCACCGCGTAGGTTCCGGGCGGAACATTGAGGATATAATAGTCGCCCTCAATGTCGGTGGCGGCGCCCAGCGACGTGCCGGCAATGACTACGTTGGCGCCCGGCAGCGGCTCGCCGCGGGCGGCATCGGTCACTCGACCGACGATTTTACCGGTGGTGCCAGCCCAAATGGAATGCGCGAAAGCGCCCACCAGCAGTAGTACAAGGTATTTATACAGGCTTGCTTTGTTAAACCACATAATGTTACCCCAAGCTAAGGTTTAGCAACACGCGTAATAAACCTTGACAGGGTTGCGAACCCTGTCAGGGTTGGCGAAAAACGATCAAAACACCATCACTGATTTGATGAACCCCTTCGGCTTTACCTTCGCCGCCGTGAACGCCTCTTCGATCCTTTCCAAGGGAAAGGTGTGGGTGATGAGCGGCGCCATGTTCAACTGCCGCGCGTTGAGCAATTGCATGCCGACACGCGCGCCGTTAAGAATCGTTTGCAGGTTGCGAAAATGCGCGTTGATGATATCGAACGCCATCCAGTTCCAATAGCCGAGATGTTTGATCTGGCGCGGCCCGGGATGATAGCCGAAAATCACCAGCTTGCCTTCCATACGAATAATATCCGCGGCTAAGTCCAGCGTGGCTTGCACGCCGCCAACTTCAAATGCAACATCGGCGCCGCGGCCCTCAGTCAGGGATTTGATTTTTTCCACGACGTTATCGCGCTTGGGATTGAAGACCACATCCGCGCCCAAGCGCTGCGCCAGTTCCAACATTTCATCGCGAACATCGATGGCAATGATCGGGCGGGCGCCGCGCAGTTTGATCTCCTGCAGCAGGATCAAACCCATGAAACCGGTACCCACCAGCGCCACGGAATCGCCGAGATGAATGTTCGCCTTTTCGACGCCGTTAACGGTGCAAGAGATCGGCTCGGCCAACGCTTGTTCAAACGGCACATGCTCAGCCATGGGAAACAACTGTGATTCCTTCACCGCCACTTCTTCGGCGTAGCCGGCGCGGTCGGTCCACACCGCCACACGATCGCCGGGCTGGAAGCGCGAAACCCGTGAGCCGCACTGCCGCACTTCGCCCGCGACTTCGTGGCCGATGAAGCGCGGATAGTCCAGCCCCGCTTCTTTCACATCCCATTGGTGGATTTCGGAATGGCAGACGCCGCAAGCGCGGACTTGAATCAAGCATTCGTCGTCGGCCATTTTGGGCGAAGGCCGGTCTTCGATGCGGAAATCGTGTGGGCCGTGTAAAACTGCGATACGCATATTCTTGTTTATTAAAACCCTGTCAGGGTTTGAAACCCTGACAGGGTTAGGTTCAACTACTTCATCAACGTCATTTTCCTGGTTTCCACCACGCCGCCAGCTTCAATGCGATAGATGTACACGCCGCTGGAAAGATTTTCAGCGTTCCAGGTAACTGAATAAGTACCGCTGGACAGGGTTTTGTTGTCAATGAGCGTCGCCACAAGCTGCCCCAACACGTTGTACACTTTCAGCGTCACCGGGCCGGTTTTGGCCAAATCGAAACGGATGGTGGTGCTGGGGTTAAACGGATTGGGGTAGTTCTGGCTCAGCGAGAACCGCACCGGTTGCGTGGTAGGGTCGGGTTGCAACTCAACTGAGGTGACATTTTCTAAGACGAAATTCAAGATAGCCCAGTATTGGGAAGTCACCAACGTATAATAGCCAGGGTCGTTCGCGCCCACCGGATCCCCATACGGATCGTCCGGCACGTTCGGCTGCCAGCAGTAATACGCGTACGCATCCCCAAATTGCTCGTGCGCCTGCGTCGAACCCGTGCTGCCGCCGATGTTGAACCCTATGCACGACTGCCCATTCACATGCGGATTATAAATCGCTAACTCCACGTCCCACACCCCATTCTCCAAATCAATCGTCGTCGCCATGCGCGCTATCGCCCCAGCATCAAACACCCGCTGTGAATCCGCAAACGTACACCGCCACTCCTCCGGAATGTAGGTCTCATTCCCCGCGTTCAACGTCAACTGATCCCCCATAATCAAAAAATGATACGGCCCATCCGGCGCCGCGTACACGTTGCCGTCGTACCAACCCTGCAAATCCACTCCCAAGCGATTCGACAAACCCACAAACAACTGATCCCCACTCCACTGCCCCGGCCAAAATAAATCCGTCGAATCGTTCACAATCTCATCAATATGAATGAACACATACAGCGTGTCCTCCGACCACAGCATCCGCGCGTAGTACTCATCGTAGTCCGGCTCCGTCAACGACTCCCGATAGTACTTGTTCGTCCAGATCTCGTACCCCGACGCCGTGATCAAATTCGCCTGCGCGCCGGCCGACCAGACTTCCTCCATGAGGCCGTCAATGACAACCGTGCCGGGATCGACCATCGGCACATTGACTTCCTTGCGAATGACCACTTCTGGCGGTGGGACGAATTTCAAGATAGCCCAGTATTGGGAAGTCACCAACGTATAATAGCCAGGGTCGTTCGCGCCCACCGGATCCCCATACGGATCGTCCGGCACGTTCGGCTGCCAGCAGTAATACGCGTACGCATCCCCAAATTGCTCGTGCGCCTGCGTCGAACCCGTGCTGCCGCCGATGTTGAACCCTATGCACGACTGCCCATTCACATGCGGATTATAAATCGCTAACTCCACGTCCCACACCCCATTCTCCAAATCAATCGTCGTCGCCATGCGCGCTATCGCCCCAGCATCAAACACCCGCTGTGAATCCGCAAACGTACACCGCCACTCCTCCGGAATGTAGGTCTCATTCCCCGCGTTCAACGTCAACTGATCCCCCATAATCAAAAAATGATACGGCCCATCCGGCGCCGCGTACACGTTGCCGTCGTACCAACCCTGCAAATCCACTCCCAAGCGATTCGACAAACCCACAAACAACTGATCCCCACTCCACTGCCCCGGCCAAAATAAATCCGTCGAATCGTTCACAATCTCATCAATATGAATGAACACATACAGCGTGTCCTCCGACCACAGCATCCGCGCGTAGTACTCATCGTAGTCCGGCTCCGTCAACGACTCCCGATAGTACTTGTTCGTCCAGATCTCGTACCCCGACGCCGTGATCAAATTCGCCTGCGCGGCATCTCCCCAAGCCGGCTCATCCATCACGCCGTTGATGGTCATAGCAGATGGAGTGACATACGGCACTTCAACGACTTTGCGCTCGGTGGGCTGCGCCGTCAACAAGGCCGCCAACCCCAGAACGCAAACGCCGGTTAACGAAATTAAAATCAATTTTTTCATGACAACTCCTCCTGAATAAAGGTTAGTTTAAAACATCACCCAATATTCACCGCTGTATCCGGAAACTTGCGTTCATCACCTCCTTCAGCAGTTGGTTCCCGAAAAGTTTAAAGGCGATAGCGGATGGCCACCACCGGCAGAATCACATTCGAGTCGTAGGTTCCAGCCACACCGCTGTTCACGGTGGAATCAATCTCACGAGCCTGGCCGATGGCATAGGCCAATGCGGCATCGAGGGCGATACGTCCGCTCTGGTAACCGATGCCCGCGGCAAACCAGTGTTGATGAACGCCGGGCAGCAATAAGCTGTACGTGGCAGCGCTGTTGGGGCTTTGGCTGAAGCGGTAGCTGGCGCGATAGCTCCACTGCTCATTATAAATGAATTCGTATCCGATTCCGAGCTCCAGCGTGTTGTCGAAATTCAGCGGCAGGCGATCGCCGCGGAAACCCGTCACGGTATCGGTTGCCGCCAAGCCGGTTTGCCAGACGGCGTCGCTGAAGGTGAAGCGTAGTTCATCCTGGGTGCTGCCCCAGAGATGGTAAGCGGCGTCGAGATTCAATTCTGAACGCGCGCCTATTTTGTAGGCCAGGCCGACGCCCATCACCCACGGCATCTCGAATTCGCTGGAGAGCGCAACTTGAGCCGGCGCGCCGTAGAGATCCGCAAGCAAGTTGCTCACGGCCTCGCCTTCCAGGTCGGCGGCGTAAGCCGTGCGCACCAATCCGCCCACGCGAAATTGATTTGAGAGCTCCGCGCTTAGGCCAACGTTCACCCCGAATGCCCAGGCGTTTTGATCATATTCAACCTGGTAGGCCGATAACCCGCGATTCTGATACCAGCCCGCGTTCGCCAAAGGAAAATCTGAACGCTGGGTGAAGCGATACAGGTTGGCGCTCAAGCCCACCGCGACGCGACCCAACTTGAATGCTGCCGCCGGCGTGATAGCATCAATGGTAAGTTGGTTGAACAGGTCGAATACCAGCACCACCGAGCTGCCGGGTTTTTCGCGAAACATGGCAAACGGCCACTCGACGCGAAAGTCCGCGGCACGGTAGTAAGCCACACCCGCCGCCAGGCTCTCCGACATTCGCCAGAACGCGCCGCCGGCAAACGAAAAGTGATTGGCGCGAAACGAACGAAACAACCCATCCGCGGGGGAGTCGAGATACTGGCGGCCGGCGCGATCCAAAACCGCGAATTGCAGAAAACGGCCGCTGCTACGCAACAGCGCTGCCGGATTGGCCGCCGCCGCGGCGAGGCCATCGCCGCCGGCAAAATAGAGGCCGTTGCGGGCGAAGGTGCGCGCTCCGAAGACCGGCAAAAAATTGGTATCGCCCGCGGGCAAAATTTCAGCGATGCCCAGAAGGCCAACAATCACAATTAAAAACCTCTTCTTGGCTGTCATGCTATCTCCCAGTCGCTCATTTTTAAAAAGTCCGGAACGTGGCAAAGGCGTAGAAATTCGTTGACCGCAGCCGCGAAGCGCGATCCCAACTGTTGTTGCCGATCCAGATATAGTAGTTTTTATTTCGCTCCAGCCCACTAAATTCGTTGAAGACGCGGGTTTCCGGAAAAGCTTGTCCAAGAATCAAGGGCGCGGAGATCACATTCTTCGTGCCATAGACAGGATTGCCGCCCACGATTTCCTCCGACCACATTTCCCACACCACCTTGTTGGGATCGAACTGCTGCCCCTCGGTGATGCCAATGGCGGCGACTTGCGGATCCGTAACGCCGGCCTGAGTGATTTGCCAAGTCACCACCACGTCGGCGCTAAGGGTGGGCTGAATCACATCCAACACGCCCAGTCTTCCGAGAGGACGGACGTCGGCGATGTTGACGAAAACATCCAGCGCTTGATGGAGATGGGCAAAAACACTGGCGTTCACCAATACCGTGTCGTTTCGCACGCTTACCATGCTGCCGGTCAACGTTGGATCCTCCTTGAGCGTTTTGCCGGCGTTGGCCGCTGCCAGAGTCCAGGCGTCTTTTTTCATGAGCCAAAACGTATAAACATTATCCTCTTCGAGACGATCAGCGCTTTGACCGCCGTATTGCTGCGTCAAAACCTGCGCGCCGGCCGGCGCCTCGCCAAACTTAACGGGAAAGCGGATGTCATCTTCATCGGCAGCGATGAGCCAAACGAGTGTGGAATCGAGGCGGGCGACACTGCCGCGATTGACACCCAACGCCGCAACGTACCCGCCCACCCAAGTTATTCTGGGAACGAAGCTTCCCGATTCCACTAAAATGCCGGACAACTCCCGCTGCCCCTGGTAGGGTGCGAGAGAATTGTCGTCGCTGCAGGAGAAGGCGAGTAAGAATCCGGCAAGGCACGTTGCCGCCCAACCCAATCGAAATTGCCCAAAAATCCTGCTCATATTTTAACCTCGACCTTTTTTAAGTATCCACTCTTTCGTGATTAGAGCCGCTTTAGTAATTCCTGCCAGTGCGGATTATGCACCTCATCTTCTTTATTCGAATGCAGCAACACGTAACGGCCGTCGGAACGTAAATCCCCAAACACAAATTCATAGCGGCGATCCCGGCGGTAAATCCAAATTTCGTAGGGCGTAGTCTCGGCCTCGCTGGCGTAGTGTTCGATCTCATCCGGCATGCCGTTTTGGATGAGCACGCGGCCGCGGTCGCTCTCCACGCCGTCATTTTTCCCCCAGCTAAAATATTGCTTGCAGTACTGCACCCGCTGCTGAATTTGTTCGAGGAATTCGTTGCGCAGCGTGCCGGGCGTGGGGTCGCGGTCGCGCCAAAAGCGCAGGAGAAAGTGCGCTTTAGCGGTTTTGGTCAAGTGTTCAAAAATTTTCAGCTCATCGGCGTTGGCAAGATGCTTAAGAACTTTGGCGGCTTGCTGCGCTTGTTCCTCGCTGATCTCCGGCGGAGATGAAGCGTAATCAAGCTGAATCACCTCAAAAGCCCGCGTTCGAGTAGTGAGCAATCGTCCGCCGGCGTCTTGAATTGCGGCTTCCAGCTCGTAGATTCCGGAAGGGATTCGCGAGACGTCGAAGCCGTGCAAAACGCCCGCCTGCCAGTGGCCTCTGGCCTGCCTGTGCGGGGAGGCGAGCAGACCGGTGGTTGCGCTTGGCCGGCGCACCTCCATCGCGGGCAGGGATTTCACCGGCGCGCCGTCCATTTGGCGGATGGTGTACGCCGCTTTGAAACTCGACCCGAGCGATTCCGGCAGGTTGTAAATTTCATAATAAAAATAGAGGATGGAGTTCAGCGCGCCGTAGCGCCGCGCCGGATTGGGAATGACCGTGCGGTTGCCTTTGACGAAATGATCGCGAGCCGCGCCCTCTTCCGCATAAGAAACAAATTCGATCTCGCTGGCTGCGACTCCGGCTTCGTTAAATTCCGGCACATGCAAATCAAATTTCGCCAGTCCACTGGCGGCGCCCTTCAAATCTTTCACCGCCAGCTGACAGGAATAGATGCCGGGGGAAAGCTCGGCGGCCCAAACGTCGTAAATCGCGAGCGCCTTCAAATCGGCGGAATCCTGCGCCACCACGGCGTCGGTGGTCCAGCGGTGCTGGCTGATTTGATAGGTGGCCAAATTTTGCAGCGTCAAGTTGGCCTCGTAGGTGGCCACTCTTTTTTCTGACTGCGTTGAGTATTGCAGTTGATCGCTGTACAGCATCAAATAAATTTCCTGATAGGTTTTATCCGACTGGCCGCGGAAGCCAGCGAAGTCAACATAGAAGCGCAACTCGCCGGTGGAAACCACCGGCGCGTCGTTGGTTTTCGCATGGCGGGTTATCGCCGTCATCCCAAAGATAAACGGGAAAACGACAGCGAAGAATTTTTTGCATGAACAGTTCATGAACTATAACGACCAGAATTAATGGATTAGTGGATTAGTGGATTAGTGGATCAATGGATTAATTGTTTTCTTAGCCTGACATTGCTCCATGGATCCAACACTCCATTACTCCACTTCGATGATGATCAATTTTAAGATTTCGAAAATGCAAATGACTCAGATCATCTCAGATCAGTCTTTGAGTCCGCTGAGCGTGATGCCGCGGATGAAATATTTTTGCGCGAAAAAGAACACCAGCAAAATCGGCAGCGTGGCGGTGACCGAGCCGGCCATCAAGTGATCCCACTCGGTGCGGTAGCGATCGCGGAAAATCGCCAATCCCAATTGCACGGTTTGCATCTCTTCGGAATTGACAACAATCAGCGGCCACAGAAAATCGTTGAAAAAAAACATAAAAATGAAAATGCCGAGGGTGGCAAGCGCTGGTTTGGAAAGCGGCAGAATGATCCGCCACAAAACCATGAAGCGGCTGCAGCCGTCGATGAACGCGGCTTCTTCCAATTCGCGCGGAATAGTCAGGAAAAATTGCCGCAGCAAAAAGGTGCCGAACGCCGACGCCAGCCCGGGCACGATGAGCGCGGCGTAGGTATCGATCCACCCCAGCCAGTGCATCACCATGAAAGTGGGGATCATCGTCACCTGGCCGGGGATCATCATGGTGCCGAGGAAGAGGAGGAACAAAACGTCGCGGCCCCAGAAACGCAGGCGCGCAAAAGCATACGCCGCCATCGAGCAGGTGATCAATTGCCCGAAGGTGCATGACAGCGCCACAATAAATGTGTTGAGATAAAATCTCCCAAACGGCGCCGCGCGAAAGGCATTCACATAATTTTCAAATTTGAAGGTTTCGGGCAGCCAGCGCGGGGGATAAACCAAAATTTCAGTGATGGGCTTTATTGAGGTCAACACCATCCAGAGGAACGGCGCCACCGTGGCGGCCGCGGCGGCGTAAACCACGAGGTGCAGCAGGATCAATTTGGCTATTTTCAGAAACGGTGAACGCATATCAGGTTCAAAAATTTTTTCACCGCAAAGGCGCTAAGACGCTAAAAATGAATAGAGCGGTTTTTGATTTCTCAAACATTGCGTCTTTGCGGTTAACGTTTAGCTTATGCCGCGTAGTGCACCCGCGATCTCATAAACCGGATTTGAATGAGCGTGAAAATAAAAATGATACCGAACAGAAAATAGGCGACCGCCGAAGCATAGCCCATGTCGAAAAATTTGAAGGCCTGCTCGTAGAGATAAAACACCAGCACTTTGGTGGCGCCCAGCGGCCCGCCTTCGGTCAAAACATAAACGATGTCAAAAACCTGAAACGAGCTGATGATGGACATCACCAAAATGAAAAACGTGGTGGGCGCCAGCAGCGGAATGGTGATGTTCCAGAACTTCGACCAACTGCCGGCGCCGTCGATGGCCGCGGCGTCGTAGTAATGTTCAGGGATGCCCTGCAGTCCGGCTAAATACAGCACCATGTTCACGCCGAAGGTTTTCCACACGCCGATCATGATCAGTGCGGTCATGGCGAGCGTCGGATCGTTCGTCCAGTTGAGCGAGCGAAAACCGAAAAAGCTGAGAAAATAATTGAACGATCCGAAGTTGGGATCTAAAAGCCAGCGCCAGATCACGCCCGCAGCCACCGCCGAAATGATCACCGGCGTAAAAAAGGCCGTGCGCAGAAATTTCTTGCCAATGATTTTTTGATTCAGAAACAGCGCCAGCACCAGCGACAACACCATGTTGAGCGGAACGGTGCCGAGGGTGTAAATCAAAGTGTGCTTCAAAACCTGCCAGAATTCTGCCGTGTGCAGCATAGTGGTGTAGTTGTTGACTCCAACGAAGATGCGCTCGCTGCCGAACATGTTCCACTTGTGGAAACTCAAATAGAATGAAAAAATCACTGGAAAAAGAATGAACACCGAAAATACCAGCAGCGTCGGCGAGAGAAACAGCAGCGCACTCCATCCCTCCCGTTTAGTGAAGGGGTTGCCGCGCGGCGCGGATCGGGAGTTCTTGCCGTCTGGCGCTGGCGGGCGTGGAACCGCCACCGCAACCGCCGCTTGTTTGTCGGATGTGACGATGCTCATTTATTTTCCTGCACAGAGGCCAGAAGTTCGTTGCATTTTTTTGCGGCGTCGTCCAAAGCCGTTTTCGCCGCCATCTTGCCGATGGTGGTTTTCTCAATGGCTTCGGCGATCAGGCGCGTGATTCGCAAGCCGTGGTGGTCGATCGGGGTCGGACTTTGACTAATTTCCATTTGTTCGACGTAAGCTTTGAAGGGCTGATTCGTTTCCAGATAAGCCTGAAACTCGGGCACTTGCAGCGCCGCGTGGCGGACGGGCAAATAGCCGGACTCCATCGCCCAAAACGCCTGCACCTCTGGGCGCAGAATCCATTTCAGAAAAGTCCAGGCTTCGTTGGGATATTGGCTTTGTTTGAAGATGGTGAGGTACTCGCCGCCGGCAATGGTCGCCCGTTTTTTCGGTCCCGCCGGCAGCCAGGCAATTCCCCAATCGAGGTTTTTCAGCAGGTCTTTATAGCGCGGCAAATTCCACGGGCCATCCAGCGCCATCGCCAACGTTTGAGACGCGAAGGCGACGTCGTAATCAATCGTGAACGAGCTGAGTTTGAATTCGTGAAAAATTTTGCTCCAGAACGTCAGCGCCTGAACCCCTGGCTCGCGATTGAACAGCACCTCCGTTTGTTCGAGATTGATGATCTCGCCGCCGGCCTGCCACAAAAATGGGTACCACTGCCACACCATCCACGAGCCCAGCGGTCCGGAGGCCGGGAAGACCGGTACTAAAAATCCCACTTGGTCAAAGCGGCCGTCGCCGTTTTTGTCGATGGTCATTTTTTTGGCAAAGGTGTAAAGCTCGTCCCAGGTTTGCGGGGGATGATGAGGATCGAGTCCGGCCTGGCGGAACAGCTCGCGGTTGTAGATCAGCGCGAGGTTGGTGGCTTCCATGGGCAGGCTGTATAATGTGCCGCGCCAGGAGGCGGCCTGGATGAGCGAAGGGTAGATGTCATTTAAATCTTCCTGGGGAAGTCCGTTGTCGCCATTAATGAATTCGCTCATGGGATAAATCGCGTCGGCTTTCACGAGGTCTTCCAAAAAATCGGCGTGAATCCAGGAAATGTCGGGGGTGTTTTTGCTTTGAATGGCGGTGATCAATTTTTGAATGAGAGCGTCGCCGGTAGGAACATACTGGGCTTTGATTTTGATGTTCGGGTGCTCCTGCTCGAATTTGGCGATCAGGGCGTCGAGGGCGGGGACAGTGGAGGCGACGAAACTGTGCCAGAAGGTAAGAGTGGCCTTTTCTTGGGAGTTCTTCTTGTCTTTAGTGCATCCATTTGCGGCAACCAGTAACCACGCGCTAAGCAGGAGAACAATTTTTGATTTCACATGCGACTCCATTTTTTATGAAATGGCTCTGGATTTTGGCCTGCCCCGAATAAAACACGCTCACGAACTAGCGCTAATCTAAATTTTTTGCATAACCCTCACTGATGTATCAATCCTAAAAAGCCCCGACCGCGAGGCGCTGCGCACCGGCCAGCGCTTGAACGGAATCTCGAATAATCAATTTTGGATTAAGAATAATCATATT
>JBBIIG010000003.1:167818-185223 GCA_037446635.1 bacterium
AGAATAATCCGCTTGGTCTCTTTGTTCTCGGGTTTTGCCATCTGTTCCCGCAACAACTTAACCGCTATCTCCCCCATGAGCTCGCGGGGTTGCGTCACCGTGGTAAGTGGGGCAACTAAAAACGGGGCAAAGTCGATGTCGTCGAAGGCAACCAAAGAAATGTCTTCGGGCACACGCAATTTCTCCTCGAAAATGGCCTGCAAAACCCCGAGAGTGATGAGATCGCTGGTGGCGAAAATGGCAGTGGGACGTTCGGCCATACTCAGCAAAAATTTCGCCTCGATGTAACCCGATTCCTTTCGAAAGTCTTTGCCGACAATCAAATTTTCTTCAACTGGAAGGTTGTTTTGGAGTAAGGCGTCTTTATATCCGCGGACGCGTTCGTTGTTAGTGTAGGTGTTCGGCAACCCCTGAATCATGGCGATTCGTGAGTGGCCCATTTTTATCAGATGTTCAACCGCTAAATACGCTCCTTTATGATTATCGACGATGACCGAGTTGGCCTTGAGCTCGTCAAAGCAGCGGTCCACCAGCACAAATGGAATCTCACGTTTTTGCACGTATTCAAAGTGGTCGTATTTCTGACCGACAGGCATAATTATCAGACCATCAATTCCATTGCTGATGAGCAACTTGAGGTGCTCAATCTCCTGATTCAGATTTTCATCCGTATCGCAGACTACCAACCGATAACCGAGCTCGTGAGAATTTCTTTGAATGATGCGGGTTATGTATGCAAAAAAGGGGTTGGAAATATCGGGTATGATCAGACCAATGGTGTTGGTTTTTTTCAATCGCAGTCCACGCGCCAATTGATTCGGACGGTAACCGAGCTCCTTGGCAAGCGTTAAAACGAGTTCTTCGGTCTCTTTTTTAATCCTAAATTTTTTGCTTTGGTTATTGAGAATTCTCGAAACGGTAGAGATAGAGAGGTTGGCTTTTTCCGCTAAATCTTTAAGAGTTGCGGGCATTGGAGGGCCTAATTTAGATTCTAAGCTTAGCACAAACGATTGCACAAATTATACAAATCTTCATCCAAAATGTCAAGCCTTTTTTTATTTCCCGCACGAAAAAGAGTGCAATTTTATACAAACGTTTGCGCTTTTATTGAAAATAAAAGACCCCGCGGGCCACAAATGAAAAAGGCTCGACATGTGCGAGCCTCATTTTAGTTAGATTCCGTATTTACTTTTTCACAGTGGGGGACGATGGAGAAGCCATCTCCTCTAAGGGACTAAGTTTTAGTTTAGAGAGAGGCGTCTATTGCCCGGTACACAAAGTCGAAAAGCAAATCACTACTCTTATATATATTGATGACGCTTTGCTGAAAATCTCTCACCAAAAAAAGATTTTTTTTCACGCCTCCCATTCCACGATCTGCTCTTTCTGAGGCGCAGTTTTGAAAACCGACGGCCGGTGTCTAAGCTCTTTGGAGAGATAGGAGTACATCGCCGGGATCACATACAGCGTCAGCACCCCGGAGAAAATCATTCCTCCCACCACGGCGATACCCATCGAAACCCGGCTTTCCGCGCCGGCGCCGAGGCCGAGCGCAATGGGCAGAATACCGAGAATCGTGGAGAGGCTGGTCATCAAAATTGGGCGGAAACGGGCGACCGCCGCGCTCTGGGCCGCCTCCAGCACCGACATCCCGGCCGCTTTGCGCTGATTGGCAAATTCCACGATCAAAATGCCGTTTTTCGTAACCAAACCGATGAGCATGATCATCCCAATTTGGCTGAAAATGTTGACCGTCTCACTGAAATACCACAGCGAGAACAACGCGCCAGCCACCGCCAGCGGCACCGTGAGCATGATGATGAACGGATCGCGGAAGCTCTCGAACTGCGCCGCCAAAATCAGGTAGGTCAGCGTCAGCGCCAAAACGAAGACGAACAGCAGGCTGGCCGAGCTTTCGGAAAAATCGCGGGCGGCGCCGGCCAGCGCGGTGCTGAAGGTTTCGTCCAGCACTTTGTCGGCGATCTCATCCATGGCCTGAATGCCGTCTCCCAAAGTGTAGCCCGGCGCCAAGCCGGCGGAAACGGTGGCGGAGCTGTAGCGGTTGAAGCGAAAAAGCTGCGGCGGATTCGATTGCTCGCTGGTGGTGATGAGGTTGCTGAGCTGAATCAACTGGCCGTCGCGGTTGCGGACGAAAATGGCAGCGAGATCGAAGGGTTCGTCGCGGTGGGCGCGCTCAAGCTGGCCGATGATTTGGTACTGTTTTCCATCTTTGATGAAATAGCCGTAGCGCTGGCCGCTGAGCGCCAGCCGCAGGGTTTCGGCAATATCGCTCACCGACACGCCCAACGATCGCGCGCGGTTGCGATCGATTTCAATCACCAGCTCGGGCTTGTTGAATTTCAAATTCAAGTCCACGACGCTGAAGGCCGGGTGGCGATTGGCCTCATCCAAAAACACCGGCAAAACGGCTTTCAGTTTTTCAAAATCCGGCGCTTGAATCACATACTGCACCGGCAAACCGAAGCGCGCCAGGCCGCCGCCCACGCTGATGGTTTGCTCCTGCGAGACAAATGTTCGCGCCTCATTCAAGTTTTTGACCTTCTCCGCCAGGGCATCGGCGATTTGCTGCTGCGAGCGGGTTCGTTTTTCGGGAGGGACGAGGGTGATAGTGGTAACTCCGGAGTTAGCGCCGCCAGCAAAACCGGAGGTGTTGGCAATCACCGCCTCCACCTCGGGCACTTCCTTTTTCACCAGATCGATCACGCTGTCCATGTATTTTTCCATGTGCTCGAAAGAAGTGCCCTCGGGCGCGGTGGAAGTCATGCGCAGGCGGCTGCGGTCTTCCAGCGGCGCCAGCTCCTGCGGCAGCACAGAAAAAAAGAGCCAGATCATGCCGGCGGAAACGAAAATGACGGCCAGAGACAGCCAACGCCGGCGCAGCAAAGATGCCAGCGAGCTTTCGTAACGGCTGATTAATTTTTCAAAAAACGGCTCGGTCTTTTCATAGAAGCGCGTGTGGCGCTCGCGTTTTTTGATGATGCGCGTGCTGAGCATCGGCGTTAGCGTAAGCGCGATGAACGAAGAAATCACCACCGAGCCGCCGATGACCACGCCGAATTCTTTGAACAAGCGGCCGGTGAGCCCCTGCAAAAAGATGATGGGCGTGAACACCGCCACCAGCGCCACGGTGGTGGAAAGGATAGCAAAGAAAACTTCTTTCGCGCCCTGCAAGCCGGCGGCGATGGGTTCCATGCCATCTTCGATTTTCGCGTAAATGTTTTCCAGCATCACAATGGCGTCATCCACCACCAGGCCGATGGCCAGCACCAGGCCCAGCAGCGTCAGCACGTTGATGGAAAAGCCGGCTAAATACATAATGAAAAACGCGCCGATCAGCGAAGTGGGAATGGCAAACACCGGGATGAGGGTGGTGCGCCAATCGCGCAGAAAAAGGAAAATGATGAGCACCACCAGCGCGAAGGCGGTGAAGATGGTCTCCTTCACTTCCGCAATGGATTGGCGAATGTACTTGGTGGTGTCGAAGCCGGTGCTGAGTTCGATATCCTCCGGCAAATCCTTTTTGATCTGCTCGATGCGCTGGTAAAATTCGTCGCCGATGGCGATGTGATTGGAGCCGGGCTGCGGGACGATTGCCACCGCCACGCGCGGGCCGGCGAGGCCTTTGGAGATGGACTTCAAATTTTCCGGAGCCAGTTCCGCCCGGCCGATATCCTGGAAGCGCACGATGCTGCCGTCGCGCTCACGGATAATAAGATTGTTGAACTCCTCGGTGGTCTCCAGACGGCTCAGGGTGCGCACGGTCAGCTCGACGGTGTTGCCCTCGATGCTGCCGGTTGGCAGCTCGACGTTCTCGGCGTTGACGGCGTTGCGCACATCCAGCGGCGTGAGTTGATAGGCCGCCAGTTTGAGGGGGTCCATCCACAAACGCATGGAGTAGCGCTTTTCGCCGTAGATGCGAACTTCGCTGACGCCCGGGATGGTTTGCAGCCGCTCTTTGAAAGTGCGTTCGGCGACTTCACTCAACTGCAGCAGGGTGCGGGTGTTACTGCTGATGTTCATGACGATGATGGGAATGGCGTCGGCGTCGGCTTTGGAAACGCCGGGGGGATCGGCGTCGGGGGGCAGATCGCGCACCGCGCCGGCGACTTTGTCGCGCACGTCGTTGGCGGCGGTTTCCAGATCCACCCCTAACTCGAACTCGATAGTGATGGTGCTGCGGCCCTCGCGGCTGGTGGAGGTAATAGAACGAATTCCCGGCACACTGCTGATATCTTCTTCCAGCGGCTCGGTGATCTGCGATTCAATAACCTCGGCGTTGGCGCCAGTGTAATTGGTGTTGACGCTGATGATCGCCGGATCGACGTTCGGATATTCGCGCACGCCCAGAAACGTGAAGCCAATAATTCCGAACAAAACCACGATGATCGACATCACAATCGTCAAAACCGGGCGGTGAATGCAGGTTGCGGATAAACTCATCTGGCTACCTTTTAAAAGTGTTCTGTTATGGCAATCGCTTTAAATTCGGCGTTATTGAAAAATCTGTACCGGATATTTATGAATATTCCAGACTTTCACGATCACCAGTGTTTCACCTTCTTCCACGCGATGAAGATATGTTGATAAATCTCGCTTCATCTCTTCGATATTAATTTCCTTCATAACACGTCGCCTATCAGTAGTAACTTGACTGTTGTAAAATCAAATTTACGAAGGCGCCTGCATATAGGGAACGCATAGTATGCGTTCCCTACATATCTGACAATTTTTACAATCGTCCTGTAGTAACACAATTTTTTATCTATTTGAAAATAGAAATCCTGGCCAATTAGTCAAGCTGGCGTTCATCCAAAATTTTTGGGCATCTCCAACGGCGGCAGCACCGTCTCAATTTTGACGCGAAACGGCTCCAGCCACGGCGGCAGAATGAGCTGCTCGCCCAGGCGGTCCAAATCTTCGTCGCGATCAAAACCGGGGCCGTCGGTGGCCAGCTCGAACAGCACGTCGCCCGGTTCGCGGAAATAAACCGACTTAAACCAGAAACGATCGATTTGCTCGGTGGGTTCGAGGTCCGCGCTTTCGATGATTCGGCGCATGGTCATTTGTTCGTCGGAGTCGTTCACGCGCCAGGCCACGTGATGCACGGCGCCCGCCCCCCAGCGGCCGCGCGGCTGCTCCGCCATCTCTTTCACCTCGATGAATTTGCCCGAGCCGCCGCCGTCAACTAAGTAGCGGCACCATCCCTCTTCCATTCCTACCATTGAAAATCCCATCGACCCGGCCAACAAACCTTCCGTGGGCGCGAGCTGGCGCACCCAAAGCCGCACGCTGTGCATCCCGCGCAATTGATGTTCGGAGGGCACCGGACCTTTTTGACAGGGAACGAACGGCCGCGGGTCGTCGGTTTCCCCCAACGCCAACCTCAGGCCGTGGGGATCGATGAAAGGCAATGTCGTCTCGCCGAAACGCGTCTCCACATCGCCGTAACGCACACCCAGTTTGTCGAACCGCTCACGCCAGTATTTGAGGCAGCCAGTGGGAACGGCGAATGGCGTTTCGACGATCAGCCCGGTGCCCGCTTGCCCTGGTCCCATCTTCGGCCAGGGAAAGAAGGTGAGATCGGTGCCGGGCGTGCCGGCGCCATCGGCGTAAAATAAATGATAGGTATCGGGCGCGTCCTGATTGACGCTTTTTTTGACCAAGCGCATGCCCATCACGCCGACGTAAAAATTGAGGTTTTCCTGGGCGTCGCCGGCGATGGCAGTGAGGTGGTGGATGCCGTGAACTGAAGCGCTCATCCGATTTCCTTTCAAATTAATAAGTATGCTACTGATTGCTCTCCGCCAGACGCACCGCCATCCCAGGCCGCAATTGCAAAATTCCGGAAGTTATCAGGGTGTCGCCGGCCTGCACCCCACTGGTGATCTCCACCGACTCGTCGGTGCGAATGCCGATCTCCACGGGTTGCGACAGCGCTTTGCCATCTTTATATAAAAACACCCGGTGGCCTTTAAGCTCCGGAATTAATGCCTGCGCGGGAATCATCAGCGCCTCTCGTTCTTCGAATGCCACTTCGACGTTGACGAAGGCGCCGGCGAGCAGCCCGCCGTCCGGATTCGGGCTTAACGCGAGAACGTGCAACGTGCGCGTCGCCGCATCAATTTTGTTGTCCGTGGCGTAAATCGTTCCCACAAACTGCCGTGATGTTCCATGAACCCTGAAGTTGATCTTGCGCCCAGGTTGAATGGCCGCGGCATACTTTTCCGGAATTTTGAAATCGACTTTGACGACGCGGATGTCCTGCAGCGTGGTGATCGGAGTCGCCGGAGAAAGGTAGCTGCCCTCGCTGACGAACCGCAAGCCCACGATTCCGTCAAAGGGCGCGCGAATTTCGGTTTTTTCGAGCTGCGCGGCGATCAACTGCAGCTCCGCCTGCGCGATGTTGAGCTCATTCACCGAATTGTCATATTCTTCTTTGCTGATCAGGTTTTCGCTGAAGAGTCGGCTCTGGCGTTTCTCCTGGCGTTCGGCCATCGCCAGCCGATTCTGCGCCCGCAAAAGCTGCGCCTGCAATTCGGCATCGTTGATTTTGAGCAGCAGCTCGCCTTTTTTTACTTGCGTGCCTTCTTTGAAAAAAATGCGCTCAATCTTTCCCGTCCCTTCGCTGCGGATTTCCACTTCTTCGTTCGGCAAAATCGTGCCCACCGTGGCAACCCGGTCGCCTAACTTCTGCGGTTGGATCACTTGCATACTCACCGCCATTCTCGGATCCGACGCGGCTCGCGAGTCAGCGTTAGGTTTGCCCTTTTCATCGAACGGCCCGATTTTCGGCAGGGCCAGCGCCGCCAGCGTCAGAAACGCGCCGACCGTTATTAATAGGCTTTTGGTTTTTTTGTTCATTCTATCTCCGCAAGAAAAGACATGTGCCGTTTAGTTACTCAACGAACGTTTTCTTAAAAGATTCTGTTCCTGCCGCGGACGAGCCGCTACTAAAAAGCACACGCAAAGATGCTGATTCTTTTGCAAAGATTTTCTTACCCCCCGGCCACCGAAAGGCCGCTCAGCGGTTATCTGCATTTCAGTTTAATCGCCAGTTCTGCGACCCGTTTTCCTAACGCCTCCGCTTTTTTGAGAAACGCTGGCGACACCAACTCCGTTTGCGAAGCAACGTCGAACGGCGGCTCTTCTACCACCGCGGCAGCGCCGAACGCCTGCGTCCACGCCGAACCTCCGACGACAATCATACCGAAAATCAGCATCGAATGGAGAATGTTCAGTTGCGTCAACTCCTCCCCGGCTGACATCCCGCCGGCGCTAACGAAGGCTGCGCCGATTTTGTCCCGCAGCGGCGCACCGACAAACGGCCAGCGGTTGATGAATTCCTGCACCGCCGGCGCGACGTTGGCGTTGTACACCGGGCTGCCCACGATGATGGCATCGGCCTCGAGTAGGTCATCCATCGTGGCCTCAACAACAGAGGCCAATTTCACCCGCACGCCGGGGATCGTTTCCGCACCGGCGGCCACAGATTTCGCCATGGCCTGTGTGTGCCCGGCTGCGCTGTAATACACCACCAGAACGTTCACCTCGCCCCGGCTCAAACCCACGACGCCGTGCAGCGCGATAAAAATCAAGATCAGTATTCGTGTCATAACCTGGCCTGATTTGAATATTTGTGAATAATAAAAACCCCGACGGGAAATCGGGGTCATGTTCTCAAAAAGTAGAGTTTTTTCGAAATTGCAGAGAGGGGCAACTCCTCCTCAAATTCCGCTCTTTTCCGCGACGCGGATCGGTATCCGAAGAATTTTTTCTAAAAGGCAGCTATTCGGTCTTTTGTTTGCGAAACCGTTTCTCCGCCAGCTCGGAAATGCCGCCGCTAAATATCAACCCGATGACACATCCCACCGGAATACCCAATCCCAGCCACATTTCGATGTTGCCCGCCCAATTGCCGACGAGCGTTCCCAGGCCTAAGCCCACCCCAATGCCGAGCGCCATGCCAATCCCCAAGTAGATTTGATCCCGCCGTTCGCTTGCGTTTGCTTGCTGATCGTTCATGCGATTGCCTCGTCAAAAAATTTTAGCCAATCTCTTAAATTGACCAATCATAATCAAGAAAAAAATAAAAAGCCCCGATCGCTTGCCGCGATCGAGGCCGGATGAAATGGAGGTTTCGCAGGCGATCTAATTTGGTTGCAACACTTTTTTGATCGCCAAATCGAGTTGGGCGAGATCGGCGGATTTGGCCAAAAACGCATCCGCCAGCCAGGAGTTGAAATCCGATTTGTAATCGATGTGGTCCGTGTGAATGACCACCTTCACGTCGCGGCGGGAGGCCAGCATTTTTTTCAAATAGTCGAAGCCGCGGCCATCCGGCAGCACAATGTCGGCCACAATCACATCCACGTCTTCTTCTTTGAATTTCTGCAGCGCGTGTTTTCCCGAGTCGGCGGCGATGACATTGTAGCCGGAGGATTTTAACATCTCCCGATAGCGTTTCCTCAACTCACCTTCCCCCTCGATTAACAAAATTTTTTCAGCCATCGAAATTCCCCTTTCATCAGGATTTAGGTTCAATATAAGCTACCGCGGGCTAACTTCAAAGCGTCGTTACAATCATTTAATCATATTCAAAAAAATTAAGCGAAAAAAGACGCTTGACAAATTTAAAATTAAATAATACTTTTAGCGCAACTCATCCATCCCCCAAGTCATGAAAGGCCTATCGTGAATATCGATAAAGATTTACAAGCCATCCAGGAAGTACGCGACCTGTGCACCCGCGCGAAGCAGGCGCAGCAAATCTTCAAAGAATTTTCTCAGGAACAGGTGGATAAAATCGTCGCGGCGATGGCTGAGGCCGGATTCCGCGAGTCCGAACGGCTGGCCAAATTGGCGGTCTCGGAAACCGGCTACGGCAACGTTCCCGATAAAATCAAAAAGAACCAGTTCTGCACCCGCGACCTGTTCGAATCCATTCGCGAGCTGCGCACCGTCGGCATCATCCGCGAAGACCACAAACGCAAGATTCTCGAAATCGCCGAGCCCATGGGCGTGGTGGCGGCCATCATTCCCACCACCAATCCCACCTCCACGGCGATGTTCAAAACCATCATTTCGCTGAAGGCCCGAAACGGCGTGGTGATTTCGCCGCACCCGCGCGCGGTGAAGTGCATTCAGGAGTCGGCCCACGTGCTCTGCGATGCGGCGCTGGCGGCCGGCGCGCCCGAGGGGCTGATTGGCGTGATGTCCAATCCCACTTTGCAGGCCACCAACGAGCTGATGCGCCACCGCGATGTCGATGTCATCCTAGCCACCGGCGGCTCGGGATTGGTGAAGGCGGCGTACAGCGCCGGCAAGCCGGCCTACGGCGTCGGGCCGGGCAATGTGCCGGTGTATATCGACCGCTCCGCGGATTACAAAAAAGCGGTGGCGGACGCGGTGGCCGGCAAGACCTTCGATTACGGCACCCTGTGTTCGTCGGAACAGGCGCTGATTGTCGATGCGCCGATCAAAAGTCGCGTCATCGAGTTGCTAAAAAGTCTGGGCGCGTATTTTTTGAATGCGGACGAAATTCGCAAATTAGGCGCGGTGCTGGTGACGCCGGATTTTCGCGTCAATCCCGATTTGGTGGGACAAGCGCCGCAGAAGTTGGCGCAGGCGGCGGGGTTCTCGGTTTCTGCGGACGTCAAGTTGCTAATCGCCGAGTTGGACGGCGTGGGCAGAGCTTATCCGCTTTCCGCCGAAAAGCTCTCCCCCACGATGGTTTTTTATGTGGTAAATGGTTATGAAGAAGGCATCCGCCGCAGCATCGAGATTTTGAATTTTGGCGGCCGCGGCCATTCGGCGGTGATTCATGCCAAAAACGACGACGTCATCCGTCAGTTCGGTTTGAGCGTGCCGGCGTTCCGCGTGGTAGTGAATTCGCCCGCCTCTCTCGGAGCGGTGGGCTACACCAACGGATTGATGCCATCCATGACGCTCGGCTGCGGCACCTACGGCGGCAACATCACTTCCGATAACATCACCGCCCACCATTTGATGAATATCAAACGGGTGGCGTATGAAACCAAACCGCTGTCACAGCCGCGCAATGGCACGACCTGGCGGCCATCGGTTTACCACGATTGGCAGCACCGCGAAGCGCCGTACACCAAAGCGCTGTCGCCCGATGTCTCGCGCAAAGGATCCGCCGCGCCGGCCGTTTCCGTGGCACCCACAGTGACGGCAAAACCAACCGGCAAATTCGGAGCAAGCGGCATGTCAGAAAAAGATGTCGAAGCGGTAGTAGAGGCGTTTGTGAAAGGCAGGCGATGAAAGCCAGCGGAGTATTGGAGTGATGGATCGTAACGCAAACCTCTGGTTTGCGGATCAAAGCAGAGCTTTGATTTACAGTACTCCATTGATCCAATACTCCATCACTCCGCTCGATTAAAAGCACCTATGATCCCGACAATAAGGACTTGATTATTGAGATCTCCCCAACAAATACCGGTGGGCGTCTCCAACCGCCACTTTCATATCTCGCAACATGATCTTGAAATCCTTTTCGGTCTGGGGGCACAATTAACAAAATTGCGCGACATCAGCCAGCGCGGGCAATTTGCCGCCCAGCAAACATTGGACGTTGTCGGACCAAAAGGCAAAATTCCCAGCATCCGTGTTGTCGGGCCAACACGCGGACTAACGCAACTGGAAATCTCCCGCTCTGACGCCGTCCGCCTCGGCATCGATCCACCGGTGCGCTACTCCGGCGATCTCGCGGGTTCAGCGGGAGTAAAATTGATTGGCCCCGCCGGCGAACTTCAACTCAGAGAAGGCGTGATCATTCCCCAGCGCCACATTCACATGAGCCCCGCCGACGCCCGGCGTTTCGGCGTGCGCGACCGCGAGCGCGTGTTTGTGGCGCCGGTGGTGAAAGATGCCATCGATCCTGGCAACGAGCCGCGCCACGTCATTTTCGCCAACGTGCTCATTCGCGTGGATGACAGCTTCGTGCTGGATTTTCATATCGACACCGACGAGGCCAACGCCTCCGGCCTCAAAACCGGCGATCACGTTTACATCGTTCGCAAAGACGCCCATAGCCAACCGCTGCGAAATCGCCGCCTCATCACCGAAAACGACGTCCGCAAAGCCATCATGGAGCATCGCAAAATCGTGGTGCCGCCGGGCGCCATCGTCACGCCGGCGGCGCAGGAGTTGGCCAAAGCGCACGGGATTTTTGAAACGTTAGATGTGAGACGTGAGACGTGAGACGAACACGGCAAAACGAAAACAGTAAACGCGTAACCGAAAAACGGAGTCAACATCCGTTACGTTTGCCTTCTGCTATTTGTCGTTTCACGTTTCACGTCTGACGTCTCACGTAATCGAAAAACAAATTGAAACCTCGAACACCGTTCAAAATATTGATCTCCGGCGTCTTTCCCCGTCATCGCGTTAAAATCAATTGGAATGACGAGGAACGCGTTCTTCCGGCGAGCCTGCAAATGAAAATCGATGACTTCTGGCAAACGGAATCGGCCGGCAAACCGCATCTGTTCAATGGCGAGTTGTGCCGGCTGAACTATTGGGAAATAAAAGACAACCATTTGATTTTAGATTTGCGCCGCACCGATTATAAAGAGCAGTGGTACTCCAACGCCTTTGGGGGTGAAATCAAAAAAACAATTGGGGGATGAATGCCTCGCACGGGCGCTCGGCGTCAGTGCAGTCGTCGTCAGCAGCGACCAGCAAATCGTTTTGTTGAAACGCAGCGCGCTGGTCGGCGAAGACCCGGGTAAAATCGATGTCTGGGGCGGACACATTCACCCCGAAGAACACGCCATCAACGGCGTTCCCGATCCCTTCTGCGCCATCGCCAGCGAAATTTTGGAGGAAGCGAACGTTTCGCTGGGCGACGATGAATTGTTAACCTGCCTCGGGCTCATCGAAACCACCACCACTCTCAAGCCGGAAATGATCTTTTGGGTTCAACTTCAAAAGACGGCAAAAGAGCTTTTCAAGCTGGCGCGCGCGAAAACATCTGGGGAATGGTCGGCGTTGATGTCCATCCCCAATCAAACCGCAGCGCTCGAAAAATTTTTAGATGAATACGGCGATCAAATCAGCCCCTCGGCTTACGGCGCGTTGTCGCTGCACGAGCAATTGATTATTGATTATTGATTATTGTCTAATGAGCTTTTTGCATTCTAAAATCTGCATTTTTCATTTTGCTTTCATTCTCATCGTCACCTCCTGCGCCGCCCCAAGAAAATTAGATCGGGCGGTTTCCGCGATTGAAAATCTTACCGAGCTTCGGAAAAACATCGACGCCATCCTGCAGGATTCGTCGCTCTCGCAAACGCGCACCGGCATCAAAATTGTCTCGCTGCAAACCGGCGAAACCTGGTACGCCCGCGACAGCCACCTCTTGTTCCATCCGGCTTCGAACATGAAGTTGCTAACCACCGCTGCTGCGCTTCATTTCTTGGGACCCAATTTTCAATACCAAACCGAAGTGCGAACCGACGCCGCTGCACTGGGCGACAGCACCATCCACGGCAATATTTATCTCAAAGGCTACGGGGATCCCAGTCTCAGCAGTCAGGATTTGTGGGGGATAATTTTGAAGTTGAAAGAATTGGGAGTGAGGCGCATCCGCGGCGATTTGATTTGCGATGAAACCTACTTCGATGATCTCTACTTCGGCGCCGGCTGGATGATCGACGACGTCTCCTCGTGGTACTGGCCGCCCATCAGCGCGCTGACCGTGAATCGCAATTGCGTGACCGTGACGGCTGCGCCGGGCGTCAACACCGGCGACCCGCTGCTGGTGAAAATGCAACCCGCCACTTCATACATGAAAATCGAAAATTTTGGCGCGACGGTCGATTCGACCGATTCATTACAAATCAAAAAATTCAAAGTGGAACGCAAGTGGCGGCAGCAGGAAAACACAATTGTGATCGATGGTGGAATGGCGCGGCGTTCCGAACCCGAAGAAGTTGATATCGAAGTGGTGGAGCCAGCGCTCTTCGCGGGAACGCTGCTTTCAGAAATACTGCGGTCAGAAAAAATTTTGTTCGACGGAAAAATTTTAAAAGGCGCGCTTCCCGACACCACCACGCTGCTGGCGGCGCACACCTCCCCGCCGCTTTCCCAGCTCATTCAGCACACTAACAAAATCAGCGACAACCTTTACGCAGAGCTGCTTTTGAAAACTCTGGGCGCCCAAAAGCACGGCGCGCCCGGCACCGCGGAGAAAGGCCTTTTCGCCCTCCACCAGTTTTTTTCGGAGATGGGAATCGATACCACGGCGTTTTCTCTCGCCGATGGCTCCGGGGTGTCGCGCTACAACTTGATCACGCCGGACCAAATCATTGCGTTACTCAAAAGCATGTATCGCGATTTTCGGGTGCAGGCGGAATTCCTGGCGTCGCTGCCCATTGCCGGGGTGGACGGCACCCTCGCCCGCCGCATGAAAGGAACCGCCGCCGAAGGCAAGCTGCGCGCCAAAACCGGCAGCCTCCGCGGCGTCAGCGCCCTCGCCGGTTACACCACCACCGGCGCCGGAGAGCCGCTGGCGTTTTCGATCATCATGGAACATTTTGTGGTACCCACCGAAAGAATCCGCAAGGTACAAGATCGGATTGGGGCAGCGATTTCGGAGTTTCGGAGTAGGTAATATCAATAGCAAATCTGAGCAGTTCAGTCAACTCGTTCCCATGTTCTGCGTGGGAACGTCTGCGTGAAGGCAACTCTCTTTGCGCTTCCACGCCGGAGCGTGGGAGCGAGAACAACCCAAACCGGTAAAATTCTCAAAAGTTCTATTCGCTAGATCATCTGTCAAAAATCAAAAGACGGGGTTGCCTTTGACGAATTTTAGACTTACTTTAACTGCATCAAAGTTCTGCCCGATGACCAAATGATGGCATCGGATAAGTTTATATATTTAAAATAAATTAATCTAACTCATGAACCCCCCAATCCGCATCGCCCTCGCCCAAATCAACCCCACCGTGGGAGATTTGGAGGGCAACACCAAAAAAATCATCCAATATATTCAAAAGGCCGAAACCGCCGGCGCCGATATCGTGCTGTTTCCGGAGTTGGCCATCACCGGCTACCCGCCGGAAGACCTGCTGCTCAAACCCAAGTTCATCACCGACAATCTTGCCTGCCGCGATGAAATCGCCAAACACTGCCAGAACCTCATCGCGGTGGTGGGATTTGTGGACAACCAAGAATACATTTACAATGCCGCGGCGGTGCTGCAGGGCGGAAAAACGGCGGCGGTCTATCACAAGATCTGTTTGCCCAACTACAGCGTGTTCGACGAGAAGCGTTACTTTCAGGCCGGCGTGCGGCCGCTGGTGTTCGAGTGGAGGGGCGTCAAATTCGGGCTAAGCATCTGCGAAGACATGTGGATTCCCGACGGCGTCATCGAGACGCAGGGATTTCGCGGCGGCGCAGAAGTGATGCTGAACATCTCGGCTTCGCCCTATATTATGGAAAAACGGAAGGAGCGCATTTCCATTGGCGTGACCCGCGCCCGCATGACGCGCAGCATTTTCGTTTACCTCAATTTGATTGGCGGGCAGGACGAATTGGTGTTCGACGGCGACAGCTTTATTGTCGATCACCGCGGCGAGCTCATCGCCAACACCCATCCGTTTGTTGAGGATTTTATCGCCGCCGATTTGGACGTCAGCGCGCTGCGAAAATTCCGGGAAGACGACCCGTCGTTTTATCTCTTCAAAAAGGAATTTCAATCTCCTTACGAGGTGGATTTCATCGCGCTGGAAAGCTCGAAACGAATTTCAGAAAAGCCTTCTATCAAACATCAGCAGGTAGAACCGCTGGAACCCCTCGATGAAATTTATCAGGCGCTGACGCTGGGGACGAAAGATTACGTCACCAAAAACGGTTTTCAAAAAGTAGTGATTGGACTCAGCGGCGGCATCGACTCCGCGCTCACCGCCGCCATCGCCGTGGATGCGCTGGGAGCAGACAACGTCATCGGCGTGCTCATGCCCAGCGAATTTACCTCGCAGCAAAGCATTCGCGACGCCGAAGAGCTGGCGCGCAACTTAGGAATTGAAACTCAAACCGTTCCAATTCAGAAAATTTTTAAGGCCTACCGCGAAACGCTCAAAGAAGTTTTTCAAGACCGCCCGGTGGATGTCACCGAAGAAAATTTACAGGCGCGCATCCGCGGCAACATCCTGATGGCGCTCTCCAATAAATTCGGCTGGCTGGTGCTCACCACCGGCAACAAAAGCGAAATGAGCGTGGGATACAGCACCCTTTACGGGGACATGGCCGGCGGCTTCGCGGTAATCAAAGACGTGCCGAAAACGCTGGTTTATAAATTAAGCGAACACAAAAATCGCCGCGCCGGCAAAGAGATCATTCCGGTGGCCACCATCCAACGGCCGCCCACTGCCGAGCTGCGCCCCGGTCAAACCGACCAGGATACGCTGCCGCCCTACGATCTGTTAGATGATATTCTCGAAGAGTTTGTGGAGCGCGACAAAAGCGTGAAAGAAATTATCGAGCAGGGGTATCCGCGCGAAGTGGTGAAGCAAGTGGCGCGGCTGGTGGACATCAACGAGTACAAACGCCGGCAGGCGCCGCCCGGCATCAAGATCACTCACAAGGCGTTTGGAAAAGATCGGCGCATGCCCATCACCAATCGCTTTCACACCTGATCCGGAATCAGCGAACGTTTGATCACCGAGAGGAGAATTGGAGTACTGGATTGATGGATCAATGGATCAATGATTTCAATAATCCATTCGTCCAACTTCGGATGGCAAGGAGATTTCGCTGGGCTGCAGTCGCTGCAGAACAAACTCCGCCGCCGGCTGCGGCGCCTGCAGCGAAATAAAGTGATCCGCTGCCGGCAAAATCAGCAGTTGACTCTCCCGCCACTCACTCTTCTCTTTTAATGGCTGCAAAATTTCTTTCTCGGTTTTTTTGAAACTGATGAGCTTGTCCTTTTTCGACAGCACGAAATGCAGCTTGCGCGCGGCGTTATCCGAAAGATGCGCCAACGAAAATTTCTGCTGAAACACCGACCGCACGTTGGGCGCGGCCACCTTGCCGATCGGCGCGTGGTTGGTGACGATGCGCGTGATGAAACGCCGCGCTGGCGGATGTTGGATGGCGCCAGCAAACAAAAGATTCACAAACATCTGCGCGACGAAACGCGTGCCGGCAAATTTAGCCAGCCAGGTGAGCGGCTTCAACATGCCGGCCAGCCAACTCAAATTATTGCCAAAGCCGGGATTCTCCAAAAATATGCCCTTGATTTCGGGATGATCGCGCACAATATCTGAAGCCGCAAAATACAGCGCCGCGCCGCCCATCGAATGTCCCCACACGGCGGCCAATTGTTTGACCATCCGCAGCCGTCTCAATTCCTTCAGCGCTTGCGTTATTTGCTGGGCGTAAGATTTTACCGTGTAGGCATTTTCCTCGTTGGGGATAGAACCAGCATATCCAAAAAGATTGATGGCGAAACAATCGTAGCCGGCCGCGGTGAGCGGCTCAGCCAGCGCCTGAAAATATTCATGGTCTTCACAAAAGCCGTGCACCAAAACGATTACCCCCTTGCCTTTCGGAGCCTGCGCGCGGTAATGAAAAAGCGTGGTGCGCCCGGATTTGGTTTCCACATCCGCGGTGGGATTGGAATAGCGGATGTTAGGACGGCTGAAAAAAAAGAACAAGAGGACGCCGGCCAAAACTGTTAAAAGAAAAACCAACATGTGTCGTCGCTATTACTCATATTGAAGTTGCTCATTCGATGGACTGCTTCGGCTAAAAACGCCCGCAGTGACAGGCACAAACATTTTCATTTTGCATTTAATCCCTTCACCACCTCCAATACCGCTTCCGGATGCTGCGGCACCTTCACTTTCGGAAAGATTTTTTGAATCACCCCATTTTTGTCGATGACGAACGTGGTGCGCTCCACGCCCATGTACTTTCTGCCGTACATACTTTTCTCTTTCCAGACGCCGTATTTCTGCAGCGCCTCTTTGTTTTCATCGCTGAGCAGCGGGAAGGGCAGGTTGTATTTTGATTTGAATTTTTGATGGGAGGCCACGCTGTCCGGGCTCACGCCCAAAATCACCGCATTGAGTTTCTTGAACTCCGACTGCAAATCGCGGAAGCCGCAGGCCTCGGCGGTGCAGCCGGAGGTGTCGTCTTTGGGATAAAAATACAGCACAATGTGCTTACCCTTGAAATCCGCAAGCTTCACGTCTTCATTTTTGTCGTTTTTCAACTTGAAATCTGGCGCGCGTTGGCCTTCTTTAAGCATGCTTCCCCTCCTGAAAAATTGTAGTCAGTACAAAGCTACTTTTGGACTGCGTGAGCCGCGCTCACGCAGATGCTACTTTTGGACTGCGTGAGCCGCGCTCACGCAGTCC
>JBBIIG010000004.1:0-12085 GCA_037446635.1 bacterium
GGAATCGAACCCGCGACATCCTCATTACAAGTGAGGTGCTCTACCTACTGAGCTATGGTGGCACTAGTTTTTTAAATTCAATAGCTTAACTTGCCTATTTTTGGGCCTGTTTTACACGAAATACAGCCCCATAATATATAAATTTAACAGCAATTGTCAAGATTTTTTTTTAAAACTCTAAAAATCATTGTAATCGCCAGGTCGTTTGGCCGCTTTTATCTTCCAGCAAAATGCCCTTTACCTGAAGCGCATCCCTGATTTTGTCGGCCAGCGCCCATTCTTTTTTTTCTCGTAGTTCTTTTCTAATGTCAACTAAAATTTGCACAACATCCTTTAGTAATTCCGAATCCAATTTATCTTCATGAGCATCAACGACCCCAAGCAACTCATTGAATTCCTCAAACATTTTCTGAAGCGATACCAGCAGATTGATTTCACCATCGGTGAGACGATCCTTGTTTACTAATTTATTGCTTTCGCGGACGAGATCGAATAAGTGGGACAGCGCTGCCGGCGTGTTGAGATCATCGAGCATCGCAGCCAGAAAATCATCGCGCCGCTGGGTCAACATTTTGTCAAAATTAAGCTCATCCTGACGCATTGACTTGGCGTCAAAGCTCTCGTGCGGCGCCTTTATTCCGGACAGCTTACCAGCTAAATTTTGCATGAATATTTTCAAACGATTGCAAGCGCTGTCAGCGGCTTGCATTCCCTCCAACGTAAAATCGATCGGGCTGCGATAATGTTTTTGCAAAAAAAACATGCGAATGACCACGCCGGGATAATCCCGCAAAACCTGCTTCACCGTCCGGTAGTTTCCCAGAGACTTCGCCATTTTGCTGCCCTCGATCTCCAAAAAGCCGTTATGCAGCCAATACTTGACAAATTGTTTGTTGGTGATCCCTTCGCTCTGCGCAATTTCATTCTCATGGTGGGGAAAAATCAAATCAATGCCGCCGGCGTGAATGTCAAAACTTTCTCCTAAATATTTCATCGACATTGCCGAGCATTCAATGTGCCAGCCGGGACGCCCCGGCCCCCACGGACTTTCCCACGCCGGCTCGCCCGGTTTCTGACTCTTCCACAAGACAAAATCCAAGGGATTGCGTTTCTTTTCATCCACCGAGACACGCGCGCCGGATATTAACTCATCGATCTTTTTGCCGGAAAGTTTGCCGTAGTTTTTGAATTTCGAAACATCATAAAACACATCGCCATTCACTTGGTACGCCATGCCTTTGTCAATCAGCTTTTGAATCAGATCAATAATCTCGCTCACATGCTCGGTTGCTTTGGGGTGAATATCGGCCCGCTCGATTCCCAAGGCATCGAGGTCTTCCAAAAAGGCGCGGGTAAATTTTGTGGTGATCTCGCTGGTATCGACTCCTTCCTTCAGAGCGCGTTCAATGATGCGATCGTCGATGTCCGTGATGTTTTGCACGTAGGTGACCTCATAGCCCAGATAGCGCAACAAGCGCCGCAGCACATCGAACACAATGAACGCGCGTGCATTGCCAAGATGAATGTAATCATAAACGGTCGGGCCGCACATATAAAACCCGACTTTGCCCTTCTGAATCGGGATGAATTCTTCTTTTTGGTTGCTGTAGGTATTGTAAAGCTTAAGAACCATCGCGCTGCCCTTTTAAAGATCAACTCAAGAGAGAACGAACAAAGCTTTCGCTTTTCTCTTTTCCTAAAACCTGCGCTGCCATGGCCAGATCTGGTCCGTGCGTCTTTCCCATCAACGCCACCCGCATTGGCGCCCACAATTCTTTACCCATCATGCCAGTTTCTTTTTGCACCTGTTGCATGATGGCCCGAAAGGCGTCGGCGTCTAATCTGTCGCAATTCTGCAGCGCACGCAAAAAGGCCCAATAAATTTTTTGTGAAGATTCCCGCAATGAAATCTCTTTAGCTTCAGCCGCCAGCTTCAGCTCATTTCGATAAAACGGCTCGACGGCTGCCGGCAGTTGCTTCAACGTCTCCACACTATCGCGCACCAATTCGATGGCGTTGGCCAGCTTGGTCTCATCGCTGATATCGATGGGATAGTTTTGAAAAAAGGGCCGCGCTGATGCCGCTAAATTTTTTATTTCCATCGCGCGCAGATAAACGCCGTTCATCCAATTCAATTTTATGATATCAAAAACCGCCGGCGATTTGGACATGCGGCTGAAATCAAATTCGTCAATCAGCCGCTCCCGCGAAAGCAACTCGTCGCCGCTTTCCGAAGACCAACTTAGCAGGCTCAAAAAATTAATCAACGTTTGCGGCAAATAGCCGTTCGCCCGCAGCTCGCCCACCGAGGTGGCGCCGTGGCGCTTGGATAAACGCGTGCGGTCCGGCCCGAGGATCATCGGAATGTGACCGAATGCTGGAAGCGGCCAGCCGAAGGCTTCATAAATCAAAATCTGTTTTGGCGTATTCGATACATGATCGTCGCCGCGAATGACGTGAGTGATGTTCATCAAACCATCGTCCACCACCGCGGCGAAGTTGTACACCGGCATTCCATCCGGGCGCACAATCACGAAATCGCCAAAGTATTCGCTGTCAAAAACTATCTCGCCTTTGACAAGATCATCCCATTTAATTTCGCCCTTGCGGACCCGGAATCGCCACGCCGGCTTTCGGCCCGCGGCGGCGAGTGATTTTATCTCGGCGGCGGATAATGATAAGCACTTTCGATCATAACGCGGATTCTCGCCGCGCTGCAATGCCGCCTGGCGCTTGGCCTCGAGTTCTTCTTCGTCGCAAAAACAGGGATAAATTTGTCCTTTTTCTTTAAGAAAATTCCAATGAGATTGGTATAACGGCAGCCGCTGCGATTGCCGATACGGTCCGAAATCTCCACCCTCCTCCGGTCCTTCGTCCCAATTCAGGCCGAGCCACTTGAGGTCATCCAAAATGGATTGTTCCGAAGTTGCCGTTGACCGCTCGGCATCCGTGTCTTCGATACGCAGAATAAATTTGCCTTGATATTTGCGCGCAAAAATCCAATTCAAAATTGCCGTGCGGGCGTTGCCGATGTGCAAATGTCCGGTTGGACTCGGCGCAAAGCGAACGCGAATTTGAGTCATGGTTGCGGTTCCCGTTGTTCTACGAGTGTGCACGCATGTGCCGCGATGCCTTCGCCGCGGCCAACGAATCCCATCTTCTCTGCCGTGGTGGCCTTGATCGAAATTTGCGATTCCCGAATGTTCAAGGCATTGGCGATGTTCTTTCGCATTTGTTGAATGTGCGGAAGCAGTTTCGGCTTTTCAAGAATCACGGTCGAATCGATATTATTGACTGCGAAACCGTTTTCGCGAAGCATGCGCGCAATCTCCTTCAGCAAAAGCAAACTGGACATGCCAGCAAACTTGGGATCAGAATTCGGAAAATGGTAGCCGAGGTCGCCCAGGGCGGCGCTGCCTAACAACGCGTCGCCGATGGCGTGGCAAAGAACGTCGGCATCGGAGTGGCCTAATAATCCCTTCTCAAATGGAAGGTGGACGCCCCCTAAAATCAACGCGCGGCCTACAACCAACTCGTGGACGTCGTAACCAAAACCAATTCGTATCATCTTTCTTTTTCCGCCAAAATGCTCTCGGCAATCTTCAAATCCAACGGAACGGTGATTTTGATATTTTCCTCATCCCCCTCAACGATCTTAACTGGCCAACCCAAGCGTTCGACCAAAGCAGAATCATCCGTGTGATAAACGCCGTGTTCGAATGCTTTGACGTATGCATTGTGAAGTAAATCATATTTGAACACCTGCGGCGTTTGCACACACCAGAGTTTGTCGCGCGAAGGCGTCTTTTCGACGAAACCAGATTTTTCGATTTTGATGGTATCGCGCGGCGGCGCCGCGAGTATCGCTGCGCCAAATTTCAGGGCCGCGTCTATCACTTCTTTTAATTTATTATCGCTGATGAACGGCCGCACACCGTCGTGCACGGCGACCATCTCGGTTTCACCTTTCAACGCCTGTAATCCGGCAAACACTGAATCCTGTCGCTGTTTGCCACCCGCAACTACTTTGCTGACTTTGGTGAGCGCGTAGCGATCAACAATCTGCTGCGAAACAAACGCCAACCACTCTTCTGCAGCCACAACCACGACGTTTTCGATGAGATCGCAGCGTTCAAAAACCTGCAGCGTGTAGCAAAGGAGCGGCTTATTGCGCAGCAATTGGAATTGTTTGGGCAGATTGCCGCCGACGCGCTGCCCGGCACCGGCTGCAACTATGATTGCTGAAATGCGCAAGGCGGCGTCAGTTATAAAATCAACATCGCATCGCCGTAGCTGTAAAAGCGATACTTTTCGCGAATGGCTTTGCGATAAGCTTTAAACACGAAGTCCCGACCGGCAAAGGCCGATACCAGCATCAACAACGTTGAGTTGGGCAAATGGAAATTGGTAATCAAGCCGCCAACGATTTTGAATTCGTAGGGCGGGAAAATAAATTTATCCGTCCACCCTTTCGAGGGCTTGGCCAGACCTTCTGAGGTGATGCTGGTTTCGAGGGCGCGCGTGGTACTGGTGCCAACGGCAATCACCCGGCCGCCGCGCTTGATGGTATCATTGATAATGTTGGCGGTTTGCTCGGGCACTTCGTAATATTCCGAATCCATTTTGTGGCGGTTTAAATCTTCAACCACCACCGGACGAAAACTCCCCAGCCCCAAATGCAGAACAATCGGGGTGATTTTCACGCCGCGGTTTTCAATTTTTTTCAAAAGCTCTTTGGTGAAATGCAGCCCGGCGGTGGGCGCAGCCACGGCGCCGCGCACCCGCGCAAAAACCGTTTGGTAGCGCTCTTTGTCCATCGGCTCGGGTTCGCGCTCAATGTACGGCGGCAGCGGCGACTGCCCGATCTTATCGACGATGTCAAAAAAATTGCCGATGTAATTGAAGCGGACCACGCGGCCGCCAGAAACTGTGTTGTCGATGACATCGCAATACAATTTGCTGTTCACCGATAGCCGGTTGCCGACGCGCACTTTGCGCGCCGGCCGCACCAGCACTTCCCACAGACTGTTTTCGAGTTCCCGCAGAAGAAAAATTTCCACCTCGGCATCGGTTTTGTCTTTGGTGCCCATCAGGCGGGCGGGGAACACTTTGGTTTCATTGATAACCAGGCAATCGCCCTCATTCATGTAATTCACGACGTCGGAAAAAATCCGATCTTCGATTTCCTGCGTGTCACGATGTAGCACCATCAGCCGCGATTTATCCCGTTGCTGAGCAGGATATTTGGCGATCAGCTTCTCCGGTAATTTGTACTTGAAATCAGAAAGTTTCATTTACGCACTCCCTTAAAATAACTTTTCCTGGTAAATTCTCTTGGTCGCAATTCCAAAATGGCGATACGTTAATTCCGTTGCCACCCGTCCTCTGGGAGTTCGTTTAATGAGTCCTTCCTGGATAAGATACGGTTCATAAATTTCCTCCAAAGTTTCCCCCTGCTCGCCCACCGCCACCGCCAGAGTATTAATGCCCACTGGCCCGCCGCCAAATTTTTCCACCATCACTTTCAAAATGCGCTTATCCATTTCATCGAGGCCCTTTTCATCGACGTCGAGACGGTTCAAAGAATCTTGTGCAATTTTGAAGGTGATGGCGCCATCGCCTTCGATCTGCGCAAAATCGCGAATGCGACGCAACAAACGGTTGGCGATGCGCGGGGTGCCGCGCGAGCGCCGGGCGATCTCCAGGCCGGCGTTCTCCTCAACTGCAATGTTCAAAATAGTCGCCGACCGCATGATGATTTTGAACAACTGCTCCGGAGCGTAAAAATCTAAACGATTGACCACGCCAAACCGCGAACGCAGCGGCGAAGTCAAAAGCCCGGCGCGAGTAGTGGCGCCAATTAATGTAAACTTTGGTAACTTGATTTGAATGGTGCGCGCGTTGACGCCGCGATCGATGATGATATCCAATTTATAATCTTCCATCGCGGGATAAAGATACTCTTCCACGACGCGATTGAGCCGGTGAATCTCATCGATGAACAAAACGTCATGCTCGCCAAGATTCGTGAGCAAGCCGGCGAGATCGCCCGGCTTCTCCAACGCGGGTCCGGAAGTCGTTTTGATGTTGACTCCCAGTTCATTGGCGATGATGTTCGCCAAGGTGGTTTTGCCCAATCCCGGCGGCCCATAAAACAACACGTGATCGAGCGCCTCGCAGCGATCTTTGGCGGCGCGGATAAACACCGCCAAATTTTCTTTGATTTTCTCCTGCCCGACGAAATCGCCAAACTGCAGCGGCCGCAGGGTTTGGTCGAGCTCGCTCTCGCCCTCTAATCGTTCCGGAGTTGTGGCTTTTTTCTCGTCGAGCATTTCTCTCAACCTGCTTGCAAAACTTTTCTAATCAGCTCATCCAGCGGCAGCGCCGGCTCTGTTTTAAGAATCGAGTAAATTGATTTCTGCGCCTGATTTTTGTTGTAACCCAACGACACCAGCGCCATCACCGCTTCTTCAAATTTCGCTTCCTGATCCTTCAGCGGAAATGTCGGCGGCGTTTCCGGCTGTATGCCGGGCAGTGTCAATTTTTCTTTCAACTCGGTGATCAAACGCTGGGCGGTTTTGCGGCCCACGCCGGGCAGGCAGGTGAGCGCGTCGGCGTCGCCGCTGACAATCAGCCGCGTCAACTCGTCCACCGGGCTGCCGGATAAAATTCCCAGCGCCACTTTTGGCCCAACGCCGGAAACGGAAATCAAATTCAAAAACATCGCTTTTTCTTTTTGAGTTAAGAAGCCAAAAAGCTGCAGCGCATCCTCACGGACATTGAGATAGGTCTGCAGCCGGATGCGCTCGCCCACGCCGGCCAGCTTCTCATACGTGGTAACCGGAATCTGCACATCGTAGCCGACGCCGTTCACGTCCACCAGAATGCGGGTGGGCGATTTTTCCGCGAGCGTTCCTGTCAATTGGGCTATCATATTTGTTTGATCAGATGTTTTCAGTGTCCTTCGGCATTTATTTTCATGCGATGAAGATGACACAGCGCCACGGCCAGCGCGTCCGAGGCGTCCAGCGGTTGCGGCAATTCCGGCAATTGCAAAATCTGCTGCACCATTTTCTGCACCTGCTGTTTGGAGGCGGCGCCGTTGCCGACAATCGAAAGCTTGATTTCTCTTGGGGAATATTCCGCGGTAGGAATTTGGTGGTTGACCGCGGCGAGAATAGCAACGCCTCGGGCGTGGCCTGATTTCAAAGCGGTTTTAACGTTCTCCGCATAAAAAATATCTTCGATAGCAAACTGGTTCGGCTGATATTGCAAAATGATTCTGCGCACTTCATCATAAATCTTCTTCAGTCGAATTGGAAATGATTCCTGAGACGAGAGCCTTAAACAACCATAATCAATCGCCTGACACCCGCTGCGGTTTTTTTCTACCACGCCATAACCTAATACCACCGTACCCGGATCCACCCCAAGGATACGCATTGTGTTGGCTACCCCACCTGCTCCATCACCGAAACATCAATATCAAAATTTGAATAGATGTTTTGGATGTCTTCGTTTTCTTCGAGCATATCCATCAGCTTCAACAACTGTTCGGCCTCCTTGCCCTCAACCTTAACGGTATTTTTGGGAAGCATCGTAATTTGAGCGGAATCATATTTTATGTTATTGGCCTCTAACGCCTGTTTTACCTTTTCCAAATTTTCAACGGAGGTGGTGATTTCAAACGCGTCGGCTTCAGATTTGAGATCCTCCGCGCCGGCATCGGTGACGATCATGAAAAGATCGTCCTCGTTGCTGACACTTTTCGCCACCGTAATCAAGCCCTTTTTCTCAAAGGTCCAGGCCACCGCGCCGCTTTCCGCCAGGCTGCCGCCATATTTGGTCATGATGTGCCGGATATCCGCAACTGTGCGCTTGCGATTGTCGGTGAGCACTTCAATGTAAATGGCGGCGCCGCCGGGCCCATATCCCTCCAACACCCCTTCTTCGTAAACCACCCCCGGCAATTCGCCCGTGCCCTTTTTGATGGCGCGCTCGATGTTGGCTGCCGGCATATTGGCCGCTTTCGCTGCAAGCACCGCCGAACGCAGCCGCGGATTGGCTGCCTCATCTCCTCCCCCTTCACGCGCCGCTATCGTAATGTCTTTGATGAGTCGCGTGAATAATTTGCCGCGCTCGGCATCAATCTTGGCTTTTTTGCGCTTGATGGTTGCCCACTTGGAATGGCCTGACATGATCTCCTCCAAAAATCGAGCCTAATTTAATAAATTTTTGATGATTTTCCAAACAAAAAAACGGCGCTTATTGGGAGCGCCGTTTTCGATCCAACCCAACTTTTCAAAACTGTGCTTTAATCGAAGTCGAAAATCTCACCCAGAAAACCGCCGCGTTTTTTGCGCTTGTAATAATAGTCGTCATCGTCTTTGTGCCGATATTTGTGGGAATCACGATTGTCATAATCGCGGCTTTCAGGCCGACCCTCGCTGAGCGAGGCCGCGGAGCGTTCGATGATTTTGTCCAGTTCGCCGCGATCCAGCCAGACGCCGCGGCACTGTGGGCAATAGTCGATTTCGATGCCCTGACGCTCGGACATCACGAGATTAACATCAGCACAAACGGGGCATTTCATGGGGCCACTCCTTTGAAATTTCTTGTTAAATTTTACAAATCATCAATCCAACGCGTCGCCTTTTTGAGATTTACTTTCGTGCGCACCACCCAGGCGTCGCGATAGCCCTTTTGAATCGCCAACTTTTGAATCTTCTCCGCGTCATACCAATTCAAATAATTGCCGACGCGCACTTTGTAAAATGGCGGATCGAATACGCGATAGACGTCGTCATTGAATCGCAGGATCGCTTCTCTCTGAACATTCTTCGCTTCTTCCGCATCGGTGGTTTGGATAATCTGAATCCGGTAACCCGTCACCAAAGTGTCCTTCACCGCCGATTCCAAATTCTCCGGCGCTTCCTCCTCAGCCGATGTTGACAGCACAACATCCTCGACCTGAATGTCATCCTCATTCAAACTCAGCGGATCGAAATCCTCGTTCATCAACTCGAAATTTTTAACGCCGCCGCTTTCCGCACGCACCCGACTCGACTTCTGCGGCGCCGAACAGTTGCTCAAACACAATCCCAAAACCATGAACCCGATAATGAATGTTAAACCGGTTTTCATAAGCTCTTCTTTCAAATGTTTGAATACGCTTTTTGTTCCACACCCTACTTGACTTCTTTCACGGCGTTGATTAACTCCGGCACCACCTCGAACAAATCGCCAACAATTCCGTAATCCGCGATATCGAAAATCGGCGCGTGCGGATCTTTGTTGATGGCAACAATCGTCCCGGAATTCTTCATGCCAACGATATGCTGAATCGCGCCAGAAATTCCCACCGCGAGATACAACTTCGGCGCGACGGTTTGCCCCGAGCTGCCAATTTGCCGATCGAGTGGCAGCCAGCCGTCGTCGCACACCGGCCGCGACGCCGCGATTTCCGCATCCAACGCTGCCGCGAGCTGTTTGATGAGTTCGAGATTCTCCGGCTTTTTGATGCCGCGTCCCACAGAGACGATGCGCGCCGCTTTGCTGAGATCGACCTCCTGTTTCACGCCTTCGAAAATTTCCAACACTTTGCTGCGAATCTCTACCGTTTCCAATGAAATTTCGGGGTTGCGGACCTGCCCTTTCGCCGCGCTCTTTTCCAAATTATCCGCATTGAACGCGCCAACCTGGAAACTCACCAAGTACGGGCCTTCGCCATCGAACGAAAAATCCGCATCGATCTTCCCCTGAAAAACTTGTCGCACAAAGACCGGCTTGCCGCCTTCCATACGATAGCGGATGCAATCGCTGATCATCGGTTTGTTCAATTTGGCCGCCAACTTCGGGGCGTAATCGCGCACCATGTAGGTGTGACTAAAAAACACATAAGCCGGCTTCTCTTTTTCGACCACTTGCTGAATCGCCGCGGCATAACCGTCGGGCGTGTAGTCGGCCAACTTTTCGTGATCCGCCACCAGCACTTCTTTGACGCCCTTCCCCGCCAAATCCTCCGCGAGATTTTGGATGCCCTTTCCCAAAACCAGCGCCGCGACTTCTTTGTTCAATTCCTTACCAATTTTTTGAGCCGCAACAATTGCTTCCAATGTTGATCGATTCAATGTTCCATTACGTTGTTCGGCGACTACGAGAATTTTGTCACTCATTCAATGGCTCCTATTCCATTTTATAATTCTATTATTTCCAACCGGGGCTTAACCAAGCTCGACGCAAGCTTTGATTTCTTGAAATGAACATGTACCACAGGCTGACCTGCTTCGCGCCGTTTCTTTGCTATTGCCAAATTCACCCGCGACAGTTCGGGATCATCTTCCGGCAAAAGAACAACGAGCGCACCGAAAGGATCTTTGCCGCAAATCGAGGATGCTCTAAAACGTAACGGCTTAACTGCAACCCCCATTCTAAATTTTTCTCCACCACCGATTTGTCTCTTATCATTGATCCAACACTCCATTACTCCATCACTCCGCCCAGAAAATGGCAATGCGTTCGCCATCTGGCAATTCATCTTACATCAAACGGATCGACGATGTCAGAACACCTTCGCTTCATTCTTCAACTTCTCCGCCAATTTGCGCGCCACCTCTTTGGGATCGCCCTCCAGCATCTCCGTCTTTTTCGTTTTTTGCGGCATGTACATTTTGCTGAACTTCAACCCTGTTGCGCCGGCCGCCACGTCGCTTTCACTCAACCCCAAGTCGCTCAACCCTAGCGATTTGATCTCCTTCTTCTTCGCCATCATAATGCCTTTGATGGTGGCATAGCGAATCTGGTTGATGCCCGATTGAATCGTCAGCACCGCCGGCAGCGGCAATTCCACCCATTGGAACCAGCCGCTCTCCAACTCGCGCTTCACTTTGATGCTGCCGTTTTGTTTCTGAATTTCCATAACAATGGTCGCGTGCGGCAGTCCCAACATTTCCGCCAGAATCACGCCCGTCTGTCCGAAGCCGTAGTCATCGGACTGCAGGCCCGTCATCACGAGATCAAATTTCTCTTTCTTAATCGCCGCTGCCAGAATTTTCGCATTGATGAACGGGTCGAGTCGCGTGAAGCTTTCATTGTTGATGTGCAGCGCGCGGTCGGCGTCTTTGGCCAATCCCTGTTTGATGGCCTCTTTCACGCGCTCTGGTCCCATGCTGAGAATCACCACCTCACCGCCGTGTTTTTCTTTCAGCCGCAGCGCCTCCTCCAGCGCGTAGTTGTCGCTCTCGTTGATTTCATATTTCAGATCGGCTTCATGCACCCAGCTGCCATCGTCTTTGATTTTCAGCAACGAGTCTTTCACGGGGACTTGCTTGAGGCAAACGATTATATTCACGTCGTGCTCCTTGGTTTATTTGTTTTTCGATTTTTACGCGATCATATAAATTGTCATCCCGAACGGAGCGCAGCGGAGTCGAGGAATCTGGTGGAGAATGGTTTCCGTGAATGCGCTCGAGTGCCAATTGCTCACCTTGACTGGTGCCCCGCCAGATTCCTCCGCCGACAAAAAACGTCGGCGTTCGGAATGACCTTTCCAATGAGCGTTCACATTGAACTTTCGCTTCTTCTTTTCCGCAACTCTTGATGAACTTCTTCCCAATCGCGAAGCGCGAGCTTCCCACTTTTGTATTCTTCACATCTTTTGTCCAACTCAATCTTTTGCCATTCAGGAAGTGGGTCAATGTGACGTTCAACAGGTTTTCGAATCGCTTCTTCAATCTCAGCCAAAAACGGCTCTACCTCTGGGTGGACTTCCAGAATATGATCTTTCCACTCGCTCTCACCCAATAATACGTCACAGCCATCTGCGTCTTTTGTCTGAATCAGATATTTTTTTATGAATAATTTAAAAATTCAAAACCCGAAATCAACCCAATTGTTTATAACACGTTTGTAGTCGTTCCTTCAGGAACGCGTTCGTAGTAGTTCCTTCAGGAGCGCGTTCGTAGTAGTTCCTTCAGGAACGCGTTCGTAGTCGCTCCTTCAGGAGCGCGTTCGTAGTCGCTCCTTCAGGAACGCGTTCGTAGTCGCTCCTTCAGGAACGCGTTCGTAGTCGCTCCTTCAGGAACGC
>JBBIIG010000004.1:12185-164858 GCA_037446635.1 bacterium
GGAACGCGTTCGTAGTCGCTCCTTCAGGAACGCGTTCGTAGTCGCTCCTTCAGGAGCGCCACCGTTTGTATTAGCTCCTTCAGGAGCGCTTCATGCCTAAAGGCATCACTACAAAACACATCCTTCACCCAATCAAATCCATTCCGTACCCCTTCCCCTCATACGCCGCCTCCGCAATCTGCTTCCGCCACGGATCGATATTATTATCCACCTGGCGCGCATTGCGACGAATCCGCCGCCACGCCTCCTCGCAAAACGTCTTCGCCAGCAGCAGCTCGCCTGCCCGCGCAGGCGGGCGCTCCGCCTTGCGTTTGCTCTTTTCTTTCAGCAAACCGTCCACGCGCGAAATCACTGCCGCCATTCCAAACAAATCAATTGCCATGTCCGCGATGCGGTGCAGCACGAACTCCTGATTGATGATATCCTTGCGATATTTCCCCAACACCCTCTCTGTCGCGAGATGCAGCTCTTTGGCGTACTCCTCGAATCGCGCCACTTCATCTTTCAGCGCCTCGTGCACGCCTTCCAGACGCTCGGTGGCCACGTAATCCTTTATGCGATGGATCGCGTATTCGGTGAGAATGCCAAGCTCGTCCATCGGCTTCTGCAGCGCCTTGCCGACTTTCTTCAAATACTCGCCGTGCTCCTGCATGCCCGCCAGCGCGATGAACAGCCGCAGCACTTCGTTCGTGCCTTCAAAAATCAGGTTGATGCGCGAGTCCCGCAGCGCCCGTTCGTAGGGATACTCAGCGCTGTAGCCGATGCCGCCCGCAATTTGCATGGCCTCGTTCACCGTGCGCCACAACGCCTCGGAGACATACACTTTGCAGATGGCCGACTCCACCGAGTAATCCACGTCGCCGCCTGCCTGCGCAGGCAGGCGGTCGATGAGGCCCGTGGTGAGGTACACCATGCTCTCCGCCGCAAAGGTGTCCACCATCATCGCCGCAATCTTTTCCTGAATCATCTCGAAATTGGCGATGGGCTGGTTGAACTGCTTGCGATTTTTGGCGTACTCCACGCTCATGGCCGTGAGCTTTTTCATGCCGCCGACGCAGCCCGCCGCCAGTCCGAGGCGCCCCGAGTTGAGCACCTCCATCGCCACTTTGAAGCCTTTGCCCACTTCGCCAATGACGTTCTCCACGGGCACCTTCACATTATCAAAGGTGATCTCCGTGGTGGACGAGCCGTGAATGCCCAACTTGTGTTCGGGCTTGCCCGATGAAAATCCCGCCATGTCGCGGGTGACGATGAACGCGGTGATTTTCTTTTCGTCGCCCACGGGCGTTTTCGCGAACACGGTGAAAAGGTTGGCGATGCCGCCGTTGGTGATCCAGATTTTGCCGCCGTTCAGCACGTAGTGTTTTTTATCCCCATCCAGCACCGCCAGCGACTGGATGCCCGCGGCGTCGGAGCCAGCGTTGGGTTCGGTGAGGGCAAACGCCGCCAGCCATTCCCCGCTCGCCAGCTTCGGCAGGTATTTTTTCTTCTGCTCCTCGGTGCCGTGCAGCAGCAGCCCCTTGAGGCCAATGGACTGGTGGCCGCCGAGGGTCACCGCCAGCGAGGCGTCGATGCCGGCGATTTCCTCGAACACGCGGTTGTAGGCGGTGGCGGAAAAGCCGTAGCCGCCGTAGGCCTCGGGGATGCTCATGCCAAACAGGCCAATTTCCGCGAGACCCGTGAGCACCTCCTGCGGGATGGACTCGTTGCGGTCGATTTCGTCGGAGTTGATGTGGTCTTTGGCAAACTGGCGGATGCTCTCCAAAACGAGCTTGAGGTTTTCCGCCTCCTCGCTGCTGATTTTGGGATACGGAAAAATCAAATTCTGCTCGATGCTTCCTGCGAACAGGCTTTTGCTGAAACTGGGTTTGTTGGGGGTAGGGGGCATGGGTGGCTCCGTGTTTAATATTCATAAATGTGAACCGATGAGTCGTTAGAATTACCCATTTCATTAGTTATGATTCATTGCAGTAAATCACAGCCGAAAACTTTGAGTTACAAATCACAATTGGTTTCAAAACCAGTTACAGTCCAAGAGACAACTCTTAAACCGTCGTCCCTGAACGCATCAGGGCCTCGCAGTGTATGCGGTAGGACCTGATCCGATACTCTACTTTGGATTTTTTCTCTTTCATCTTCCTTCAGACTTTCCCACCACAACGGTGAAAAATACACGTTCTCAGAACATGAGATTACAAATCTTGTTACTGCGTGAGGCAGGTCGGTCCGTGTCATTCTGCTTAATGATTCAATAAGCTTATGTGCAGGACCATTTCCAGCCTGTAGCCATGAGAATATCACCAAGCTTCCTACATGTGCTGTAATTATTGAAAAAGTGATTGCTTCCAATCTAGCAGAAAGGTCCGTCAAGTCCTGCAATTTATTTCCATCAAAGTCAAAATCAGGGTAAGCAATCCCGCTACACATTAATTCCGCCGTTTCACGGATTCTGACAACATAAAATTTTACATTTGAATAATCCTTGTTCAATAGTACAGCATCGTATTCACTCTTTATTTTCTCAATTTCTTTGAGCCCAACTTTTACGCCTAACGAGTGAAGTTCGTGATACTCGTGAAGTAAACGCTGTGAAAGCTTATCTAAGCCTTGGTCTAAATCTTCCAAAATTGGTAATGAGTCTGACTGCCTTCTTTTTGCAAAAACCTCCCTGCACAAGGCTCTATAAGCGAAAAGAAACATTGTTTCTTGATTCACCGCGAAGGGGTGAGACTCTATTGCCTTAAAGGTTTCTGAATCATGTTTTTGACAAAATCCCGTGAACGTTGAAGCTTCTTTTATTCCAATGAGTTCTGGTTTGACTCTTCCCTCATTCTTGATAAAAGAAACCATATTGGGATTATAGCCATACACGTGGCCATCCTTTGCAATCCTACTCAGCCCTCCACTTCGCTGGACAGTATGTGCCCTCACGATGTTGCGATCACAATCCTCGGGACTAGCTTCTGGATGCAAACAGTACTTTTTCCCAAAAAGTCTTTTTTGTTTTTTAGCCACCTCAAAAGGATTGAGAGGAGGCAAGTTTTCACGACCCCAGTGACAGCGTTTATATTTCTTACCCGAACCACACCAACACGGGTCATTTCTTCCAATTTTCAGATTCATGGTTTTTGTTAGTCAAACATCAAACTAAGCAAATCATTTAGGTTTTTTGTCTAGCCGTTATCTCGACTTCTGAAACCTTTGTATACCCAACCAATAGCGACGCCCAAGAAGTAGAGAAAAATAGAGGGAAGAACCCAGAATAGAATTGAATTGCCAATATGCTCAATCCGTTTGGAATATAGATCATCCATCTTTTTTCGGTATTGCTTTTCAATAGCTTGAAAATCCAATTTGTACTGACTGGACTTTTGTGCACTATTCTCTTTTAACTTCTTTATGAACTGTTCATCCGTTATTCCCTTTTCACTGTATTTAAACCTGATTCTCCAACTGTCTAGATTTGTTATACTCGGATCGTATCTTTTCTCAAGCTCAAGTACAGCAATCGCCCAGTCCTGCAAAATGGGAGACTTTTGGGGAAAGCTTGACCAAGAGACGAATATGACTAAAAGTAGATAAATACAGACAACCAAAATCCACAATCGTTGCCAGCCATTAAGTTTCTTCATTTGGAACTTGTTAATTTTATTCTTTGATAAATTTGATACTATGTCAACTTACGGTGCACGATGCAAGCATAAGATCGCGAAGAGAACCGCCACATTCCTAGGGGAATTTTGGACCCAGTTCGGCCTTAACTTCAAAGAAAAGACTTTCAATATCGCTTAGAACTTCTGGCACAAATTCCTTCATCAACTCAATCCTCGAATCGACGATTTTCAAGAGAGTGTGCCGCTTTTTAGAAAATGCCATAATTGCTTTTGAGTCGCCATCATCCGACAGTTGTCCTTCGTTATGTGCGATTTTATTTCTAATTTTGTTGTAGATTTTAATTCTGTCCCACAACAACTTGCTAACTTTGGGAATTTGAATCACCTTCGTTAAATAATTATAAGAGCGAATTACTCCGCGGTCTGCCAAATCTGTCAATTTGAGGTGGTAATTGAACTCCAAGCTTCGACATAATCGGTTAAGTGTAAATTCGAGATAAGAATAGCAAGTCAGAAAACTTGAATATCTTAAAATCCGTGGGAACACTTCCGTGAATTTCCACTCGAGATGTTCACGGTGAAATTCCAAGAGTTCCCGTTTTTCCTTTGAGGATTTATCAATATTTTCAACCATCTTTGAAGCCTTCTTCTCAAACTCCTTTTCGATATAAGACTCTACAGTGGAAACATATTCTCCAATTCTGTGAAGTCCATCGAATAAGAAAAACTCAAAGGTAGTTTGTAAAGGTCTACTTTGATCGTTCATGTTTGTTAGTCTCAACAACTACAATAAGGTAAGCCGTCAATTTCGATGGCCAGCATCAGCTCGTGGCAATAAAAATCCACAATATATTTATCGAGCGGCACCTGTCGGTGAAACTCAACCCCAGTCCTTTCCCGCGAATTGCTTGCCATAGAATTCGTTCCAAGACCGTGGCATTCCGCCAAGGCAGTTTGGCTTAGCCGCCCCACTTAGCTACCCGTCTTTTTCACCAACAATTTTGGCGGCAAAGATTTGATCGGGTTGCGTAGCTTCTTTTCCTTCTTCTTCAAATCTTCGCAGATCGCGTGCAAGTCAAAGTTGAAGCGCTCAGCATGTTTTTGGCGCGCTTCCCGCACTTCTTCCACAATTGGATCTTTCATTGTTATTCTCCCAAGAGTTCTTCAGGTGAACATATCAATGGACATTGATAACCATGCTCCTCGATAACCGAAGCTATTTTAGCCTTCATTTGAGCGTTGTTGATATGCTTAAAGTTCCAAGTCAAAAGATAATCCATGCCATTGACCGTTGCAATGGCAATGTGCAGGGCATCTTCTGGTTGATTTTCGGGTATCGGTCCGTCTTGTATCAGCACTGACGCTAACTCCTCAGCTTGCTCACTAATTGGAAGAACCGTCAAACTTGAAACGGCAGCGAGTCGTTCTCTGACCGCCTCTTGGTCACCCTGCTCTGCCTCCTGCACGACCAGTGCTGAAATGAATGCGTCAAAGGAACGTAAAATCTTCGGCCATTTTTCGCGAGTGATTTCCTGACGGCCAGCAATCACCAAATCGCGGCTCGGGCGTGAAGTATAATAACTCACAACACTCGTCTCGATATAAACTGTCTCCTTCATTTTGATAATCCTCTCCAAACTCTATTTGTTTTTAGACCAACATTCATTATACTTGTACCGCAGATCTTTTAGAAAGACACCTGACATGGCTAAACTCCAACTCCGTTTACCCGAATCCATTCACAACAAGGTTCGCAAAATTGCTGAAAAAGAGCAGGTCTCAATTAACCAATTGTTGGTGAATTCCATTTCCAACGAGATTATTCGCTACGAGACCCAGCAGTTCTTCGCCGACCGTTCCAGAGATTTCAATGAACAAGATTTTCTCGATGCTTTGCAGGAAATTCCTGCCGTCGAAGCATCGGAAGAGGACAGACTCAAATAGCCTTTAAATCGTCAGCGTCTTCTTTGATCACGACGCTTTTGCAATACTTCTCGGACCTCTTCGGTACTGTGAACGCGTCCAGCATCAGCGTCAGCCAGTCCTCGCTTCACCGATTCAACGAACAGCCTTTTGTACGCCAATTTAATCCGTTTCATTCTTCCTCCATTGAGCGAGATCGAACATCACATTTACTAAACCTCGAAGGTTTAGTAAATGTCGCCTGCCATCCATTTTCTATCCTCAATCTTCAATCCTCGCTCCACGCTCTCTCGCTCTTCGCTCTGTCGCCCATTCATTCCTGATAAAACCTCTCTCCCTTCATCGCCAGCTTCTGCAGCAACTCGGGCGTCTCGAAGCGCGCGCCGTATTTTTCTTTTAGCGTGAAAAATCTATCGTGGCAATTTGAGAGGCCGAGACTATCGGCGTATCGCAACAGGCCACCGCGGAAGGGTGGAAAGCCGGTGCCGAAAATCATCCCGGCATCCACGTCGCGGGGACGGCGTACAACTTTTTCCTCTAAACACAACACCGCTTCCCGCAGCATGATGAACACCAGCCGATCCTGCATCTCTTGTCGCGATAGTGGTTTCGGTTTCACTAAATGTTTGAACAACGCGTACACGTTTTCATCCACCCGCTTTTTTCGGCCTTCATAAATGTAAAATCCTTTGCCGCCCTTTTTGCCGAGTCGCTTGTCTTCGTACATGCACTCGATCACCTTCGATGGCTGCACGCGCTCGCCGAACGCTTCGGCCAAAATTTTGGCCACTTTGTAACCCACATCGATGCCGACTTCGTCCAGCAGATTGAGCGGCCCCATCGGCATGCCGAAGTCCACCATCACGCGATCGATCTCCTCAATCTTCGCGCCTTCCTCCAACATCAGCGCCGCCTCGTTGATGTACGGCCCGAGGATGCGGTTCACTAAAAATCCCGGACTATTCTTCACCACAATCGGCGTTTTGCCGAGGCGTTTGGCAAAGGCGACCGCGGTGACAACGGTGTCGTCCGAAGTTTTTTCTCCGCGGATCACTTCCACGAGCGGCATGCGGTGCACAGGGTTAAAAAAATGAAAGCCCACCACACGCTCGGGCTTCTTCACCGCCTCGGCGATTTCAGAGATAGAAAGCGATGACGTATTTGACGCCAGAATGCAGGTGTCCTTTACCCGCGGCTCGATTTCCGCGAACACCTGCATCTTGATCTCGATGTTTTCCACCACCGCCTCGATGATGAAATCCATGGGCGTGAAGCCGGAGTAATCGGTAGTGCCAGAGATGAGCGACATTTTGCGCTGCATTTCGCGGCGGCTCATTTTTTTCTTTTCAACCGATTCCAGAAAAATCTGCTCGGCCTTTCGCAGCCCGAGGTTGACCATCTCCTGATGGATGTCTTTCATCCGTGACGGGATGTCGTTGTAGGCTAACAATTGCGCGATGCCGCCGCCCATGACGCCGGCGCCGAGGATGCCCACCTGCCGAATTTCGCGCGGGTGCACTTTCGCTTTCTCGACGCCCGGATCTTTTTTCAGCGCCTCGGTGAGGAAGAATAGCGAGACGAGATTTTTGCAGACCTCGCCCGCGATCAGTTCTCCGAGGAGTTTGGCTTCAATCTCCAACCCCTGTTCCAGCGGCAACCCGATGCCGCGCTGCACCGCCTCCAGCGCTTTGAGCGGCGCGGGATAGTGTCCGCGCGTCGTCTTCAATGTTTGCTTGCGCGCCTGCTCGAAAATGAATTTGCGGCCGAAGCGGTTGCTTTCCAAAAAAATCCCGTGCAGCCGTTTGGCGTTGCGCTTTTGCAGATACGCGCCGCGCTTGAAATTTTGCAACATCGCCAGCCCGAATTCTTCGGCGGCGGCTTTCATAAATGAAAACGGATAATCGGGCGGCAGCACTTTATCGACGAGGCCCATTTTGCTCGCGGTTCGTGCGTCCACCAAGTTGCCAGTGAGGATGAGTTTCAACGCGCGCTGAATGCCAATGAGCCGCGGCAGGCGCTGGGTGCCGCCGAAGCCGGGGAGGATGCCTAACTTCACTTCGGGCAAACCGATTTTAGTTTTGGAGCTGATGCGCGCGATGCGGAAGTGACACGCCAGCGCCAGTTCCAGTCCGCCGCCAACGCACGCGCCCTGAATGGCCGCCACCACGGGAAACGGCAAGTCGTGGATTTTTTGGAAAATCGTCTGACCCTGCCGCGCCTTTTCCGCGCCCTCGTTGGGATCGCTGATGTCGCGGATTTCGGAGACGTCGGCGCCGGCGATGAAGTTGTCCTCTTTGCCGCTGAGGAACACCAGCGCTTTGATGTCGCTGCGGCGAGCGAGGCCATCGAGCCAACCGTCCAGCTCCGCCATCACTTTGCTGGAAAGAATGTTGACCTTCTCGTTTTTGAGATCGAAAATGAGAAACGCGACGCCGTTGTCGCGCACTTCGAGATTAAACGCGCCGCCGCGTTTGGCGGTTTTCTGAGCAGGCATTTTTTCGGCAAGTGTCTCGGACATTGTGGTTCCTCCCTTATCCTTCAAAATTGATTTGCTTTTCACGCAATTTCACATAAAATGTCATTTCGAGGTCGACGTTGTTTGTCGGCTGAGAAATCTGGCGGTGAACAGATCATAATTGCTTCCAACAGCCTGCGAGGCATTCGCTGAATCTTTCCTCCGTCAGGTTTCTGGACTCGCTAGCGCTCGCTCGAAACGACAGTCCCTTAGATCCCATAATACAAATCCCGCCACTGCGGATTTATTGACTCAATCAGCGCGATTTTCTTTTCGCGTCGCCAGCGTTTGATTTGCTTTTCACGCGCTATCGCACTCAAAACGTCTTCCGTCATTTCGAAATAAACCAGCTTTTTGATTTTGTATTGTTTGGTAAACCCATCAACAAATTCTTCTTTGTGTTGCCAGACTCTTTTCTTGAGATCACTGGTCACACCCACATAGAGCGTCTTGGTCAAACTCGAAAGAATGTAAACGAAATATTGCTTGCTCTGCATTAAGACTGTTCCCGGAAAATGTCATTTCGAACGCGACGCTTTTTGTCGCGTGAGAAATCTGGCGGTGCACCGATCTTTGATCTACGCAATCACGCTTGTGCGAAATCGTTGCTTCTATTCTCCAACAGGTTTCTCGACTCGCTAGCGCTCGCTCGAAACGACAACTCGAGTTAGTTTTTCCTCAACCCACTAACAAAAATCTCCGCAATCTGATTGGCGGATTCTTCCAAATCGTAACAGCCATTTTTCAGCAGCACCCAGTGAGTGGTAATTTCATCCAGCGCGCCGAAGAGAGCGCGCTTCGCCAGCTCATACTCGGTCAGGTTCTCAACTCCGCTTCGCCGCGTTTCATTTTGTTTTTATCAAACCCGACATCTCAAGCACGCGCTGTGACCACTCGTGCGACTTCGCGATGAACTGCTCTCGCCAGTTTTTATCCAGCCATTGCGTTTGAGATTGTCTCTGCCATTGAGCCATTTGTATTTGTAGGCTGACTAATTGCGCCGCATCCGCAATTGCCAATTCAGCCGCAATCCATTCAATGAACCATTTGCTTTCCTGCAAAATCGCGAATACCACTTCGCGATGATCATCGTTTTTCGAGAAGCTGGCAACGCGGGCTAAATTTGCTGCCAGCCCGCCGAGGCGCACCGGGACGGGGTCGCACAAATAGCGCGAGCGGAGTTTATCCAATTTTGTCATACGCCCTCCAAAAGCTGTTTCACTATTGCTTCCACTCTCTGCTTAATTGACGGGTCTTGTATGGTCATCGCCAGGTTGTTTCGATTGGGACGAATATTGATAAGGGCTTCAAACTCTACTGTCTGGGTGGCAGGAATCCAATTGGCTCCCCAAATATCTTCCTGCTGACTCCCATCGTCAAGCAGGATCGTTTCACAATCAGCGTGCATAACACCGCCGCCCGCCAAAATCTGACGATTTAAATCGACCGCCAACTTAATGATGGGATCCAATTCTTCGAGCATTTCGTCAACCTGCTGTTTTGTGGCCTTACTTCGAATGATATGTATCACGGAAGTAACCTTGCGTTTTGATCATTGAAACCCGGTCTTAGCCCACCAACAAAAATCTCCGCAATCTGATTGGCCGACTCTTCCAAATCGTACCGGCCATTTTTCAGCAGCACCCAGTGGGTGGCAATTTCATCCAGTGCGCCAAAAAGGGCACGCTTCGCCAGTCCGGGGTGAATGTCACTGCGGAAGAGTCCCTCGCGCTGGCCCTGCTCGATCAAATTTCCCACGAGATTTAAATACTCTTTCAGCTTCGAACCGCTGTATTCTTTGATGAAACGATTGCTCTGCCGCAGCTCTAATTGAAACACCTGCGCCAGCTTGGGATTTTGTTTCACGAATCGCAAATGCGCGTGAATGTACTTGCGCACTTTGGCAATCAGGTCGGTTTCGGCCGCTATTTCCTCCTGCACTTCGGCAATGAATTTCCCCAGCTCCTCCTCAAAAATGGAGATGAGAATTTCGTCTTTATTTTTGAAATAGAGATAAATGGTGCCGTCCGCCACGCCCGCGCGTTTGGCGATTTCCGAAACCTTGGCGTGATAAAAGCCCTTTTGGGCAAACACCTTGACGGCGGATTTGAGAATGCGAGTACGCTTGTCTTTTGTGGGCATCGTCCGTGAAAAGTTTGAGTTTGAAAACACAGAGAGACTGCAACAGCAACTGAATGATGATTCATTCACAAAATAAAAAAATGATGCTGGAATGCAAGTTATTTTTCAGCAAAAACTTTGAACCACGAATTACACGAATTGCACGAATAAAAAACGCTTGATGCTTAGGTCGAAATCCGTTATCTTGCGCCAATTCATTTTCACGAGTGTAGCGGAGTGCAAAGCTTAAGCTTTGCACTCCGGGCGTTAAGCAAATAAAACCCGGAGGGAGAAAATGCGCATACGGCTTTGCCTATTTTTGTTGCTGACTTACGTTATCTCGGTCAATGCCCAATCCATAAGCGGATTCACCGCCAATTCCGCCGTCACTCAAAAACAACTCGAAGAAAAATTTCTCGCGCTGCCGCGGCCGGAGAACGCGGAAAAATATTTATTCAAACTCACCGAAGAGCCGCACATCGCCGGCAGTCCGGAAAGCAAAGCGGTGGCGGAATACATTAATTCAAAATATCTCGAATGGGGACTTGACTCAAAGCTGGTGGAGTATCACGTCTATCTCCCCTATCCGAAATCGGTGCAAGTGAAAATGCTGGCGCCAGACACCGTCGCGCTGAATTTGGTGGAAGACTCGTGGCGATTCGACAAAGACAGTTATGACTCCCACGCGGTGACGGCCTTCAACGCGTATTCACCGTCAGGCGATGTGACGGCGCAGGTGGTGTACGTCAATCGCGGGCTGCCGGATGATTACGAAGCGCTGGCGGAATTGGGCGTCGAAGTGCGCGGCAAAATTGCGCTGGCGCGCTACGGCGGCAGCTTCCGCGGCGTGAAAGCGCAAGTGGCGGAGGAACACGGTGCCGCGGGACTCATCATCTACTCCGATCCCGCGGACGACGGTTACATGCGCGGCGACATTTATCCCAACGGGCCGATGCGCCCAGAGAATGCCATCCAGCGCGGAAGTCTGCTCTACATTTTCAACTACCCCGGCGATCCACTGACGCCCGGCTTTGCATCCATCAAAACTGCCAAGCGCCTCAAAGCCGAAGAAGCCCGCAGCATCACAAAAACGCCGACGACGCCGATTTCATACAGCCAAGCGAGTCTCATTTTAAAAAGTCTCGCCGGTCCGGAAGTGCCGGAGGGCTGGCAAGGCGGGCTGCCGTTTCGGTATCATGTGGGGCCGGGGCCGGCGACCGTCCATATCAAATTGGAAATGGATTATCAAGTGCGCCCGATTTACAACGTCATCGCGGAAATCAGAGGCAGCGCGGAGCCGGACAAATTGGTGATCATCGGCAATCACCACGACGCGTGGGTGCACGGCGCGGTCGATCCCAGCAGCGGCACGGCGACGGTGATGGAAATCGGCCGCAGCTTCGGCGAGCTGCTGAAAACCGGCTGGCGGCCGAAGCGCACAATCATCCTCGCGCACTGGGATGCCGAGGAATACGGACTCATCGGTTCCACCGAGTGGGTCGAAGAAAAGAAAGCGGATCTGACGAAAAACGCGGCGCTGTACATCAACATCGACTCCGCGGTGTCCGGAAAAAATTTCGACGCCGGTGCTGTGCCCTCGCTGGATCGATTCATTCAAGAAGTCACGAAAGATGTAACCGATCCCAAAACGCAGCAAACGGTTTTTCAGCGCTGGTGGGTTAATCAAAACAAAAAAGAATACAAGCGGCTGAAGCAAACCGTCCCCGACACCGCAGAAACCAAACTCGATCGCCTCGGCAGCGGCTCGGATTACACCGCATTTTTGCAGCACGTGGGGGTGCCGTCGCTGAGCATGGGATTCGGCGGACGCTACGGCGTTTATCATTCCATTCTCGATAATTTTTATTGGATGAAGAATTGGGGCGACCCGACGTTCGAATACCACGCGGCAATGTCGAAAATCGGCGGACTGATGGCGCTGCGTTTTGCGCAAGCGGATGTATATCCGTTCAATTATGCCGATTACGCGGAGGCCATTGTCAAGCACTTCGAGGAATTAGAAAAATCGTTGAAGGAAAAATTTCTGAAAGTCGAAATTGATCTCACCGTTGCGAAAGACAAAGCCAACGAGTGGAAAAAAGCTTGTGAGGGCTTGAATGAGAAAGTTAAATCTGCGCTGGACTCCGGGGCCGTTCCTCCAGAATTGAATAGTTTGCTGGTGCAAATAGAGAGAGAATTGTTGGTCGAACCCGGTCTGCCCGGCCGCGACTGGTTCAAGCATCGCATTTACGCGCCGGGATTTTACACCGGCTACGCCTCGAAGCCGCTGCCGGGAATTTCGGAGCCGGCGGATAAAGCGGATTGGGAGGCGGCAAAGCGGGAGTTGGCGGTATTGATTCAAATACTGGATAAAGTTATTCAGACTACACAAACTGAATTTTAAAAATCTTTTCCCTTTTTAATTCTAGCAATACCTTGTGTCGCCTTGATGAGATGCCAGACAGTTTCTAAAAGCTCTTTATCTTTGCTCAAGTATTCGATGACCTCTTTTAAAATGTCCTCTTCCTTTTTACCGTAGTTTTTTAAATTTTCATCTCGAACTCTTAAACCAGATGCGGCGGCAGACTCGCTTAAGTATTTAGGCTGGTCGCCGCCTTCCAGCAGCCAGAGGATATTGACATTATATTTTCTCGCAAATTCGAGAATAAATGAGAGCGTTGGCAAATACTTACCGTTTTCCCACTCCGATACCGTGCCTTTACCAACATTAAATTCTTTTGCTATAATTTCTTGATTTAAATTAAGTTCTTTTCTTAGCAACCGAAACCGTTTGCCAAACTCTGTACTAAAATCCAAAATTTTTCCTCGAATATTCGATTTTTTACTTGACATTCTCGGAATAACGAATTATATGCAATTGAAAAAAGCCTAATGTATTCTCACAAATTAATATAAAAAGGCTTTCCAGAATGTCAACATAAAATCAGGAGGGGAAGATGGCAACCGAAGCAACCATCATTAAACAAATTGAGAAAACGGCGGCAGGTAAATATTCGGATTGGCTAATTGGCCTTACGGATGATCCGGCTGTTCGCAAAGCTCAGCTCGACAATCCGCTGAGTTTCTTGCAGTGGAAAGCGGATACTGAACGAGCAGCAAAAAATGTCGAACGTTATTTTCTCGCGAAAGGAATGCACAGCGCGGGTGCCGCCCCACAATCCGCACTACATGTTTATATTCTGCTGGCCATTAATCCGGGCAATACCTCTTCAGGAAAGTTCTCCGCACATTTCTGACCTACGGTGTTAATTTTCCTTCAAATCTGAGAGAACATCCCCTTCAAAATTGTCTATGTATTGCCAAGGGGAATCTCTCTGATGTCCAAACCAAAACTGCTTATCTATTCTGAGCAACTGGCCAATTGTAGCTGCTTTCACACTGTCTTTAACACCAAATTTGAAGCAGAGGTGACATACCAGGAAACGCATTTCTTAAAAAAGATTCAGGAAGAAAACGTTGATACGGCGGTGGTCTGTTTCTGCTCCGCCCAAGAAAAAGATGTGGAGCGATTGCTGCGGCTGGACGCCCTCACCGGCCCGGTGCCGGTGCTCACTTGTTCCCGAACCCTAAATGCCGATTTTGTTCAGATGGGAGCCAAGCAAGGGGTGGATCGCTTTCTACAGTGTACCATGGAAGCTGAAAAAATTCATGACCTCATTTTCGAAGCCATTCGCCGCGGCGGTTTGAAGGAATATCTGAAATCGTGCACCCCCGGTAGCCTCGAGGCTTCTCCTTACGTGCGGAAAATGGTAGACGAAATCATTCATGCTTTTCCCCATCGGCTGAAAGCGGAAGAATTGGCCGAACGGCTGGGCATAACCCGCCGCTGACTGCATAAAATTTGCAGACAAGCCTTCGGTAAACCTTTCTCCCTGGTCATGCGCCGTATCTGGGTTCATCAGGCTTTGCGAATGATGCAGCATACCAACCTCGATAACACGGAAATTGCTCTGCAGCTCAATTACAGTGAGGAGAGCAACCTGGCTCGTGATTTCCGCAGCGAACTGGGTTATAGCCCCACCGAAGCACGCCGAAGGCTTATCCAACACACCCCAGAAGAGTTACTCATTCCCAAGAATAGTCCTTAAACAATGATTCCTTTCGACTATTTCTGGTCTCCCACTCTCCTTTTCACTCTTTCTCGTTTCACTTTTCACCTCTCACGTTTCACCTGAAAATCACTTCCCATTTTGAACGAAAAGTTCCCATTTTGATTTGACGGAAAGAACATTTTTTAGTATTTTTGTTTAGTTTTCAGTTTAAAATAAGGTTAAATAAGGTAAATAATTACAGAGAATAGATTGCGAGGCAAGCCTGATGCAGATTATTCCATCTATCACTCTTATCTTTTTGTTTTGCTTTACAATCGGCTGTAAGGAAGAGGATTTTTCGGTGAATATCCCAATCAATCGGCCGACACGCAATTATGGTGAGCCGGCATGGGGACCGTCAGATTGGATTATGTTTTCTCATACTCCGTATGATGCGTCAGGTCAACCAGTGGATTCTTCCGGGTTATGGCTGGTTCATCCTGATGGTACGGGAAGACGGCCTTTTACACTTTTACGAGAAGTCCGTGACTTTGCAGCACCTGATTGGTCACCAGATGGAAAATGGATTGCAGCACATCAAGATGGCCAAATCTACAAAATTTCGGTTGAGAAGGACAGCTTGGTACAACTGACATTCCCTTCATTACGAAAATTTTATCCCACTTGGAACCCGGATGGTAAATGGATAGCATTTTCAATTACCGATGGTGACCATAGTCAATGGGGCATCTGGGCTGTTAGAAGCGATGGTCTGGAGATGCGTCACCTCCGGCGAGTCGATGGCTTGAACCCCGACTGGTCGCCAGATGGTCAACGAATTGTTTTCCCTGGATGGCCAGAAGGCACCCAGAAGCAAAAGCTAATGATCATGGATGCAACCGGAGAAAATCTGAAGGTCGTTTTTGACCCCGCTCGGTATGGATTTAATTTTACCTGGAACGTTGACCATCCGCAGTTTTCTCCGGATGGCGCAAAAATCGTGTTTCAAATGGGACCCGCTGAGCAGAGGGATGGACAAATTTGGATAGTGAATACCGATGGCAGCCATCCCCGCCAGTTGACTTCGGACGGGGGGCTGGAGCCCTCATGGAGTCCCGACAGCAGACAGATAGTTTATGTTAAGTTTTCAACCCGCCATGCTGAGCAAACAGGAAATGGCAAGCTGTGGATAATGGATGCCGAAGGTGGTAATAAGCGGCAGTTGACGTTCTAAATTAAAACTCTCGTAATCAAAAAAGGCGTATCGGCCACCCGCCAAGGTATTTCCGATACGCCTGTGAAATCGACAAAAGAAGCAAGGAGTTTAGGCTTTTTATTTCGGCCCATACGCCCTCTTTGTCTTGGGAAAGTTATGAATTAAAATGAAAAAGTCAATCAAAAATTTGTCGACACAGTTCATTTCCTTATCCCTCCGGTTTTACATAATTGCGATAGGAGAAAGAACTATCTGACAATTATCCAATTACTTAAAAAGGAGGATGCAAACATGCAGTGCAGAACCAATATCACTGTGTGGAAGGTCTTGTTTACCTTCCTGGTTCTTTCGATGGTCGTTTTTTCTAAAAAAACACTAGCCCAAGAAAATATAGATAATCAGATCGTGGTCATGTTCAAATCAGGCATAGTAAGCCTTCCCGATGGCCGCGATCGAGCGAATCTGGACGAGGCCACGCTTCCAACTCCACTTCGGACTTTACTAAAAGCCTTTGATGCCCAGGAAATTGCAAAGGGAATCCCGGAATTCCAGCGTTCAGACACCTTACGCGTTCTACCAGATGGCCGATTGTTTAAGGTACCGGACTATACGAACCTGTTTGTCATTACATTGCCCACAGGATTACAACGAGAGGCATTGGTAGATTCCTTGGTGCGGTTCCCAATCGTGGTCAGTGCCGAAAAAAACCAGAGGGCCATTTTGCGGGAGACCATTCCCAATGATACACACTTCCAGGCCCGCCAATGGAATTTGAAAAACACGGGTCAATTTGGCGGCACGCCGGGCGCCGACGTCAAAGCAACTTTTGCGTGGGATATTACCAAAGGCAGTACTTCCGTTATCTTGGGTATTTTAGATTACGGAATACAATCAGGACATCTTGATTTGCAGGGCAAGGTTAGCGGTGACGCTGGTTATAGTGTTTCTCACGGAACCCATGTAGCGGGCATTGCTGGCGCACTTACAAATAACAACCGAGGCGTTGCCGGCGTAGATTGGAATGCTCAGTTGGTTTCGCAACGAATAGATTTAGGCGGCATCCCAGAAATAGCACAGGCCGTCAACGATGCAGTAGCGGCAGGCGCACGGGTGTTGAACAATAGCTGGGGATTGCCAAGTTATTCTACGGTACTTTACAATGCGTTTCTATCCGCTTACCAAGCCGATGTCCTCTCCACTGTGGCCAATCCCGAAACCGGCGCTACAGGTGAATTTCCAAACAGTTTCGGTACCTGGATTATGAATGTTGCTGCTACGACTAATGGAGATGCAAAAGCCAGCTATTCCTTCGATCGCAACTATACTGATGTTGGTGCACCTGGCGGCAATGCCGATGGAGTCTTAGAACGCAATATTTATTCTACAATTCCGGACAACACCTATGGTTATATGGCTGGCACTTCCATGGCTACTCCACACGTAACCGGCATTGCAGGACTATTGCTGGCCATCAATCCCAACCTGCACAATTATGATCTGGAGTGGATCATCAAACGCTCTGCCAACGATATACCGCCTACGGGTCGAGACCCTAGCACCGGTTACGGTCGAGTTAACGCGTACGAGGCGGTGCGACATGTGGCTGCCCCGTATCAGATCACCCACGGCAATGCCACGTTGACGAAAACAAATAACAATATTCAGGTAACATTCTTAGCGCCACCGTTGCCGGAACTAGCGGCGGGGACTTACTGGGTAGATCGTTGGCAATTAGAAGCTGTTGTTAATTTCAATCCTATTTATTCTCAAACTCCATGGGCGTGGCTGAGCCAAACCGGCTATTCAGCAGCCAACCCCAACGATGCAAAAGAATACATGTATGAAAACTCCACGACATCTTCGACTACCATTAGAACCTTTTTCTATTATATAAGAACAAATCTCTTAGGACAAACAATCAACAAATGGGCGCCGATGGATCCGAATATTTTATCTCGTCAATATGCTGTGTTAGGCACTCCGGCACCTCTGGCCGTCACCATCACCGGCCCGACCTCGCTGGGATACAAACAATCCGGCACGTGGACGGCCAATGCCTCCGGCGGCACGGGTTCGTACACTTACGAATGGCGGTTTCGTTACAATGGCACCGGCCCCTGGTCCAGTGTGGTGGGCACATCTCAAACCTATACCCGCACCATGTTAGACACCGATTTTGAGCTGCAGGTTAAGGTAACCAGTGGCGGTCAGAGTGTCTATGACACCCATTACGTTGATTACGGAGTGGCTAAAGAAGGCGTTGCTGATTCTGATGTGACGGTTCAAATCCCAGAACAATTTGCACTACATCAGAATTATCCGAATCCGTTTAACCCGACTACCGAAATCAAATTTGAATTGCCAGAAAATGGCTACGTCACTGTAAGCATCTTTAACGCGGTGGGCCAAAGAATTCGTACTCTGGTAGATGAGCCCAAGACCGCCGGTTATCACAGCGTCGTCTGGGACAGCAAAGATGAGTCTGGTCACGAGGTGGCTTCGGGAGTGTATCTCTACCGTATCTATGTCAGACCCGCTAATGCCAGCGGCCAACCATTCAAAGCGGTCAAAAAAATGACGCTTCTGCGATAGGTCAATTAAAAAGAGGCTGTTCAAAAAGTCGATTTTCGTTATGTGTCATGCTCGCATGCTTTAAGGGGCATCTACAAAATCAGCAGCTTATGGACTCCCGCTTAAAACCTGCGGGAGTGACAGCGGGGCTTTTGGGACAGCCTCTTTAAATTAATACTTCGGCACACTCGGATCCACCTCATCCGACCAGGCCAGAATCCCGCCTTTCAAATTCTTGACCTTCTCAAAACCGGCTTCCCGCAAAAACTTCACGGCTTTGGCGCTGCGGCCGCCCATCTTGCAATGCACGACAATTTCCTGTGAGCGATCCAATTCGTGAATCCGCGTGGGCAATTCATTGAGCGGAATCAGCTTCGAACCAGGAATGCGGCAAATTTCATATTCATGCGGCTGGCGGACATCGAGGATGAAAACGCCGCGATTGTTGGACAAGCGCTCATGCAACTGTCGCACCGTGATCTCGTTTTCCTCCGGCAGCACCACGCGATCCGCCGGCGTGCCGATGCCGCAGAATTGCTCGTAGTCAATCAAGGCATGAATGGTTGGATTTTCACCGCAGATCGGGCACTTGGGATCTTTGCGCAATTTCAATTCGCGATACTTCATGGCTAACGCGTCGTATAAAAGCAGCCGGCCAATCAGCGGCTCGCCTTTGCCGATGATCAACTTCACCGCTTCCGTGGCTTGCATCAGCCCGACCGTGCCAGGGAGAATGCCCAGCACCCCGCCTTCGGCGCAGCTCGGCACCAATCCCGGCGGCGGAGGTTCGGGATAGAGACAGCGATAGCACGGGCCCTCTTTGGCGTAAAACACCGAGACCTGCCCTTCGAAACGAAAGATGCTGCCGTACACGTTGGGCTTGCCCAGCAGCACACAGGCGTCGTTCACCAGATAGCGGGTGGGGAAATTATCGGTGCCGTCGATGATGATATCGTAGTTCTCGAAAATTTGCAGCGCGTTTTCGGAAGTCAATCGCGTCTCGTAGGTATCCACCTCGACGTAGGGATTGATGCCCTGAATACGTTCCTTCGCCGCCTGCAATTTCGGGCGGCCGACGTCATTCGTTGAATAAATCACCTGCCGCTGCAAATTAGTAAAATCCACCACATCAAAATCGACGATGCCAATTCGGCCCACGCCCGCGGCGGCTAAATACAGCGCCACCGGCGAACCCAGCCCGCCCATGCCCACCAGCAGCACCTTGGCCTCTTTGAGTTTCCGCTGTCCTTCGAGCGCCACCTCCGGCATAATGAGATGCCGGCTGTAGCGTTCGATTTCTGCTTTCGAAAATTCACCGTTGCTGTCGCTGCCGCCGGCCACCGATGGCACGATGCTGATGACGTCGCCGGCTTTGATGTTGGTTTCTGTGCCGCGAAGATAGCGCACGTCGTCATCGTTGACATAAAGGTTGACGAAATTGCGCAGGCGACCGTCCTCGCTAAAGAGATGTTTGCGCAAGTCGGGGAATTTCTCAGTGAGGTTGTCCAGCAGTTCGCCAACATTCTTTCCCTCTATTTGAACGCTGTCCTGATTTTTTGCATACTGGCGCAGCGCCGTCGGGATCAATATTTTTGTAGTCATCATTTTCTCTCCTCAACTTACTCGTTCACTACAATGATTTTTTCTTGTTTGAATTTTGAGCGATCGTCTTCGAGCGTCCAGGAGGTGACATCGCTCGCTTTGCTATTTTTTATTGAAACGATGATATAGGAATACCACGGCCAACCATGTTCAACATCATAGGCGGAGGGCCGCGCTTCGGCATTTGGGTGCGAATGATAAAAACCAATGATGTCGAGATTCTTTTGCTTAGCGTACTTTTGGCATTCGAGATAAGCTTGCGGCGTAATTAGAAAGCGATGATACTTCTCGGCGCTTTCGCGAGCATTGAGCGCTGGCAGTGTTGCCACCACTACTTTGTCGCCGTTCACATTTCTGCCCAATAAAAATCCGCAGCACTCGTCCGGATACGATTCCTCGCCGTATGCTTTGATTAATTCCAAATGCTGTCGATCAATCTTAAGCGCCATAATTATTTTCACTCCAAAATTTCTGATCGAAATATTTGTGCGCGCTGTCCGGAAAAATAGTGACAATAACTCCGCAGCCGATCTCCTTCGCAACCTGCAGTGCCACGGCCAAAGCCGCTCCCGAGGAAATTCCTACGAGCAGACCTTCTTCCTTTGCCAAAAGTTTCACCATGCGCTGCGCCTCTTCGGTGCTCACGGTGCGATTGTCATCCGCTAAATCCGGCTGATAAAAACCCGGCACGATGGCGGTCTCCATGTGCTTCAAACCTTCAAGACCGTGGAATGGCGAATCGGGTTGCACCGAGATCAATTTAATTTCTTCGTTATATTCTCGCAAAAAAAGCCCCGAGCCCATAAACGTGCCGCTGGTGCCAAGCCCCGCAACAAAATGGGTAATGCGGCCTTCGGTTTGCCGGATAATTTCCGGGCCCGTACTATCATAATGCGCCAGCCAGTTGGCGCGATTGTTATACTGATCGGCATAAAAATAGCGCTCCGGCTCTGCCGCAAAAATTCGGCGCGCTTCGCGAATGGCGCCGTCGGAGCCTTGCTGGGGATCGGTCAAAATCAATTCCGCGCCATACGCTCGCAAAATTTGCTGAAAGATGTTGCCGGAATTCTTTGGAATCGCCAACTTGACTTTGTATCCCAAATTCGCGCCGTACATGGCGTAGGCGATGCCGGTATTTCCAGAGGTGGCGTCGAGGATAATTTTATCCGGTGTGAGTTGCCCCGATTTTTCGCCTTCTAAGATAATGTTCAAAGCCGCGCGGTCTTTCACGGAGCCGCCGGGATTGAACCACTCGGCTTTGGCGTAAATTTCCACTGGCGCCACACGCGCGGAAATTTTGGCAAGATAAATCAGCGGCGTGTTGCCAACGCGGCTGAGGATAGATGGTTTGCGATCGCCGCCTTCAGAGAGCGTCTCCGCAAACGGCTCGAATATTGTCGCTGCTTCTGTTTGCATTTTAAGCCTTTCTATTAAAACAAAAAACCCACATCGTGTGAATGTGGGTTATGATTTTGGTATGCTAACTTGATTTAAGAATATCAAAACTTCAACATAACCCACCGCTCCATTTCATACAACAGATGCACGCGCTGCACACCATCCAGAATTGATTGCAGGGGCCCATGAAGTTTTGCATTTGAATTTTCATCGCGTTGTTCAATTTTGACGAACAAATGTACGCCATCGTTTATTTCAAGTCAAGAAAAAGTTTTAGAAACTTAATGGTCAATTGGCGCGAGTTTTAGACCACTCTTTGATGTAGGCGATGATGTCGCTAGTGCTCGATCCCGGGCCGAAAATTTTGCCTGTGCCCATTTTCTCCAATGCCTCCACATCTTCCGGGGGGATGATGCCGCCGCCGGTGAGCAGCACGTCGGTCAATCCCTTTTCGTCCATTAATTTTTTGATGCGCGGAAAGAGCGTCATGTGGGCGCCGGAGAGAATGCTGAGCCCGATAACGTCCACGTCTTCCTGCAACGCCGCCTCGACGATCATCTCCGGCGTCTGATGCAAGCCAGTGTAGATCACTTCAAAGCCGGCGTCGCGCAGGGCGCTGGCGATGACTTTGGCGCCGCGGTCGTGGCCGTCCAATCCGGGCTTGGCAATAAGTACGCGAATTTTACGTTCCATAATTTACTGCTCAGTTTATCGGGTTAGTGCGACCGTTAATTTAGAATCCGTTCTGAAAAATGCAACTTAAAAAACGCATGGCGCATAGCGCCAAGAGCATAGCGCCGAGCGAAGAGCGAAAGAGCGTTAAGCGAAACATCGGCACAAACACCTCTGCCCGCAAACAACGCGGGCTGTCCCCTCAAGGGGACATTTTACGTTGGCGCTATGCACTTGCTCTCTGCGCTAAAACACCGGCTGCTCTTTGTACTCCCCAAATTCCTCTTTCAACACGTCGATCATCTCGCCGATGGTGGCGTAGGTCTTCGCGCATTCGATAAATCGCGGCATCAAATTGGAACCGTCGCGGGCAGCGGTGCGCAATCGCTGTAATGATTCTTTCACCTGCGCTTGATTGCGATTTTTTTTCATCCGCCGCAAATTTTCAATTTGCGCGCGCTCTACTGTCGGATCGATTTTTAAGATCGGAATCTCCAATTTTTCTTCTTTATCTTTGAAGGCATTGACGCCGACAATCAGCCGCTCTTTTTTCTCAATTTCATCTTGATATCTGCGCGCCGCCGCGGCAATCTCGCGCTGCATAAAGCCCTTTTCAATTGCAGGAATCACGCCGCCGAGCGCGGCAATTTTCTCGAAATAATCTTCGGCGGCTTGTTCCATTTTATTGGTCAGACTTTCGACGAAGTACGAACCCGCCAACGGATCAATAGTGTTGACCACGCCGGTTTCATAAGCGATGATCTGCTGAGTGCGCAGCGCAATTTTCGCGGCCCACTCCGACGGCAGCGCCCAGGTTTCGTCCAGCGAGTTGGTGTGCAGCGATTGCGTGCCGCCGAGTACGCCGGCCAGCGCCTCGAACGCCGTGCGCACGATGTTGTTCTCCGGCTGCTGTCCGGTGAGCGAGCAGCCGGCGGTTTGCGTGTGGAATCGCAGCTTCCACGAGCGTTCGTCTTTTGCGCCGTATTTGTCGCGCATCTTTTTGGCGAAGATTCGCCGCGCCGCGCGGTACTTGGCAATCTCCTCAAAAAAATCGATATGCGAGTTGAAAAAGAAAGAAAAGCGCGGGGCGAAGTCATCGATGTTGAGGCCGCGCGCCATGCAGGCTTCAACGTAGGCGAATCCGTCCGCGAGGGTGAATGCCAATTCTTGCGCCGCAGTCGAGCCGGCCTCGCGGATGTGGTAGCCGCTGATCGATACGGTGTTCCACATCGGCACGTGCTGTGTGCAGTATTCCACCGAGTCCACGAAAATGCGCATCGAGGGCTGCGGCGGAAAGATGTATTCCTTTTGCGCGATGTATTCTTTCAAAATGTCATTCTGCAACGTGCCGCGCAATTTTTCCTGCGGCACGCCCTGCTTCTCCGCCACACAGATATAAAACGCCAGCAGAATCGCCGCGGGGGAGTTGATGGTCATCGAGGTGCTGATCTTGTCCAGCGGGATGCCGTCGAACAACACCTCCATGTCCGCCAGCGAATCGATGGCCACGCCGCAGATGCCGACTTCGCCCTCACTTTTGGGATTGTCGGAATCGACCCCCATCAAGGTGGGCAAATCGAACGCGACGGATAAACCCGTTTGCCCGTGTTCCAGCAAATACCTGAAGCGCTGGTTGGTATCTTTGGCGGTGCCGAAGCCGGCGAACTGGCGCATGGTCCATAGGCGGCCGCGATACATGTTGTGGTGCACGCCGCGGGTGTAGGGGAATTCGCCGGGGAAACCAATGTCGCGCAGAAAGTCTATGTCCTTGATATCTTCAGGGGTATACAATTCCTTAACCGGCGCGCTGGAAACAGTAACAAATTTCGCATTGCGATTTTTTGTAGTCACGGCTTTAGCCGCTTCCCAGGCCGCGCGCGCGGTTTTTATTTGATCATAATTGCTCATGATTTTTCTCCGAGTTTGCGTTTGAAATTCGCGATGAGTTCCTCAGCGATTTTATACGGGGACAAACTTGAATCTTGATAATTTTCTAATTTCTCGTGCAACGTTTGGCGGGTGGCGTCATCCCAAAATGCTTTCTCAAATCGAAAGCGCACAATGTTATGAACTTTTTTGAGCAGCCGCGTTTTGCGTTTTTGCTGCAGAAGATTCTGTTCGATCAAAAATTTGCGATGCGCTTCGATGGCCTCGGCAATTTCGCCAATGCCGTCGCCCTGGCTGGCAATGGCGCGCAAAACTTTCGGCTGCCACGGCTGCCTTTCGCGGAGTTGCAAAATGGCTTGCAGCTCGGAAATGACGCGGTTTGAGCCTTCGCGGTCGGCTTTGTTGACCACGAACAAATCGGCGATTTCCATCAGGCCGGCTTTCATGGCTTGCACGGAATCGCCGGACTCCGGTACCAGGACGACAATCGTCGTGTCGGCGCTCTCGGCGATGTCCAGCTCGGATTGTCCCACGCCCACGGTTTCGAGCATCACATAATGTTTGCCGGCGGCGTCGAGGATGTCAGCGGCGTCATCGGCTTTCTTCGAGAGCCCACCCAAGCTGCCGCGCGTGGCCATGCTGCGAATGAACACGCCGTCGTCGAGCGTTACATCCACCATGCGGATGCGATCGCCCAACAGCGCGCCGCCCGTGAACGGACTCGTGGGATCCACCGCGATGATGCCCACGGTTTGGTTGCGGCGGCGATAAAGTTTGGTGAGCTGATCCACCAGCGTGCTTTTGCCGGCGCCCGGCGGTCCGGTGATGCCAATACGATAAGCGTTACCAATCTTAGGATAAATCGCATCGAGCAAGTTAGCGGCATCCGCGACCTCATCCTCCACCAGTGAGATGGATTTGGCGAGGGCGCGTTTATCGCCGCTGAACAGATTTTTGATTATTTGATGAGACACGTTCATTCATTAACCTGTAAAGACGTTGGATGCAACATCTCTACGGGATAAACATTCATAAGTGTTAGTTGACGACCATTTCATCGACATCTTCAGCAGGAACAAATTCAATTTTGGGCATGACAGACTCAATTTTGAAGACGACATGCTTTTTTCCTTCTCGTTTCAATCGCTCCAAGATTTGTAAATTTTCTTTGTAAAGTTCCGGATCATTTGTGGGTAAGAGAACTAGCTGAGCATCTCGAGGAATTTTATCCAAAATTTCCGGCCTATCAATGGCATATTTCATGAAGTCGCTCAAAAGATCACAGTTTTTTTCAATAATCTTTTTTTCAGTCATTTTTAATCTCCGACAAATAATTTCTGAGATAATTTTCCCATGATAGTTTCAAATCCGAAAGGGCATAATTAAATGCTTCATTGAAAGTAATAAAATACAAAGCTTGTTTACTTTGAGAACCATCGGGATGCAGTATATCTCGATGAGCAAAACTGTGCGCTGTATCATACCTGACGATTGGAATCCAAGTTTCATTAATTTCCGACTCATATTGAACGACAAAACTCAAGATTTGGCCGCTCTCTTTGAATGCTCTCACGCGAATGCGATGCCGCCCATCCGGAGTAAGATCGAACAAGAACGATAATTCATTCACAAGTCTTTTTGATGTTGAAGTTGATGTTATTCAGAACGGGCGTACGCCTTTCTCCCCGCCGCCTTCCACTCACTGGTTCGATGATTCAACTCAGCGCCTCGCATTTTCGGCCGCTGATTTTTGAACTGAATTTCATACAGCGCCGCCGCCAGCGCCGCAATCTCTTTTTCATCACTTTCTGCTTCTAGCATTGCTTGCGGCTTGGATAAGAATTCTTTCTCAATAAAATGGGTATCGAAATCACCAGCCGCAAATTTGGGGTGGTTCATCACCAGCAGGCAAAATGGAATGGTGGTCTCGACGCCGTGGATTTGGTACTCCTCCAGCGCCCGTTTCATGCGCGCAATGGCTTCGCTGCGATTTCGTCCCCACACGATTAACTTCGCAATTAGCGGATCATAATAAACCGAAACCTCGGCGCCGGCGTAGTAGCCGTTGTCATCGCGCACGCCAAAGCCGCCGGGCGCGGACAGATGTTTGATTTTTCCAATCGAAGGCAGAAAATGGTTGGCGGGATCTTCGGCATAAATCCGGCACTCGAGGGCGTGGCCGTTGAATCGAATTTCCTTTTGCTCGTAACCCAACGGCTCGCCGGCGGCAATGCGAATCTGTTCTTTCACGAGATCGATGCCGGTGATCATCTCGGTGACCGGATGCTCCACCTGCAGCCGGGTGTTCATCTCCAAAAAATAAAAATGGCGCTGTTGGTCCACCATGAACTCGATGGTGCCGGCGTTTTGATAGCCGCAGGCCTGCGCGGCTTTCACCGCGGCTTCGCCCATCTCGCGGCGCAGCTTGTCATCTAAAATGCACGAGGGCGATTCCTCGATTACTTTTTGATGGCGGCGCTGAATGGAACACTCGCGCTCGCCGAGGTGAACAACCTGGCCATGTTGATCCGCGAGAATCTGAAACTCAATATGCCGCGGCGCTTCGAGATATTTTTCAATGTAAATGCGGCCGTCGCCAAACGCCGACTCCGCCTCCGAATGCGCCGCCCGCATCGCTGACGCCATTTCCCCTTCGGCTTTCACCACCCGCATCCCTTTGCCGCCGCCGCCCGCTGCCGCTTTCAACAACACCGGATAACCCAATTCTTTGGCGACCGAGATGGCTGATTTTTCATCCGTCAAAGCTTTGTCGGTGCCGGGAACAATTGGAACATTCGCCGCCATCATGCGCTGCCGCGCCGCGGTTTTATCGCCCATGAGATTCATCGCTTCGGCCGGCGGCCCGATGAAAATTAGGCCGGCCTCTTTCACGCGGCGAGCAAACTCCGGATTCTCGGATAAAAATCCATAACCGGGATGAATGGCTTGCGCGCCCGATTCTTTGGCAGCGGCGATGATCTTCTGTTGATCAAGATAACTTTCACGGGAGGGGGCCGGACCAATCAAATAAGCTTCGTCGGCGAGACGGACGTGCAGCGCGAGATGATCCACTTCGGAATAAACCGCTACTGGGGAAATCCCCAGCTCACGGCAGGCGCGAATCACCCGCACCGCAATCTCGCCGCGATTGGCAATGAGAATTTTTTGAAACGGCTTGTTATTCATCACGCCAATTAAAAACTTTTCAGCGCTTCTTTTTCACTGGTGAATCCTTCCAACACGTCGTCCAGCTTGGCGATCTTGATCAGCGTACGGATTTTGGTGCTGAGGTGAACGAGTTTGAGCTTGCCCGAGTTGGATTTTAACTGCCGATGCCCAAAGAGCAGCGCGCCCAAACCGGAGCTGTCCACGTAATCAACCTTTTTCAGATCGATCAGAACCTTCTTGGTCTGTTTGTCCTCCAGCAAACCCAACAGGGCGGTCTTGAATTGCGGTGCAACCGTGCTATCCAATCTGGTTTCATCCACACGCAAAATCAGTACGTCGCCAACTTTCTCTTGATTAATTTTCATTAGTTACTCCATCAACCCTGTTTTATTCGAGAATAAAGGTTACCTGCATCGTCACGCGGTATTCTGAAATTTCGCCATTTTCGATCTTAGCTTTTTGCGCGATGATTTCAGCCCCGGTGATGTTGCGCAGCGTGGAACTGGCGCGGTCGATGCCTTTTTGAAACGCATCCTGAAAACCTTTGGGCGACGACGCGGTGATCGTGGTTACTCTTGCAACTGCCATTTTAAATCCTCCTTTTATATGTTATATGTTTTGAATTAAACTCAATTGAGTGCTTGAATTTCTATTTCAGCGTCAATGTAACGGCCATCATTTAGGTCCTGAACCTTGTTGCTGCTCGCGGCGCGGCGCATCTCATCACTGACGACGCAGCGAATTTCATCATACGTAAAATCCTCCGGCAGCCGATCTTTGATAGGCTTGAGCGCCGCCGTTCCCACCTCACGAATCACTTCGCGAATTTTCTGCATTTTTCCAACTGCTACAATTGCTGAAACCTGCACCAAATTTCGTCCAATCAGTTCGGCAAAATGGCCATACACGGTCGGCGCCGTCAACCCGCGGCGTGCGGCGATCTCCGGCGGCGACAAGCCCTGCCGAAACAGCGCGAGCGTTTGCTGCACCGTCAGCGGCATCTGCGAAATCTGCCGCAGCGGCGAACCGTACGGCGCCGGTGTGGGTGGCACGTTCAAATCCAACGGTATTGATTCTAAATTTTGCAAAGCCGCCGCACCTTTGGGGGTGAGATCGAGCACGGGGTAATCGGCACCCACCAGCGTGAGGTAGCGCATCTTCAAAAGCTGGTCGATGAAATCGCGGCACTGCGGCTGGGTGTATTGACTCAAGCGTCCGTAGGCTTTCGTTCGATTCCAACCGAACTCAAAAATTTCTTTCGCTTGCGAGCCGTTCAAAATTTCGATCAACCGCGACCGTCCCACTTCGCGTTTGAGGTGCTTCACCGCGTGTAAAATAATCAGCGCCACTTTTTCGGCTTCGCTGAAATCGCGGTCAGCATCACGCTGCGGCGGCGCCACGGCTTTTGCGGCCTCGTGCTCACGAGCAGCGAGACAATTATCGCAGCAGCGCTCGGCTTCGGCGCTGCCGGTGTCGCCGAAATGATCCAAAATGAAGCGCCGGCGGCAAAGATCGCCCTGGGCATAACCAATCATTTGCTCAAGCTGTTGATACTTGTATTCCAGCCGGCGCGCGATCTCCTGCAAAATGGGGACGAGGTTGGCCTGCTTGAGCGGCAGAATTTCGAAGTTCATGCTGTTGGCTTCGTCACCCAAATCCACCAGCGCCTGCGCTTTCACCAACTCGGCGAGGGCGACGCGCACTTTGGTTTCGTGCAGACGCGCCGCCTTTTGCAGATAAACCGAGTTCGTTCTCACCCGGCCATCTTCGGCAATATTTTTGAGGAGGGCGTAAATCAGCTCCAATTCCTCGCGGGTGGGAAAACTATTTTTGATAAACCAGTATTGCAGGTCAATATCTTTCGGCGAGTACAGCAAAACCGCGCGCGCGGGCAGGCCATCGCGACCAGCGCGGCCGGCTTCCTGATAATAGGCCTCGAGGGTGCCGGGCAAATTATAATGAATGACGCTGCGAATGTCCGGCTTATCTACTCCCATGCCAAAGGCGTTGGTGGCGACGATGACGGTGGTTTCATCTTTCATAAACGAATCTTGAATGCGGCTGCGCTCCGCGGCCTCAAGGCCGGCGTGGTAATGATCGGTTTTGACTTTGCTGGTGAGGCGGATAAACTCGGCCACTTCCTCGGCGCCGCGGCGGGTGGCCGTGTAAACAATCGCGCGGTGATTTTTATCCCCCAGGAGCTGTTTGAGCGCGTCTAATTTGGAATCGTCATCCGGAGCGTACTCGACTTCAAACGCAAGATTGGGGCGATTGAAACCGGTGACGATGCGCTGGCAATTTTGCAGGCGCAATTGTTTGATGATATCGTCCTGCACTTTCAGTGTTGCGGTGGCGGTCAACGCGGCAACGGGCGGATGTTTCAGTTGCGCGATGACGTTTTTCAGAGTGAGATAATCCGGGCGAAAATCGTGGCCCCAGTGGGAGATGCAATGGGCTTCGTCCACCACAAACAGAGCGACGGCGACGCCATCAAGCGCGGACAGAAACGCCTGGCTGCGGAAACGTTCGGGCGCCACATACACCAGCCGCAATTTTCCGGCGCGCATGTCGCGAACCCGGCTCGACTGCTCCGAAGCCGAAAGCGAGCTGTTGATGAAGGTCGCGGCTTTGCCAATTTCGCGCAAAGCCTCGACCTGATCTTTCATCAAGGCGATCAGCGGCGAAACCACGATCGTGGTGCCGGATTGCAAAAGCGCCGGCAGTTGATAGCACAGCGACTTCCCCGCGCCGGTGGGCATCACCACCAGCAGGTTGCGCTTGTCGAGAATCGCGCGGATCGCCGCCTCCTGTCCGGGACGGAAGCCGTCGAAGTGGAAGTGACGGCGAAGCTCGGTTTGCAGATTATTCATTGCTTCGATTTTCTTCAATCCATTTGTCGAGATAAGAAATCACTTCTTTGGCAAACTCATCGGCGTATTTCAGAACCAGTTCAGCATCTTCCTTGGTTTTGGAGATTTCAAAGTCATAGTCCGCTTCGTGCCGTTCTTCAAAGGCTTCTTTAATTTTCGCCGCCAATTCTTGGGGCAAAATACCGGTGTTCGCAAAATGCTCTCCAAATGCCGCTATCACCGCAGAGTGTTTTTGACGAGACAAATCTTTTGTGGCCAGAACCGCTTTTCCCAAGTAGAACATCGCATAATAAGCCCGTGAAATAGCCCCTTCGTAGAACCCTTGCTCAAATAGCAATTTGGCTTCACCGAAACTTTTCTCTGATTTCCGCCGCAGCTTTTCAATAAATGTCAGTCGATTTTGAACGGTCACAGCTCAATACCCTCTTTGCTGACATTTTCATAATAGTAAAAATACCGGTCTTCGGTAAAATTAGATAACTCGGCAGCAAAGGCAGTTATAACAACCGCATGCTTGTAGGAAATTTGGAATCCAATCTCGCGTAGTTTCTTCTTATCGCTGCTATGAAATGGCTCGAACAGCACCAAGAAATCATAATCCGATTCTTCGTCGGCATCGCCGCGGGCGCGGGAGCCATAAAGGATGATGCGCTTCGCCCGCTCTTTGAACGTATCTCGCACCCGCGTTACGAATTCATCGATGATCTGCTGTTCTTTCGGATTCCATCTCTGCCCACTTTGAATTTTGATATTTGCACTTTTCATATTGCATGTCGGAGTGCCAAACTTCAGTTTGGCTTATTGAGCGTCAAGCTAATGTCAGGCTAAAGCTTGACACTCCGGACATCATAGCGGAATATTTCCGTGTTTCTTCTTGGGATTGGTATCCACCTTCGTGTCTAAAATTTCCAATGAGCGGATCAGCTTCGGGCGCGTTTCCTGCGGCTCAATGATCTCGTCCACGTAGCCGCGCTCCGCCGCTATGTAGGGATTGGCAAACTTCTCGCGATACTCGGCCACTTTCTGCTCCGTGGCTTTTTCCGGGTCCGCGGCGCGTTCGATCTCTTTTTTAAAAATGATCTCCACGGCTCCCTTCGGGCCCATCACCGCGATTTCCGCGGAGGGCCACGCGAAGTTGATGTCGCCGCGGATGTGTTTCGAACTCATGACGTCGTACGCGCCGCCGTAAGCCTTGCGAGTGATGACTGTAATTTTCGGGACTGTGGCCTCGCAGAACGCATACAGCAATTTCGCGCCGTGTTTGATGATGCCGCGCCATTCCTGATCCGTGCCGGGCAAAAATCCCGGCACATCCACGAACGTGATGATGGGAATATTGAAGGCGTCGCAAAATCGCACAAAACGCGCGCCTTTGATGGAAGAATCGATGTCCAGCACGCCGGCCAGCACCGCCGGCTGATTCGCCACGATGCCCACCGAGCGGCCATTGAGCCGCGCAAATCCCACCACTAAATTCTGGGCGTAGTTTTCGTGCACTTCAAAAAAATCGTGGTGATCGACCACGCGCGTGATGATTTCTTTGATGTCGTACGGTTTGTTGGGATTCTCCGGGACGATGGTCATCAACGCCTCGTCCATGCGGTTGACGTCGTCCGTACACTCCACGCGCGGGACGTCTTCTAAATTATTTTGCGGGATGAAGCTCACCAGCCGGCGAATTCCCTGTAAACATTCCACTTCATTTTCCGAAATAAAATGCGCCACGCCACTTTTGCCGGCGTGCGTCATCGCCCCGCCCAATTCTTCAAACGTCACTTCTTCATGGGTGACGGTCTTCACCACCTCGGGACCGGTAACAAACATGAAACTGGTATTTTTCACCATAAAAATAAAATCGGTGATCGCGGGCGAATAAACCGCGCCGCCGGCGCACGGCCCCATGATGGCGGAAATTTGCGGGACCACGCCGGATGCGAGGGTATTTCGCAAAAAAATCTCCGCATAGGCCCCGAGGCTCACCACGCCCTCTTGAATGCGCGCGCCGCCGGAGTCATTGAGTCCAATCACCGGGGCGCCCACCTTCATAGCCATATCCATGATTTTGCAAATCTTCTTGCCGTACGCTTCGGAAAGCGAGCCGCCCAGGACGGTAAAATCCTGCGAGAACACAAACACCAGTCGGCCGTCGATGGTGCCGTGGCCGGTCACCACGCCGTCGCCATAAAAGCGCTGTTTATCCAGTCCAAAATCGCGGTACTGGTGGCGCACCAGCATATCCACTTCCTGAAAGCTGCCCTCGTCCAGCAACAAGTCGAGGCGTTCGCGGGCGGTGAGTTTGCCCTTTTGGTGTTGTGCCTCGATGCGCTTTTGGCCGCCACCCAACTGGGCTTCGGCTTTCTGTTGGCGAAGATGTTCTATTTTTGGAGGTAATGCCATTTGTTTATTAGGCGCAGGCGCCCGCACCGGTCGGTTTCAAAGTGCAAAATAATAAACAAACCAAACTCAAAAAGCAATAGCTTTTTCAGAGCCGAACTTGTGCAGTGGAATATTTTTATTGAGTTTTTGGCAACTTTCTCTAACTTGTCAACCTGACCCGGAGGAGATAAAGATGAGATCTCATTTCGTACTGATAGCCGCACTCGCCGTGTTGCTCGCGCCCGAAACAACGCTAGCACAACCGGATGAGTTGGGTTTATGGCTCAGCCGGGCGCCGCTGCCTACGCCGCGACAGGAGATGCCCCAGGTGTTTTTGAACAACCGAATTTATATTCCCGGCGGGTTACTCCAAAACACGCTGGCGACCACCATTGTTGAAGTGTTCGAGCCTGCTGCCAATCGCTGGACAGCCGCCGCGAATTTGCCGGCGGCCATGCACCATCTCCATCTCACCACGGCTAACCTGCGTCTTTATGTTTTGGGTGGATTTGAAGGATCGGGTTTCACGCCCTCCAATCTCGTGTTTGAATACAATCCTAGCAATAACGAGTGGACACAACTGGCCACCATGCCGACGCCCCGCGGCGCCGGCGTCGCCGCGGCACTGGATGGCAAAATTTTTGTGATTGGCGGAGTCAGTTCATTTCAATTAGCCGTCGGAACGAATGAAATGTTCGATCCGGTTGCCAACACATGGAACTCGCGTCGTGCCATGCCGACCCGGCGCGAACATCTCGCCGCCGCGGTGATCGATTCTCTCATTTATGTCGTCGGCGGCCGGGAATTCGGAGTGAACAAAAATACCTTAGAGGCTTATTCGCCCCGAAGCGATACCTGGTACACGCTGGCACCGATGCCCACCGCGCGCGGCGGACTGGCGGCAGCCGCGCTGCACGGAAGGCTTTACGTCTTCGGCGGCGAGTTTTTTGATTCCGGCGGCTCCGGTGTCTTTGCAGAAGTAGAAGAATATAATCCCGTCACCAATACTTGGCGAGAATTGACTCCCATGCCGGTTCCGCGCCACGGCATGGGCGCCGCTGCCGTAGGCGATTCGATCTTTGTCATCGGCGGCGGACCAGTTGCGGGCTTCGGAGTTTCCAATGTCAACTCCCTGTTTGTGCCGCCGGCCATTCCCAGCGCTGTGATTGACGCGCCGCAACGACCGGAACCGTTCATACTTCTGCAAAATTATCCCAACCCGTTTAATCCGGCAACCACCATCCGCATTACACTCGCCCATGAAAGCGAAGTGGTACTTAACATTTTTGACGTTACCGGACGCGTCGTGACCACCCTGCTCTCGCAAAAAATGCCAAAAGGGGAGCACTCCGTTGAGTGGAATGCACACCCGCAAGCGAGCGGCGTGTACGTGGGCACGCTTTGGGCAGGCAGCCGGCTCATCGCCACCAGAAAAATGCTGCTGTTGCGATGAACCGCTGCCAGGTTTTCGCTTTAGAAAAATCTTGCCTTTCAAACCCAATCGAGCTATAATTACAGCCGATAGACGCTTTGTTAACCTTACCCGGGGGATCAAATCAATTTTGTCTCAAGGGAGGAATAAAACATGGCCAAGCAATTCACGCAAATCGTGGGGGTAGCACTCCTTGTTGTGGGTATTCTTGGTTTTCTCATGCCGGGTATCGGTTCACTGTTAACCTTTCACGCCCATCATAATCTCATTCACATCGTTTCCGGCGCAGTTCTGGCCTATCTTGGCTTCAAGGGCTCGGCCAACAGTCAGCGCCTGGGGGCACAAGTGTTTGGTGTCGTCTATGGTTTAGTCACCTTGTGGGGATTTATGGGTAATCAAAACTTAGGGCCGCTTACCTTGCATCTCAATATGACTTACAATCTCATCCACCTCGTAATAACTGCGTGGGGATTGTGGGCTGGTTTCGGAAAAAAACCGGCAGCGGCCAGTTAACGATTTCCAAAGAAATAAACCACGCGCTCCCCGGGTGAGGGCAGTCGCCAGGCGTCTACCGCCGGTCCCGTATAGTCGGGATCGGCGTTTTGTTTTCGGATGGCTACAAGCCAGTTCTGCAAGTTTGTGCTTGCTATTTTTTCTTCATTCGTTTAATTTCGACCGAACTTTCCATAAATCATTCTTCCGCATCATTATTAAAGCGAGGTTTGATCGCATGTCAGAATCAAGTGAACTTCAGGCGCGCAACTGGGGCATCTTCTGTCATTTGTCCGCATTGGCCTTATGGGTGGGCGTGCCATTTGGCAATATCGTAATTCCACTTTTGATTTGGTTGATCAAAAAAGATGAAATGCCACTAGTTAATGCCGAGGGCAAAGAATCGCTTAATTTTCAAATTTCGATATCGATTTATGCACTCATCATCAGTATCGTAGGGATAGCGACCATTTTCATCGAGTATGAAAGTGAATTTCTGTGGCCTTTCGCCTTGTTGCTGTTTGTGCTCGCACTTTCACAAATCGTGCTCGTCATCATTGCCGCCGTCAAAGTAAGCCGCGGCACGCCATTCAAATACCCGCTGACGATGCGCTTCATTAAATGAAAATAACTAATAAGATCGCTCTAATTACCGGCGCCGCGCGCGGTATTGGGCAAGCCATTGCGCAGGAACTAGCGCAAGCCGGCGCGCACATCATTGGTGTGGATTTACGCGCGGAAGACCTGCAGGAAACAGCCGCGCTGGTGCAAAGCTGCGGACGCGATTTTTCGTCACTTGCCTGCAACGTTGCCGATGAAAACGCCATCCGCCAACTGCTGGCAAATTTAATGCAGAGCGGCGGCTTCGATATTCTTATTAACAACGCTGGCGTGTTGCCCAGCGGGCCGTTTGCCGAACGCAAGTTTGACGATTGGCGCAAGGTGATCGACATCAACCTCACCGGGCTCATGTCGCTCACCCACGCGGCGCTGCCCATTTTAAAATCGCGCGGCGAGGCACACATCGTAAACATGGCCAGCGTGGCCGGGAAATTCGGCACCGAGGGCGTGGCGGCGTATGCGGCGTCCAAGCACGGTGTGGTGGGATTTAGCTCGGCGCTGCGGTTCGAGCTGGCGAAGTTCAACATCGGCGTCAGTTGGATTTGTCCCAGCATGGTAAACACCCGCATGGCCGCCGGTGTGCCACCCAATTTTTTCACGCCGTTGATGCAGCCCGCGGACGTGGCGCGCGCCGTACGCCGAGCCATCGAATCCAACGCCGCAGAAGTGTACGCCCCGCGAAGAATGGGATTTCTGGTTTCGATTATGCCGAGTCTGCTGCCGGGTTTTTCGCGCTGGCTCTCGTGGCACGGCAAGGCTTCGCGCGGATGGCTTACCCGTGAAACGTAAGAACGCGGGAGAGCTTTCGAGCTAAGATAAGAAAATGACTGAGCGAATCGACAAATACTGCATCGTCGGCGCCGGATCGTCCGGACTGGCGGCGGCCAAAAACCTGAAGGCGCTTGATATCCCTTTCGATGTTTTAGAAAGGGAAGACGACGTCGGCGGCTTGTGGAATTTCGGCAAACCCTTCAGCGCCGTCTATCGTTCAACTCATCTGATATCATCGAAGCCGCTCACCGAATACACGGACTTCCCCATACCAGCCGAGTATCCGGATTATCCCAACCATTGGCAGGTTTTGGAATACCTGCGGAATTATGCGCGGGCGTTTGATCTTTATCCCCACATTCAATTCAAAACCGTAGTGGAGGAAATACATCCCGCCGAGAATTTTTGGGAAGTGACGCTCAACAGCGGCGAAACGAGGCGCTACCGCGGGGTCATCATTGCCAATGGCCATTTGTGGGATCCAAAATTTCCGGACTATCCCGGCCGCTTCGATGGCGTCGCCCTGCACTCTAAAAATTACAAAACCCCGGAGGTGCTGCGAGACAAGCGCGTACTCGTGGTTGGCGCCGGCAACTCTGGCTGCGACATCGCGGTGGAGTCGGCGCAAAACGCCGCGCGCACGTTCCACAGTGTGCGGCGAGGTTATTACTACATTCCTAAATATCTCTTCGGGAAACCGGCGGATCAAATTGGTGAAGTTGCGCTGAAACTGCGGCTGCCGGTTTCCGTGCGCCGCGCCATCAACGGCGCGCTGCTGCGGCTGCTGCACGGCCAGCCGGAAAATTTCGGCCTGCCCAAGCCGGATCATAAATTATTTGAAACCCATCCCATCATCAATTCGCAGATTTTTTATTATCTCGGCCACGGCGACATCATCCAGAAGCCGGACGTAGCAGAACTGCGCTGTAAGCGCGTGCGCTTCAAAGAGGTCAGGGAAGAGCAGATCGACGTCATCATCTACGCCACCGGCTTTAACATCACAATTCCATTTCTCGACAAAGCCCACTTGAACTGGCGCAACGGCCACCCGGCGTTTTATTTGAACGTGTTTCATCCGCAATATGATAATTTGTTTTTGGCAGGATTCATTCAGCCGGACAGCGGCCAGTGGGGGCTGGTGGATTATCAAACGCAGCTCATCGCCAAATTCATTCGCGCGCAAACTCACGCGCCGCAGAAGGCCGCGGCGTTTCGAAAATTGAAGGCGGGGCCGCTGCCCTATCTCGGCGGCCGGATTCGATATGTCAATTCCACGAGGCATTATTTGGAGGTGGAGCATTTCAGCTACCGGCAGCGGCTCAAGAAACTGGCCAAAAAGCTCGCTTAGATTTATTCTTGCTTCTACTTTTTTTCGCGAGTCAGAAACTTTGATTATTGTAAACCCAATTTACAAAGGAGCATGTAGGGAACGCATAGTATGCGTTCCCTACGTAAGTTAAGAACCCCCTGATTTGCTTTAGTTTGAAAATATTTTGCGCCATACAAAAAGCCGCCGGCTCTTGGTCCAGCGGCTTTTCTGTTTAAAAAAAATTGGGATGGGAACGGGACTCAAATCCTGTTTGATATTTTGATAGATAGCGGGAACGACGCCATGATCGGTGACACCATTTCACATTACAAAATCGAAGAAAAGTTAGGCGCCGGCGGGATGGGCGTGGTGTACAAAGCCCGCGATGTTCTGCTGGATCGCTTCGTGGCGCTCAAGTTTTTGCCGGCCCAAGTTGGCGGCAACGGCGAAGAAAAGCAGCGTTTCATTCTGGAGGCCAAAACCGCGTCGTCCCTCGACCACACCAACATCTGCACCATTTACGAAATCGACCAAACAGTTGATGGCCAGATGTTCATCGCCATGGCCTACTACGACGGCGAAACGCTGAAAGAAAAAATCGCGCGCGGGGTGCTCACCACCAACGCCGCCATCGACCTCGCCATGCAAATCGCGCAGGGGCTCGCCCGCGCCCACAAAGCCGGCATCATTCACCGCGATATTAAACCGGAGAACATCATCGTCACCAAAGAGGGCGCGGCCAAGATTGTGGATTTCGGATTGGCGAAACTGGCGTCCTCAACTAAAATCACCGAAAGCGATACCACGATGGGCACCCTCGCCTACATGTCCCCCGAACTTTTACACGGCGAGAACAGCGACCATCGCGCTGACATCTGGTCGCTGGGCGTGGTGCTGTATGAAATGCTCACCGGCCGCCTGCCCTTTCATGGCGAGCCGAACGCCGCCATGTCGTTGGCCTACGCGATTCTGAACCATGAGCCGGAGCCGCTGGCGCGCTATAAAGCCGGCCTCTCGGCGGAGATGCAGCGCATCATGGATAAAGCGCTGGACAAAGATCCCGAGACCCGTTTCCAAAGCGCTGATGAATTTTTAGCAGATTTAAAACGCGAACGCAAAACCACCTCGCAAAAAATCAATCTCATCCCCTCTGTTCCAAAAATCAAAAAGCGGACAAAATTATCCTGGCTGCTGGCGCTGCCGGCGGCCGTGCTCGCCGCCTGGGCCGTTTATCAATTCAGTACGAAACCGGTTCCGCCCGATCCCGCGATGCACAAGCAGGTGACGTTTGTGGGCGACGCCGCCCTGCCGGCCATTTCTCCCGACGGCCAGTTTATCGCCTACGTGGTGGGCAAAAGCGGCGAGCAACGGGTGATGGTGCAAGACCTGCTGAGCGGCAAAGTTTTGGAGGTGTACCCGGCAACCACCCGCATCGGCTCGCTGCTGTGGTCCTCGGATGGAGCCGAGCTGATGTTTTGGATTATGGCAGTGGATTCGATTTTTAAAACGGTCATCGTGCCGCGATTGGGCGGCCCGGCGCGCACCTTGATGGCTGCCGGCGACCTGAGTTGGTCGCCGGATCGCCGCCGCATCGCCAGTCTCAATTGGTACACCAAAAAAATTTTCCTGACCACCGTTGGCACCGAGCACACCTCTGCCATTGATGTTGCTGGCGATTTCATCTGGATGCATGAACTCGAATGGTCGCCGGCTGGCGATCGCCTGCTGTTTCTCACCGAGGACGGGGACGGCCAGTACACCATTTGGACGATCAAAGTCGATGGTAGCCAGCAGCAGCCGGTCATCAGCGACAGCGTGATGCTGCCGTCGCCGCGCTGGTCCGCGGCCAGCGACGCCATTTACTTTCTGCGCTGGAACGGACAAACCAAAGATTTGATGAAAATCAACATTGACCGCGCCAGCGGCAAAGCCGTCCGCGGCCCGCGGGTGCTGCACAGCGGCTTGCAGGCCGGCAACTACTTCACGATCTCCAAAGACAATCGCCGCATGTTATACACCCGGGAATCGATGGCGTCAAACCTTTGGCTGGTTCAGCTTGATCGTTCGCAAAAAACGACTTCTTTAAAAACCACCAAGCTCACCACCAGCACCTCGAGTCTGGGGCCAGCGCGTATTTCTCCGGATGGCCAATGGCTGGCGTTCAGCATGGGCGACCCTTCGGTGAGCAACCTTTTTGTGATACCCTTGGCCGGCGGCGCGGCGCAGCAGCTCACGTTTCTCAGCTCATTTAACACCAGTGCGGTGTGGAGTCCGGATGGAAATGAGATCGCCTTTGGCTCCAATCAAAATGGCAAATTTCGAGTTTGGAAAATTCCGGCGCGGGGCGGCACGCCGCAGCCGTTTGCTCAAAGCGAGTTAAGCTCGAACTCCATTGGACTCAGTTGGGCGCCGGGAAAACATATTTTGTACCAACGTCCGGGAAACCGCAATTTCCACTTCATCAATCCCCAAACCGGCGAGGAGACGCCGCTGCTCCGCCACCCCGAACTGGGCTGGACGTTTATCCCCCGCTACTCGCCCGACGGCTCGCAAGTGGTGCTGTTTTGGAATCGCAAAGGCACGCGCGAAGACGGCTTGTGGGTGCTGTCGCTGGCGGACTCTTCACAAACTCTGATTTACCGCGGCAGCCTTCTGCCAATCGAATGGTCGGCTGATGGCCGGTGGATCTTTGCGTGGGACCCCAACCACAAGCCTTTTGAAATCCGCATGATTCCCGTTCACGGCGGCCCGGCCAAAACCCTCGTGACGCTGCCGTTCGAAAACATCTCCCCAGACAACGGCATCGCCATGACCCCGAACAGCCGCCAGATCGTCTGCACGGTCGTGGCCAGCCAATCTGACATTTGGGTGATGGAAACATTTGATCCGGAAATAAAATAGTTTATATTACTCTCCGCAAAACCTGCCGTTTTTAACAAAGCTGTCATCGCGAGCGTTTTTTGCGAAGTGATCTGGTGATTTTGAGCGTGGAGACTGCTTCGGCAAACAACGGCCCGCGCAGTGACATTGGCTTTTTAAACAGCCCCCTACGTACAAATCTTATTCGAGGAGGGAAAGCGATGAACTCAAAAAAAATTTTTGTTTCTGCGCTTATCTTGCTGATGGTGGTCATCTTTGGCATCATCATTTCTTCGCGCTATGAAAACGTCAGCGGCTCCACCACGCCGGAGCCGAAATATTTTCTCACCGCCGATCAAAGCCACAACAAATTCAGCGCTAGCATTCCGCCAGTGTTGACCGTGCCATCGGGCGCGGTGATTGAAGTGCACACCGAAGAAGCCACCGACGGCCAACTCAACATCAACTCCACTTCCGCCGATGTGCCGAATGTCAAATTCGATCCCATTCACCCACTCACCGGCCCGGTATTTGTGGAGGGCGCCGAACCCGGCGACGTGCTGGCGGTGAAGCTTCATAAAATTGAAATTGGCGATTGGGGCTGGGCCGGCATTTTTCCCGGCTTCGGATTTTTGGCGGAGGAATTCAGCGAGCCGCTTTTGAAAACCTTCAAACTCGGCAAAGACGCCGCCGTGGCGCATTTCAATGACAAAATCAAAATTCCACTGAAGCCGTTTGCCGGCGTGATGGGCGTGGCGCCGGCCACTGACTCCCTCCTCTCCACCATTCCGCCGCGCGCCAACGGCGGCAACATGGATGATCCCAATCTCGTGGAAGGCACCACGGTTTACTTCCCGGTGTTTGTCAAAGGCGCGCTGTTTTCCATCGGCGACACCCACGCCGCTCAGGGACTCGGCGAAGTGTGCGGCACCGCCATCGAAGCGCCGATGCGCATTGTTTATCAGGTGGACGTCATCAAAAATAAAAAGATGGCCGAGCCGCAGTACGAAACCGCCGACTACTACGCGGTGACCGGCTTCGCCACCACCATCGATGAAGCCGCGAAAAAAGCCACGCGCTACATGATCGATTACCTCGTCAATGAGCACGGTCTCACGCGCAACGAGGCCTACGTTCTCTGCTCACTGGCGGCCGATCTGAAAATCGCGGAGGTGGTGGATGTGCCGCACGTGCTGGTGACGATGCACATCTCGAAGAAGGTGCTGGGAATGTAAACTTATTATAGGTGCATCTATCATTTGAAGGTAGAGGAGGTAATCTAATGAAAACGAAACTTCGTCTAGCAAAAATGTTCTTTGCCCTTTTGAACAGAATGAATTAATCGCGATTGTCGAAGGCACCAAAGGGGATATCGTCGTCGCGACGACCCAGAAATAATAAACGGCGCGCTGGGCCGCAAGCCTGCGCGCTGGGCCGCAAGCCTGGAACCCGTGCCGCCGAATTTTTTGCTCAGGTTTGCGGCTCTCCCCTTTAACAATAAATATTTCACCGCTTAGTAAAAAATATCCCAAATCGATCCGCTTTTCCGGCCATACTTTCTAAACCAGTCTTTGTAGCGCTTCTGAGTGATGATCCCGATGGGGCCGTCGTAAATTCCGCCGCCAATCAGCCCATCAAACACCCGCACCGCGATGACGTTTTCTCCGTCAAATTTGAGATGCTCACGCGGGATGTAATAAGCTCGCAGCTCCAACCACTCATCCCCGCGAATGGAGATGCGGCTGCGATTTTGGTAGATGCGTCCAGTGCGGCCGATGTGCTCGCCGTTGAGATAGACTTCGTCCAAATCATCAATTTTTCCAAGCAGTAGAATCAGATTTTCGTTTCCGTACTCTTTGCTGAGCCGGAATTTTTTACGATACCAGGCAAAGCCATCGTAGTCCGGATATCCCTGGGTTTCCCAATTTAACGGCACCAGGATCGGGCGCCAATTATTGTCATTGAATTCCGGCTTTTTCCACGTCATGTCATCGCCAGGTGAAAATTTCCACAAACCAGCAAGCGGGGTGTCCGGAGTTAACGGATTCTTTTGCTCGAACAATCCCACCTGACCTCGCACAATTCCCCCTTCCAACTGTTCATCAAACACGCGCACCGCGATGAGGTTCTCCCCCGAAAAATTAAGATACTCGGTGGGCAGAATATAAATGCGATTAACGTGGTAGGCTGTGAAATATTCCGGCGGAAAGCTGCCGCTGAAGCCAATGAAATGGCCGTTCAAAAAAATTTGATCCACGTCATCGATATACCCTAAGTGTAAATAGAGGGTTTTTCCCCGAATATCGGGAGACAGGGTGAAACGTTTACGATACCAGGCATAGCCGTCGTAGCCGGGGAAGCCCTCGTCTTCCCAACTGGAGGGCACGAAAATGTTCTGCCAATTGCGATCGTCCAAATTCGGCTGCGCCCACTGCGGGTTGTCGCCGATTTCAAATTTCCATTGTCCGCGTAAATCCAGCAGGCGAATCCAATCGTCCCCCTGTGCAAAGTTTGGAAATATCGCCCCCGTTAAAAGTAAAATTAGAAACCCACGAATTTTCAAATGTCCAGGGAGCTTAATCATCCTTGCACCTTCTGAGAAAAGTATCAAAATTAGCAGGGAGCGCTTTTTCGAAAACCGCTCCCTGCATCGCGACTGTTGAAAAAGGTCTTTGTCACTCCCGAACGCTTTTGTCGGGAGTCCATAAGCCGTTGTTTTCGTGGATGCCCGCCAAAGGCATGCGGGCATGACAGCTACTGTTTTTGGACTTTTTCAACAGTCGCTTCGGGGAGGCCATCAGTTTTCATATACAAAAAACTTCGATTGCAGCGTTTCCGCGAGGAGGATGAAAAACTGATCCGCATCTTTATAATCGGACTTCTTTATCGTTGAAAGCCATTCGTTATTGTGCATGAAATTGCTGGCGAGCTGCGCTTTGTAACGGATGCGCGGCGTGGGGCCGGTTATCGCCAAACGGTCCAATTCCGCTGCTATTTCTTCGCAATCCTGCTGGGGATAAAACAGCCTGAATTTCACCACATAAAAAACCGTTGATTCGAGAACGCCAAGATTGTTGGATTTCAGGCTGTGCAGATAATTCTTTTTAACGGCGTCGAGCATGGATTCGGAGACGCCGTTTGGGTAGCTCAGTTTCGCCGCATCCAGCGTCGGCTTTCCCGACACCTGCAGTTGCGCGCTGCAATTCGCGAAAAACATTCCCCCAACAATCAGAACGAGAATAAACAAATGCTTTGCCATGACTAAGCCTCCAGTTTATTGGTTCAAAATTCTGACTCAATATACTGGCTTAAAATATCACAGATGTCATGGCTGTGTTTGAGATTGTAAAAAATTGTCAAAGAAAATTATAGCACCAGCTTGTAGCCGACGCCGTGAACGGTTAGAAGGTGGCGTGGGTGCGCCGGGTTGGCCTCGATTTTCTGGCGCAATCGCACAATAAAATTGTCCACTGTGCGGGTGGTGGGAAACTCATCGTAGCCCCACACTTCGGTCAAAAGCTGGTCGCGGCTGACGGTCTGATTTTGATTCCGCCAGAGAAATTTGAGCACCTCAAATTCCCGGTGAGACAACGAAACCGATTGACGATCGCGGAAGGCTTCGAAGGTTTTGAAATTCACCTCCAATTGGCCAATCGTCAATTTCGTTTCAGAAACTGGCGCATCGGATTTTCTGCGCAAAATCGCTTTAATTCGCGCCAGCAGCTCCCGCAGACCGAACGGCTTGGTAACATAATCGTCGGCGCCCAATTCCAGTCCCAGAACCTTGTCAATCTCCTCGCCTTTGGCAGTGAGCATCAAAATCGGAGTTTTTACTCCCTTTTCACGAGCGGCTTTACAAACATCGAATCCGAACATTCCTGGCAGCATGACGTCGAGAATAATCAAATCATACGTTTGCTCCAACATTTTTTGGAGTCCGCTCTGGCCGTCCTCGGCAAAGTCCACATCGTAGCCTTCGAACTCCAGGTTATCCTTCAGGCCCAGCCGCATCTGAGGTTCGTCTTCAACAATCAGAATTCGAGGCATCGTTCATTTATCCTCATTTTGTGTTTGCGCAGCATTTCGGAAAACCAGCCGAAAACAACTGCCTTCGCCCGGGCGGCTCTTGACGATCACATCGCCGCCATGCGCCTCCATAATATGCCTCACCAGCGTCAGACCCAAACCGCTGCCTTTGGTGTTGTGAACCAACCCCGTCGAGACGCGATAGAATTTATCAAAAATTTTATCGTGCTGCTCCGGCGCAATCCCGATTCCATGATCTTCCACCTCAAGGAAGAGGTCGCCTTGATCAACGCCCGTTTTGATGGCGATAAACTTCCGGCTGTTGGAATACTTAACGGCATTATCCAGCAGGTTGAGGAGAGCTTCGGAAATCGACTCGGCGTCAACAGCGGTCTCAGGAAGATCTTCAGATAGTCGCAGCGAAACATCAAAACCCTGTTCCTGCAAATGAACGCGATAATTTTTCAACACTTTCTCAACCACGGTATTTAAATTGGCCATCTCCAATTGGTACTGTTTTTTGCCCGCTTCCATTCGTGAAAAATTCAAAAGATTGTTGACCAGGTGAGTCAAGCGCTCAGTCTCCTGGCGGATGATGTGGTAATATTCTTTCTTTTTGCGTTCGGAACGTGCTCTGCCCATTTCCAACGTTTCGGCAAACATGCGAATCAAGGAAAGGGGCGTTTTGAGTTCATGGGAAACGTTGGAGACGAAATCCGACTTCAATCGCGATAATTCCATCTCTCGTTTTATATTGCGATACACCACCCAGGCGCTCAAAATTAACACGAAATCTAAAATAATGATCAGCAGCAAACTGCGGTAAAATCGGCTGCGGGCAAGCTCCTCGAACGTTTCACCCTGCGGGCGGATGCCCAAAAAATGGTTGGGAAAAAGCCAGAGGTTTTTTTGTTGCTTGCTCTCTTGCACTTGAATCGGCGCCGTTGAAAATATCGGCTGCGAACGGTTCTCTTGAAAAACCGCCAGAATAAACTCCTGGCCCGCCGCCTCCTGCAGCTTCGGCGACAGCACCTGCTGCACGAATGAGTCGCTATTCAAAACCAGGCCCGCAATATCAGCACGGCTTAGATCAGAAACAAAAATCAATGCCAGGTTCTCGCTGTCTTGTTCGTCGAAAGCGGGCAACATAATTGACTCGATCTTGCGATAACCAGAGCGTTTCATTCTTTCCAATCGCGCTGTAGTTTCTTGCTGGGTCTCGAAAGCTTCCGTGAGAATCTGGCGCAGAGCGGCGTCCTCTCCACCAACTTGCACCAAAACAAAACTCTGAGTTTGAGTATTCAAAAGAAACGCCGCTAAGAGGTTTCGGTTTTCCGACAAGAATTTTTGCAACATGAATTGAATTGTCCGATCGGAGTGATCGCGCGCTTCAATGAACGCCAGGTTGAGTTTGCTGACCCAGTTGTTCACACGGTCCCAGGCGTACTGGTTGACGGAAAAAAGAATCGCATCCAATTGCCGGCGATAAATTTCGCTGAGCAATTTTTCGTTTGCGGATAGAGAGTTGAGCTCGTAACCGGTAAAGAATAGTGCAGGCAGAAGAATGATCAAAAGCAGGATCAGCGTAATTTTTTTTAATGGCATGGTTACCTTAATTTCAAGACGGCCCAAACCGGCACGTGATCCGAAGCCAAATCCCGGCGCTCGGTGTACTGCAGCTTGCCATCAACAAATTCTACCCGCGAGGGTTTGCCTGTGATCGCAACCGAGCGATTAAAAATTCCCACCGCCACCACTTTGGATTTTAAATTCTTCGAAAGTAAAATCTGATCGAAGAGGATGGTTTTGATTTTGACGTCGTTCATAAAATCGTGCGGCTTGTCGCGCCACTTGTTGTTTTCGGCGCGGGAACCGGCAACCACTAAGTCGAAGGTGTCGGGGAGCGCGGTGGAGTCGAAGAGATAATTATAGCCGTAGGAACAATAATCTTTTTCTAACAGCCTTTCGGTTGCGTTAAACAAAAACGTGTCCTCGCGAACGTCGATTCCGCCCGCTGCGCTGGCGCTGCCGTATTCGAGAATGTTGAGCGAACGATCGTCCGGGTTATCGTTAAAATCGCCCAGTAAAATAACGTTGCGTTTTTTCAATTTTGACTTGATGTAATCTACCATCAATTTTGAGGCCGCCTCCCGCCGGCTGGCGGTTTCGTTGCGGCCGCCGCGTCGGGACTTGGCGTGGTGAACGAGAAACACAAAATTTTTGCCGTATCCGTCAACTCGCACTTCCAGCAAATCGCGCTTGCGCGGAAACGCGTGATCATAAATCGTATCCGGAAAAACCGAGCGAAAGGAGCGAATTTTTAGCGGCGGGCGCACAGCCAGCGCCAATTCCTGCACCTCTTCGGGATCGTCCGCCATGGCGATGTCATACTCCGCGGGCAGGATATTCCTTAAGCCGGCGCGGGTGTTGATTTCCTGAAAGCCAATCACGTCCGCATCCAATCCGGCGAGGACTTGCTGCAAACGCTGTTTGCGCGTCGGCGTGATGCCTTCATCGAGAAAATAAATATTGTACGTCGCCACTTTGATTTCCTGCGCCGCTGCGCCGGCGATCGATAGAAACACCAACAAAAAAAGCCCAGAGAATTTCTTCATCATGCCATCCTTTCACATTTGTTGTGCAAATTTGCGCAATTCTTTGTTCGCAGCTTTGGCGTTCGGATAAACCGATTCCAACAGTTTCCAGAAATCCGCACTGTGATTTGGGACGCGGGTGTGCGCCAATTCATGCAGCAAAACATAATCGACCAAATGATCGGGCAAGCGCATGAGGTGTAAACTCAGGTTGATGTTGTTGCGGGACGAGCAGCTTCCCCAGCGCGATTTGTGATTTTTGATGAATACCCGGTTAAAAGAGAAGCCGTGCAGCTGCGCCAGCCATCGTAATCGTTCGGGCAAATAGCCCTGCGCTTCAATGCGATAGGCCGCGATCAAACCGCGCTGAATGGCCGACTGCACGCGCGGATGGCGCAGCGGCAGCTTGCGCGGGTAGCGCACGCGAACGACTCCTTTCGCCAGTTGGACGTGAATCGCCCCCACCTCTGCGGCGCGAGCATCCAGCTTGTGGCGGCGAGTGCGCAGCTCGCCGCGGCCGTCGTAAACCACCGCCTGCTTCTCGGCTTCGCGAATTTTTTGCAGGTGTTTGGCGATCCATTTTTTGTGACGCTGGACAAAGTCCTGCGCGGCGGAAAGGCTCACCCCCACCGGCACCGAAACGCACACGCCTGCAAACGGCTTGATGCGAATGCGCAAATGCCGGGCGCGCCGGCTGCGTTTGAACGTCACCATCCCAACTTCCGGAATTTGCAATGCAACGGCTTTCGTTGTTTTCATTTTCGATCCTGGCGGCGATAGACGAATTTCAATCCCGACCACACTTCGTCCACCGCGCAAACTTTGACATCGACAAGATGATTTTTCAAACCGATTTCGCGAACGCGGTTTTCATTGAGATCGGTTTTAACTTTGGATGAGCCTTTCGGCCAGGAAATCCACAGCGCGCCGTCCTGCGCCAGCGATTTTTTCAAATCAGGAAAATGCTTTTGCAGCTCGGCGCGCTGCGTCGTAAAAAATTGAATAAAATCCAGTGCCTCAGCCCCCGCAGGCTTGAGGCCTCCGGGGGTTGCGATTCGGACGTTTTGTGGGAGCGGCCCTAAAATTACAAAATAATTTTCGGGCGCGTTCAAAAAAAGGACGGCGCTGCCGGCTTTGATTCCGAGTTTCTCCACCAACGATCGTTTTGAATAACCGGCCACTTCAGTTCAAACCTTTGGAGGTAAAATGGCGGAGGTGATCGCTCGGGATCAAGTGGTTGTCAACAATATAACCGGCGAACAACTTTGCCATCAAGCGCGCGCCCTGCTCGTTGACGTGGCGGCCATCGTGGTAGTATTTTTTGTCGACGGGAAAAAGACTGGCGAAGTCAAACAAGTGGGCGCCCTTTTGTTTGGCAACCGTTTTAAGCACGTCATTCATTTCTTGATAGGCCGCGATGTACTCCTCCGAAGCCACCCGCGGCTCGTTTTCAAAAAGCGGAGAAAAGGCGAAAGTCGCCAGCACGGCGGTGATGTTGCGGGCCTGCGCCGAGAGCACGATGTTTTCGACGTTGCGCTGAAAATAAATCGGACGGTTGATTTCCAACATGCGCCTGGCGCTTACGTCTTCGAAGGCGCCGCTGGGGTAGCTGTGGTTCATTTTCTGTCTTTGAAAATTATCGCCGTAGTAGGTTTTGGCGTGGCGGTCGATGGTTTTGGTGATATCGGCGTGCGGCTGGGTGACGCCGGCGCGCACCAGAAAGAAGCGAATGATGGCGCTGTATTCAAAAATGCTGGGCATGAAAACATTGGTCACCGCAGGCATAGTGGCGCCGGAGTTGTCGCCGCGGTAGGCCTCCGGCGGCCACACCAGGCGGGTGTGGATATCGTTAATGGCTTCGTAAAAAATAATCAAGTCCGGTTCTAAATCCAACACACGGAATTGAAAATTAATCAAACATTCAAAGCTGGTCCAGCCCGGCACGCCGGCGTTGATGACGTTGACGTTCGCGTACCCCCGCTGCAAAATCTCCTGCTCCAGCAACTCCGGGTAGGAAAGATTGTAGTCCTCCACGCCAGAGGTGTAGGTGGTGGAACCACCCAGGCAAACGATACGGAATTCGTTCGCCGGTTTCGGCAGCGCGATCTCCTCGCCGCGATATCCCAACGAATTGTGCTTGTTTTTGCCGCTTTGATAATTCGGGGTGAGATAGTAACCGAGATAGCGGTGAAACGATTTTTTGAAATAAGCCTGGCCTTTTTTCTTAAGCCGATCTTCTAATTGCTGCAGGGAGGCGTAGCGGAAAAAAATATCCTCGTCGGCGAAATTCACCAGATAGATGCGGGCGGCGATTTCCAATACGACAAAACAAACCACCAACGTGGCCAGCGACAGCGCCAGGTTGGGAAGCAATGATTTCTTTGATTCATTCATAGCGACTATTTTTCAGAAAGCGCGGCGTTGGTGGGCAGGGTGATGCGAAACTCCGTGCCCTTCCCCACCTCGCTTTCAAATTCGATCTGGCCGCGGTGGCGTTGAATGATGTTGTAAGCGTTGTGCAGCCCCATCCCTAATCCCACCCGCGAGCTCTTGGTAGTAAAATTAAGCTGAAAGAGCGACGCCCGGATTTCCGGCGGAATGCCGCGGCCAGTGTCGCGGATGCGAATGAAAATGTTGCCGTTTTCCGCGCCGGTTTGAATGGTGATGCGGCCCTCCTTTTCGATGGCCTGGGCGGCATTGCGCAGCAGGGTCATAAAAACCTGATTGAGCTGATTGGGGTAACAATAAATCGGCGAGACCTTTCCAAATTCTTTGTGGATGGTAACGCCCTTTTTGAATTCATGCTGAATGAGCGTCAAGGTGCTTTCGAGGCCCTGGTGAATGTCGGCCATTTTGAAATCGGCCTCGTCGAGGCGCGCAAAATTTTTCAGGCTCTCAACGATGCCGGCGATGCGGTCCGAAGCCGCTAGCAAAGTTTTGGAGTTGAGTTCGAGAACTTCGACGGCCTTTTGAAAACGCGCGTTTTCGGCCAGCGTCTTCGCGGACTCGCTGCCTTCCACCAACTGCTGGATTTTGGAAATGCTGCGCAGCAAAATATCTGCAGAGCTTTTGATGGCGCCGATGGGATTGTTGATCTCGTGGGCAATCCCGGCCGTGAGCTGGCCCAGCAGCGCCATCCGCTCCGACTGCACCAAATGGGATTGCGTTTCGCGCAGCTCGCGGTTGACTTTTTCTAAATCGTCCAGCGCCTTTTTAAGCTCGATATTTTTCAAGCGATGAATTTCGGCTTCTTTCTCGGTCTTCTCCACCTCGAAATGAATTTGCAAATTTTTCAGCCGCGTCTTCGCTTCATCGCTGAAGACTTCTTCTTTGATTTGTTGATAGCATTTCAAATGTTTGAGCGCGCTGTGAAGATCGCCCTGCAGCTCATAGGCATCGGCCAGGGCGTGGTGGATTTGGTAGAGCTTGGGCCGCACATCGATTTCTTCCGCGCACTTTAACGCCTTGGACAACACCTCCAGCGCTTTCGCCGGCTCACGTTTTTGGTTGTACGTGCGCCCGATATTTAATAAGCTGGTGATCTCGGCGTTGCGGTTGGCCAGCTTTTCTCGAATCCGCAGACTGCTTTGATGATAGGAAAGCGCTTCGTCTAATTGATTGAGCGCCTGATACACCACACCCATGTCATTCAACGCCCGCGCCTCGCCCAACGAATTGGAAATGTCGCGGAAAATCTTGAGGCTCTCATCATGGTGCAGCAGCGCTTTCTCGTAGTCTCCCAAACCCTCATAAACATTACCAATACCAGAGAGCGCACGGGCAACGCCGAGGGGGATGTCATAATTTTTGAACATCTCTAAGCTTTTTTGGTGATACGACAGCGACTTCTCTAAATCGCCGAGATCGCGATAAACCCCACCAAGAGTTGTAAGAACCCAGGGCAGGCGATATTCGTAATCGCTGCCCTGCAGCTCGCGCTCGGCTTTGTGGAGATAATCCAACGCCAGGTCGAAATTTCCCAGGTTCCAATAAGTGATGCCAATGATGGTGAGCGCGCTGGAAAGCTCGATCCTATCGCCAATCAATTCAAAGTGGTTCAAGGCGGCGTAAGCGTAGCGTAAAGCCGAGTTATAATCGCTCAGATTGCAATAAACCAGCCCCAAGTTGCGGCTGCTGCTCGCTAAGCCGTGCTCATAAGATAACTTCTCGGATAAGGCATAGGCCTCCTGGCTCATTTCCAAAGTGGGCATCGATTCCAGAAACGTAGTCTCCCACGCCAACTCAGTCATCACATCGACTCGTTCGGTAGTTTGGGCGTCGCCGAGCTCGGCCAGCCGTTTTTTGAGAGCTTGAATTCTTTTTTTGACTTCTTTGGTCATAATAATTATTTAAACCGTAAAACCAACAAACGAATCTCCGTCATTTCTGCCATGGCGAAACGGATGCCCTCACGCCCGAGGCCGCTGTCTTTGACGCCGCCGTAGGGCATGTGATCGACGCGCCAGGAGGGCACGTCGCCGATGATGACGCCCCCCACTTCCAATTTGTCCCAGGCTCTGTGGGCTTTGTAAATGTCGCGGGTGAACACGCCGGCCTGCAAGCCAAAGGCGCGGTCGTTCACTTCATCCAGCGCCTGATCAAAATCGTTAAATTTTGAAAGAAGCGCCACCGGGCCGAACGCCTCCTGCGCACACACCTTTTGATTCTTGGGAACATTTTCCAGCAGCGTCGCCTCTAACATTGCGCCGTCGCGGCGGCCGCCACACAGCAGCTTGCCGCCGGCCGCCAGCGCCTCTTCGATCCACTGCTGGAGGCGCGCGGCTTCGGCTTCCGAGATCATCGGGCCGATGAACACGCTTTCGTCTTTGGGGTCGCCCATTTTTAATTTGCGAGTCGCGGCGACCAGCTTGTCTTTGAATTCATCATAAATTTTTTCATGCGCGAAAATGCGCTGCACGCTGATGCAGCTTTGTCCGGATTGATAGAACGCGCCAAACACGATGCGCTGCACGGCGTCCTCCAGGTCGGCGTCCTCATCCACAATGCAGCCGGCGTTGCCGCCCAATTCCAAAACTACTTTCTTTTTTCCGGCTTTCGCCTTCAGCTCCCAGCCCACGGCCGGCGAGCCGGTGAAGCTCAGCAGCTTCAAACGCTCATCGGTGGTGAACAATTCGGCGCCGTCGCGGCGGCAGGGCAGGATCGAAAACGCGCCCTCCGGCAGATCGGTTTCCGCCAGCACCTCGCCGATGATCAGCGCGCCGATTGGAGTGAGACTGGCCGGCTTGAGTACAAACGGGCAGCCCACCGCCAGCGCCGGCGCCACTTTGTGCGCCGCTAAATTCAATGGAAAATTAAATGGCGAGATGAACGAGCACGGGCCGATGGGGACGCGCTTCCACATCCCAAAGTAGCCCTGGGCGCGGGCGGAAATATCCAGCGGCAAAACTTCGCCAGTGAGGCGCACCGATTCCTCGGCGGCGATGCGAAAGGTGTCGATGAGGCGGGTTACTTCGCCGCGGCTGTCTTTGATGGGCTTGCCGGCTTCGATGCACAGCGTCATCGCCAGCTCGTCGAAGCGTTCGCGGAAACGCTCCACGCAGTGATTCAAAATTTCCTGGCGGCGGAAGGCCGGCATGTGCCGCAGCGCCTCCTGCGCCGCCACCGCTTTGGCGATCGCGTGATCGATGGCCTTGGCGTCGGCCATGGCCACGCGGGCGACAATTTCGCCGGTGTATTTATCCGCGACCTCGAGATCGGCATTGGGCATCACCGGGCGGTTAGCTAAAAAATAGGGGTAACGATCTTTCAACATGGCTGTTCAAAATTGAATTGTCAAAATATAATCATTTTTAGAAAAATTAGAAAGATTTATCTAACCTGACGCGGACGAGCCGCCCGCCGGCGCAGGCAACCAAACAAGTGACCACACGGATTTAAGAAACACTGATAAAGCTTTTGAAAAATCCGTGTGATTCCTTCCGCCAAAGCGGATCCGCCAGGCGGACAATCCGTGTGGACTTTCAGTGATTTTGATAAGCTCTGCGTTCTCGGCTCTCTCTGCGGTGAATGATTCAGGCTCACGGATTTTAAAACGCCGCGCGATAGAACGGCAAATAATCGAACAGGGCGTAGCGCTGGTCGATGTACCACCAGGCGCCGCCTAAAATCAACAGCCCTAAAATCACCGCCGTGAAAAGGGCGTTGAACAACGTCAAATTAAAAACCACCCGGCTGCCGCGAAAAATGCGGATGGCGGTCCAAACCGCAAACAGCAGAACCAGCAGGATGGCATAACTCGCGGCGCCGGTCTGACTGATGATGCGATAATAGATGGGAACGATCGGCAGCAGCCAGAGAAAGTTCGCGCTGTCCCAAACCACCATCGTATAAAACTGGGTCGCGGGCGTATTTTCACCGATAACCAAATCAAGCGTTCTCAAAAAAATCGTGACAACGATACCAAGAAGGATCAGCGCCAAAAAACATACGGGGATGAAGAGCAGCGGATTCCAAATCAAGCGAATCACCATCAGCTTCAGCGGCGGCGAGGCGAAAAAAAGATCCAGCAATGAGTTGAAAAGCAAGTGGTCGCGAAATCGAAAAGCGATGCTGGAAAGGATGATGCTGATCAACAAACTAATGACAAAGCTCAACAGGATGGTGTGAAAAAAAGGCGTCTTTCTGCGCTCGCGCAGCTCAACGTAAAAACCGTGAGGATACAAAAATACCCGGCGCAGGTTCGCCCGCAAACGGGAATCGCGATTGAGATTGAAAAGAAAAATCAGGATGCTTGCGATTCCCGCAATTGGATAGATGATGGGATAATGAGCTTCGGCCGCGGTGACAGAAACAGCTTTCGCCGGCGCTTTTGCAAAAAACGACCGCGCGATTTCATAAGCCAGACGCGATTCCACGGCGCCAGCCGCGATGCCAGAGCGATGCACATCCGGCGCCGGCTCGCGGGCAAAAAGCAGATTGGGACGCGCCTCGCGCCAGTCGCTAAAAGTATGAAACAAGACGCCCGCGGCGCGGTGAGTAGAATCCATTCGCGCCAGCGTACTCCGCAGCATCTCGGCCTGGACTTGCTGGGCTTTGCGATACTTGGATATCATCACGGAATTGCGCGGCGCGTCCATCGCCCGCGCAACGCCGCCGCTTTCATGGTGAATGAGCAAAGGAGATCCCAGCGACAACAAGAGCGGACGCGGCCCGGTTACCGCCGCCAAAGAATTCGACATATCGATGATGTGCTCGGCGGAACGATAATAGCCCTCGACGATGGCAAACTCGAACCCGGAAAATGGTGCGATTTTTTTTACAAAACGAAAAGAAAGGTAGGCCGGCAGAGACGATCGCTTGCGCAACCGCTCCCGCAGTTCATTTAAAAAGTTGACCGTGGCTGGACGTTCCGTCAACAAATCCGTTCCCAGCCCCCAGCCCGCCGTGGCGACGTGCAGCGCATCCCGCTTCAGCATTTCCTCAAAATAGTTTTGAGCCAGATCGACAAACTCCGGATTGAGAAAAAAATTATCCGGAATCGTGTGCAGCGGCATTTCCTGAAAAACCAACAGGCCGATCTCGTCGCAGGCGTCTAAAAAAAACGGCGGCGCGGGCGTCCCGAAAATCCGCACCAAGTTGGCGCCGCTCTCTTTGATTCGCCGCACTTGCCGGCGGGCTTCGGCGGCGCTGAAAATCGCGCCGGCGTCCACGGCGGTCTCGGCCCAATCGAATCCTCTGATCTCGAAAGGCTGGCCGTTTAACATGAAGCGCCCGCCGGCAATCCTGAAAGCTTTAAAACCGATCCGCTTCACCACTTCATCGATGATTTCCGAATTTCGCGTTAAGAAAAGCCGAAGCTGATACAGGGCTGGCCGCTCGGGAGACCACAATGCTGGCTGTGGAATTTCCAGATCGATCGTGCAGTTCGCCGCGCCCACAGTGAAGATCAAATCATGCGCTGGCGAGCGACTAATTAAACCTTTGCCGGCGGCATCCCATAACTCAACCCGGCAGGCAACGGGGTCTTCCAGATCGCGCAGACGATTTTGAATGTGCGTTTCCACAATCAGATCGCAGCGGGTGTAATCTGTCGCAAACGTTTCCGCGATACGCACATCTTCGATGGCAACCGCCGCGGAAATTTGTAAAAAGATATCTCGGAAAATCCCGCCGTAGTTGAATGGAAAATGCAAGCGATGGCGCGGCGGCAAGCTGGCGCGGGGGTGCAGCCGGTTGTCCACCACAACACGAATCTCATTTTCAGCAAGCGGGCGCAGCGCCTCCGTGGGAATTTCCAACTCAAAAGAAGTGTGGCCGCCGTTGTGCAGGCCAACGTAAGAATCATTGACATAAATCTCGCAGCGATTGTTTATGCCGAGAGCAATTAAGTGGACCGCTTTGCTCGCCAAGTTAGCGCCCACTGAAAACACCCGCCGAAATTCAACCTCGCCCTCGAATTCATACACCCCCGGCACGGAGACGGAATTCCACTGAGCTTCGCCCTTGAGCCGCGCCTCCCAAGGTCCGTTTAAATTGATGATGCTGCGCGCAGCCGAGGATGCGCGCAGCAGCGAGTCGGCCAAAGAGGCTTCAGCAGGGGGACGAGCAACGTAGCGCGTTCGCCAGTCGTTGGTGGAAAGCGCACTCGCGGAATAAAGCAGATTAAATGTGCACAGGGCGCAAATAAACATCGCCCTCGCCGGCGGATGGCGTCTCATTTTTCTGAAAGGTTGTTCGGAGCAATAATTTAATTTAGGATAATTTGAAGTAAAAGCAAGTTTGTGCTTTACTTTTTTAAGACGGTTTCTTATAATGAGGCTCAAAAAATCCTCTATGACAACTTTCCCTCTAACCCACCGGCGACTCGTCGCTGCCCTGGCGGTTTGGTTTGGAATTTTGGCGAGCAGCCTTTCAGCGCAGACATCCGAAGCGCCGGTCGATGGAATCGCCTACCTGAAATTGAACCTCCCAAAACTGGTTTTGAAGGACGCCAGTTTCGAGGTGAACATTCAGGCGATGACCGGCGACAGCGCCCTCGCGCGGGCTTTTTCGGGAATCGCTCTCGTCTCCGGATTAGAAATCAAAACTTCCGCAAAAATTTATAAACGAATCGAGGGCATCGAATTTCGCGACGGCCGCGCAACGATTTCCAATGCCGCTATTCGCAAGACCGGCAGCCAGGCCGTAACGGTTGTACTTGATGGAATTCGCGCCGAGGCGCAAACGCGGGTCATCCCCGGCATCTTGAGCCTGCTGCCGCCGATCCTCGCTATTGCGCTGGCGTTCATCGCGCGGCAGGTGCTGCTCTCGCTGTTTTGCGGCGTCTGGTTAGGCAGCATGTTTGTTTTTGACTACAACCCGCTGCAGGGCTTTATCAAAACCGTTGACACCTATCTCGTGAAAGCGCTGGCCGATTCCAGCCACGCCTCGATTCTGATTTTTAGCATGACGTTGGGCGGGATGGTGGGCGTGATCTCCAAAGCCGGCGGCACGCAAGGCATCGTGCAGAAACTTTCGAAATTTGCCAAGAACCAGCGCGGCGGCCAACTGGCGACCTGGGCCATGGGGGTGCTGATTTTTTTTGATGATTACGCCAACACGCTCATCGTCGGCAACACCATGCGCCCGTTCACCGATCGCCTGCGCGTTTCTCGTGAAAAGCTTTCGTACATCGTGGACTCCACCTCGGCGCCCATCGCTTCGATTGCGTTGATTTCCACCTGGATCGGATTTCAAATCGGCCTGATCGATCAAGCGTTCGATGCCCTGAAAATCGAGCACAACGCCTACAATATTTTTCTGGAGTCGATTCCGTTTTCTACTTACAGCATCCTGGCCGTTCTATTTGTGTTGGTCATCGCGTTGGCGCAGCGCGATTTTGGCCCTATGTATCGCGCCGAGATACGGGCGCTGCGCTTTGGCAAAGTTTTACGCGACGGCGCGCAACCCCTCACCGACAGCGCGGCGCTGGATATGACCGCCGACGAGCGCACGCCGCTGCGGTGGTACAACGCCCTCATTCCAATCATAGTTGTGATCGGGGTGACCCTGGTGGGTTTGTATTTAGATGGCAGAACGTCGCTGGGAGAAGCAGCGGCCACGGCAAAATTAGGAGATATCTTTGGGGCGGCGAACTCGTTTTCGGTTTTGATGTGGGCCGCCTTCACCGGCCTACTCACGGCGATGGCGTTGAGCGTGTCTCAAAAAATTTTGACGCTCAACGAAACTCTCAACGCCGCGGTCAACGGCTACAAGTCGATGTTGATGGCCGCCATGATCTTGATCCTGGCGTGGGCCATCGGGGAGATTTGTAAAGACCTGCACACCGCCGACTACGTCATCGAATTTAGCAAAGGCATTCTATCCCCCCACATCATTCCGTTCGTGACCTTCATCGTCGCGGCGTTCATCAGTTTTTCCACCGGCACCTCGTGGGCGACCATGGCCATCCTGACGCCCATCGTCATTCCCATCGCCTACCAGCTTCCGTTGGAGGCCGGGCTCAACAGCACGTTGAGCCACGAAATTCTCATCGGCACGGTTGGCGCCGTGTTGTCAGGCTCGGTCATGGGCGATCACTGTTCTCCCATTTCCGATACCACGATTCTTTCTTCCATGTCGTCCGCTGCGGACCACGTGGATCATGTGCGCACGCAACTACCCTACGCCATTTTGGTGGGAATGGTAGCTTCGTTGAGCGGTTATCTTCCCAACGGCTGGGGCTTCAACACCTACCTGTCGCTGCTGGCTGGCGCGATCGCGCTCACGGCGATCGTTTTCATTTTTGGCAAACCTTCCGACCGAATTACAGAGGGCGTCCAACCAAAAGCTTAAACCGGCTTGCAACTGCCGTTAAAATAATTTTGCTTGTACCCGACGTAACGCTCCGCGGAGCGTTTGATTAAAGTAATCTCCTCCAAAGTCAGCGAGCGCTTGACAATTGCCGGTACCCCAGCCACTAACGAGTGCTCAGGAATGTTCTCGCCTTCGCGAATGAGCGCGCCAGCCGCCACCAGCGAAAATCTCCCGATGCGCGCGCCATCTAAAATTCGCGCCCCCATCCCGATCAAACAATCATCCTCGATGGTACAGCCGTGCAAGATGGCGGCGTGTCCGATCGTCACCCGGTTGCCAATTGTTAGTATGGACCTTTGATAAGTTACGTGCAGAGTGGCGTTGTCCTGAATGTTGGAGCGCTGGCCGATGCGGATGGGGTTGACGTCGCCGCGCGCGACAACATTAAACCAAACGCTGGAATCTTCGCCAATCTCCACGTCGCCGATAATGGTGGCGGTGGCGGCAATAAAAACAGAGGGGTGAATTTTAGGGTGGGCGCCGTTATATGAAAAAAGCATGGTTCCCTCCAGTTCGTGAACTCTTTGCAAAAAAGTCTCACGCAAATCCGCAAAGGCGCTAAGAAGCATAAAAAAAATCTTTGCGTCTCCGCGTCTTTGCGTGCGCTCTTTTTTGGTAGCGGCTTGGACTCTATTGTTGAAAATTGTTTCAGTCGAGGTTGTTGGCGATTTTAACCGCGCGCACCATGGCGTCCGCCACCAGTTCCGCAGCCGCGCTTCCGATGGTGGTAACGTTGCCCCGTTTCTGGCCAACGGAAAGGCAAAACACCAGGTCGCCATCGAACGGGGTGTGCGCCGGCCGCGTCGCGCGGCCCAGCCCATCTTGCGCCATCTCCGCAATTTTAATGGCTTCTTCTTTTGTCAGCAAGGCATCGGTCGCGACGACCGCTAAGGTGGTGCTGCTGGCCGCGCGGAAGGGTTCCACCGCAAATGGCTCGATGGCGTGGGTTTTCAAATAGCGCTCGCAATTGATGAACTCGCCGGATTGCGGGTCGCGCGCGCCGGCGATAATTTCTCCGGAATAGGGGTCAACCACATCGCCGAACGAATTCACCACCACCAGGCTGCCAACATACATCTCGCCCAATTTAAGGGAGTTGGTTCCCACTCCTCCTTTCATGCGAAATTCGTAGCCCGCTGCCTTTCCCACAGTGGCGCCGCAGCCCGCGCCGACTCGGCCCTCTTGTGGAGCTTTGGAACTGGCGTGCGCCGCGGCGGCGTATCCCATTTGCTTATCCGGGCGAATTTTAGCATCGCCCTCCCGCAAATCAAAAATAACCGCCGCCGGCACAATGGGCACTTTAGTGATGCCCACGTCGTAGCCGATATTGCGCTCTTCGAGAAATTGCTGCACCCCACCGGCGGCGTCCAGTCCAAAGGCGCTGCCCCCAGTCAGCAGAATCGCATGAATTTTAGGAACCAGCCGCACCGGCCGCAAAGTCTCGACTTCCCGGGTGCCGGGCGCGGAGCCGCGGATATCGACGCCAGCGACTGCGCCGTTCTCCGGCAAAATCACCGTGCAGCCGGTCATGCCGGCTTCGTTCTGGGCATGTCCGACTTTGACGCCGGGAACATCGCAAATGGAGCCGGTTTTGTTGATCTTATTCAAGACTCTTTCTCGGGATGGGATCGGAAAAGTTGGAACCGTTTCCTGAGAGGAGTTTTGCGGGAGGGCACTTCCAAGATCAAGCTGCTGTCGTTGAAGAAAAACAAATCGCCGATGACCAGACCGATGGATCGCCGCAGCGGCTTCCAGTTTTCGCGATAGGCGTAGGCATCGACTTTGGTGCCTTCGCGGCCTTTGGTGACCAGCCGCACGCGCTGGGGAAACTCGCGATTGATCATAAACGGCGAATGGGTGGTGAAAATCAACTGATTTTTGATGGCGAGGTCTTCGATGACGCGCGTTAAATCTTTCTGGCCAGCGGGATGCAGATGGATGCCGGGCTCATCCAGCAGAAAAAAATATTCATTGGCTTTGGCCTCGAACGTTTGCGCGATAAAATTGATGTAAAAAGACAAGTACCAGCGGAAGCCCAGGCTGCGCGACTCCGGCGTGTCATACACGGTCGTGCCGTCGGAAATGTCGATGTACAAAACTTTGCCGTTGACGTTGAGCTTGATTTCGATGGTGGGTTCCTGCGACCAGACGCGGCGGATTTGCTGGGTGATGAGCCGGCCGGCTTCTTCGCTGGCGCGGCGGCCGCGCGTCGAATCTTCAAAGATGATTTCAAAATTATTTTGCAGCCCGCCGATCTTGAGCAAATTTCTTTCGGTGAGAAAATTCTTGTCGCCGTTCAACAACGTCTCCAGCTCCACCCGATTCTTGATCAACGAAATGCTTTCGAAGTACAAAATTTTCGGCAGCAGCTCCAAAAATCGCCGCATGTTGAGAATTTTGATCTCTTCGTTGTTGGCGTAAACATGATAGTTCGAAAGTTCGGGGCCATCCTTTTTCACCAGGAATTTTTCCACGTCTTTAAACGCCTCGGAAATCGGCATCAAATTTCTTTTGTTGTCGCGCGAAAGCTGAGTGAACTCAAACGTGATTTCCGGACATTTGCCTTGATAGTAGTAATCGGAGTATTGGCAGGTGAGGTGGTTGGTAAATGGGAAATCCGGGCGAAACGACTCGAGGGCGCGCAGGAGATTGGTTTTGCCGCTTTCGTTGGCGCCAATCAGCACGCTCACTTTTGGATCCACGGGCAGAGTTAATTCAAAAATCGACCGAAAAGCTTTGACGTGCACACTGCTTATTAACATGAATCATCCTTAATTAACGCGAGCTTAATATAAAGACGGGGCAAAACCAAAGCAAGAAAAATTCTTAAACCGCGATCGGTGGGAGCCAGCAGAATCGTTTAAACCCGCCTACGAAATTTAACACCGAAATACACCGAAAATATTTTTTGACTGGGTTCTGCTAACCTGAATGATTTACCACGAAGATCATGAAGCTTTTATTTTTCGTGATCTTCGTGGTAACATTCCGGCTCACGTCAATTCTGCGCTTCCAGTGTCATTCGGTGTTTTATTAAAAATGACGTTATCCTTCGATCTCTTGTTCTTTGGGTTTTTGTTTATTGCGGTTCGGGGCAACTTTGGTGATCTTTTTGCGCTCCACTTCCACAAACTCCAGCTCCTCGCCTTTTTTGCGCACCTGTATGCGGCTGCCTTCGGAGAATTTATTTTTGAGAATTTCTTCCGCAATCGGATCTTCCACATACTTTTGGATGGTGCGGCGCAGCGGCCGCGCGCCATACACCGGATCGAATCCGCGTTCCACCACGAATTCTTTGGCGCTCTTGGTGAGCTCCACTTCGATGGACATGTCTTCGACTTTCTTCAAAGTCTCGGCAATCACCACGTCCACGATTTGCAGCATGTGTTCTTTGGCCAGCGAACGGAAGACCACAATTTCATCGACGCGGTTGATGAATTCCGGATTAAAAATGCGCTTGACCTCGTCCATGATTTTGTGGCGCATAGCCTCGTAGTCGATGTCGTCGCGGATGGCTGCGAACCCGATGCCGCCGCCTTTGCGGATTTCGCGCGCGCCGATGTTGGAGGTCATGATCAAAATAGTGTTGCGGAAATCCACGCGGCGGCCGAGGCCGTCGGTCAATTGGCCGTCATCCAAAATTTGCAGCAGGATATTGAATACATCCGGATGGGCTTTTTCGATTTCATCAAACAAGACCACGCTGTAGGGGTGGCGGCGCACTTTTTCGGTGAGCTGCCCGCCCTCTTCGTAACCGACGTATCCCGGAGGCGCGCCGGTCAAACGCGACACGGAGAATTTCTCCATGTACTCCGACATGTCGATGCGCACCAATGAATCTTCATCTTCAAACAACGCGATTGCCAATTCTTTTGCCAATTGGGTTTTACCCACGCCGGTGGGGCCGAGAAAAATGAAGGAGCCGATGGGGCGATGCGGGTCTTTCAAGCCCGCGCGAGTGCGGCGGATGGCTTTGCTCAACAGCTTGATGGCGTCGTCCTGGCCAATGATGTGCCGCTTGAGGACGTCTTCCAAATTTAAAATCTTTTCCGATTCCGATTGCGCCACTTTCTTCACCGGGATGCCGGTCATCATCGAAACTACTTCCGCGATATCATCTTCGGTGACGGTTGCGAGATAATCTTCTTCGGAATCTTTCCACCTTCGCTTGGCGGCGTCCAATTTGCGGTTAAGCCGCTTTTCCTGATCACGCAAAATGGCGGCGCGCTCGAACTCCTGGGCTTTGATGACCGCGTCTTTGTCGCGGCGTACTTTTTTAATTTCTTCCTCCAGCTCGGTGATCTCTTTTGGCACCACAATGTTGGCAAGATGCACGCGCGCGCCGGCCTCGTCCAACACGTCGATGGATTTGTCGGGTAAAAAGCGATCGGTGATGTAGCGCTCCGAAAGTTTGACCGCGGCTTTGATGGCGCCGTCATCGTAGTAAACTTTGTGGTGTTTTTCGTAGCGATCTTTCAGTCCTTCCAAAATTTGCAGCGTCTCATCGGCGGAGGGCGGATCGACCATAATTTTCTGGAAGCGGCGCTCGAGCGCTCCGTCTTTTTCAATGTACTGGCGGAACTCGTCGAGGGTGGTGGCGCCGATACATTGCAGCTCGCCGCGCGCCAACGCCGGCTTGAACATATTGGAAGCATCCAACGAGCCGGAAGCGCCGCCAGCGCCAACGATGGTGTGCAGCTCGTCAATAAACAAAATGACGTCTTTGGCGCGCTGCAGCTCGTTCATAATCGCCTTCATGCGTTCTTCGAACTGGCCGCGGTACTTGGTACCGGCGACGATGGCGCCCAGGTCTAGCGTCACCACGCGCTTGTTGTGAAGTATGCGCGGCACTTTGCGCTCGACGATTCGCAGCGCCAAGCCTTCGGCGATGGCGGTTTTGCCAACGCCCGGCTCGCCGATCAGCACCGGGTTGTTTTTCTTCCGGCGGCTGAGAATCTGCGCCACGCGCTGAATTTCATTGTCGCGGCCGATGATGGGATCGAGTTCGCCCTTGCGCGCCAGCTCGGTGAGATCGCGGCCAAAATGATCGAGGGCCGGGGTTTTTGATTTTTGTGGGTTGGATTCGCGGTTGCTGGGAGCGCCGCGCAAAATGTTTTCCAATTCTTCGCGCACGGTGTCGTAGGTCACGTCGTAGCTCATCAGCACTTGCGCGGCCACGCCGTCTTTTTCTTTCACCAATGCCAGCAGCAGGTGCTCGGTGCCGATGATATCGGATTTGTATTTTTCCGCTTCCACGTAAGCCATTTTCAAAATCTTTTCCGCGCGCTTGGTAAACGGGATGTTGCCAATGGTCATGGTATCGCCGCTCGACTTCACTGAGTCTTCGATGGAGCGTTTAATTTCATCGAGATCGCACCCCAGGTTGCGGAGAATTTCAACAGCGATGCCCTCCCCTTCCCGGATCAAACCCAATAACAAGTGCTCCGTCCCGATATAATCGTGGCCTAAACGCAGCGCCTCCTCGCGGGAAAATTGAATGACCATTTGCACTCGGCTCGAAAAGTTATTCTTCATAGGTTAAGACTCCATGGCTAAAAATCATTAAATCGCTTCTGACAACAACAATATTAAAATAATTTTGCTTCCAGTCAATTAATTTTATCTTTTAAAAATTCTCGGATAAATCGCGCGCGATAAACGTCGCGTTCTTCCGATTGCAAATTCCTTTTAAACACTTTTTGCAAATGCGCCGGCTGAACCAGCACCGTCAACTGATTTAAAGCGGCGCGGGTAATCTTTTTTAGAATTCCTGATTCCTTCCCCAGGCGAATCGCGGAAATTAGGTTCAGAGATTCCAACGTGCTCATCATGCGGGCGTTGGTCAAAAGTCCGATCGCCCGATAAACGGAATCTTCCAATTTGAGCTTGTCGTTGGCGGCCAAATCTGCGCGCGCCGCCCGCTCCATCGCAACGATTTTTTCGGAGACGTCGAGCATGCGTTTGATGACCCCCTTTTCCGTCAACCCCAGGGTGAGCTGGTTGGAGATTTGAAAAATGTTTCCCACGGAATCGCTGCCCTCGCCGTAAAATCCGCGCACGGCAATTTCCGAGGTGGGCAAATCATTCAAAACTTTGTTGATTTTTTCGCTGAGCGCCAGCGCCGGCAAATGAATGAAGATCGAGACCCGCAGGCCGGTTCCGAGATTGGTGGGGCAGGCCGTCAGGTAACCAAATTGATTCGAGAAGGAAAATTCTAATTGTGCTCCCAATTCATCATCCACGGCGCTGATGAGCTTCCAGGCTTTCTGAATGCCCAAGCCGGCTTCCAGGGCCTGGATGCGCAGATGGTCTTCTTCGTTTACCATGATGCTGACCGCCTCTTCTGCAGACACGATCAACAACGCCGGCTTTTTGCTGGCGACGAACTGCGGGCTGGCGAGGCGGCGTTCCACCAAAAATCGCGCCTCCAATTCCGTGAAGCGCCCGATCTCCAGGAAGCGGGCGCCGTCTAAAAGCTTGGAGTGATCGCAGGCGGACTTCACTTTTTCAATCACCCGATTCAACACGTCGCGATTGGCGCGGTTGGGAAAAGGCAGGCCTGCGAGGTTACGCGCCAGGCGGATGCGCGAAGAAATGATGACGTCCGAATACGCATCCTCATCGCTTAACCAATTTCCAAAATTAAATAAATCTTCTTTTGAGGTAGCCGGCTTCATCGCAACATTCCATTTTCCAGGTCGCTTTTATCGATCTCGCGCTCGGCGTCGCGAATAATATCCCGCAGCTGCGCCGCCTTTTCAAAATTTTCGGATTTGATCGCCCGTTCCAATTGCGTCCTGAAATTTTTAATCTTAGAATGATCGACGACGCGCCGAAACGATTTCGGGCAACTGCCGATGTGCTGGTTGCTGCCGTGAATGCGCCGCAATACCAGGTTTAAATCTTCCAAGAAAATATCGTAGCATTGGCCGCAGCCGAGGAGTCCGGTTTTCTCAAACGTTTCCCAGCTCGTGCCGCAGCCCGGACAGCGCCGCTTATCATTCGATTGTTCGCGCCGCAGAGTATACTCTCCCAGCAACTCGGCGATAAAATTTCCAAACATCTGCGGCAGGGCGCTGAAGGGATTATCGACGCCCTTCTGTTCCGCGCAGTCCTTACACAAATTCACTTCGATTTTTTTGCCATTAATCGTGTGCGCGATTTTGATGGCCGCGCTGTTGACATGGCAGACCTGACACAGCATCTCAAACGATCTGATTTAGTTGTTCCCGTTTAATTTGGCCGTCAAACAACTCAATTACTTTATCGGCATTTTCCGCCAGTTCAAGATTATGAGTTACAATTATGAATGTTCGATTATCCTTGCGGCTCAATTTCCACAGCAAATCGTGCAGCGCCTGGCTGTTGGCCTGATCAAGATTGCCCGAGGGCTCGTCGGCCAGCACAATTTTGGGATTGTTCATTAGCGCCCTGGCCACGGCCACGCGCTGCAGCTCGCCGCCGGATAACTCCCCGGGGCGATGGCTTAAACGGTGCTCCAAACCCACTTCACTCAATAAAAACCGCGCACGCACGCTAATTTCTTCCTTCGGTTTGCCGGCGATTAGAGCCGGCATCATCACGTTTTCCAACGCGCTGAACTCCGGCAGCAGATGATGAAACTGAAAAACGAAGCCCACGGTCTGGTTGCGAAAATGGGATAACTCGCTATCGCTAAAACCGTCGAGACTCGTGCCGTCGATCATCACGGCGCCGCTGGAGGGCCGATCTAATGCGCCGAGAATATGCAGCAGCGTGCTTTTACCCACGCCAGAGTGTCCGACGATGGCGACGATCTGGCCCTGGTTCACTTCCAAATTTATACCTTTAAGAACATGCACCCGGCGCGTTCCGGACTGATAAACTTTGTGGAGCCCGCGGGCCACCAAAATTGCGCCATTTGCTCTCATGCTACTCGTAACGGATGGCCTCCACCGGATCGAGCCGGGCGGCGCGGCGCGCCGGGTAAACCGTCGCCAGAAAACACAACGCAATAGCCGCCGCTGCGATCATAATAAAATCGCTTTGCTTCATTAAAATCGGCAGCGCGCTGATAATATATACATCCGGCGGCAGCGAAAAAAACTGGTATTTTTCCTGCGCCCAACAGAGGGCGAACCCGATAGCACACCCCAGCGCCGTGCCCACCACGCCGCCAATCAACCCCTCGAACATAAAAATTTTCATGATGCTGGCAGAGGACGCGCCCATCGATTTTAAGATGCCGATCTCTTTGGTTTTCTCCAGCACGATCATGATCAGCGTGCTCACAATGTTGAACGCCGCCACCATGATGATCAAACTAAGAATAATAAACGCCGCCCACTTTTCGATTTTCATCCACGAGAAAAGATTTTTATTCATATCAAACCAAGTAATCGTGGCGTAAGGGTACCCTAACAATTGCTCGATGCGTTTTGAAACCGCTTCGGCCTGGTCGAGATCATCCAACTTGATTTCCAAACCGGTGACGGCGTCTTTCATATCGAACAGCTTCTGTGCTTCACGAAGCGAAATATAAGCAAAGACATCGTCAAATTCAAATATGCCAGTTTCAAAATAACCGGCGACCTCGAAGGTCTTCAAATTAGGAATTTTCGACATGATGGGCGAGATGCCGCTGGGGCTGAGAATTTGCACGCGGTCGCCCAAACCCACCGTTAACTTGTCTGCCAGATACCGCCCTAACACAATGCCGGGCAGGGTGCGCTGTCCATTCGCGCCTTCGATTTCGCCGATGTTAAACGCGCCAAACACCACGTCCTCTTCGATATCCGAAACCTCGCCGACGGTTTGAGGATCGACGCCCTTTATTACTACCCCCGATTTCTTGTTTTTGGAGATGATGAGGCCTTTTTCGTTGACGTACGGAGAAACGCCGATGATGTGCGGGAGATGGCGAATCCGCTCGCGCAGATTTTCGTGATCTTCCAGGCTTTCATAATGATATTTGCGCAGCTCGATGTGCGCGCCAAACCCGATGATGCGCGACCGCACTTCGCTTTCAAAGCCATTCATGATCGAGAGCACGACAATCAGCGCGGCCACGCCGATCATCACCCCCAAAATGGAAATGTAATTAATCAAAGAGATGAAGCCGGTGCGGCGCTTGGAACGCAAGTAGCGATTGGCAATAAATAATTCGTAAGACATAATTTGCGCTATAAATTTTCCGGCCGCATGTGCGGAAATAAAATCACGTCGCGAATCGACGGCTGGTCGGTCAAAAGCATCACCAGGCGATCGACGCCAATTCCCAGGCCCGCGGTGGGCGGCATGCCGTATTCCAGGGCGCGCAGGTAATCGTCGTCCAACATTTGCGCTTCCTCGTCTCCCAATTCCAACAGCTTTTTTTGCTCGAGAAAACGCTGGCGCTGATCCAGCGGGTCGTTCAATTCCGAAAAGGCGTTGCCGATTTCGCCGCCGGCGATGAACGGCTCGAAGCGCTCCACCAGCCGCGGATCGTCGCGGTGGCGCTTGGCCAGCGGCGACAACTCCACCGGGTAGTCCATCACGAACGTCGGCTGAATTAAATTGGGCTCGACTTTCTCGCTGAAAATCTCATCGACAATTTTGCCTTCCCGCCAAAACGGCTCGACTTTTATGCCCAGTTCTTCGGCGGCCTTTTTTAATTCAGCAAAATTTTTGCCGTACAAATCTTTACCCGTGAATTCTTTGATCAAATCAAAAAGTTTGGCGCGCCGCCACGGCGGAGTTAAATCAATTTCCCGGCCCTGGTGGGTGATCTTCGCGGCGCCGCTGATCTGTTTTACAATATAACTGATCATCTCTTCCACCAAATTCATCATGAAGTGATAATCCTGGTACGCCACGTACAGCTCCATCATGGTGAACTCGGGGTTGTGAAATCGATCCATGCCCTCGTTGCGAAAATCTTTGGAAATTTCGTACACGCCGTCGAAGCCGCCGACGATCAGCCGCTTCAAATACAGCTCGTCGGCGATGCGCAGGTACAAATTCATGTCGAGGGCGTTGTGGTGGGTGATGAACGGGCGCGCCGAGGCGCCGCCGTAAATCGGCTGCAGCACTGGCGTTTCCACTTCGAGATAGCCGCGTTCGTCCAAAAATTTTCTCATGGCGGAGACGATTTTCGCGCGCGTCACAAACACGCTGCGGACTTGTGGATTCACCACCAAGTCCACGTAGCGCTGGCGGTAGCGCAGCTCTTTATCGGAAAAGGGATCGAACACGATTTTCTCGCCGCCCGCAATTTTTTCTTTGACGATGGGCAGCGGCCGCAGGGTTTTGGCCAGCAGTTTGAGATCGGAGGTTTTGATGGTCACTTCGTTGGTGCGGGTGAGAAAAACTTCGCCGCTCACGCCGACGATGTCGCCGATATCCAACAGGCCGAACAACTCGAAATTTTTCTCCCCCACTTCATCCTGGCGGACGTAAATTTGGATTTTGCCCTGGGCGTCCATCACGTGGCCAAAATAGACTTTGCCGTGCCCGCGGATGGACATCAGCCTGCCGCACACCGCAACGGTTTTGCCGAGAAAATTGGCAGAGTCGTCCAAGATATCTTTTGAAAAATGGGTGCGCTCAAAATTGTAGGGATAGGGATTGACGCCGGCTGCCTGCAGTTGCTCCAGCTTGCGCCGGCGCGTGCGCATGACTTCGTTGAGGTCGTCGGTTTCGATGGGTGGTTTATTTTCTTGCATGATTTACTTTCGAATATGTGCGAATATAAAGACATTCGTATCGCTAACAGCACGTAATTTGTGCCGCAACCCAGTCCCTTCTATCTATGTTTTTTGTTTTTGCTTTCTTTCTCTTTCCTTAACGCTGCAACCGTCTGGATAACTTTGATTTAATTTGCTCGATCTCTTCAACAAGCTCTCCGTAGTTCTTTCGCTTCGGATCTGTTCCAAATCATTCCAAGCAGATACCGTCCAGATTACTCTTTTAGCCATTTGGCCATCCTTTGCTCAACTTCCTCTTGGGTGAGCACACGGCCATCTTCAATATCCTTGATACCCTGCTCTATTTTGGCGCGCACAAAGATATGATACTGAATATCCTCAAATGAGGAATCATCTGGGATACTGTCGGGTATTCTTCGGACTTCATCTTTTGCAGTACTCATTTTCGTCCTCACACATTATTTTTAAAAACCCGCGGCACCCGCTCCGAAACCCAGCACGTCACCTCGTAGGGAATCGTATTCAGCCTTTCGGTGATTTCGTAAATGGTGATCTCCTCGCCGCCCTGCTGGCCCAGCAACACCACTTCGTCGCCAATTTGAATTTCGCTGCCAGTTCCGATATCCACCATGATTTGATCCATCGTTACCCGGCCAATCACCGGCCAGCGCCGGCCGCGAATCAAAACCTCCCCGCGATTGGAGAGCAGGCGATTGTAGCCGTCGGCGTACCCAATTGCTACCGTCGCAACCCTGGTTTTTTGACGGGCCTGGTACGTGCGATTATAACTAATAAATGCGTCTTTTTCAACTTCTTTTATAAAAATCACCCGCGACTTGATGGACATCGCCGGGCGCAGGGAAAGGCTGCGGGCGGTTTCCGCGGCCGGATAGTAACCGTAAAGACTGACGCCCGGCCGCACCATGTCAAAATAGGATTCCGGCAAATTCAAAATCGCGCCGCTGTTGGCCGCGTGTTTGAGCGGAATGCGGAGGCCCCGGTTTTCCAATTCCAAAATGATTTCTCGAAACCGCGCCAACTGGGTGTGCGAGTACGTAGGGTCGGCTTCGTCGGCGGAGGAGAGATGTGTATAAATTCCAACGATTTCGATATTCGTCAATTCACTCACCCACTCCACAAATTGCGGCGCCTCCTGCCAGGGCGCTCCCACCCTTCCCATGCCGGTATCGATTTTGATGTGCACGCGAGCGGGTTGGCTAGGGCTTGCCCGTTTAGAAAGAACGGCCGCGAGGCCGAGATCGTACAACGTCAACTCTAAATTATATTTCAGCGATTCGGCGATTTGATCTTCAAAAAATCCGCCGAGCACAAGGATGGGTTTTTCGATGCCCGCTTCCCGTAATTCCACCCCCTCTTCCACTCGCGCCACTCCAAAATAATCGGCGCCGTGCGCGACCGCCGTTTTCGCCACCGCCGCGGCGCCGTGGCCGTAGGCGTTCGCTTTCACCACGGCCATCACTCCTGCCGGCGCGACCCGCTTTTTGATTTCTGTCAAATTATGAGCAATCGCGCCCAGGTCGATTTCTGCAATGGCTGCCCGGCTTTCAAACGGGAATTTCGTCTTCAAAAGAAATGGCCGCTTTGTTGTCTTTTTGTGAGAGAAACGCCAAAATAAAATCGTCGAGGTCGCCGTCCATCACCCGCTGAATGCTGCTGGTTTCGTGACCAGTGCGGTGATCCTTCACCAGCGTGTAGGGCTGAAAAACATACGAGCGGATCTGGCTGCCCCAGGCGATCTCCTTTTTGTTTTTCTCGAACTCCGAAAGCTTCGCTTCTTCCTCTTCCTTTTTCTTCTGATACAACCGCGCCGACAAAATTTTCATGGCGCTGCTTTTGTTTTTGTGCTGCGAGCGCTCGCTCTGGCACTGCACCACGATGCCGGTCGGAATGTGGGTGATGCGCACCGCGGAGCTGGTTTTGTTGACGTGCTGGCCGCCGGCGCCGCTGGCGCGGTAGGTGTCGATGCGCAAATCGTTGGGATCGATTTTGATTTCGACGTCGCTTTCGAGCTCCGGATAAACGAACACCGACGCAAACGAAGTGTGCCGCCGGGCGTTGGCGTCAAACGGGGAAATGCGCACGAGGCGGTGAACGCCGGCCTCGGCCTTCAAATAGCCATAAGCATATTTGCCGACGACTTCGATGGTCACGCTTTTGATGCCGGCCTCTTCGCCGTATTGCAGATCGAGAATATCGCTTTGGAAGCCTTTGTTTTCGATCCAGCGCAAGTACATGCGCATCAGCATCTGCGCCCAATCCTGCGATTCGGTACCGCCGGCGCCGGGGTGAATGGTCAGCAGCGCATTGCTGGCGTCGTCCTCGCCGTTCAACATATTTTCAAACTCGATCTCGTCGATACGCTTTTCGAGCTGGTTCAGATCGTCGGCAATTTCGGCAAAGGTTTTTTGATCGTTTTCCTGCTGGGCCAGTTCCAACAAAATTTGCAAATCCGAAAATCTCGAGGCCAACTCGTTGTAAGTGTTCACGTGCTCGCGGTGGCCGCTGATTTCGCGCATCACCTGCTGGGCTTTTTCGTTATCGTCCCAAAAATTGGGTTCGGTTGATTTCTTTTCTAATTTCTGGATGATGGACGCGCGCGCCGCGACGTCAAAGACGCTCCTTTAAATGAGCGATGCGCTCGTCCAGTTGGTCTAATTTTTCTTTTAGCTCAGAATACATAATTCCTCCGAAGGCTTCAGTTGAAAATTTTTGCGGTGAAATATACGACAAAATAAGCAGCTTGTCAAGCAGGTTGCGGAGGGGAGAAGGTTGGAGTAAAATTTGAGAAAATTTGATCGGAGTTCTACCCCACCAGCAGATCGCTCATCATCTTTTGCACCAATTGGATTTCATCGAAGTTGATGGTGTGCCCCAAGTTCGGATACAACCGCGCGGTTACCTCCGCGCCCAACTTTTTGAAAACTTCAGACGTTTCTAAAAAACGTTCTCGCGGAATATGAAAATCGGGATCGCTGCAGCCGAGAAAAACCGGCGTGCCCGCGAAGGCGCCGGCGTAATCGCGCGGCGTTCCCGCCGGCCCAATCAGCCCGGCGCTCAAACCAACGAGCCCACCGTAGCGCTGCGCATGGCGGGCCGCAAATTCCAACGCCAAACATCCACCCTGAGAAAATCCCAGCAGCATCACCCGCTGAGGTGGAATGCCGGCAGTTTCGAGTTGTGCGAAGATACCGGCGATCACTTGCAGCCCGGAGGAAATGCCCGGCTCGTTCTGCGGAATCGGCGCCAAAAAACTGTACGGGTACCAGGTGTTGCCGGCGGCCTGCGGAGCAAGATAAGCAAACTCCGGGCGGCGGAATTCTGCAACGAGGGTCAGGATGTCATGCGCCGTCGCGCCGCGGCCGTGAATTAGAATCATCGCGGCCAGGGCTTTTTCTAATGGCGCGCCGGCGGTTAAAACCGGCTGCCCCTGGTGCGGCGAGAGAGTACTCTGCAAAAACGTTCCTTGAAATTTTAATTAAATCAGGACTATTGTAAAAATCCCTTAGAGGAGATGGCTTCTGTCAATGAAAGCAGACCATGAATTTCCAAGCTAATAGCTTAAGCTTAATAAATTAAGCTGCTGCTGTCTATAGTCGATTTCAATCGACTTCAGCAAATTAGCCTGATGATTCATCATCAGGCGATCTGATTTTTACAATAGTCCAGTTAAATTTTAGGGAAATTGACGGACGGCAGCGCTTGTTCGATTTTTTGGCGATCCGCTTCCAGCCACGGCGGCAGTTTCAGATTTCGGCCTAACTCTTCCGGCGGCTCATCAACCGTGAAGCCCGGCGGATCCGTCGCAATCTCGAACAACACTTGTCCCGGCTCACGAAAATAGATGGAACGAAAATAGTTGCGATCGATCACCGGCGTGACGTTGTAACCGAGTCGAGCCAATTCGCTGCGCAGCTTGAGTTGCGCGGCTTCGTTTTCGGCGCGCCAGGCCACGTGATGAACGGCGCCCACTCCCATTCGCCCGGGCGGCGCATCGGGCAGGCAAAGGAGATCGACGATTGCGCCGGGCCCGCCTTCTCCCGTCTCGTAACGAAAACGATTGCCGGACTCGCGCAGCGGGCGAAATCCTAAAGTCGTGGTCAGCAAGCCGGCGGTGCGTTCATAGCCTTCCTCCGCCAGCGCCACGTGATAAAACCCACGAATGGCGTGAGCCGCCGGCGCCGGGCCGCCCTCCCAGAGCGGACGCGGGTCGCGGGCCGAGGCAACCAGTTCCAACTCCACGCCGTCGGGATCGTTCAAGCTCAAAACCTCTTCATCAAAACGAGTGAACGGGCCTTTTAAATTAACATTGTATTTTTGCAAACGCTCGCTCCAATATCCCACTGCGCTTTGCGGAATGGAAAAAGAGGTTGCGGCGACTTGCCGCACACCGCGCCGGCCAAGCAGTCCCTGCGCGCCCCACGGAAAAAAGGTGATGATGCTGCCGGGCGCGCCCACTCCGACTCCGAAATAAAAATGGTAAGTGGCGGGATCGTCGAAATTGACGGTCTTTTTGAGCAGCCGCAACCCCAAAACGCCGCAGTAAAAATCAACGTTGGCTTGCGGATCGCCGGCGATGGCGGTAACGTGGTGGATTCCGAGGGTCGAGTTCATCTCAGGTCAGCGGTTGCGCATTTTCGTCTTTGAAATCGATCTCCACGTGCGTGCCGTCGCAGAACGGTTTATTTTTGGAGGCGCCGCAGCGGCACAGCGAGTAGTGTTCCGGCGAAGGCGGCTGCGCGTGTTCACAAATAAATTGGATGCGGCCAGTGACATTGAGCGGCCCATCTTTCACAATATCAACCGCCGGCGGACGCTCTAAATCGCGATGGTGAATCTCCTCGATGCTGTAACTGAGCGCGCCGGAAGGGCAGCGTTTGACGACTTCGATAATTTCATCCACCGCCGCCGCGTCCGGCTGAATCCACGGGCGCTCGCCAAACCGGAAAACCGCCGGCAAGCGGTTCACGCATTCTTTCGCGTGCGAACAGATCACCCGGTTATCGTGAATGGTGATGCGTTGGCCTTGGTATTTTCTTTCTCTGTCCAAAGGCTTATCAATCAGACGCTCCCCGCGAAACCCGATTTTTTTGTGGCTGCCGTCGCAAAAGGGTTTATTTTGCGAAGTCCCACAGCGGCAAAAGTGCATTTCTTCCTTGCAGGCGAGAGCCTGCCCGTTTGGAAGCCGGCAGGTTTGCAACCCCGTGATGCGGATCGGCCCGTCTTTCAAAATTTCAATGACGACGTTTGATTTCATATTTTTCCAAATTCATAAACTCCGGGGTTTTAAAAACCCCGGAGTTTAAAATGTTATTTTGTTAAAACCAATTTTCTCGTGGCCGCAAAACCCTCGGCGTCCAAACGGTAGAGATACACGCCGCTGGCTACTTTCACGCCGTGGGCGTCGGCGCCGTCCCACACTACCGAGTGGCGTCCGGCCGCAACCGGTCCGGAATACAGCACGCGGATGAGTTGGCCTTTGAGGTTATAAATTCCCAACGCCACCGCGCCGGCTTTCGGCGTCGAAAAATGAATGGTGGTGCTGGGGTTGAATGGATTGGGATAATTTTGTTCTAAAATAAAATCCGAAGGCGCAGACGTCAACGAGCCTTCGTCGGGTTCGCTTTGGGAGTTATTTTCTCCCAAACCGTTTTTAGCCGAAACGGTTGCGCTTCCAAAAAAGCTCTCGAGCGTCACCTGCACGTCCTCGCCGACGATCACGTCCTTGCCCCAAAACGCGCCGGTCGCATCCGTGTTTTGCCGCAGCCAGAGTGTGCCGTTTGGAACGTAAAAATTAGCAACTACTGTATTATTAATTCCGATTTGAGCGGCTTTGGGAGTCGCGCCCAAATTGCCGCTGCTGCCGTTGACGCCAGCCACGTAGAAAATAATATCCGAGGCCGCGACGCCGGCGCCCGTTTGCGGCCCAATGTACGCCTTCAAATCCGAATCGAACTTATCGGCGATGCGCAGCTCGCAGGCGGCGGCAAACAGAAGCTGGCTGTTGTCGCGCGAATCGATGGAGCGAATGTTGTAAATGCCGCCGGTAAAAAGGATTTTTCCTTTCGCTCGCACCACGATGTCGCGGTAATCGCCGGCGGCCAGTGAAATGGAGTCGTCCTGAGCGACTTCGATATCCTGCGCCCCGGGCGCGGCGGATTGGAATGGCGGCAGCGCGGACAGAATTGGCAAAGACAGCGGCGAATTCAGCGCGCCGGTGATCGCGCCGTTGTTGGTGAGCTGATTGTAAAACACGTCGCTGGCCACCGTCGCCCCCTGTTTGACTTTGATGCGGTGGGCTTTGAGATCGAACCCCGCCGCAGTGGCGACGCTCTGCCCCACCGACAGCTCAACCTGTGAATCCAGCACCGGGCCGGGGCTGGCGTCGTTGACCAGCACATTGCCGGAAAGAATATCCGCGCCCTGTTTCAACCAAACGCTGTTGGTAGCGAACACCACCGTGTTGCCCACCGCCGGATCGACCGGCTCGACGCCGTTGCCGGTGAGGGCGGCGTCCAGCGGATTTTCATCCGGGTCGTCGCTGGCGATGCGCAGGGTGGCGGTTTTCGCACCGGCCGTCGCGGGATTAAAACTCACTTCGATGTTTCGGCTCTGAGCCGGTGTGAGGGTGAACGCGCCGCCGCCGCTGTCAATTGAAAATTCGGAGGCGTTCGTCCCCACCAACGTCGTCGCGGTGACATGCAAGTCAGCCAGACCTTCGTTGGTCACGACAAACGTTTGCGAGGCGCTGCCGCCAACGGTCACGTTGCCGTAATCATGTGAAGCCGGCGCCGCGCCAATGTCCGGCAACTCAACTTCAAAGGCCGTGATGAGCGAAATGCCGCCCACCGAATAATTGCCGCTGCCGTTGTTGGTGGTGAGATTGAACGGCGTCGAGCCGCCGCGCGACGCCGGCCGCTTGGCGGAAAACGTAAAATTGGTTCCCGACGGCGCAAAGGTGACACTGGCCGCCTCTGCCATCGTCTGCGAGCTTTGATCGAAAACGGCCAGCCGTAGAGGGTCGCCATTCAGCAAGCCGCCTTTGGCTTCGCCGGAATTGCTGCCGCCCAACACCTCGATGATCAAATCGTGCACGCCGTCCCAGCGGAAGCTTTGGCCGATTCTTCCTAATCCAACAGCATCAGAACCGCTGGTGTGCAAAATGGCGATTTCGTCGCCGGGCTGAATCGGCGCGCCGTTGATCGTGAAATTGTTGACATCGCCGGCGCGCAAAACCAGGTAGTGCAGTTTTGCGCCCACGTGATTTCCGAGAGTGAAGGAACTCGCCGGTTCTTCCGGCGGCCGCGGGTAGAGTCCGGTCGGGGCGAACCAGGCGTAGTTGCGCGGACCGCTTTTGTAGAGCGCTCGGCCATCGCCGAAAACTTGCGAGGACTGAAACAAGAAGGCGTCGGAATAATCGCGTACCTCGCTGTTGGCCCAGCCGCTGGGGGAGTCGAGGAAAAATTCGTAGGTGTTGTTGGGATCGTCGTTCAGCATCAGCATCGCGCCGTCGCGGCCCGTGCCGGTGCCATTGCGGCGCAGGGCGAATAAATCATCGCCAATGACGCCCTGTGGAGAAAACGGATTGAGGTTGGCGACGGGTGTGGTGCCGCCCACGGCCGTTGCGCTGCGCAGCGCCATCTGCCATTTGATTTCTTCGTCGAGATGATACCAGTACCAGTCCTTCCAAAAAACCGAAGGCCGGCCCTCAGCGGCCATGATGTAAGCATAGGCGATATGTTTGTCGAAGATCACCGGGTCGTGGCCGCCGTCGGTGAATAACTCCAAACAGGTGTTGCCAATCTGGAGATTTCCGCCGGGACAAGTGACGACGCGCCAGCCGATGCGATCGGTGTCGTGGTTTTCAACAAAAGTCACAATGTCTTCGCCCGCGAGGGCGCCGCCGGGGTTCAGCCGCAAACCGGTGAAGTTCAGATTCCACATATCGAACCCGCCGCCGGTGTTGTTGCAGAGATCGCGCAGCGCGAAGCGCAAATTAAAATCGAAGATGGCGAAGTTGGCGTCTTTGCTGCCGGTGCCAAACGTGGAGACGAAGCGCTCGACGTCGTCGTGGTAAAACTTCAGCGCGCCTAAATTGCCGTCGAAAAATTCCCCCACCGCGAAGGGCTGCGGCCCGTTGGCCAGCTCCACCAAAAACGGCGCGAGAAATCCCGGCTCGATGTGCTTCACCGCATCCAAGCGGAGTTCATCAAAGCCCACCTCGGCGATGAGCCAGCGGCCCCACACCACCAGCGAATCGCCCATCGCACCCAAATTGTGCGGCCCGAAAAACCAGCCGTTGCTCGGCGCGCCAGGATCGAGAATGTTGTTGATGTGATTGAAATAACAAACGTCTTCGAAAAAGATGCGGTTGTGGTAGGGGTCGCTCAAATTGCAGTGGCCGGAAAGTGAAGTGGGATGAAAATGCGAGGAGTCCGCCGGCAGCCGTTCGCTGAGCGGCTGGAAGTCGGTGAAGCGCAACTGCCGGCCGTCGCCGTCGTCGCAGTCTTCAAGCTGCTGCGCCTCGGCGCCGCCGCGATGATTGAGCACCACGTCGGCCATCGCTTTCAGCCCGGCGTTGTGCAGCGCGGCAATCAAGGCATCGAGCTGCGCACGGCTGCCGTGGCGGGTGCGGATGGTTCCCTTTTGGTTGAACTCGCCGAGATCAAAATAATCGTAGGTGCCGTAACCCATGTCGTGCACGCCGGCAAAACCTTTGGTGGCCGGGGGCGTCCACACGGTTTGAAAACCGGCCCCCGCCAGCTCGCTGGCCGCGGCGGCCAGTGAGTCCCACCACACGCCCTGATTGCTGGTGATATCACCGGGGTTGGAATTCCAATAAAACCCCTGCAGGATGGCATCGGAATTTTGTGCCAGCCCAACCGCGGGCAGGAACAGCAGCGCAAAAATCAACAACGATGATTTCTTGCTAGCGGCGCCTTTCATAAATGAACCCTCCGTGTTCTGGTGATTAAATAGGATTGAAAATTGGCTTTTGAAATTTATTTGTAATTTGATGCTTGTTATTTTGAATTTGCACTAAAGTGCCGTCACCATCTCCGCAATATCCTTCACCGCCACTTCGTCTTCTTTGCCTTTCCTCTTGCGGGCGTCATTGAGCATGTTGTGCAGAAGCTTCTCACGCAGAAATCTCGTGTGAAACCACCGGCATTTTGTTGATAATGAGTTGATCCAGTATCAATTTTTTGCTGGCGTTGTCAATATCGATACCAACCAAATTTCCATCGGCATCGTAGTCTAAAACAACGCCTTCGGAAATTTCTCGACTCTCTGCGCTGACTTTATCAGCAAGGTCAATGTATAATGAATCGGTTTCGGGATAATATGACAGTTTCATGGCTTAAAACCTTGATCTGGATACATTGTGAATGGTTGTTTTATCTTCAAGTGTTACAACTCGAAGATAGCGATTGTCTAATTCTTGAATTTGGCCCCAAAATCTATAACGATTACCCTCCTGCGGTTCCATTCGTATTGACTTTTTTACAACACGAATACACCATTCCTTTTTAAGATAAGGTCGTTTTCGCAAAACTTCATTTTCAAAATACTGTGTGAATTTGTATTTTGCCATTTTTTTCTCAGAGCTACAACGCCTCCGCCACCAACTCCGCAATATCCCTCACCGCCACTTCATCCTCTTTGCCTTTCATCTTGCGAGCATCGTCCAGCATAATGTTGCAGAAGGGACAGGCGGTCGCGGCCACCTCCGCACCGGAGGCTTCCACGTCGCCGAAGCGCACGAGGTTGACGCGCTTGTCCGGCTCCTCGTCCATCCACATGATGCCGCCGCCGGCACCGCAGCACAGTCCTTTGGCGCGATTGCGCTGCATCTCCACAAATTCGCCGGAGGCCACCGAATTCACCACCGACCGCGGGGCGTTGTAAATGCCGTTGTGGCGGCCGAGATAGCAAGCGTCGTGGTACGTCACTTTTTTGCTGAGATTTTTTTGCGGCTTAATTTTGCCGGACGCAATCAGCTCCGAAATAAACTCCGAATGATGCAGCACTTCGAAATTGCCATCGAACTGCTTGTACTCATTTCCCAACGTGTTGAAGCAGTGCGGACAAGTAGTAATAATCTTTTTGAACTTGTACTTTTTCAGCGTCTCGATGTTGTTCTGCGCCATCATTTGAAATAAGTACTCCTGTCCCAGCCGCCGCGCCGAGTCGCCAGTGCAGCTTTCTTCGAGACCGAGAATGGCGAAGTCCACGCCGGCGGTTTGCAGAATTTTCACCAGCGAGCGCGCCACACTTTGATTCTTGGTATCCAAAGCGGCGGCGCATCCCACCCAATAGAGATACTCCGCTTCCTTCTTTTCGCTCATCACCGGCACATTCAAGCCCTCGCACCACTTCAAGCGATTCTGATGCGGCAGTCCCCACGGATTGCCGATGTTTTCCATGTTCTCCAAAGTCTTCGCCACTTCGGCGGAAACCTTTCCCTGATCCATTGTCAAGTGGCGGCGCATGTCCTGCAAATCATCCACGTGCTCGATGAACACCGGACAATTTTCCACGCAGCCGAGACAGGTGGTGCACGCCCAAATCACTTCCTCCGAAATCACCTCGCCGACGAGTTGTTTGCCATTAGGGGGTTCTTTGCCGGCGACGAGATGCGGCCCGACTTCGTTGAGGTACGCTTTCAAATCGTGAATCAGCATCGCGGGATTGAGCGCTTTGCCGGAATGATACGCCGGACAATTTTCCTGGCAGCGGCCGCACTCGGTGCAGGCGTAGAGATCGAGAAGCTGTGGCCAGGTGAAATCCTGAATTTTGCCGACGCCCAACGAGACGCCCTCTGCTTCGAAATCCACCTTTTCAAAATCGATCTTTTTGAGCACGCCGCGTTTGCGGTCTTTGGGATTCCGCCGCAACAGAATATTTGGAAACGCGCCCAACAAATGCACGTGCTTTGAGTGTGGAATGTAAGCGAGAAAAGTGAGAATGATGAAATTATGAATCCACCACGCCAGGTGATATCCGAACGGCAGGATTCCGTTGGTGGAAGTTGAAACAAACGTGGCGAACAAATTCGACACCGGCGTGAAGCCCGCCAACTCACCTTCAGTTTTGATGAGATAGCCGTGAGTGAAGAACATCGAGATCATGAGCGTGAGAATCATGCCGAGGATCAGCGCTGCGTCGAATTTGCCGTGCGCCGAACCACGCAATTTGCTGAGCCGATCCGGACGAACGATGAACCCGCGAATCATCGCAATCACGATGGCCACGATCACCGAAAATCCCAGCAGGTCAAACGCCGTTTTCAAAAACGCTTCGATGGGATGACCGAGAATTTGTCCCCAATGAAAATGCGGATTGTAGCCGCGCGCGAACATTTCGATGGTAGCGAGTCCCAAAATTAGAAATCCCCAGAAGATGAAAAAGTGTCCCCAGCCGGACGGCTCGCGCACGACGGACATCTGCCCAAAAAAATCTTTCAGCACGGATTGAATGCGCCAGCCCCAATCGCCGATGGGATCATACGAGGGTTTGCCGAGGCGGATGAAACGATAGATGCGAAACACGCTGAACAGGAAAAATCCAACCGAGGCGAAGATCAAAATCGTCAACACAATTTGTTGAAGTTGCATAAGCGAGTCCATTCATTTTGGTTGAATCATAAAACAAAATAGCGCCCGTCTTTATAAAAAAGCCAAGCGCTACAGGTCACCGTTTCTCTTCAGTCTTTAGAAAGCTTTGGGATAATCTGTTTCGCCAATGTCGCATTTAACTTTGTTAGGCGCGATCAAAGGTCTCCTTGATGACCGCGGCCAGATCGGTGAGTAACCGATCCGCCTGGCCGATATAGGATGAGCCGTGCATGGTGGCCAATGTCTCTGGCTTGAGTTCGGCCAACGCGCGCAGGACGGTTTCCGTCTGGCGTGTGTATGGCATGTAGCCGGCCAACGGCCCTTGCTGCATCTGTTGCATCGCTTTCCGCGTCGGCTCGATCAGGTCAGACGTGGTCGTCGGTTCAACATTGCCGAAGTGATGAAAGAGATCGGAACAGAACAGGGTCTTGCGCGTCTCCTCGAACAGCACCCCCGCGTCCCAGCCGTGTGGAATATGCGGTGACCGGTAAAAGCGATAGCGATATTTGCCCGTGCTGAGGACATCATCGGGGCCCATGCCGCGCGCCGGGCGAATGGAAAAATCGTCGACGTTCACGATTTTTCCGACGAGGGTGCAGACAGGTTGAGCTTGCGGCGCGAGTTGCAGCCAGTCGTTGAGCGCGCCGCATTCATCGGATTCAAAGTGACTCCACGCGATGTGCCGAATTTTGGCGGGATCAATCAGTTTCGCTACGGCCTCGCGCAAGGCGGGAAACATCCCTCTTAACCCGGTGTGAAACAGCAGCGGCTCTTCGTCGCGCACGAGGAAATGATTGAACTGCATGTCCAAATCGCGAACGTAAACTGAGATTCGAAAAAGATCCGGGGCGATTTCGTTGATCGCGGTCATGCGGGACCTCCTAACTTCTTGATTAAGTTTCTGCGTTTCAATGAGCGACCATTTCTTCAACCGTGCCCATTCAGATTAACGATCGATGCAACCCAAGACGATATCCAGGCTGCCGATGATGATCACCAGATCCGCGATCATCGCGCCGCGGGAAATGTCATCGATGACGCTGATGTTGGAGAAACACGGCGAGCGCCCTTTGACGCGATAGGGCACGTCCGTGCCGTCGCTGCGGATGAGATAGCCCAATTCGCCGCGCGGGGTTTCGGTGCGCACATAAGCCTCAGCGCCGGCTTCCGGTCGAATGCGCCGCGGGATCGCCGATTTTGAATCCTGACGTTTGAACGGCTCGATTAACTCCAACGCCTGCCGAATGATTTTGAGGGACTGATTGATCTCTTCGATGCGTACGAGATAGCGATCGAGTACGGAGCCAACGGGACCGAATTCGCCTTTGCCGACCGGCACATCGAATTCCAATTTATCATAAAACGAGTACGGCTCGTCTTTGCGGATGTCCCACTTCACGCCGGAGCCACGCAGTACGGGACCCGTGCAGCCGTAGCTGATGGCCACGTCCGCCGGCAAAACCCCAACGTTCGCCGTGCGCTCAATGAAAATGTGATTGGCCGTCAGCAGCTTGTTGAACTCCACCATGCGCGGCTCGAAGTAATCGCAGAACTCGCGAATTTTCTCCAGCCAGCCTTCGGGCATCTCGCGGGCGACGCCGCCGACCCAAATGTAATTGTAAAGCATGCGCGCACCGGAAATCCATTCCAACAAATCGAGGATTTTTTCGCGGTCACGGAAGGCCCACAGAAACGGGGTGAAGGCGCCGACGTCCAATCCAAACGTGCCAATGGCTACGAGGTGGCTCGCGATACGATTCAGCTCACAACAAAGAATGCGCAGGTACTGGACTTTCTCCGGCAACTCCTTCAGTCCAATTAACTTTTCGACCGCGAGCGCATACGCCATGTCCTGATTCATCGACGCGAGATAATCCATGCGATCGCAGAACGGGATGACTTCGTTATAGCCAATATTCTCCGCGTGCTTTTCAAAATTGCGATGGAGATAGCCGATGTGCGGGGTGACTTTCTTCACCACCTCGCCATCGAGCACCAGTTCCAGTCGCAGCACGCCGTGAGTGCTGGGATGCTGCGGCCCCATGTTGACCACCATCTCGTCGCCTTTGTAGGACTCGATTTCGAGCTTCTTCATCGCTTCGTCGTAGTAGCGGCCAGCGCTGTGATCCATATCCACAACGATGGCGCCTTCGTCTTCGAAGAGGTAGCGTTTCTTTTTAAAGATTCCGAGCATGTGGGTTCCTTGTACTATTTGAGGATTGGAATTGCACTATTCTTTTGTGTTCTTACTTAGAGGAGGCACCATCAAACCGGTCAAGAGGTTTTGATCTTCAACTTCTTTTCAAGATCATCAATGGAAACAGTTGATTTTTCTTTGGACCTTTCCTCTAAAAACTTCATAAACTTATCGCTAGCACCGAGCATGGCTACTTCCTTTTCAAAAGCATCCGCTTCTTCGAGAATGTACTGATGACCATCGTCCGACAAGATCAGCAGCGATTCTGAGTCAGCCAGCCGCAACAATTCATTTATTTTGACCTTCCGCTGTCTCAAATCTATCGTTTTCATAACTCAACTCTTTCTTCTCGAATATAGAGGTCGTTGTGCACCTTCAAACCAACAGCAGTAATTTTTACCGAATTCGTTTTCAACTCATAAAAGACTCTATAATCTCCGATCCTTAATTCCCAAGGAGCTAACGGATTTGGTCTTAGTTTCTTCTTTCTTTTGGACTCGCTAGCCGCATCGTCGGACAGATATTGTCGAATTCCACTTAGAATGATCTTCTGTTCACGCTTCTTGAAATAGTCAATGTCTTTTTCTGCGCTGGAAGTAAACTCAGTCCGAAATGTCATTTATTCGAGCCACCCATATTAAGGACCTATTTACTGGCCACAATCTCCCTCTCTCTAACCGGCCGCGGCTTCTCCCCTGCCGCCTTTTTCGCCGCCAACGCCGCCTCTTTGGCTATCGCTTTTTCCATTTCCTCTTTTTGATCGCGATGCAGCAGCGCCTTGGCTTCGGCCACTGTATATTTCGCAAAATGATAAATGCCGTTCTCGCGGCTGAACACCGCGTTCTCGTATTCGTCCGTCATGTACAGACACTCGGTCGGACAGACGGTCGTGCAGAAATCGCAATAGCAGCATTTGAACATGTCAATGTCAAAGCGCACCACGTGCTGGCGAATGGGATTGCCCATCGAGGCCTTGCCCAAGTCTTCTTCCGGCAGCGCCTTCACCGTGTCGATGTAAATGCACTGCACCGGACAAATGCGCGCGCATTTATAGCAGCCGATACAATCGTCGATGTTGTTGAACAAGATGCCGCGGGCGTTGGCCGGCAATTGCCATTTTTCGTCCGGGTATTGCAACGTGATGGCGGGGCGAAACATGACTTTCCAAGTTTGCGCCATGCCGATGAGAATGGTAACGATGCCGCGATAAATGTTTTTGAAGTACGTTCCCATGATTATTCCTTCGCTTTGTGATCTCCGTTCTTTTTGCCGTCGCCGCCGGGTTCTACTAAGTGTGGAACTTTGCTTTCGAATTGAAAGACGAAGTGGCCGCGCTCGGGATTGCGAGCAAACGTCTCGTATTTCGCCCAGTCCTCTTGATACGGCACGCGGATGCCGTGATAATATTCCTGCACGACATAATCTTTGCGCAGCGGATATCCCTCCCAATCATCCGGACAAAGAATGCGCCGCAAATCACGATGGCCTTCGAAGACGATACCGAACAGATCATACGCCTCGCGCTCGTGCCAATCCGCGGTGCGCCAGATCTGCTCCACCGACGGCACTTTCGGGTTTTCCCGCGGTACGTTCACGCGAATCGTGATTTTGTGGCGATGGGTCATCGAATGCAGATTATACACCACGCCCAACTCCGAATCCGCGCCGTAGTCCATGCCGCTGAGGCACATGAGAGAATCGAATTTGAGATCGGGATCGTCTTTCAAAAATTTCGAGACCTCGGCTGTGGCTTCCGGCTTGATGCGAATCCACGGATCGAGCGCCTCGAAATTGGATTCGAGGATGGCGTCGCCAAATTTGCTTTGCAGCTTCTGATGGATTTCCTGCGGGGTCATACGTTCGCCCTCTCCTGAAATTTCCGCTTAATCATACTCTCTTTGCGAATCTTTTCCTGAATTTTCAAAACGCCGTCGATGAGTGCTTCCGGACGCGGCGGGCAGCCGGTCACGTAAACATCGACCGGGACAATCAAATCGACGCCTTTCAAAACGTGATAGCCGTGCTGCCAGTACGGTCCGCCGCAGGTGGCGCAGCTACCCATCGAGAGGACGTATTTCGGCTCCGGCATTTGATCGTACAGCCGCTTGATGCGCTCCGCCATTTTGATGGTGACGGTACCGGCGACGATCATCAAATCTGTTTGCCGCGGACTCGGCCGCATCACGCCGGCGCCGAAGCGATCGAGATCATAGCGCGAGGCGGCGGTGGCCATCATCTCGATGGCGCAGCACGCGAGTCCGAAGGTCATCGGCCACAGCGATGACAGCCGCGCCCAGCTCAGCACGCGATCAACGGAGGTGATGAGCACGTTGTCGCCGTACTGGCCTTCTTCGAGAAAGCGCTTTTCTTTTGAAATGAGTGGCGGGTTGAATTTTGACATGAGCAGCTCCTCATCGGTCTATTGTAAGTTGCTACCAATATAAACAAAAATGCTGTAAAATCAAGGTAGGTCTTAGCCTTTCAATTCCAAATCACGGAAATCCCTTTAACTTTTTTGAATTCGGTTTCACTTGAAATTATGGGAACTTCCAACCACTTCGCTGTCGAAATAATTAACCGATCATGCAACTCTCTGAATGGGGTTTTCTCGGCCACTTTCAAAATATCGGATGTCAAGTCAACGACCGAATACAGCGACGAAGCTCTAATTCTCTCTAACGTGCCACCCAAATCGATTTGGATTCGATGCTTTTCTGAAAGATACAGGATCTCCATTAGGCTGACCACAGAGATGAAGAAGTGATTGTCTAATCCTCGCAGTAACTTGCCAGCGGTTTTTCCAATGCGGCCAACTTTGGTAAAATAACGAACGAGTGTTACTGTGTCCAGTAAATAGCTCACTTTGAAAATTTCCTTTTCAAAATGGCATCTGTGAGTTCCTTCCGAATTGATTTGATTTCTGATTCGAGATCTACAATTTTTTCAAAACCTTTGTTTTTCCAAATTCCTTCTAAACGAATTGGACTGGGGGGAACAATTTTTGACTGCGATAGCAGCCTCTGTAAGAAAGCATCTACTTCTGCAAGTTTTTTTTCGGGAAGTTGAGCAATCTTTTCTATGAGTTCAACCTTTTTCATCGTTACTGATTCCATAAGGCTCCCTTTTCTGGTTAAGAAATCAAGATTCCGCCGCCTCAATATACTCCGCTGACACAATCTCTCCCTTCTCGTCGTACTTGACGTAGCGCTTGGGATCCGGCTCTAGTTTCAGCATCGTCTGCATATCCAGCATCATGCCGTTGCGGGTGTAATTGGAGATTTCGAGAATGCCGGTGTCCATGCGAATGGCGTCTTCGGGACAGGCTTCCACACAGTAACCGCAGAAAATGCACAGCCCGAGATCGATGTCAAAACTCTTCGGCACTTTCTCGATTTGCGGCTGGTCGGGCTTTTCATCCGCGATGATGTAAATGCAGCGCGCGGGACAGACGGTCTCGCACATCATGCAGGCCACACAGCGCGGCGAGCCGTCTTCGCGGCGGGTGAGCCGGTGCATGGTGCGCAGCCGAGGAAAAATCGGGCGCAACACTTCGGGATACTGAAATGTCACCGCCCCGAGCCGCTTGGTTTTGATGCCAATGGCGCGCAAAGTGTGCGCAACCATATTGCGGAAGAAACGCATCGAAGTGAGCCACAAGCCGGCGATGATGCCCGGCAGATAAGTGCGTTCCCAAAAGGTCAGCGGTTTGTATTTGTCGTGTACGTTCATAGTTTGCATCCAACCCTGACAGGGTTTAAAACCCTGTTAGGGTTACGTAGTTACTGAATCAACAGAATCACCAATCCTGTGATCAAAATATTCGCCAGCGAAATCGGCAGCAAGAATTTCCAGCCGAGGCGCAGAACTTGATCATAGCGAAAGCGCGGCAGCGTCCAGCGGATGGTCATTTGCAGCCACAAAAAGAACATCACTTTTAGAGTGAAAGTCGTGACTTGCAGCAGCGCCACCGCCCAATTGGGCAGTGCCCATTCCCCCCACGGAAAAACGAACCCCGCGGAGGTCAGCCACGGCACTTGCCAGCCGCCAAAAAACAGCGTCACCGTGATGGCGGAGATCATCACAGTCTCGATGAAGTCGGTGAGAAAATACATGCCGAAGCCCATGCCGCTGTATTCGAGAAAATAACCGATGATCTCGGACTCCCCCTCCGGCGGGTCGAACGGCACGCGCTTGGTTTCCGCAATGCCAACGGTGAGAAATAGCAGGAATCCCACCGGCTGCAAAATGAATCCCCAATAATGCGCGCCCTGCCAGCGCACGATTTCCTGCAAATCCAAGGTTTGATAAATCATCAAGCAGCCCATGATGCTGACACCGAGCGCGACTTCATAGGATATCATTTGCGCCGACGCCCGCAGACCGCCCAGCAGCGCATAATTGTTGCGCGAAGCCCACGCGCCCAAAACCACGCCGTACACCGCCATGCCCGCAACGGCAAATAGATAAAGAATGCCAACGTTCAGCGGCGCGAGTTGCAGGTTGACCGCTTTGCCGCCAACGATCAGAACATCGCCAAAAGGAATGACCGCAAATCCCACCAGCGCAAAAAACACCGAAATCGTGGGCGCAAGTGTAAAGATGATTTTGTCGGCATTGGCGGGACGGAAGCTCTCTTTGGTGAACATCTTGATGGCATCAGCCAGTGGCTGAAACAGGCCGATGATGCGCAAACCCAAAATCGACGCGCGGTTGGCGCCAATGCGATCCTGCATCACCGCGCTTTGTTTGCGTTCCACCCAGGTGAGGATGCCGCCGAAGCTGAGGGCGAAGATCAGGAGAAATGCCAGTTTGCCAAGAGTGAATCCGATGTCTTCCATTTTTTTGTATTTATTAATTTGTAAGATTTTCCTTTTTACGAGGCAGAGCAAGAACAGAAGTTTCAGTTTACAATGGCAGGAATTCGATTCTATTCTCGATATCCTCTGGCTCTCCTGCTTTTGCGATGATTTCTAAATCACGAATACAACTTCCAACAGGAACTCGTAATTGATGTCCATAAATAACCCCGCTGAAGCGAATCCCATTTCTTTGCCGCCGTGTTGCCTCTTGAAGCAGGTTGTAATCTCTGGTGAATAATGCACGTCGTAATTCTGTCGCTCGATCCAACAGTTCTGAGTCGTCGAATTCACTTGTGCCATCTTGAAAAGATGTTATGATATCGACGCCCCGGCCTCTGAGTCCGTCTGTGATTGACCGCGGCACGTTATGATCCATGTATAGCTTGATTGCCATTAAATCAATTTTTTAACCTTCAGACGCGTGATAAGTGGTGAAGGTCTTGCCGATTCTTTCAATTGGTCTATTTGCACCAATTGACTTTCTATTTCTTGATCGATCTCTTCTTGGTGGTCAGCGTAATATGCCAGCGCAGAATATATTTGACCCAGCGTAAGTTGGGGATGTTGATATTGGAGTTCTTCAGGACTCCAACCGTAAGCTATTTTATCAAGCACGAGTTCTACTACTTTGATTTTCGTGCCCTCGATGGTTGCTTGATTTTTTTCGTTCAGGATGATATGCTCGTAACTTGTTTCGGCAATTGACATCTGACTACTCCTATTTGTATAAATAGATTTCTAAATTTTATCGGTTACAGCGAACGCCATCGGCAGGCCTGGTAACGGATCGTCCACTCCAGCCGGTTATGAGGCAACATTCTGCCTCCGCACCGCTGGAAACGGAACGCTCATTGCCCAGACACAGAGAACGAAGGCCAATGTCCCCGCGGCGATTCGAATCCAGTCAAAGATCACCCACTGGTTTACCAGCTTGATGATTGCGGCTCTGTCCTGTATCGCGTCCGGAGAATCCTGGGCGACATGCCACAAAGCGAAATTGGCCGGCCAAAACCAGAGAACGGTGAAGATGAGGATCACCATAAGCATCAGCGGCGGGAGGAACAAACAAACCCGGTAGCTTGAGGGGGTTCGCCATCCGCTGACGAAAACTCCAAAAGAGCAAATCAGCAAGGCAACTGAACTGGGGAAGAAATAGTCGCCCGTGTCGACCGGGAAGCGAGGACCGTATGGTAAAAGTTCCAGCGATTCCGGAGGGGAGGCGCTCCATGCGCCTACCAGGACGACATGATCGAACAGCTTCCCGCCTAAGAGGATTCCCCAGGCGAGCACCGAAATCCAGAGCAATGTGCGGGTCATTTGTGCTCGCCATGACATCGCATTCGTCTTCATCGAGTGTCCTTCGGATCCAGTTGCCTAACTTCCATCACGTTACTCTTGCCTCCGCCGCTTTTTCTGATTCGACTTTATAACCATTGAGAACGACCCCCTGATCGCCAATCGCTTGATAAGTCAATCCGCTGAAAGATGAAAGCTGACTGCTGAGCGCGGCAAACACATCCTCCGCTTCAAAGTAGGGCATCGACTTGCCTAACTTTTTCGCGAGGTTGCGAAAAATCATCCAGTCGGGTTTGGACTCACCCAGCGGCGGCACCGCGCGATTGATTTTCTGCACTCGCCGCGCAAAATTAGTGAACGTGCCATCCATCTCAACAAACGTTGCTGATGGCAGAACATAATGAGCCAGCGCGGAGGTTGAATTGCTGTTTGTGCCCTGAAAAACAATCAGCTCCAAATGCGCGAACGCCGATTCGATCTTGCTGAGCGCGATCCCCTTTTCGAGATCGTGATGGCAAATATAAAGCGCGCGCAGATTTTTGGCCGCGGCGGCGTCGATCATTTGCTCGATGGTCATCGTTTTCTTTCGCATCATCGTGGGCACAATTTCTTTAGCGCCCGTGGTGTTGGGATTTTTATCGGCTTTGATCAGAAAATCGTCTTCGTAGCCTTTTTCCAGCGGTGGCAATTCAAAGTTGATGTTTTCGAGATTGAGCATCTCGTGGAAAAATCGCATGGCCGCATACAAACCTTCGTTCGTCATCTGCGGTGACAGCATCACCCCGACGGCTTTTGTGCCGTGCGTTTCTATGATCTCTTTAATTCTTTTCGCGATGCTTGTCGCGGCGTCTTCCCACGACAGCTCCGAAAACCAACCGGTCTCTTTTTTCAGCGGCGTCACAATGCGGTTTCCCGCATCGACATAATCGAAGCCATAGCGCCCTTCATCGCACATCCACCATTGGTTGACCTCGGCATTGTAGCGCGGCTTGAGTCGCGAGATGCGGATGCCGCCGGCTTTGTACGGGCGCTTGTCGTTGTGATGGACGTAAATATTGCAACCGTTGCTGCAACCGGGACAGATGGATTTGGTTTCGCTCAAATACCACACGCGGGTGCGGAAGCGGAAGTCGCGATCGGTGAGCGCGCCCACGGGACAGATATCTACTGTGTTGCCGGAATATTTGTTATCCAATTCCCGGCCGGGATACGGCAGCAGCTCGGCGTGATCGCCGCGATTGAAAATTCCCAACTCGTGAGTTTTAGAAATTTCATCACAAAAGCGCACGCAGCGCGAGCACAAAATACAGCGCTCGGAATCGAGAATCACATTCGGGCCGATGGGCATGGCCTTGTGCTTCTTGACTTTGTCCTCGTACATTTTGCTGTCATAGAGTCCGTGCTGCATGTAAAAATTTTGCAGCCAGCACTCGCCAGCCTGATCGCAAACGGGACAATCCAGCGGGTGATTGATGAGCAGAAATTCCAACACCGCGCGCCGGGCTTCGAGGACTTTGGCGTTATTGGTGTGCACCACCATACCATCGGTGACCGGCGTATAGCACGCCACCTGCAGCTTGGGCATACGCTCGATTTCAACGAGACAAATCCGGCACACCCCAACGATGCTGAGACCGGGGTGATAGCAGTAACGCGGGATTTCAATCCCTAATTTCTCCGCGGCTTGAATGACGGTGGTGCCTTTTTCAACTTCGATGGTGGCGCCGTCTATGGTGATTTTGGGCATTTATTTTCCCTTTTTCCTTTCTTTCAACAATAGTCGCGATAGATGTTTTTGATCGCGAAAATAGCCGCACATCTTCTCTACAAATTCGTGCTTGTCAGCTAATGAATATTGCACTTCCGCTCCCGACAATGATACTCAAACTCATCGCGGAATTTTTTGACGTAGCTTTGAATCGGCCACGCAGCCGCGTCTCCCAAAGGACAAATGGTGTTGCCGAATATGTTGTTAGCGATGGTTACGAGATTGTCCACGTCTTCGGGGCGGCCGCGGCCCTCCAAAATTCGATGCAGAATTTTATCCGCCCAGCCGGTGCCCTCGCGGCACGGGGTGCACTGCCCACACGATTCGTGGTGATAAAAACGAGTAACAACGTACAACGCGCGCACGATGCAGGTAGTTTCATCCATCACGATCACCCCGGCCGAGCCCAGCATCGAGCCGATGGCAGCGAGGGAGTCGAAGTCCATTTTCACATCGATTTCGTCGGCAGTTAATATTGGCGCCGATGATCCGCCCGGCACCACGGCTTTTAATTTCGCGCCATTTTTCATTCCGCCGGCGTGCTCGAAAATGATCTCCCGCAGCGGCGTGCCCATCGGCAATTCATACACGCCGGGCTTTTTCACGTGGCCGCTGACGCTGAAAAATCGGACACCGCCGTTGCGCTCGGTTCCCAATTTCGCAAACCACTCGCCGCCCCTTTCGATAATGGTCGGAACGTATGCAATAGTCTCGACGTTGTTCACAATCGTTGGACAGCGGAACGCACCTTCGATGGCCGGGAATGGTGGCTTCATACGCGGCCAGCCCTTTTTGCCTTCGAGCGATTCCAAAAGCGCGGTTTCTTCGCCGCAAATGTAAGCGCCGGCACCGCGATGCACCACGACCTCAAGCTCGTAATCGCTGCCAAAAATCTTCTTCCCCAAATAGCCTTTTTTGCGGGCGGCTTTGATTTGCTCCACCAATCGCTCCGCCTGCCGCACATACTCGCCGCGAATGTAGATGAACGCCTTGTGCGCGCCAATGGCATACGCGGCGATCATGATTCCTTCCAACAAGCCGTGGGTGTAGTGATCGATGACATAGCGATCTTTGAACGTGCCCGGCTCGCTTTCATCGGCATTGACGACGAGATACTTGGGTTTCGGATTGTCTTTCGGGATGAAAGACCACTTGCGCCCGGTCGGAAATCCCGCGCCGCCGAGTCCCCGCAAATTGGATTTGATGACTTCCTGCGTCACCTGATCCGGCGTCATCTCTTTCAACACCCGGCGAATGGTTTGATAGCCGCCGTGCTGCTCATACACTTCGACGGTGTGCGAGTTGGGGATATCAAAAAATTTTGAGATGATTTTTTCTGGCATATTGTTTATTAAGCCTTCTCAAGTTTTGGCCTTCGTGCTGGCACACCGTAAAGCATACCCTCGACGCTAATATCCTCGTCAATGTCCGGCCAATGCACACCATGGCCATCTCCAATTAGCTCATAATTTTGTCGCTGAGCCGGCGTCGCGTCCGACAATCGCCAAGACCAGCACAGTGGCACACTAATCGTTCGCCCATCGGTTAATTCCGCGGTGATGGTGTCGTCGGAAACATGAATGTGTTTTATCTTCGCGTCAATGTTAACCACAGTGTTCATCCCACGCCTCAGTGATTTGATCAATTTTCTCTACAATTATTTTTCGAATCCGGTTTAGCTCTTTAGCAGAAAACTTATAATTCTTACAGAGAACGACTGGCTCCAACCAAAATTTACACAGACTCTTTCCTCGTTGAACGTGAACATGTTTAGGTTCATTACAGTCAAAACTATAAAAGAAAAAACGATAAGGGCCAACAATGTTCTTGATAGTAGGCATGAATGAATTTACTTCATGACCTTTCCGTTTTTTAGCTTCTCCACAATCTCATCAATTTTTTTCTCGCTCAAATTGTCGATGTAATCCTCGTTCAACTGCATCATCGGCGCGGTTTCACAGGAAGCGAGGCATTCCACTTCGGTGATGGTGAATTTCAAATCCGCACTGGTTTCGCCGGGTTTGATGCCCAGCCGCTCCGATAAATGTTTCAAAATATTTTCGCAGCCGCCCAAATCGCACGACAAACCGCGGCACACTTGAAAATGATATTTGCCGCGCGGCTGGCGGGCGATGAGCGTGTAAAACGTCATCACCTCGTGCACTTTCACTGGCGGCACTTGCAGCAGCGATGCCACATAAACTTCCACTTCCGGCGAAACGTGGCCGAATTCTTTCTCCGCCAAATATAAAACCGGCAGCATCGCCGCCTGACGCTGCGGGTACTGATTGACGATTTCGTCAAACTTTTTTCGCGCCGCCGCCGAGAATTCTACGCTCACCGATCCAATTCTCCTGCAATCATGTTAATGGAACCAAACGTCGGAATGATATCCGCCACCTGCGCGCCTTCAATCATTTTATGAAAGCCGGCCACAAATGCAAAGCACGGCGGCCGGCAGCGCACGCGATGGGCTTTGTCCGTGCCGTCGCTGACAATATAAAATCCCAGCTCACCGTTCGCGCCTTCGACCGCGTGGTACGCTTCTCCGCGCGGCGGACGAATGCCGTAGCCTTCCATAATCAGCATAAAATGATTCATCAGCCCCTCGATGCTGCCGTAGGTTTTTTCTTTCGCCGGCAGGGCTACTCGTTTATCATGAGTATAAACCTGATCGTGATAGGGCTTGTTGCTTCCCAGGAGCGTCGGGTCGGTCACCGCCACTTGATGCAGCAGGTCGTGGGTTTGTCCGAATTTGCCGAGGTCCGCCATTTTTTCGGCAGGAATTTCTTTGCCCTCGAAGTCCACCATCACCGCGCCGGCAGGCATCTTTTTGAAGGCCTGTTCGATGATGCGCATGCTCTGCTCCATCTCTTCCATGCGCACGAGATAGCGATCGTAGATATCGCCGTTTTCGCCAACTGGAATTTCAAAGTTGATCTGATCGTAATTGCAATACGGAAACGCCTTGCGTATATCGTATTCCACGCCGCAGGCCCGTAGCATGGGGCCGGTGAAGCTGAAAGAAATCGCGTCTTCTTTGGAAATCGCGCCCACGTGCTGCGTGCGATCAACAAAGATGCGGTTGCGGGTCAGCAGCTTGTGCACCTCTTTGATTTCATGGCGAACTTTTTTCAGCTTTTCGTGGACACGCTGCTCGAAGCCCGGCGGCAGGTCGCCTTTCACGCCGCCGACGCGTACATAGGAAATGGTAACGCGCGCGCCGGTGACTTCTTCGATCAGCTCGTACAAATATTCTCGTGCTTGCATAAAATAGAGAAACGCGGTCATCGCCCCCATCTCCATCGCCATGGCGCCAATGCAGGTGAGGTGATCCGCGATGCGGGAGATTTCGCTCATGATCATGCGAATGTATTTGCAGCGCTCGGTCACCTCAATGCCCAACAATTTCTCAACGGTTTGCGCGTAGCCGACATTGTTGATGAGCGGCGAAACGTAATTCAAGCGGTCGGTGTACGGGAACACGCCGTTGTAATAGATGTTCTCTGAATGCTTCTCAAACGAACGATGCAGATAACCGATTCCCAAATCCGAGTTGACTACTTTCTCGCCATCCAGCTCAAGAATAATTTTAATGACCCCATGCATCGCGGGATGCGATGGCCCCATGTTCAAAAACATGTGTTTCACCTTCAAACCATTTTCTTCGGAGACGTATTCGTCCATGGCCTTGTGCATCAAATCCAGCGAAGGCGAGGTGGTGCCGTTTTTGCTGAAGGTCGCCCCCACCAGCGGCTGGCGTTTGTTGATGGGATAATCCTTGCGCAACGGGTGGCCCTTGAATTCGTCATACATCAATAGCCGTCGCAAATCGGGGTGCCCCTTGAAGCGGATGCCGAACATGTCCCACACTTCCCGCTCGTACCAGTTGGCAATCTGCCAGATGTCGGAGACGGTTGGCGCCTGCGGGTCGCGTTCATCCACGGGAACTTTGAGACGAAGACGTTGATTGTTTTTGAACGAGTGCAGATGATACACAACTTCAAAGCGCGGATCGCGGCCGAGGTAATCGACGCCTGCGAGATCCACCAGCATGTCAAATTTTAAATTGGGATCGTCGCGCAAGAAGCGGCAAATGTCGCGAATGACGGCTTTATCAACCACCACCAAATCGTCGCCGCGATAGGTGTAGGCTTCGTAAAGGTGATCGGAAAATTTATCTTGAAGAGCTTTGAAGATTTTTTGAGCCATTAATATTCGTGTTTCTGTTTTTGAATTTTTTCCTGCAGCAGCATGAGTCCTTGAATCACGGTTTCGGGTCGTGGGGGACAACCGGGAATATAAACATCCACTGGCACGATGGTATCGATGCCGATGACCGTGGAGTAATCGTCATAAAATCCACCCGTGCAGGTGCAGACGCCAAACGCGACAACGTATTTCGGCTCGCACATTTGATCGTAAACCCGCCGCAGCACCGGCGCAATTTTCTGGCTGACGGTGCCGACGCACATCAGCATGTCGGCCTGCCGCGGCGAGAAGCGCGGAAAGGCCGCGCCGAAGCGATCCAAATCGTAATGCGCCGAAGACACCGACATATATTCCATGCCGCAGCAGGCGGTGACGAACGGATACGGAAACAACGAATATTTTCTGGCCCAACCGATCGCTTCATCGAGCTTGGTGGTGACCATGTTGTCGCCGCCCAACAAATTTCTCAATCCCATTGCAACGCTCCTTTTTTCCAGGCATACGCCAATCCCAGCACTAACACGCCGATGAACAGCGCCATCGAGACGAAAGCAATCATTCCAATTCCGCGAAACACCACCGCCCACGGAAAAAGAAAAATGATTTCGATGTCAAATAGGACGAACAAAATCGCGATGGTGTAAAACTTCACGGAAAATCGTTCGCCGGGGCGCGAGATTGGGATGTTGCCGCATTCAAAAATTTCTTCTTTCACCGGATTCTTTTTCTTCGGCCCGAGCCACTGGGAGAGGCCGAGCAAAATTGCCACGACTAACCCGGCGCCGAGAAACATGATTAAAACTGCGATGAGTTCATTCATAAGTCAGTAATCCTATAAAAACTAATAACTTGCCAATTGGCGCAACTGTTCGGTTATCTTCTCCACATTCGGCATAAAAAACTCCTCCAGCGGCGAGCTGTACGGCACGGGCGTATCAATGGAAGCGAGCCGGCGAATCGGCGCATCCAAATACTCAAACGCCTCCTGGGAAATCACCGCCGCGATCTCCGCGCCGATGCCGCCGGTCAATGTCGCTTCGTGCACAATCAGCACTTTGTTCGTTTTCTTTACAGATTTCAAAATCAACTCTTTATCGAACGGCAGCAGCGACTGCAGGTCCAGCACTTCAACCTCGACGCCCTCTTTTGCCAAATTCTCCGCCGCTTCCAATGAGCGCATGACCATCGAACCGTAGGTGATCAGCGAAATATCTCTGCCCGATCTACGAATTTCCGCTTTTCCGATCGGCACAATGTAATCGTCATCGGGTACCTCGTCTTTCAGATGCCGATACAGATACTTGTGCTCAAAATAAAGCACCGGATTATTATCTCGAATCGCGGCTTTGATCAACCCTTTGGCATTGTACGGCGTCGAGGGCGCCACCAATTTCAACCCGGGCACGTGAAAAAACCACGCTTCCGGATTCTGCGAATGAAATGGACCCGCGTGCAAGCCGCCGCCCGACGGCAGCCGAATCACCATTGGCACCGCCGCTCCCCAGCGATAGTGGCACTTGGCGGCCATGTTCACAATCTGATTCCAGCCGCAGGAAACAAAATCCGCGAACTGCATCTCCGCCACCGGCCGCAATCCCATCATCGCCGCGCCCACCGCCACGCCGACGATCGCGGTTTCCGCGAGAATCGTGTCGATGACCCGCTCCTCGCCAAATTCTTTCAAAAAACCTTTGGTAACTTTGAACGCGCCGCCGTACTCACCGATGTCCTCACCCAAACAGAACACGCTTTCGTCGCGCTGCATCTCTTCGCGCAGGCCTTTGGAGATGGCTTCGATGTAGGTGATGACACTCATTCGTGAGCTTTCGACGTCATTTTTTCGGGGGTCAATATAGGGAGTTTAGATAAAGAATTCAACAGATTTTATGGGGTGATTTGTTTACAATTTCATGAAAAAATGTCATTGCGAGGCGCTTTTTGCCTGCCCGCCAGAGGTTTTAGGCAGGCGGGCCGAAGCAATCTCCTGCGTCACCGAGGGGAGTGCTTCGCTGCAAAGCGCATCTGAGGACACAGGAGGTGTCATTTCGAACCTCGACGCTTTTAGTCGAGGTTCGAAATCTGGGGAAGCACAGATCAAGCTATGCCAATTTAATTCTGCATACATTCGCTGATACTAATCTCCGTCAGATTTCTCGACTCCGCTGCGCTCCGTCGCGAAATGACAGTAACCTCATCTGAGTTTTCGGTTTCCTCTTCGATGCAAATTCTCCCTTTTCTAACTCGCGTAAACCCCTTCCGCTGCCTCCTCCGGCGCCGGCAGCGGACTCTCCTCCGCCCACTTCTGTCCCTCATCGATTTCCAATTTTACGCGTTCCTGAATTTTCTCCAATTCACTTTTTGATGCGATTTTATTTTCGAACAAATACTTTTCGTGCATCATGATCGGATCGCGTTTCTCCCAATATTCGAAAAGCGCCTTCGGGACGTAAAACGCGTCGTCGTGCTCGGCGTGTCCTTTCATGCGAAACGTCTTGGCTTCGATGAGCGTCGGTCCCTCGCCTTTGCGGGCCCGCTCAACCGCGCGCTTCGTGACTTCATAAACTGCAATCACGTCATTGCCATCTACGATTTCGCCGGGGATACCATAAGCTTTGGCGCGGTCGGCAAAATTTTCCAGCAGCGTCTGTTTGCTCACCGGAGTCGAGTAAGCGTAGCCATTGTTTTCCAAAATCACCACCAGCGGCAGCTTCATCACTGCGGCAAAATTAAGTCCCTCGTGGAAATCGCCGACGCTGGAGCCGCCGTCGCCAATCCACGTGAGCGCCACATTGGGCTGCTTCTTCATTTTGAACGCCAGCGCCGCGCCAGCGCAAACTGGAATCAGCGCGCCCAACATGCTGATAGGCGCAATGATGCCGCGTTTCAAATCGCCGAAATGGGACGTACCATCTTTGCCCTGCGTGGGACTGGTTTTGCGTCCGAGATAATTGGCGAAAAATTCTCCGGGTGTGACGCCCCGCACCAACACCGCGCCCGCGTTGCGGATCATCGGGCCGATGACGTCGCCCTTTTCCAGCGCGTACGCCGAGCCCACCGATGTGGCTTCCTGTCCGCGACTCACGTACGCGCCGCCCAAAATTTTGCCGGTGCGGTACATGATGGAAAGGCGGTCGTCAAAAGCGCGATTAAGAACCATGAAATAATATAGTTCCAAAAGCTGCTCTTTTGACAGCGAATGCTTTTGGGCTTTGGAATTTTTGGAGATAGATTTTCTTTTCGCGGCGGGCTTCGCCTTAGGCATGTTTATCCGCTTTCAAAATTTTCATGAAATCGTTGATGGTTTTGAAGGATTCCAGATTCCAGATGGCTTCGCGAATTTGCTTTTGCTTTTTTTCCGAAAGAAGATTGGAAGACAGGCCGGCGAATTTATTTTGCAGGTCTTCGTCCGTCATGGGCTCACGAGGATCGCCTTTGGGATAATCGAGCTGCGCCGAGTGCGTCTGTCCGTTCTTCAATTTGATGGTGACTTTCGACTGCTGCTTGGCAGGGAAATTTTTCTCGAACTCGGCGCTGGCCTCGCCCTTGATTTTGTTGATGACGCCCATGATGCGCGGGTCTTTGATGCGTTCCTCGTTGAATTGATCGGTGGTTATTTTGCGATCGACAATCGCCGCAGCGATGCAGTACGGCAAGCTGTGATCGGCAGTCTCGCGGGAGGTCGGTTTGTATTTCGCCGGGTCGAATAAAATATCCACGGCCCGCGCAATGGTGGTGACGGTCACCGTGTCGATGTCCTCGGGTTTAATATCATGCTCGGTGACGACTTTGATGGTCGCCGAAATATGTGTGTGCGTCAGCGCTTCGGTCGGGAATGCTTTCATCGAGCAATCGAGTATTTTAAAATGATCACCGAGTCCACCAACCAATTTTTCGCGATCCCAATCCGGCCCGAACACTTGCATGAAGCCCTCTTTGCCCTCGAAGATTTCTTCGGTGCCGGAGTAGCCTTCTTTTGCCATCAGCGCGGCCATCACCCCGCTCTGCGCTGCCAGCGGATCGACGGTGTTTTTCATCATCGTGAGCTTGCCGGCGGTCACGGCCCCGGGCGTGAAATTGTGGCACCCCGAAATGCCGATGGCGTTCACCATCTGGTCTTCATTCAAATCCAGCAAATATCCCGCGACGATCGGTGACACAAACTGGGTTAACGAGGCGTGGTGCCACTTGCGCTCGCGAATTCCGGGAACAGCAAATTCACATAACCGGCACTCGAATTCATACGCCAGCACAATCGCCGTGATCACATCTTTGGCGCTCTTCGCTTCTCGCTCACCAACCGCCAGCGCCGCCGGAATGATGTCGCTGGGGTGACTCGGATCCTGTTTCCAATAAATGTCGTTGAAATCCAACGCGCGGATCATCAGACTGTTGAGGAACGTCGCGTTGTACGCCGGCATCTTTTCCCCACTGGCGATGGCCGTGGCCTCGGCTTTCCCGCCCATGTCTGCGTAGATTTTGCGAACGATTTTCACATCGTGAGTATTGAAGCCTCCGTAAGCACAGCCGAGGGAGTCGTACAAAAACCGTCTGACTTCGGTGACGACGGGCTCGGGTAGATCGTCATACTTGAGGTTGAGAGAAAATTTGGCGATTTGTCGGGAAAGGGAGGTCATAAGAATTTTCTTTCAAATGGTTAAAAGCATGGCACACGGATGAAACTGATGACACGGATTCTTATGGAGTCATCAGTGACAATCCGTACTATCCGCACCATCCGTGTTCAATGTTTTCGTTCTTTTTTCATAGCTTCCGCGCCACCTCCTCCGCCACTTCCAGCGTGCTGGAATTCCCGCCCATGTCGTACGTTCGCACTTTGCCTTCTTTGATGACGGTTGCAATGGCTTTCTCCAACCGCTCGGCCATTGAATTTTCTTTTAGCCAATCGAGCATGAGCTTAACCGTCAGCAGCATGGCCATGGGATTCACTTTGTACTGTCCCGCGTATTTTGGCGCGGAGCCGTGCGTCGGCTCGAACACCGCGTAATTGTCGCCGATGTTGCCGCTGGACGCAAATCCCAGTCCACCAACGAGCTGCGCACAGAGGTCGGAGATGATGTCGCCGAACATGTTGGAGGCCACCAGCACGCCGTAGTCCTGCGGGTTCTTGATCAGCCACATGCACATGGCGTCGATGTTCGTTTCCCACAGCTCGATACCGGGATAGTCCTTCGCCACTTTGCGCGCCTCGCGAATGATGAGGCCGCTGGTCTCGCGCAGCACGTTTGGCTTCTCCACTATCGTCACCGATTTATAGCCGTACTTTTTGGCGTACTCAAATCCCTGCCGCACGATGTTGGCCGAGGCTTTTTTGGTGTTGAGCCGAACACTGATGGCAATTTCATCGAGAGGCGTTTGCGCGAAACGCTGCATGGCCTTTGAGTGCTTGGCCAAAACATCGCGCACCTCCGCCGGCAGCGGATGAAACTCGATGCCGCTGTACAAGTCCTCTGTGTTTTCGCGGAAGACCACCAGATCGATGTCATCGCGATAGTTGAGTGGATTGCCGGGATACGCTTTGCACGGCCGCAGGTTAGTGTGCAGGTTGAACATCTGCCGCAGCTTCACAATCGGACTGGAATAGACGAAGCCTTTGTCCGCCAACGCAGGATCGAGCTCTTTGGCGGCTTCCTCTTTCGGCTTCGAAGTGATGGCCCCGAACAAGCAGACATCGGTGCTTTTGAGAAGCTGCACCGTGCGGTCGGGCAGCGGATTGCCTTCGTGCTTCCAAAACTCCCAGCCGATGTCGCCGGGGAGATATTCGGCGTCAAGTTTCAGCGCATCGAGGACGATGCGGGCGGCTTCCATGACATCGTTGCCAATGCCGTCGCCGGGAAGCCATGCGATTTTGTACTTGGGCATAGGTTTCTCTTTCTCTTTAGATTTGTTTCAACAGATCGTTAAATTCATCAATTGTCAAATCCGCGTCGCGAATAATTCCGCGCTGCGTCCCTTTGGGAAGATCTTGATTGCCATGACACGGAACCACCACAATTCTTTGGCCATTGTCCAATATTGCATGACTACCTTTCCATCTCTTGACCGCGAACCCAACTTTCTTCAAAACCTTGACAACGTCGTTCCCCTTCGCGGGAATCATCTTACTCATATTTCGATTTCGATGGATTCGCCAACTTTTCGGTAGTCATTGATACGAAGATTCAAAACCTCCAAATAGCCTGCAATCGCTTCTTTGATGTTATTGATGGCTTCCTCTTTGTTGTTGCCCCATGAATGACATCCCGGCAACGCGGGCACGTGCGCGGAAACACGTCCATCATCTTCCTTTTCTAAAATGATTTCGTATTTCATCGATTTTACTCCTGACTTAACTGACTTTCGTCGATTATCGCTTTTGATAATTTGGTAAGTAATCACGCCGAGGCCAATCATAAAAATCACAAAAGCGGTCACCGGAAACCAAACCATTTTATAGTGCCTCCAATGGAGAGATCATGATTGTACCAAGTCCGTTGGACATAAGCATGGCTTACATAACTTTCTTTGCCTTCTTTCTCCTTTTAGTTTTGGAAAAACTGAAACCAATGCACGAAGGGCGGAATTTACGCTCTCTGAGTCAGGAAAGAATTCGACTAAATCAGGTTCAATCACGACAATGTTGGTGCCCTCCGCATATTTCTTCGCATATTTATTGGGGCGAGCTTTTGAAAAATCATATTCTTTTCTCATTCTATACCTCGAGATTTACCTATGTCTTTCTTCGTATTGCTTTCTTTCCCTTTTTGTTGCCAACCTTGCATTAATTATTCGAATCACATCATTTCGTTCCGTGAAAACAACCACGAGTGTTCGAAATTTCTGTGAATGGCCAATGATAATAAATCTCTCTTCGTCTTCAGAATGATCGGGATCGTCTTTGATGCCTGCTAATGGATCAGCAAAGACCGTTGCTGCTTCAAGAAAACTACACCGTGTTTTTTGAAATTTGAATTAGCTTTCTCAGAGTCCCATTCAAATCGCAATCCCATTGAGTTCCCTTTGGCCGCTCCCTCTATTTCACCAAATCAAAATCAATAAAATCCGCGTGGTGCAAAATAATCGCTTCGGGCGAGCGTTTGAAGTGATCGCCTTCTTTGGAGTGCACTGCCACGATGTGCATCACCTCTTCCGGGATGTTGTATTTGAAGCAGAGTCCCACGCCGCTGAACGGATGTCGCAGGTACTGGCCGTGCTTGCTCTTGACGATCTTCCCATCTTTTTTGTCATACTCGTATAACTTGCCAACATCCGCCAGCAGCGCGCCAGCCACAAGGTGATCGCGGTTCACCGGCGTTTTGCGAGCGCCATAGGCCTCGGACAAAACTTGGTCGCAGGCCACGCACATCTGACACACCACGCGCACGTGTTCGAGAAACGTGATCTTCACATTTTCCGCCAAAAGCGTGAACGGAATTTTCGCCAGTTCTTCCGCAGTCCAATTGCGATACTCCATCGCTTCTTTCCAAACTGCGATCGTGTTTTCGCGCAGTTGCGAATCCTGAATCAAATTGAACTCCGGAATCATCTTGGTCAATTCATCTTTGGTCATATCATTCCTCTGTCATTTTGTAATGAAGTCTTAGTTGGTCAGAACGTGGAGTAATGGATTGATAGATTAGTGGATCAGTAATTTCAGTACTCCAGAACTCCATTAATCCATTGATCCATTAATCCACTTTATCCAACTATGTCTGTCCTTTCCCAAAAGAATAGTTCAGATTACAAGCTCCGGTCCGGCGGCCCATCATATTCTTGATTAGTGGGATCGATGACTCGCATCGGTTTGTAGCGTGTCTGTTCTTCAAACACGTGCGCCACCAGTCCGGGCGTGCGGGCAATCATAAAAAATGCATTGGCGAGTTTAGGCGAAAATTCCAGTTGACACAAAATAGCCGCGATGGCGCCGTCAACATTGATGGGCAGCGTTTTACCGGAATCTTGTTTCAAAGCTGTTTCAATGGCTTTCGCAATGGCGATGAACGTATCGCCGATTGCCCATTCTTCGCACAGTTGGAACAACTTCGTCGTGCGCGGATCCTTTGTGTGCAGCCGATGTCCGAATCCCGAAATGCGACGTCCGGTTTCACGATACTCCTGCACGATCGTTTCCGCGGCTTTATCAACCGAAAGCTGCTTCGACTTGCGGATTTCCTCGGTCTGCAGCAGCACCCCCATGCAGTCCTCGATGGCGCCGCCGTGAAAGCGCGAGATGGCGAGAATACCGCCGGCCACCGCGGCATTGAGCGGCGCGCCCGTCGAGGCTACCGTGATCGCCGCCAACGCCGAGGGCGGCGTGGCGCCGTGATCGATGGACGACACCAAAATCGCCTCGATTAGTTTGCCGACGTTTTCGGACGGCAGTTCTCCCTTCAGCGCCAAATATACCGCCTGCCCAAAAGAAATTTTTCCCATCAATTCGTCAAGCCGATACCCGCGCAGCCGCACTTCATTCGGCTTGACTTTCGAGATGGCGGTTTTCCAGCGTGTTTCTTCCATAGTCCTACCCTCTGCTTGGTTTTGTGACAGAGGTGTTGTCGGGCGCAAAGGTATAGGGTATAAGGTATAAGGTATAAGTGAAGGCGCGTTAACTACCTTATTCCCTTATACCCTTATACCCTATACCCCCTTACCCGTCAGCACCTCCCCAGTCACTTTCGGAATATCATCGAACCGCTCAACGATATGCGCCCCCACTTCCCGCAGCCGCTTCACTTTACTTTCATGCGTGCCGCGATTGCCCTCGACGATGGCGCCGGCGTGCGAAAAACGCGTGCCCGACTTCGCCGCGGCACCGCCAATATAAGCAATCAGCGGTTTTGTGAAAAGTCCTTTTTCGATGAGATCGGCCACCCGTTCTTCCTGCGAGCCGCCGATCTCTCCGAACATGACAACAGCCTTCGTGTCGGGATCATTTTCGAATAATTGCGCCACGTCCGGGTGCGGCGTGCCCACTATCACGTCGCCGCCCACGTGCACGATGGTGCTGAGTCCGATGCCGCTTTTGCTGAGATAATATGCAATCGACGAGGTGATGCCGCCGCTGCGCGAGGTGACGCCGACGTTGCCCTTTTTGAACCACGCTTTCGCCGAGGCTGCGCGACCGCCCATCATTCCGAGCACGCCTTTATCGACGCTGAGCAGTCCGAGGGTGTTGGGACCGACATAGCGCGCGCCGGCCTTTTTGGCAGCGTGCTCGATTTCGAGGACGTCGTAAATGGGCACGCGGTCCGGCACCAGCACCAGCAGTTTGATGCCGGCATCGATGGCTTCGAGGGCAGCGTTTTTCACCAGCGGCGCGGGAATGAAAATCACGGAGGCGTCAATCTGCCCGCACTTCTCCACGGCTTCTTTCACCGTGTCATAAACCGGCACACCCAACACATCCTGTCCACCGCGGCCCGGCGTGACGCCCGCCACGACTTTCGTACCGTACTCCATCATCAGTTTGGTGCGCGCCATGCCTTCGCGGCCGGTGATGCCCTGCACGACGACGCGCGTGGTTTCGTTGACTAAGATGGACATAACCTAAATAACTCACAAGTTTTGAAATCCGACAACTTCGATGTTAATGAAGCTCTGTTGTTTAGAATGTGGAGTAATGGAGTTTTGGATTAATGGATCAATGACGAAAAAACTGCATTAATCCATTGATCCATCAATCCACTAATCCATTTGCCTCAGTGTCCTTTAAGTCGTCCTGAGTTATCTCCGGTACGGTAACAACTTTAATCCACTAATAAAATCATAATCGCGCCGATTCTTTGAAACAAAGGATAGATTCAAAGTCATTGCGGTTGCGGCAATCAAAGCGTCAGGTATTGCTAATCCGTGACTCAATCGGTACTTGCGCAACAAATTGATCGCTTCGTCCGAGATTGACTCGGTAATTTTGAGGACCTGAAATCTTTTCAGAAAACGATTTGTGTGTTGCAGCTCAGTTTTGTTTCGACAACCAACAATCAACTCCATTTCCGTTACAACACTGGCAGCCAGTTTTGATTCTTTCTCCGCTTCGTTCAAATAGTCAACAGCATCTTTGATTTTTCTTGCCGCATCAATCAGGATATCAGTATCAATAACAGTCAATTCATTCATCAACTGCGCTCCCATTCACGGCGCCGTAAGTTGCGCACCCATTCGGTGCTGTCCTTCATGTCCTCCCTATCCCGCCACATGCCGATGAATGGCTCGTCGCGTAATCGTGTCGGCTTGGTCTTCTTACTTGCTCTTTCTATTTGGTAGCGACTCTTCAAAAAAGCAACAAAATCCCTGACCTGCTTTTGCGCGTCAGGCGGTAAGGAAGCTATGTCTTCTATTATTCTTGCTACTTCCATTTCAACCTCTTCGTTTAAAACTTCGTGTGCTTCGTGCCCTTCGTGGTTTTGCTCTTTTCTTAGTGGAACGCGTCCTTTCATTTCCATCCAGCCCCGCAATCGGCAAATCGATATACGCCCCTTTGTTGCCGTGAAAGATGCATTCAATCTCGCACGCCAAACATTCGATGCACTTGCCGGCTTTTGCTTCTTCGCGGGTGATGGCCAGCACCGGCACATCTTTTTCCAATTTCAGAATTTCCGGGATGCAGCTCGACACGCAAATCTTGCTTTCGCATTTCAGACAGGCGGCGTGATCGTAAGTGATCGAGCCGGTCAGCGTGGCGAATTTGTAAGGCTTCTTCGCTTTGGGTTTTTGAAATTTCTTTTTCGTCCGAGTTGGTTTATATGAATCCACCAACGCGCGCAGCCGCTGGGCGCAGAACTCCGCGGAGTCATCTTTTTTGTAACCCTCGACCGGCGCGGGCAAATCTTTGGTGTAATTAGTGAGAATCTCAACGGCTTTGTCCTCGGCGTTGCCGCCCAAACGAATCACCGCCGGAATAGAAAGATTCTCTTCCCGGAACGCCTTTACCAGTCCGCGCGCGGAATGAAATTGTTCCTGACTGGCCACGCCCGATCCCGAGCCAAAATAGGCATCGATATTCTTTTGCGAAAGAATGATCTTCGCGGCGCGATAGACTTTCGACGCCGGGGGATTGCCGCTGGTGTCGGTGAAATTCGCGATTTTGAATCCCTGCCGCGTCACCGCGTCCATCGACATCATCGAGCCGCCGCCGCCCGCGCCATGAAATCCGATGTAACCCTCGCCCTTTTTGAAATTCTGCTCCATCTGGATGAAATAGAACGTGCCGCGATAATCGTTCTTCTCAACGTTGTAGGCGATTTTGTCCAACTCCGTCGGCGGACGATCCAGCTCGCGGGCGATTTCGATGCCCAACTCCGGATGGCGAAACACCGCGTAATCATCCACGGTGATGCGGCAGTCCGCGGCAACAGGATCGCCATTTTCAACTATCACCAGCGGATTGATTTCCGCGGAACGCGCCTCGTACGTGCGCGCCACGTTCCACAGTTTCACCAGCACGTCGGCCAACTTCGCTTGTGTCGCGCCAGTGATGCCAGTTTGGCGAATGAGATTGCGCGCCTGAAATTCTTTGAAGCCCTCGACGATATCGATGCCGGCTTTCGCGACTTTGTCCGGATGCGCGGCGGCAATTTCCTCGATGCCGGTGCCGCCAATCGCGCTGAAAATGATCACCGGCTGGCGCTCGCGATCATCGATGATGATGCCCGTGTAAAATTCCTGTTTGATGCCGAGCTTCTCCTCCACCAGCACCTGATCCACCACAAAATTTTTGACCGCGAGTCCGAAAAGTTTTTTTGAAAGGCGCTTGGCTTCGGCTGGCGTGCTAGCAAATTGAATCCCGCCGATGCCGGCGCGGCCGGTGGTCCAAACCTGCGCTTTCAGTACGACAGGCTTGCCAATTTTCGTCGCCGCTTTAAAGACTTCTTCCGGAGTTTTGCACACACTACCGGCGGGCGTCGGTATTTTGGCGTTTCGTAGAAGTTCTTTGCCTTGATATTCGTGGAGTCGGGCCATCCGGGATTTCTCGTTTGGTTTGACGATTATTTCAAATTTAGCTATCTGTGCAAATCTTAGACTCTGAGCGTGCCGCGGAACCCTCTGGCGCCGTAATAAGATTCCGCACCGTTGTGATAGACGAAGACAGTGTTGTAGCGGCGATCACAGAAGAGCGCGCCGCCGAGTTTTCTAATATCAGCAGGTGTTTTCACCCAGCTCGACGTTTTCGTATCGAACTCTCCAAGTTTCTGCAGCTCCCGATATTGTTCTTCCGTTAAAATCTCAATGCCCATGTCAGCAGCCATATCCATAGCGCTAGCTTTTGGTTTATGTTCTTTCCTTGACTCCAGCGCTTCACGGTCGTAACAAACACTTCTGCGGCCTTTAGGAGTTTCCGCTGAACAATCAAAAAAAATGTAGTCGCCCTTTTTATCATAACCAACAACATCCGGTTCACCGCCAGTTCTTTCCATTTCATGGAGCGACCACAGTTTTTCGGGATTAGCTTCCAGCTTTGCGTGTACTTTAGCCCATTCAAGACCTTTATGGCGGTTCATGTTTTTCTCAAAACGGGCTTTCAACACTCCGAGTAGATCTTCACGTTGTTCTGGCGATAACGCCCTTTTATTGCTATTAAAGTTCTTCATACTTTTAGTTACCTGTGTTGAATAGGTGTGTTAAGTGTATGAAAATCTGCTTTTTTCAGAGTAAACTGCGCCGCATCTGAAGCGTCTTCGATTAAATCAATCTCAAATACTTCTTCAAATTTATGATGAATCAAATTCTGCACTTCTTCAAAATCGAGTTTCGTCCCTAAAAGCTTTTCCATCGACGTCACCGGCTTGTCACTAATGCCGCAGGGAACGATGTTGCCAAAATATTTCAAGTCCGTGTTGACGTTGAAAGCAAAGCCGTGCATCGTTACCCAGCGGCTCACCTTCACCCCAATGGCCGCGATTTTAGCGCCATTCACCCACACGCCGGTGAGGCCATCCACTCGGCCCGCGCGGATGTCGTACTCCGCTAACGTTCGAATAATCACTTCTTCGAGATCGCGCAGAAAGCGGTGGACATCGAGGTAGTAGTTGTGCAAATCCAAAATCGGGTAGCCGACAATTTGCCCCGGCCCGTGATAGGTGATGTCGCCGCCGCGGTCGATGCGATAAACACCAATTCCATTTTGTTTGAGAACTCTTTCGTCCGCGACAAGATGATTCTCTCCGCCCGCTTTGCCGATGGTGTAGCTGTGCGGGTGTTCTGTTAGAATCAGCGTGTCCGGAATTTCTCCGGCGACGCGCTGTTGGTGCAACTCGCGCTGCCAGTCCCACGCGGTTTGGTAGTCGAGAATTCCAGTTTTGAAAACACGACCGATTTTCATTTTCAAAAAACAATCTTTTCTATGCAGGACGATTTATTCGCAAAAGCTTACGCTTGAGGGTCTTTTGCGTTTTTATTGCGTCATGAATTCTTTTAGCCAGCGCCAGAAAATTTAGATCGAATGAACAAACAATAATGCCTTCGTGATCCGTCATCGATCCATGCAATTTAACAAAATGCTTTCGATTAATAGTCAACAAAGCTCTTTGATCTTTGGTGGCCTCACTGAGAACTTCTTCATCAGGCAACGCTTGTTGGGCTTTTCCGGTCTCTTGAATAGTGATTACATCATGACCCAATCTGCGAAGTTCCTCAACCGCGGGATAAGGAAAATTCTCGTTGGCATATAGGCGCGCCATCATGCCTCCTCGTTCTCCCGAATTTGCTGCTCGATCTCATCGCGATGGGCCCGCACATAAGCCCATGCGTTGACCAAATCTTCCGCACGAAGCGTCGGATAACTTCTCAGCAATTCTGCCTCGGTTGCGCCAAGTCGCCTCGCTTGCTCAAGCAGCCAGACCGGAATACGAGTTCGCACAATTCGCGGCTCGCCACCACAAACACCGGGCGTGCTCTCGATACCGGGAAACGAATCGCCTAAATCTTGCACAACCCATTGCAGCAATTCTGCTTTTTCAGCACGCGTCAGAGTTGACAGCAGTTCTTTTGCTTTTTCAGTGTTGGTCATTTTTAGCCCTGAATGAATGAACATTCACGCCGCTTCTAAAGAACGGACACTGAACACTTCACTTTCTTTCAGCGGTTCAATTTCGGTCTCCGAGACCGTCACCACAGCAATCGTTTCTCCAAGCGCATTGAATACTTCCAATGAGTACCCATCTTCAGTAGTACTCTATGGGTGGTATTCCACAATTGTTGCCACATCCCCCCTCTTCAGTCTCTTTTCGGGGAAGTCCCGAAGCAAGACAACCTCGCTGAATAATTCGTGCTTCATCATCAACTCACTTCTCTCGACGCTCACTGGATTTAGACTCCATGCTCGGCCCGCCAAGAAATTCCCAGCGCAATGAATGTAAGAGAATTGAATTCCAAAGCCATTTGTTCCGTGTGGGATTACTTGGCAAAAACCGCACGGAGAAAAATCCCGCGCGAGCAGACGGGCATCGCTCCACTACTCCAGAACTCCAACACTCCATTAATCCACTAATCCATCAAATATGAATCGCCTCTCCCATCGCATCCGCAGCCGCTTCCATCACCGCTTCCGTGAGCGTCGGGTGCGCGTGGATGGTATGGAAAATTTCCTTCGGCGTGGATTCCAAAGTTTTCGCTATTCCCAGCTCAGCAATCATATCCGTGGCCTCGCTGCCGATGATATGAGCGCCTAACAGCTCGCCGTACTTGGCGTCGAAAATCAATTTCACCATGCCTTCGGTTTCGCCCACCGCAATCGACTTTCCCAAAACCCGAAACGGAAACTTGCCAACTTTGATCTCGCGTCCGCCCTCTTTCGCCTTCGCCTCGGTCATACCGATGCTCGCAACTTGCGGCTGGCAATAGGTGCAGCTCGGAAAATTCGAGTAGTCCACCGGCTTCGGCGATTTTCCCGCGATATTTTCGGCGCAGCAAATTCCCTCTGCGGAGGCCACGTGCGCCAGCAGCGGCGGGCCGATGACGTCGCCAATTGCCCAAATGCCCTCGACGTTCGTCTGATATTTCTCGTTCACTTTGATGAAGCTCTTTTCGATCTGCACGCCAAGTTCCTCCAAACCCAAACCGCTGGTGAAGCCACCGAATCCCACCGCCATCAGCGCCATGTCGCCAGTGAGCTCCTGACTGCTGCCTTTCTTGTCGCCGACTTTCACCGTCACCCCTTTGGCCGAAGTTTTGACGCTCTCGACTTTGGTTTCAGTGAGAATTTCGATGCCGCTTTTTTTGAACGACTTTTGCAGAATGTCCACAATTTCGGAATCCTCAAACGGCAGAATTTGCGGCAGCATTTCGACGATGGTGCACTTCACGCCAAACGCGTTGTAGAAATAAGCGAACTCCACGCCAATCGGTCCGCCGCCGATGATGATCAGCGACTTGGGCAGTTCCTCCAGCACCAAAGCCTCGCGACTGGAAATCACTTTCTTTTTATCAATCTCAACTCCCGGCAATGAGCGCGTGAAGCCCCCAGTCGCGACGATGATGTGTTTCGTAGTAACCGCTTCAGCGGTTCCATCGCTTTTGGAAATCTCGACAGTGTTTTTTTTCGCGATACGTCCCGTCCCCGTGAAATGCTCGATCTTGTTTTTGCGCATCAAGAACTCGACGCCTTTGCTGAGCCGGTCCGCCGCCGCGCGGCTGCGTTTGACGATTTTCTTCGGATCGTATCCGACTTTTTCCACACTCAAGCCGTACTCGTCCGCGTGCTGAAACATGCGATACACCTCGGCGCTGCGCAGCAACGCCTTACTGGGAATGCAGCCCCAGTTCAAACACAAGCCGCCGAGCCGCTCCTTTTCAACGATGGCGCATCTGAGTCCCAACTGCGAGGCGCGGATGGCCGCCACGTATCCGCCGGGTCCGCCGCCGATGACCGTAACATCGAATTCCTTATTTGCCATTTAAAATGTGCTCCATGATTAATTTGCCGTGCTGGCGTGAGTTTTCGATAAACACTTTGCTGCCATCGCCGCCTGCCGTGATGACGCCTGCAATATAAATTCCCGCTACGTTAGTTTCAAGGGATTTCGGGTTGTGCGCTGGTGTGGCATCGTTGGTGAATTGTATGCCCATCTTCTTCAAAAAGTCAACGTTGGGACGATAGCCGGTCATCGCGAAAACGAAGTCGTTTTCGATCTCCCACACTTCGCCAGCCGCATTTTTCACCACGATGCGATCCTCTTTGATTTGCAAAACTTCGGTATGGAAATGCGCGCGAATTTTCCCTTCTTTGATACGATTCTCGATATCCGGCAAAATCCAATATTTTACCGATTTGCCAAAACTCTCGCCGCGATGGACGACGGTGACTTTCGCGCCGTGATGATAGAGATCGAGCGCGGCCTCCACTGCCGAATTTTTGCCGCCAATGACCGCCACGTTTTTCTGAAAGTAGGGATGGCCTTCGGTGTAGTAGTGGCTAACCTTTGGAAGATTTTCGCCGGGGATGTTTATAAAATTGGGCGTGTCGTACTGCCCGGTGGCAACGATGATGTTGCGCGTGCGATAATTTTTCTTGCGATCAGTTTCAATGCGAAAGTCCCCCTTTTCCCCGGAGACCGCTTGCACGGTTTCATAAAGATGCAGGCGAATCTGCCAGTGCTCGGCGACGCGGCGATAGTAGTTCAGCGCATCCAATCGTTTTGGTTTCGGAGCTGAAAGCACAAACGGCACGCCACCAATTTCAAGTAAATCTGCAGTGGAGAAGAATGTGAGATCGGTGGGAAAATGGAAGATGGAGTTGACGAGGCAGCCCTTTTCGATGACGAGATAATTCAGATTTTGCTGTTTGGCCTCGATGGCACAGGCGAGACCGGCGGGTCCGGCGCCGATGATGATGACATCGAACAACTCATGATGGTTGGTCACAAAATCTCAAAATCCTTTCTACTCCAGTTTGATCTGAAATTATAAATCCTCGGGTTTCAAACCAGTGTGTTTGGCGATTCTTGCCAACATCTTTGGGCCAATCTCTTCACGGTCATGAAATGCAAACACAAAATCTGGCCAACCTGTTCTTTCGAGAATCTTGTGCGAACCCGATTGACGTTTCACGCGCCAACCAATGTGAACAAGCGCTGAAAATACCCGGCGCGCTTTGGTAGCTCGCCATTGGCTCATGTGCTCGTCGCAAAATACTCGCCGACTTCTGGCACCTCTTCGCCGTGCTCGATGCGATCGGCCAGTACACGCAGCGCCAGAGCCTTCACTTTTGCAACGGCTTCATCACGCGTTTGACCGTAGGCCAAAACACCGGGAAGGTCAGGAATTTCTGAGAGCCAGCGTCCGTCTTCTTCTTTTTCGATTTCAATCGTCCATTTCATAGTTGATTACTCGACAACATTAATTGAGCACTTCGCGCGGATCGGAAATGACGCCGCGCACAGCCGTGGCCGCGGCCACCGCTGGACTCACCAAATACACCTGCGCCGATGTATGCCCATTGCGTCCCACGAAATTGCGGTTGGTGGTGAACACCCCGACCTCCTTCTCCGCCATCACCCCCATGTGAGCGCCGAAGCAAGCGCCGCAAGTTGGCGGGCCTATTGAAGCGCCGGCTTCGTGGAAAATTTCCGCGAGGCCTTCGGTCAGCATTTGATGATAAATCTGCTCCGTTGCCGGCACCACCACCATTCGCAGGCGATTGTTGACTTTCTTCCCTTTCAACACTTGCGCCGCGATACGCAAATCTTCGATTTTGCCGTTGGTGCACGAGCCGATGTAAACTTGATCGACTGGCACTTTTTCGACTTCCGAAACCGACATCACATTGCCCGGCAAATGCGGACGCGCCACCATCGGCTGCAAGTTGCTGACATCGTAACTTAGTTCCTGACAATACACCGCGTCAGCATCCGGCGCAAAGAACAGCCACTCGTCCTCCGGCTTGACGGCGCGACCGCGCAGATATTCTCGCGTCACTTCGTCGGCTTTGATAACGCCGTTCTTGCCGCCGCACTCGATGGTCATGTTGGCAAACACCAGGCGATCGTACATCGGCATGTTCTCGATGGTCTCGCCGCCAAACTCGATGGCTTTATAGGTGGCGCCCTCGATTCCCAAATCGCGGCACACCAGCAGCATCATGTCTTTGGCAGAAACCCATTCCGGCAACTTGCCCGTGAAAGTAACTTTGATGGACTCCGGCACGCGGAACCACGTCTCTCCCAAAACCCAGGCCGCAGCCATATCAGTGCTGCCCACTCCGCTGGCGAAACAGCCGAGTGCGCCGTAGGTGGTGCTGTGGGAATCGGCGCCGAGCACGACGTCACCGGGACAAATCAACCCCTGTTCCGGCAAGAGTTGGTGGGAAATGCCGGAGCGCCCCACTTCGTAGTAATATTTGATGTTCTGCTCGCGGGCAAAATTGCGCATGATTTTGGAGAACTCCGCGGATTTGATGTCTTTGGCCGGCGTGAGATGGTCGTGTACCAGCGGGACTTTTTCCGGATCAAACACCCGCTCGCCACCCATCTCTTTGAAGACTTTGATGGTCAGCGGCGAGGAGATGTCCGTCGCCATCGCGATATCGATTTTGGCAAAAATCAAATCGCCCGGCTTCACTTCTTTCAGCCCGGCGCGATTGGCTAAGATTTTTTCAGTGAGTGTCATGCCCATGTTGTCACCTCAATTTGCTTAAAATCAATTTGATTATAGAAAACTTTGGAGAAAATTACAAGCGGAAATTTGGAAGGAAATCCGACTGCGAAGGCTATTCACCGCAGCACGAACCGCGGCAACCACTGCACGGTTTCGGGGAAGAAAACGATCAGCAGCAACGTCAACAATTGCACAAACACAAACGGGATGATGCCTTTGTAAAGGTGAGCCGTGGTGACAGTCGGGGGCGCCACCCCTTTTAAATAGAATAGCGAGAAACCAAACGGCGGCGTGATAAACGAGGTTTGCAGGTTCATGGCGATCAACACGCCAATCCAGAGCAGATCGATTCCCATGGCGGCGAAAATCGGCGCCACCACCGGCACAATGATAAAAGTAATTTCGATGAAGTCAATAAAAAATCCGGCGATGAAAATCACCACCATCACCAAAAACAAAAAGGCGTGTGGACTGAGGTTGGATTCGAGGATGAGCTGGGTGAGCTGGCGGTCGCCGCCCATGATGCGAAACACCAGGCCGAACGCCGTTGCGCCCACAAGGATGATGAACACCATGCTCGTCAACAGCGTGGTTTCCTTCATCACCGCTTTGAGGGCCGCGAAGGAAAATCGTCTTTGGAACATCGTCAGCAGCGTGGCGCCCAGCGCGCCCACCGCGGCGGCTTCGGTGGGCGAAGCGATGCCCGCGAAAATCGATCCCAACACCGCCAGCATCAAAAAAAACGGCAGCAGAAAAGCGCGAATCACCCGGCGCACCATCGCCCAACCTTTGAATTTTTCCAACTCTTCCACTGGCATGGCCGGCGCGCGCTGCGGGCGGAACTTGGAAATCAGCAGCAGCAAAAATAAATAAAGGCACACGAGAATGGCGCTGGGGATGATCGCGCCCAGAAACATGTCGCCAATCGACACATTCAAAATGCTGCCCAGCAAAACCAACACGATGCTGGGTGGAATGATCTGCCCCAATGTGCCGGCGGCCGCAATCGCGCCCGTGGCCAACTCGGGACTGTAGCCGCGCTTAAGCATGGTCGGCAAACTTAGCAGCCCCATCGTTACCACTGTGGCGCCGACAATGCCAGTGGACGCCCCCAGCAGCGCGCCCACTACCACCACGGAAATCGCCAGCCCGCCGCGCAGCCGGCCGAACAACAGCGCCATCGTCTCCAACAAATCTTCCGCGAGGCCGGACTTCTCCAACATCACGCCCATGTAAATGAACAGCGGCACCGCGATCAGCACGTAGTTGCTCATGATGCCCCAGATGCGCAGCGGCAGCAAATTAAAAAAATCGAGGCCAGAGGTGAGTACTCCAAAAATAACCGCGACGCCGCCCAGCGTAAACGCCACCGGAAATCCCAGCAACAAAAAAATGAACAGGGTGAGAAACAGCAAGAGCGGCATGAGTTCAGCCATTCGCAGTTTCTCCCGGCGGTTGTTTGGCGCGCTGTTCAAATGCTGCGGAAAGCGATTGCATCGCGAGCGCCACGCCCTGCAGCAGCAGAAGAAAAAATCCCAGCGGCACACAGGCCTTGAGCAGGAAGCGCGCCGGCAGCCCGCCGGGGTCGGGCGAGGTCTCGCCGATGCGAAACGAGATGGCGACAAAATTGTGGGAGGCCCAGATAACCAGAGCCGCAAACGGAATTAAAAAAACGATGCTGCCCCAGAAATTGATCCAGGCGCGGGTTTGCGGCGAAAATTTGATGTAGAGCACATCGACGCGCACGTGGCGATCGTGTTTGAGGGTATAGGCTGCCGCCAGCAAAAAAATGATTGCGAATACGTGCCACTCCAATTCCTGCACCGCGATGCGGCTGCGGTTCAAAAGATAGCGGGTGAAGACGTCGTAGCACACGATGAGCACCAGCAGCGTCGTCAGCCAGGAAACGGCGGCGCCGATTTTTTCGTTGAGGGTGTCGATGAATGCGGCGAATCGGGTGAGGGTGCGCAAGGTTTCCTTCCTCCCATCGTCGTAGGGGCAATTCATGAATTGCCTCTACGGGTTGAATAAATTTGCAGGCAAAATATTGAGTCGCCGCCAAAGAAGCAAGGGAAAATTTTTGCTTGAGAATGAAGGAAGGGCTGGTTATTTTTCACGAAACTTCTTATAACCGGAGGAAACCTTGCACACTCGAACTCGCAAACTCGCGGCCGCCTGGCTGATCCTCAGCTTTGGCTGCGCGCATCATTCGGTATCACAAAGCACACAGCAGCCGCGCCGGCTACCCAATGACATTCGCTGGGTTACGGAATCCATCGAATTTGCGGCGCTGTGCACGCAAGTCTATCGCAACGCCTGGCAGGTGGTGAAAGCCGCGGCCCCAAACGAAAGCCGCAACTGGGTGGTGGTGTTCGACGTCGATGAAACCGTGCTCGATAACTCCGGCTACGCCCTCGAGCGCGCCGCCATCGACTCCGGCTTCACCGAAGCCTCGTGGGCCAAGTGGGTGTTCCGCAAAGAAGCCGTCCCCATTCCCGGCGCGAAGGCGTTTATCGACAGCGTGCGCACCCTGCCGCGGGCGCACATTGCCTACATTACCGACCGGCTTTTTGCGCATGAACAAGCCACCATCGAGAATTTACAGAAACACGGTTTGTTCAAAGACGGCGACCTCATGCTCACCAAAACCAGCCGCGAGGATCAAAAAGAAGATCGCCGCCGCTGTTTGGAAAACGGTAGCGGCCGCTGCGAGACATCCGGGCCGCTGGTGATTCTCGCGCTTTTTGGCGACAACATCCGCGATTTCATCCCCGTGCGCGGCAAAGAAAACGCGCAAATTTATCGCACCGTGACGCTCGCCGAAGACGGGCGCTGGGGCACAAAATTTTTCATGCTGCCCAATCCAACGTATGGAGCATGGGAGCGGGAGTATCAATGACGGTAGGTAGTACGCAGTTGGCAGTTAGCAATTCACAATTGAACGTTCATCGTTCACAATTCACCATTTGATTTTCAACCGAAAGCTGTTTATATTTTTGAAATTCTAGATTGGAAAATGGCGCGAGACAATCTCCCCTTCTACAAATTCTCTGCCACCGGCAACGATTTCATTTTGATCGACAACCGCGAGCGCATCGTTGACGCGAACGACGTGGAATTCTTTCGGCAAATTTGCCAGCTCCGGGTTTCTGTGGGCGCGGACGGCGTGCTGCTCATCGAGCCCTCCAGTGAATTCGATTTCCAATTGCGCTATTTCAACGCCGATGGCAGCGCAACCGAATGCGGCAACGGCGCCCGCAGCGCGGCGTATTTCGCCTTCAAAAACAAAATCGCTGATCGCAAAATGCGCTTCCGCTTCGACGACGCCGTTTATGAAGCCGCAGTGAACAACGCTTTCGTCAAACTGAAACTCCCCCCGCCGCGGGACTGGCGCGAGGCAACCGGAATTTTAGAAGAAGACTTTTTGGAGGCCGGCGGATTCATCAACACCGGCGTGCCGCACTTCGTGGTGTTCGCCAGCGAAATCGAAAATCACGACGTGCACGGGCTGGGGCAAAAGTATCGTCATCATCCGCATTTCCAGCCTGCGGGCGCCAACGTCGATTTTGTGGAAGTCCTCTCCCCTACTCAAATCAAAGTGCGCACCTATGAGCGCGGCGTGGAGAAAGAAACGCTGTCGTGCGGCACCGGCTGCGTGGCCTCGGCAGTGGTGGCGCACCGCAAAAAGGGCACACGCTTCACCACGGAAGTGCTGACACCCGGCGGAACGCTGCGGGTGTCACAGGAGGAGGAAAGTGGACCGGCATATTTGGAAGGCGAAGTGAAGCTGGTTTACGAAGGCAAGTTGATCACGCCGTGATGCAGGGTTGTCAACATGAAAGTTGGCAGTTGACAATTGGCAATTCACCATTCACAATTCACCATTGACCATTGCGTGAAAATCAAATTTATACCATTGGGCATTCCACCCACGCCATCGAAACATTTCTCGGCTTGCTGCACAGGCACGGCATCAAATGTGTGGTCGATATTCGCCGATTCCCGACCTCCCGCAAACATCCGCAATTTTTGAAAGAGAATTTGGTGCAGAGTTTAACGCAAACCGGCATCAACTATGTTTGGCTGGGCGGGCAATTGGGCGGATTTCGAGACGGCGGTTACGAAGTCTACCTCGCAACCGATTCATTTCAAAAAGGTTTAACAGAATTGATGTTACTGGGCAGTCAGCAGCCGACGGCGTTTCTCTGCGCCGAGGCGCTGTATTTTCGCTGCCACCGTCGCTTCATCGCCGATGAATTGACGCGGCAAAATTGGCGTGTGCTGCACATCCTGCCCGACGGCAAGCTTCACGAACATCCCGCGAGTCTCTTATGAACAAAATCATCATCGATGGCTACAACATGATTCATCTCGTGCCGGATCTCCGGCAGTTTTTGGATGACAGTTTGGAACGGGCGCGAGACGAGCTGATTCGCAAGCTCAAATCGTATTTGTTGAATAAGAAAGTTTACATCGCGGTGGTGTTCGACGGTAATCATCCCGTCGGCGGCCAGAGCTTTGAGCGAAATCAAAACCTCGAAATCAAGTTTTCAAACTATCCGTTCAAAGCCGATCCGCTGATTAAAAAGCTGATTCAAAAAGAACAGCAAAAAGGCGCGCTGACTATCGTCACCCACGATTCTGAGATCGCAGCGTTTGCGGCGGCGGAACACGCCGCGGTGCTTTCGCCCGCAGAATTTTGGGGACGCCTGACCAAACGCCAACCAGAGAACGGGATTTTCGATAAATTCGACCGCGAGCTTTCCGACGACGAGCTGGCGGAATGGAAAAATATCTTCGGTGTCAAATAACCCGTAGGGGCACGACGCGTCGTGCCCCTACGGCTACTCAACATGACAACCAACCCAAATCTCGACGAACGACTTCTGAGGCGCCGCAAGGCCCTGGTCACCGGCATGGTGGCGCTGACGGTGCTGGTGCTGTTCGCGGTCATCTTCGGCGCGTGGAATTTTCTGCAGCGCATGGAAATTTATCTTGAAGAGGAATTAGGCCGGCGGCTGCTGTCGGTCGCCACGCTGACAGCGAAAGTCATCGAATCAACGGACTTCCCATTTTTCGTGGAGTCGGAACGTTACGCGCTGATTTTGCCCTCGCTGCGGGAGGTGCTTAATGGCGTTCACAACGAAAACCAGTTGCAGGGCGTTTATCTCGTGGACGAAAATTATAAAGTCTTTGCCAGCAGCCGCAATATTTTTCCCTACGGCGAGCGGCTGACGTTTTTGGAAGAAGACAGCGCGACCGTGGCGCAAGCCGCGGCCGGCATCCCGGCGGCCGCGCCGATGCAAGTGTTAGAGGGCAACCGTTTCAAAAGCGCGTACGCGCCGGTGTTCGGGCCGCTGCGCGACGTGGTGGCGATTGTGGTGGTGCAGGCCAGCGCCGATTTTTTCGAACTGTTGGGCGTATTTCAAAGTGGCTTAATTGTCGGCGGCGTGGTCGGCATCGCGTTGGCGGGGCTGCTGTCGGCGTTTCTGTTTTGGGCGATCGCGCTGCTGGTGAAAACCCACGAGTCGCTGCGACAAAGTGAGCGGCTCGCCGCGATGGGTCAAATGGCCGCGACCGTGGCGCATGAAATTCGCAATCCACTGGGAATCATCAAAAGCACGGCGGACGTGCTGAACTCAAAATATAATTCCAAAGAGCAGCCGGATGAGTTGTTTGATTTCATCCCCAGCGAAGTTCGGCGGCTCAACCGGCTGGTGAGCGATTTTCTGACCTTTGCCCGCGACCGGGAAATCCAACCGCTCGCTAATGATTTGCTGAGTACGGTGAAGAAAAGTCTAAGCTCGCTGGAAGACGAAATGCGCCACGCCAATGTCACACTTCAAACTGAGTTCGACGAACTGCCACCCGTGCAGCACGACGAAGATGCCGTTAATCAGGTGCTGCTGAATTTGGCGCTCAATGGGATTCAGGCGATGAACGGCGGCGGCGAAATGACGGTGCGCGTGAAGCGAGATGCTCGCAAAGGCCGGGCGCTGGCGCGCGTGGAGGTGCAGGACAGTGGCTGCGGCATCGACGGCGATCTCGAAAAAATCTTCGAGCCGTTTTACACCACCAAAACTTCCGGCAGCGGCCTGGGACTGGCCATCTGCAAACGCCTCGTGGAAAAACACGGCGGCTGGATAGAGGTGGAAAGCGAAAAGGGTCGGGGGACAACGATGCGGGTGTTTTTGCCGGTGGAAAAAAGAAGCCCCTATGAACATTAGTCAAATAACTCAAATGATTATCATACAGTCTTTTTCTTGCGAAGAATCTGTTTATTTCATATTTTCACCAGAATTCCATTTTAAGAAAGGTCAGAGATGACTGATGAAAATGCCGAAGATTCTAAATCCGATAAGGTTCCTCAAAAACCGGAAAAGTATGTCGAAAAAACTTTGCTTTCCTCCCTTGAACAAAGATTGGTTGATTCAAAGTCTCCACAAGAAACCATTTTATGGACTCAGGTTCGTGGAGAAATAATTCGACAAAACGAAGAAAGTGAGGAACAAAACCATCGGCGGTTATTGGAAAAAATACAATTAATATTTAAAATGGGGTTCTCAATCATAACTTTCATAGTGGGTACTCTACTTGTATTAAACGGATTTTCTTTTGTGGGGTTATTTATGATCGGAGCCGGGCTTTATGGACTGGCCCCAGATTTTGTAAAGAGTTTTTTTAAAAAGCATCCAAGAGGTAAAAATGACTAAAACTTTGTCGAATCTTTTTCCGGGAATCTTGCTTGCACTTCTGAGCGTCTCTCTGCTTTTTCTAGTCAGTAGCTCTAAAACACCATCGGGTGTACAGGAATTATTGATCATTATCGCAGGCATGACTACTCTCGCCGCAGTCACTGCTTTTCAGAGATTTGTTGAAAATCAAAATCACAATTCTATGATCCAGCTTTCATTTAACGAATTCTTTGTCAGCAGAAGCATTTCCGAGGGATTGCCAGAACCGAAAAAAATGGATGTGGAACTTGAGAACATCCAAGAGTCGCCAATTTATCCATGGGATTTAACGCCGGGACAATTGGTTGCTATCGATAATTCTTTAGCTTTGGCAAAATTAAGAATGGATATCGAAAAGGAACTCCGTAGAATTGCTTATGAAAACAAGATCGACATCAGGACGCGCCCTCTTGGAGTTATCGGTCTCGCGAATGAATTGATAACAGCGCAAATCTTACCGACTTCTTCGCTTGAAGCACTAAAAGAGATCATATCGGCATGTAATCAAGCCATACACGGAGCAGACGTTTCTGACGAGACCGCCGCCTCTGTGGTAAGAGTCGGTAGTCAGCTCTTGGAACGACTACGTCTGGCCTCGATGAAGAGTAATTAATGTGACGACGTTACTCAAAAATTGGAGAGAAAAGAACAACGATCCCATTCAACGCGTAAGCTCTCGTCCGGATTTAGATTTTTCTAACCCAAACAATCTCACTCCCATGCCCCAACACACCATCCTCATCATCGACGATGAACCCAAGATGTGCAAAGTGCTGAAATTCGCGCTGGAGCCGGAGGGCTACGCCGTCGCCACGGCGGAGAACGCAGAAGCCGGCCTCGAGCTGTTTTCCAAAAATTCGTTCGACCTCGTCATCACCGATCTCAAAATGCCGGGCAAAGACGGCCTGCACGTTTTGGGCGCGGTAAAAAAGCAGCGTCCGGAAACCGAGGTGATCATGATGACCGCCTACGCCACGGCGCAGAACGCCGTCGAGGCCATGAAAAAGGGCGCGTACGACTACATCATCAAGCCGTTCGAGATGGATGAGCTGAAGCTCAAAGTCCGCCACATTATGGAAAAGCGCAAGCTGGTGGAAGAAAATGTCCATCTCAAAAAGGAGTTGAAAAATCGTTACTCTCTCGAAAACATGGTGGGACAAAGCGGCGTCATGCAGGAGGTGTATAAGTTGGTGGAGAAAGTCGCGGGCGCCGACGCTACGGTTTTGATTCGCGGGGAAAGCGGCACCGGCAAAGAACTGGTGGCGCAGGCCATCCACCATTTGAGTCCTCGGGCCAGCGAGCCGTTCATCCCGGTAAATTGCGCAGCGCTGCCGGACAATCTGCTGGAGAGCGAGCTCTTTGGCCACGAAAAAGGCGCGTTCACCGGCGCGGACAAAATGAAGCCCGGTCGCTTCGAGTTGGCCGGCGCTGGCACCATCTTTTTGGATGAAATCGGCGACATCTCCCCTTCCACGCAAATCAAGCTGCTGCGCGTTTTGCAGAACAAAACCATTGAGCGGCTCGGCGGCGTCAAGACCATCGACGTGAAAGCCCGCACGATCTGCGCCACGAATCGCCATCTCGAACAAGCTCTCAAAGATCGCACCTTCCGCGAAGATTTGTACTACCGCATCAACGTTTTTCCCATCACCCTCCCTCCGCTGCGCGATCACAAAGAAGATATCCCTGATCTTGTGGCGCACTTTCTCAAGAAATTCGGCGGCGACGGCGCGGCCATCGATGGCAAAGCGCTGAGCCTGCTGATGAAATATCACTGGCCCGGCAACGTCCGCGAATTAGAAAACACCATTGAGCGGGCGCTGATTCTTTCCGGCACAGGCAAGATTCACGAGCAGGACATTCCGCCGCACATCCGCACTCTGCCTTCGACGGCGGTGGGAAGCGACTCAATTGAAATTCCCAAAGAAGGACTCTCGTTGGAAGAGGTCGAAAAGAATCTCATTCGCGACGCCATCGCCAAAGCCGGCGGCAACAAAAGCAAAGCCGCCAAATTGCTGGGCATCACGCGGCGCAAGCTCTACTCGATGATGGAGCGGCTGGGGTTGAGCCTCTGAGTTACTGGAGTACTGGATTGGTGGATTCGTGAACGAGTACGTACAAACCGAAGTGTACTTTTGGGGTCATTTCATTGCCTCTGAAAAAACACTGCTCCAAAAGTGTCCTCTTTAAGTGCGGAATTTACAATTTCATAAAACCCACGAGAGTTTCGAGGCCCTCGCTGGCACTGGCTTTGCTTTTTGGCGGGTCGGTTGTCGTGGAAATTAAAAAATCATGTTCAAATTCGCAGTTAAAATTTCGCTAATTATCATCTGCCTCTGCTCAATAGCCTTCGCGCAAAATCCCAACCTCGGTGAGTTGCGCAGTCTGCTGGCACGGCTCGACGTCGAGCTGGAAAAAGCGCGGGACTTAATCCGCTCGTTTGACAACCGCGACGCCCAGGTTTTACTCGCCGAGACAGAAAATCTCCGCAACCAAGCAGCCGACATCCTCGCGAAGTCCGACCCCCGCCCTGCGGAATTGCTCGAGGCTCGGCGTCATCTCCAAGCCGCGCGCATGAAATTAGAACAAGCTGTCAAACTCACTCTGGAAGGCACCATCAGAAGGTGGCGCAGTCGGCTGGAGCAGCTCCTGCAGCGGGCGGATCAGGAGGTCATTGGCAGCAACCACCCGGAGGCGGAGCGGCTGCTGCAATTGGCCAAGCAGCACCGCGACGCGGCCGATCGCGAGCTGAGCAATCGCGCGGTGCAAAAAGCGCTCGAGCATCTGCGGGTGGCGGTCAACTTAACGGAACAGGCACTTGATTTGGCTACTCGCAAGCTTGATGCCTTTCATGAAGAAGGTCGGCGCTTCGATACTCTGCGCGAGCGCGCCCGCGAGCTGGTGGAAAAAAGCTCGAACACGCGCGCCCGGGTTATTTTCAACCAGGCCGAAAAAATGGCCGAATCGGCGCTGCAAGCCTTCCGCAACGGCAACCCCCAGCTTTCCAAAAAATTTTATAATCAGGCGATTCTGCTTTTGCTGCGGGCAATGGATGTCGCAAAAGGCCAGTCAACAGAAACAGTGGATCAGGTGAGCCTGGCCCTATATCGACTGCGGGAGTCCATCGACAATTTTAAAAATACGCTCCAACCCAATGCGCCGGCGCGGGTGCAGCTAATTGTCGAAAGAGCCCGGCGGCTGGCGACGGAAGCGGAGTTGGCGGCGCAGCAAGGCCGCAGCCACGAAGCGCTTTGGAAAATCGAACTGGCAGAAAGCTTGGTGAAGCGTGCGCAGCGTTTGGCAAACGATCGCGGCGGCGGAAGATTGGCCAATCGCATCGCCGAGGAAATTGAAAATACCCGGCAGGACATCGTGGACGTCCGCGGCGATTTGAGCCTCGAAACTTCCCCCGACGCCGAAATTCTCGTGAGCATGGCCGAGCTCGCCCTCGCCAAAGGGGAGCAGGCGGCGACGGCCGGCGCCGACCGTTTCGCTCTGGAAGCGGTGCTCGTCGCCCAGCGCCTCCTCACCAAAGCCGAGCGCATTTTGAATAAACAGGACGTCAACGGTTTCTCGAAAGAGCGCGTGGAAGCGCGGCTGGCGCAGTTGGATGAGGCGATGGCCGAATCCGAAAGCCGCATCGATTTGGCGAAAGATGAATGGGCGCGCCGGCTGCTGCTGAGCGCAAAAGAGTTTCGGCGATTGGCAGCCGAATCGCTGCAAAAAGGGAATTATCACGCCGCCGACGAAGGCGTGCAAGTGGCGTTCGATCTGCTCAGGAAGAGTTTAAAAAATGTCCCGAACAATTAACCTGAATCGTAACGAAATCTCAATTGCCGCGACGCGGATTAATAGATCAATGGATTAATGAAGTTTGGCGCAGAGCGACAGGCGTGGAGCGTAGAGCTTCAGATACCGATCCGCTTCGCGGAAAAGAGCATGGTGCGCTTCATCCACCACTCCATCAATCCATTACTCCACAAGTGATAAAAAGGGGGTGATAACTAAAGAACAAGTTGGCTGTTGCAGTTTATCGTTGGAAAAAGAAAACAAAAAACCCCGCCCTGCCTGTCCGCTTGGCGGATCCGCTTCGCATGCCTGTGCAGGCAGGCGGACGCAGGCAAATGGAAATCGTTGACTGGGTCAAAGTTAAACGATTTCCGCAAGACGGGGCAAGAAAACAACCGCAATGTAAATCAGACCGCGAAATTTGTCAAACAAATTTTTCAGCGGATTTCAAGGAGGTACGCAATGTTTAAACTGAAAACAACTCTGATCGTTTTATTGGGCTTGCTGTTCGTTGGGCCGTTTTCGACGGCGCTGCAGGCCCAGCCACAGGACGTGGACGCCGTTGTGACTCCCGATGAAATAGAAATTGCCGTGGGCGGCAGCGTTCAATTAGAGGTCTTTGCGTTTACGATCGGTGCCGCCGGGCGCACCCCGGTGGACGCCGCCAGCATCCAGTTCACCGTTGAACCGGATTCCATCGGCGCCGTTTCCGAAGACGGATTTTTTGTTGCCGGCCGGCATGTGGGCACCGCCTTCATCAAAGTTCGGATTGTGGTTGGCGATCGCGTCATCGAAAAGGTGGTCGTCATCATCATTGGCCATTTGCCGCGCCCATTTTTTGACGCCGCGGTCGTGCCGCAGCGGGCGCTGGTTCCCATTGGCGGCCAGCAGCAGTTTGAAGCGGTGGTGCGAAAGCCCAACGGCGACGTAGTGGAACCCGAACACGTGCGCTGGGAAGTCATTCCGTCGCATCTCGGCGAGATTAGCGACGACGGCTTGTTCACCGCTGGGAACGAAATCGGGCAGGGCAAAGTCATCGCGATTATTGAGGTCGACAACCTGCGGCTGCGGGCAGCGGCCAACGTTTTTGTCGCGCCGCCGGCCACCGCTGCCATCACCGGCAATGTGACCAATGACGATGGTGGCGCCCCCATCGCCGGTGCCCGCGTCAAGGCCATTCTGCTGGGTCGGATTCACTGGGTGGTGCGCGCCGAAACCGACAACCTCGGCAACTACGAAATCACCGGCCTCGTCCCCGGCGACTACGTGGTGTTTGCCAATGCCCCCGGTTTCATTGGCGAATTTTTTGACAACACCCGCCTCTATCGCGAAGCCACGGTGATACAATTGGAAGATAATGAAACGCAAGAAAACATCAATTTCGGTTTAAGCGAAGGCGGCAAAATTGCCGGCACGGTGATCGCTGACAGCGACAGTCTGCCGCTGGCCGATGCGCACGTGGTAGCATTTTTGAGAGTCAACCCGCGCATCGCCCGCCACGCCCTCACCGATGAAAACGGCGATTATTTGATCGATGGCCTTCCCCCGGGCTCCTATGCCGTAAAAGCCGACGCCGTGGGCTATCACGCCGAATTTTATAACGACGCCCGCGATCTGGCGGATGCCGACCTCATCGATATCGCCGCCAATGAAACCGTCGAAAATATCGACTTTGCACTGGGCATCGCCAGCGCCATCCGCGGCGTAATCACCAGCGCCAAAGACGGCGCCCCCATCGCCGGCGCGCGCGTGCACGTGTTCGATGCGCCGTTCTTTAATCACCGCCTGCCTATTTTCCGCGAAACCCGCAGCAACGAAAACGGCGAGTACATCGTGCAGGTTCGCCCCGGCGGGTACTACGTCTTTGCCGCTGCAGAAGGCTTTAACGGCGAATTTTATGATGACACCCGAGATCTCAGAGAAGCCGATCTGGTGCTGGTCTTCCCGGATTCCCACACCACCGGCATCGACTTCGCGCTGACGCCGCGCGGCTCCATCTCCGGCGTGGTGACCGACCAGGCGACCGGACTGCCCGTCATCGGCGCGGTGGTGGAAGCCTTCAGCGAAAACCCCGTGATTAACTTCGCCACCACCGTAGCTGGCTTCCGCGCCCGCACCGATTCCTCCGGCAACTACACCATCAATAATGTTCCAACTGGCAAATACCTGGTGGTAGCCCACGCCCAAGGTTATTTGCCGGAATTTTTTAGAGAAGCCGCCACAAAAGGCGACGCCGAGTTGGTGTCCGTCGAAGACGATACCGAGGTGCAGGGCATCGATTTCACCCTTGAACGCGGCGGCAGCATTTCCGGATTGGTGGCCTCGGAAGGCGACAGCTTGCCCATCGCCGGCGCGCTGGTGAAAGTTTTTGCCTCCAATAATCGCCGGCACCTGCGCACCTTCACCGGCAACGACGGCGCCTATCGCGTGGATGGCCTCCCCACCGGCGTTTATTTCGTGCAGGTGATTGCGCGGGGATTTTTCTCTGAATTTTATGACAACGCCCGCGGCCTGGCAAACGCCACCCCTGTCGAAGTGACCGCCCCGGATGAAACCGATAGCATCGATGTTTATTTGGAAAAGAAAGAGCGCCGGCGCGGCACCATCGCTGGGCGGGTGGTTTCGGAAGTGGATGAAACCCCCATCTTCGGCGCGCTAGTGATCGCGGTGCGGCCCAGCCTGCGTTTCCCTCATTTCGCATTTACTGATCCGGACGGCAACTACGAAATCACTGACCTGGCTCCGGGACGGTACCATGTTTTCGCCTGGGCCGAAGGCTTCCTCGGCGAATTCTTTGATGACGCCGAACGATTCCGCGACTCCGACCCGGTTTTCGTAGAATCCAATCAAGTCACCGGCGGCATCGACTTCGAGCTGGCGCCGCGCGAACAAACCGGCATTTACATCGTCCGTGGGAAAATTGTCGCGGCGAATATGGGCAACGGTTTGACTGCCGAGGGTCCCATTGAAGGCGCGCTGGTTCACGCCAAAACCAACGGCGTCATTGAAGCCAACGCGGTAACCGACGCCAACGGCGAGTACGTTTTCTTTGACCTGCCGGCGGGCGTGTATGAAATTGAGGCCACGGCCGCGGGCTACGAGGACGCCGCTTTTGCCGCGGCGGTCCCCGTAAGCGAAGGTCAGGACGCGGAGAACATCAATCTCACGATGACCATCGATAACGTCACCGGCGTCGAGGACGACGGCGGCGCGCTGCCGGAAAAATTCGCGCTGTTCCAAAACTATCCGAACCCCTTCAACCCGCAAACCACCATCAAATACCAGCTCGCTCAGCCTGCCGAAGTGACGCTGAAGATTTTCAACGTCCTCGGCCAGCAAGTCCGAACGCTGGTGAACAAACAGCAACCGGCGGGAACGTATTCGGTGCAGTGGGACGGCGCAGATGACCTCGGCCGCCAGGTCGCGTCCGGAATTTACATCTTCCAAATTAGCGCCGGCGACGCCTTTAAAGTCTCGAAACGAATGCTGCTTTTGAAGTAAAAGGCTAAACGTGCCACGCACAAGTGCCACGCACTTCAAAAGTGCGTGGCACTTTATAAGACACATAAAAAGGGGGTCGGGTGCAAATCAGAAGAGCGAGTGGTCTCCTCATCCGGCCCCCTTAAAAAACTTCGTGCTCTTTGCACTAACCGCAAAGAACGCAATGCTGACGCAAAGGATGCTAAAAAATTGGCGTTGAAATTCAATAAAAGAATTTTAAATTGGGTAAAATTCATGAATCATCGTCTGGAGGGTGAATGAGCAAGCAGTACAATCGAGTTGAAAAAAGGCGGCGGCGCTTGCGGCGCATCAAACGGCAGCGTGAGCGAATCAAGGCCGCGGCCAAATCGAAGTAATGCCGGAAACGCCGCCCCTCTACCACCAAAGGAGGGCGGCGTTGAATTCATCCGATGGTACTCGCAGTGCACTCAGCAGCTAAAGTAATAAGCCCGAAAAACAAAGAGGGGAAATGGATGTTAAAATCAGCAGTCAAAATTTTATAAACAATATGGCTCGATGTCCATTGGCGTGGAAAAACTTTTTAGACCCCAATCCCTCTCGATTCTTGGCTTTCTTGCGCTCTTCGCGCTAAACGGCGCGCTCTCCAGCCAGGAACTTCAAAACCCCCAGTCTATTGCCGCAATCGATTCAATCACCGTGAATGAAAGCGAACACGCGCTTTATGAAATCGAGCGCCTGCGCTTCGAACGCTGGGTCATCGCCAACACCGAAAAATTAACCGACCCGCTGTTGCTGAAAGAAATCGTGCGGCTGAAAAAAGAGGCCGACGCCTTTGCCGAAAAGGACGATTTCACCCTGGCGCTCATTTGGATGGAAACCATTTGGGACTTATTGAAACCGGACAGCTCACAGACCAGCAGCAACGAGTTGAGCTCAGATTTGGTGAACGATTTTGCCGGCGGCCCTCTCCTGGAGCCTTCCCCAAAATTCCGCTGGACGAAAGAACTCGTCACCGGCATCGACGTGTGGCGGCAGGAATTTCAATTCACGTTTTTCGAAGGCGACAGCTCTTTCCTCGAAGGCAGCGGCAATCCTTATTCCGGCGTGCGCGCCGTGTTCGAATACAACCCAAACGCCCGGCAATCCTTCCAGACGCTGGCGTTTTTCAAATACAGCCGCGATTATCTCGCCGGCGATCTGGAAATCCGCTTGCGAAATCCGCTGGGCCAAAACTCGGCGTGGCGGCTGGAAAACCGATTCGAGGGCTCCTCGTTTTATCGCGACTTCGACTTAAAATATTTACAGAACCGCACCACGCTCGCTTTCGATTTGCGGCGGCTGGGGCCCCTCGCCATCGATCTCAAAGAAGAATTTCAGTTGCGAAATTACGCGGACAGCGGCAGCACATATCCAAATTACTACCACAACACACTCAGTGGATTAGCGAAAATTTACACCAACCTCGGCTCCTATTTGGGCGCCGGCTACCGCAACACGGTGCGCGGACATCCGGATTTTAAAACCAACGACTACTTTGAAAACCGTTTTGAGTTTTCATGGTATCAGACGTTGGGCCGCGAGTTGAGCTTCTCCGTCGTAAACGACCTGTACTTTCGCGAGTACCCGAACGCGCCGGCCGATACCATCTTTCAGGATTATCGCGAAAACTATTTTCGCACGGATGTCAAAATTCCGTTCACCGCCATTTGGGGAGCTGAAATAGAAGGCAGCGTCACCAGCCGCGATTACAAAAATCTGAACGTGAATTTTCCGGACAATACCCTCTGGGAAATCGAACCGCGGCTGTATCTCAAAATAGGAAGGGACTGGCAAGTTTCCGCCGGCGGATACTACAGCGAGCTGAATCACCAGAAATTTCCGCTGGCCTCCACCGCGGACGCCGCCAGCATTTTATTCGAAGATTACGAAATGTACGGCCCAACTTTCGCGATCGAATTTTTTAAAATCAACGGCGTCATGTTCAACATCCAGCAATCTTTTTTATGGCAGCGCTACCCTACGAGCCGGCAGCGCAATGTCACTAATCTCTCGGTTTACTCGGACCGCCAAATTTATTCCATTCTTTTTTTTCTAACCTGGAACGTCTCCGCGCGCTGGCGTTTCGCCGCCCTTGCCAACATGGATGACGACCGCAGCCGCCAGCAGGGCGACAGCAGCGACTCCAACAACACCCTGGTGGGGCTGGAGATCAATTATTCCTTTTGAAACAAGTTTGCGATTTCGCCGTTTATACACGCAATTCACGGTAAAAATTTTAGCGGGATTAAAATGGATCATCGCAAAAACAGTTTGGCAGCCGGCGGCTTCCTGATTTTTCTCGGAACGCTACTCTTGTTAAACAACTTCGATTTCATTTTTCTGCGTGACGAAATGTCGGTCGCGGTTTCATTTCTGGCAGTGAGCGGCCTTTGCCTTTTACGCTACCTCCAAACCCAACGCATGAGCACACTCATTTTTTCGGCTATTTTTTTGTTCATCGGCGTGGCTATTCTCATCGACGCCACGGGCATTGTTGACAGCTCGCTCATCGGAACGCTTTTATTTTGGGAGTTAGCGGCCTTGTTCACCGTGGGCTATCTGAGAAATTCCGAAAAATGGGGACTGATCATTCCGGCGGGAATTCTTTTTACACTGGGGCTGATCGTGCTGATGCACAATCAAAGTTACGTCAACGACGATTTGGCCGGCGGCACGTTTTTCCTCGGCCTCGGCTTAACGTCCGGCTTGCTTTATCTGCTCCACCGGCTGGAATGGGCCAGAGTCGCTGCCATCATCTTGATCCTGTTTTCGGGGTTCATATATTTCACCACCACCGATTCGCTTCTGGCCAACCTGCTTCTGCCCGTAACGTTTATCGCCCTGGGCAGCTATTTAGTGCTAAAGTCTGTTCAGAATAAACCGATAAATAAAACAGTTTGAGAGCTTAAATCTTCTTTCCTCCTCCCAAAGGCTGGTGCATTTGCGCCGGCCTTTTTTATTTTATGGGGCTGATAACTTTTTCGATCTCTTCAGCAGATTTACCAATGAAATGGGCTCGCTGGCAAGAATGTTGTCCTCGGAACCTTCGTGCACATGATGGGGATAACCTTTTGCTTGAGGATGATGTGGTGCATTGTCCCAACGCTTCAATAATTTTTGCTGAGAGTTTTGCCAATGGTAAGAATAACTCAGACGCTCAGGGCGTCCCGCCTCGAACGATAAATATTCGGAAATCTCCAACAAATCGCCATTTATTAAAGTAACACGAATCCGTATATAAGCAGCATCGATGGTGGCGAAAATTTTTTTTATTGACTACCTTAACTTCGCTGGCATATTTCCAGTTCGATAATTCTTGCTCAATCCGCTGCAGATAGCTTTTCTTCAAGAGTCTCGCTAAGCTCCTTTTCTAGATCTCTAATTTTATTGAGCCGTTTTTTGCTGATATCATAAAAGGCATACCATTCAAAAAAATCTGTTTCGTGAGCGAGCTCGCCTCGACTAAACTTTTTGAAGAATTCTTGAGAAGGCATATTATAGTTGTTTTCGAACTGCTGCAAGTTTTGCAATACATCGCCTAAATCTGTGTAGCAGTCTTTCACTTTCTCATTTAGGATTGATAATTCCGGAATAAGGCTGTTCATAAAAATTTCCTGAAAATTTTGGTCATTTGAAATTTAACACTTCAATGAGAAAAGTCAATTTTTTCATTGCTTGATTTTTTACTTCGTGAATTGTATATTTGCCCACAAAAATTACGGCACCGGACTCGCAAAAGGAAATTTGGACGATGGCAAAAGAACACCACAACGGCCAGGCTGAACAAGAGCTGATTGAAAAAATTCGCAACGGATTCATGGTGGAGTCGGAGGAAGACATGACGCCGGGATACAAAAAAGCGCTGCTCACCCAACTCACCGTGCAGGGCGACACCGAATTAATGAGCGCGCCGGCCTATTACCTCGCCTCCAAAGATGCGCCCACCATCAACAGCCGCATCGCGGTCACCGCAATCATCCATGACGAGTTGGGCCACGCCAACATCGCGTACCGAATTATGGAAGACCTCGGGGTGGACAAGCACTGGCTGATTTACGGCCGCGCGCCCCATGAATTCAAGCATCCCTACGGCTTCGACCAGCCGCTGGAAAACTGGGCGGAGATGGTGGTGGCTAACGGCTTTTTCGACCGCGCCGGCATCTGCCTGTTGGGCGACGTCCACGAAAACACCAGCTACGGCCCCCTCAAGCGGGCGCTGGTGAAAGTGGACCGCGAAGAAATTTTGCACCTCCGCCACGGCGAATCGTGGATGCGGCGGCTCGCCAAAGCCGGCGGCGAGGCCAAAGAGCTTTTGCAGCGCGCAGTGGATTGGATGTTTCCCATGACCCTCGAGTGGTTCGGCCTGCCCGACGATCGCAAACATCACAGCGGACAGTTGGAATATCGCCTCAAGGGCAAAACCAACGATCAACTGCGCCAGACCTGGATGTCCGCCACCGTGCCCCTCTGCGAAAGCATCGGCATCCACGTGCCCGCCCATTTTGACCGCGCCAAAAACGAATACGTCATCGACTACCCCTTCCCCTGCGACTACGACCCGCAGGAAAAGCGCTGGTTGTTCAATAAACCGGTTTCGTGGGATGACGTCTTCCAACGCTGGAAAGCGCGCGGCCCGATGAACAAGAAATATGTGGAAATGGTGCAGGGCGATCTCAACGGCTTGTTCGGAGGACGGCGTTGGTAACCACCGAGCAAGTCTGGAACGCGCTTCGCCAGGTCACCGACCCGGAATACCCGCTCAGCATTGTTGATCTGGGGATGGTCTATGACGTCGCGGTTCAGGATGGCGACGTTCATCTTACCATCACCTTCACGGCCATTGGCTGCCCCGCTATTGACATGATCATTGCCGATATCAAAGAAGCCGTGCATCGCCTTCCCGGAGTAACGAATTTGAACGTGGAAGTGGTTTGGAATCCGCCGTGGACAAAAGAAAAAATCAGCGAGCGCGGCCGAGAAATTTTGCAATATTACGGAGTCGGCGTTTAATCAGGAGAGTAGATGCCAAAAGAACGAGTTTATGAAGTCTTCGCACGTAAAACCCATAAAGAGCCGTTGATGCATGTGGGCAGCATCAACGCCGCTGATGACGACCTGGCCAAAGTTTATGCCTGGACCATGTACGACGAAGAAAGCTGGGTGGAAATGTGCGTGGCGCCGCGCGACGCCTTCATCACAGTGACGCACGATCGTAAAATTCCGGTCTGGGGAAATTGATGTCTGGAGGCAGTAAGCAGTTGGCAATTGGCAGAGAAAAGTTGCCTACTGCTTACTGCTTACTGCTAACTGCCAACTGCCAACTTTAGTGGTTGAATGAAAATGAAATACAAAGAATTTGAATCTACCGAAAACATGAGCGTCGAGTGCAAAGACGCGCTGCGCAATCTGCTTCTCGCCTGCGCCGACACCAAACTTTTATTGGGATACCACTACGGCGAATGGACGTTTGGCCCGCCGCAATTGGAGGCGGCCATCGCTTGCTGTTCTCTCTGCCAGAGCGAGCTCGGTCACGTGCGGCTGCTGCACGGCATCCTTAACGCCCACTACAACGACGACCCCGATGCGCTGGTGGAAAATCGTCAACCCGCGGAGTTTGCCAACATCGCCTATCTCGATCATGAAATTGAGAACTGGGCGGATTTTGTGGCCGCGAATTATCTGGTGGATTTGGCCGTTACAACTCTCTTCTTTTCGATGAAAAACTCCTCCTTCAAACCCCTGCACATGAGTCTGGAAAAAATGCTGCAAGAAGAACGCTATCACATTCATCATGGGCAGGGTTGGTTTCGCACACTGGCGCAAAAAAACGCGCGCACCAAAAAAGCGATTGCCAAAAGCGCGCAAACGGCGTTAACCAAAATCGTGGAGTGGTTTGGGCCGCCGGATTCCGACGACGACAAACGGCTGGTGGAGGCCGGCATCAAATCCGAGCACAACGAGGTGATTTTAGGCTCATTTCTGAACGAAGTCGCCGCAGTTGCGGACAGCCTCCGGCTCGATTTGGGACTCGCAAAAAGCAAAAACAAAGGTTGGAAATTGGATCATCCAATTAAATGGAACGGTTGGAATCCCAAAACGCGCCGCATCAACGGCAGCGGTCCAGATGAACGCATTTTATACCATCTTCGCGGCAGCAAAAACAAAGTCTTCAAATTAAATTAAAATGGAATCGCCCAGGAAAACGTGTCCCTTTTGCGGGTCAAACGATACGCAAAAGCAGTCCGACTTCGGTACGTCGGTGATGGTTAAGCAGTACTACTGCAACAACTGCCGAACGGTGTTCGAGTGGATCAAATGGGGCGATGACGACGCGTTAGACGTGCCTGAGTTTTTGAGGGAAAAGATCGCAAAGCCTTAGTACTAACTGCACAGAGTATGACTAAATCTGACAAACGTTTCTATGGAAAAAAGAAAAATAAACTTCCAGAATTTTCAAGTCTGAAGGACTTAATTGATTTTTGGGAAGAAGAAGATCTAACAAAATATGAAGATGAATTTGTTGAGGTATCAGATCTGAAAATCAACATCAAAGAACGAATGTATTTGCCAGACACAATTCAAAATGTATGAAAAACTCGACTCAATTGCGTCAGCCAAAGGCATCAAGGTCGAGGAACTAATTCGTCAAATTTTAAATGAAAAGTTGTCGGAACTAGCTTAATTTACAGCCTTGCCAAACCAAACCTGCATAATCACCTTCCGTGTTCACGCGCCACAAAATTCAATAAGCGATACCATCTTCATCACCGGCAACCACCGCCGTCTCGGCAAATGGAAGCCCGACGCGGTGCCGCTGGTGAGACGGCCAAAAGGCTACTGGGAAAAAACCTTAGAGTTCCCAAAAAACATCCGACTCTCCTATAAAGTGACGCGCGGCTCGTGGAATACCGAAGAGGTGTTGGAAAGCAATCGCCAACTCGTGGTTAAAAAGCATCAAATCGTCGATATTAAAGTGGCCGACTGGCGCGATCAGATTTCCAAGTCTGGGAATATCATTGGCGAGGTCAACTACCACAAAGATTTTAAATCAAACTATTTAAAACATCCGCGCACCCTCATCGTCTGGCTGCCGCCCAGCTACCACAAAACCACCCGTAAGCGCTACCCCGTGCTGTACATGCACGACGGCCAGAATATCATCGATCCGGCAACCTCCTTTGCCGGCGTGGACTGGCAGGTGGATGAAACCGCCGACCAATTGATCCGCCAAAAAAAGATCGAAGAAATCATCGTGGTGGGAATTTACAACTCCCCCGATCGGCTCAAAGAATACTCGGACACCCCGAAGGGCCGAAAGTACATGAAGTTTCTCATCAAAGAAGTGAAGCCGTTCATCGACATCACCTACCGCACCCAACCCGACCGCAGCAACACCGCCGTGATGGGCTCGTCGATGGGAGGACTCATCTCCCTCTACCTCATTTTAAAACACCCGGAGGTCTTCTCGAAAGCGGGCTGCCTTTCCAGCACGCTGGGCTGGCGCAAAGGTGAAATATTAAAACTGATCAGCAAAACCAAACATCTGCCAAAAGATATCCGCATTTATTTTGATCACGGCGGCGTCGGCGGTGAAACTTCCGGATTGCCCTATTTTCGAAAACTAAGAAAGCTGCTGCTTAAAAAAGGAATGCGGGAGGGAAACGACTTTTTGTGCTTTTACGATAAGCAGGGCGACCATTCCGAGCGCGCCTGGGCGCAGCGCCTCTGGCGGCCTCTGACTTTTTTGTTCGGAAAAACAACAGGAAAGCATTAAATGGATTGATGAATTAATGTCTCTGCCTTCATTAATCCATCAATCTCGTTAGTCTATTTTGTAAACCCCTCACTTTTCCGATCCGGAGGTTTTCTGCAATTGCCTGAGCGGCAAAACCGTCGTCTCCTTCGGGCTGGAGAGCACCACGCTGGTGCGGGTGCTCAACACTCCCGGCCACGACTGGATTCGCGACAGCAAACTCTCCAGCGCCGACGTGTTTTGGGTTCGTACTTTTAACAGGTGCGAACCCTCACCAGTGATGGCGTGGCATTCGAGGATTTCGTCCTCTTTCTGCGCGTGCTCGATCACTTTCGGATAAGACTTGGAGGATTCGGTGGTGATGAAAATAAACGCCGTCACCTCCAACCCCACTTTGCGAGCGTCTAATATCGCGTTGAAACTTCGGATGACGCCGTCCTCTTCCAACTTCCGCAGGCGCTCACTGATCGAAGGGATCGACAGCCCCACTTTTTCCGCCAGCTCGTTGCGTTTGGTGCGGCCGTGAGCCTGCAAAATGGTCAGCAGCGTCAGGTCGGTTTCATCAAATTTGTGTGTGTGCATCAGGTCAACTCTTTTGGAATTTCAGCGCCGTTGTTTTTGGTTTTAGCGCCGGCGTTTTGCAAAAGCCCCGGCAGATCCAATCCCGTCGCATTTTTCAACTGCTCGATCAGCGTGATCGCCGAGCCGGTCAGATTTTTCACGTGCGTCGGCAAGCCGTTGCCGTTTCCGGAATCCAGCACCGTCAATTTTTCGATGTGTAGGTTGTCAGCAACCACTTTGGTAACTTTATCGAGAAGCTCCGGCAGCATTTGGATGAGGAACAGCTCGCGGGTTTTACCATCCTTCCACTGTTCCTGCATCAGTTTGATGGCCTCGGCGGTGGCTTTGCCGTCTTCTAAAATTTTGGCGGCCTCGCCCTGCGCTTTTAGTTCTTCCGCCTGCTTCTCAGCTTCGGCGGGCACCACCACTTCTGCCAGATACTTTTTGCGATTCAGCTCCACGCGGCCGGCTTCTAATTTTTTCTCTTCTTCCACTTTGGCGATTTCTCCCGCAACTTTAGCGCGCTGTTCAGCGCGGTTGGTTTCCGCGGCCAAATTGGCGCGATGAACGTGTAACTTATTTTCCGCCTCGGTGATGACCATCTCGGCTTCGGCCTCCGCCACACTGCCTTTGCGTTTCTGTTCGGCTGAAACGACCCGCGCCTCGGCTTCGGCGGTGGCCTCGGCGATGCGGGCGTTTTTCACCACTTCCGCATTTTTCTTGCGGCCGATGGCTTCGAGGTAACCCTGGTCGTCGGAGATATTTTGGATGCGGATGAAATCCAGCACCAGTCCCAATTTCTGCAGATCTTTGCGCGCCTGCTCCGCCACCTGCTCGGCGATCTCCATGCGCTGGGCGTTGGCTTCCTCGGGCGTGACCGTCGCCAGCACGCCGCGCAAACTGCCTTCGATGGTCTCTTTAGCCACTTGTGAAATTTCATTGAGATTCTTACCAAGAAAACGCTCGATGGCGTTGGAGAGTCCATCTTTTTCGCTGCCAGCAATTTTCACGTTGGCGCGGCCATCCACGTTGATGGGGATGATGCCTTTCGCCAGCGCTTTGGTGATGTTGATGGCGATGGGAATGTTGTTGAGCGGCAGCCGCTGCACCGATTCGATGATGGGCAGCTTGAAGCCCCGTCCCCCTTTGATGACGCGATAACCAACGAACGAGCCATCGGGTAATTTGCGCCGGCGCCCGGAGATGATGAGCACCTCATTGGGCTGGCAAATCACCAAATTGGCTTTAATGAAAACGATGACTAGCATCATGGCGATGATCCCCGCGCCAATGCCGATGCCGATGAATTGTGACATATCTGCCTCCTGTTACGGGTTCAAGTTTTTTTGAAAATCAACTCTAACAATCAAAATACAACGCGAACTCGCTGGGATGCGGCCGCAAGCGAATGTAATCGATCTCGCGCGCGCGTTTGTAATCGAGCCAGACGCGAATCAAATCCTCGGTGAACACTCCGCCTTTGAGCAAGAATTCATGATCCTGCTCCAACGCGCTCATGGCTTCTTCAAGCGAACCCGGGGTGCCTTTTATTTTCTTGCCGTTTTGATGGGCGAGTTCGTAAATGTCCTCGTCAATCGGCGGCGGCGGCTGGATACGGTTTTGAATGCCGTCGATTCCCGCCATCAATATTGCAGCGAATGCCAGATACGGATTGCAGGTTGAATCCGGCGTGCGGAACTCGATACGCTTGGCTTTTTCGCTGCCGGAATACATCGGCACGCGCACGCAGGCGCTGCGGTTGCGCTGCGAATACACCAGGTTGATGGGCGCCTCATAGCCAGGCACCAGCCGGCGATAGGAATTCGTCGTCGGCGCGCAGAGAGCACACAGCGCGTGGGCATGATGGAGCAACCCGCCAATAAAATGCTCCGCGATCTCGCTCAACTCGGCGTAGCGTCCGGTTTGATAAAACAAGTTGCGGCCGTTCTTCCACAGACTGATGTGCACGTGCATACCGGAACCGTTATCCTGAAACAGCGGCTTGGGCATGAAGGTGACGGTTTTGTTGTAACGTCGCGCCACGTTTTTGATCACGTATTTATACTTCAGCGCGCGGTCAGCCATGCTCACCAGCGTATTGAAGCGGATACCGATTTCCGACTGTCCGCCTGAAGCCACCTCGTGGTGATGCACTTCGGCTTCCACGCCCACAGAGCGCAGCACGCTCACCATTTTCGAGCGCAGGTTTTGATAGGTGTCCGTCGGCGGTACCGGAAAATAGCCTTCTTTCTGGCGGGTTTTGTAACCGAGGTTGGGTTTTTCCTTGCGGCCGGTGTTCCACGCCCCTTCATCGGAGTCGAGAAAAAAATAGCCCTGGTTGGTACTCTGATGATATCGCACTTCATCAAAAATAAAAAACTCTAATTCCGGCCCGTAGTACGAAACATCGGCGATGCCGCTGGTCACGAGATAACGCTCGGCGCGTTGAGCTACGGCGCGGGCGTCGCGGGAATAGATTTTGTGCGTCTGCGGATCTTTGATGTTGCACAAAAACGACAGCGTGGGATCGTCCATGAACGGATCGACGAACATGGTGCTGCGATCCGGCACCAGCAGCATGTCGCTTTCGTGAATGCGCTGGAAGCCGCGGATCGACGAGCCGTCAAAGCCAATACCGTCCACAAAAACCCGCTCATCGAACACTTCGATGGGGATGGTGGTGTGCTGCAGCACGCCCGGTAAATCCACAAACTTGAAATCGACGAAGCGGATTGCTTGCTCCTTAATGGAGCGCGCCACTTCGCGGGTGGTGATCGTTTCGCCGTTTGTAAAGCTCATTTTTATTTCTCTCCATAAGTTTTGAATATAGTCAATAGTCAGATAGAGGCAAATAGGTGGAGTATTGGAGTATTGGAGTATTGGAGTATTGGAGTATTGGAGTATTGGATCAATGTCAAACTTCATCCATTATCTCATTGATCCATTCATCCATCAATCCAGTACTCCATTACTCCAGCACTCCACGCCTTCAGCCGATGGCCTGTCCTCCGCGCTCGCCGGTGCGAATGCGAATGCACTCGTCTAAATTGGTGACGAAGATTTTGCCGTCGCCGACGTTATTGGTGCGCGCGCCTTTAATGATGGCCGCAATGGTGGGCTCGACGAAATCTTCATTCACTGCAATTTCCAAGCGGATTTTCTTCAGTAACGAGACTTCGTGCACCACGCCGCGGTAGGTTTCGGTGTAACGCTTTTCTTCGCCGCAGCCCAGCACATTGGAAACGGTGATTTTGTAAACCTGCGCATCGAACAGCGCTTTCTTCACCGCCGGCAGTTGGTGCGGTTGGATGATGGCTACGATCAATTTCATATTTCTTTTTCCATTTAGTTTGAAGACCCGAGTTTTCGAAAACGATTTTGATGATTGAAATTTCAATCATCGATCATCAATTTTCTATTTAAAATCATTCCGTCAAAAATATTTGGAACCCGCTGTACGATTCCATGCCGTGCTCGCCGATGTCCAGACCGCGCAGCTCTTCTTCCTCGCTGACCCGCAGCCCCACCAGCGCATCGATGGTTTTGAACACCAGCCACATCGAGGCTATCACAAAGGCCACGACGGTGAAGGTTCCCAGCGCCTGCACCCCAAGCTGAAGCAACCCGCCGCCGTAGAATAAGCCGTCCTTCGGGGCGCCCAAAGCCGCCTGTCCGAAAAAGCCAACCGCCAGCGTCCCCCACACGCCGTTAAAGCCGTGCACGGGAACCGCGCCCACCGGGTCGTCAATGCGCAGTCGATCCAGCAAACGCACCGCGAAGACACACAAGATGCCGCCGATAGCGCCAATGTAGATAGCGGAGCCGGGCGTAACCACCGCACAGGGCGCGGTGATAGCCACCAATCCGGCCAGCGCTCCGTTCAGGGTTAAGGCGAGATCCGGCTTGCCAAATTTTCCCCAGGCCGTAAACATGGCGGCGATGGCGCCGGCCGCGGCCGCCAGATTCGTATTGATGACAATTCGCGATACCATCTCGATGTCGCTCAAGCCCAGCGCCGAACCGGGATTAAATCCAAACCAGCCGAACCAGAGAATAAATACGCCTAACGAAACCAGCGGCATGTTGTGTCCGGCGATGAAATTCGGCGAGCCGTCCAGATTAAATTTACCGGTGCGCGGTTTTAACAAAATCGTGCCCACCAGCGCCGCAAAGCCGCCGGTGGCGTGCACCACCGTGGAGCCGGCAAAATCGTGAAAATTCAAGTTTGCCAACCAACCGCCGCCCCAGATCCAGTGGCCGATGAGGGGATAAATCAGCGCCGAGATGGCAAATGAATACATTAAGTAAGCAATAAATTTCATACGCTCGGCCATGCCGCCGGCAACGATGGTTGCGGCGGCTCCGCAAAACGCCGCCTGAAACATCCAGAAAGCGTACAGCGGCACATCGCTGGGCGATTCCGCGCCCATCAAAAACCAGCCCTTGCTGCCATATAAAGGATCCGTGCCGCCGAACATCAGCGCGTAGCCAAAAATGAAGAATCCCAGCGAGGCCATGCAAAAATCCATCATATTCTTCATCAAAATGTTGCCGGCATTTTTGGCGCGAATCAAACCCGCTTCCACCATGCCAAACCCCGCTTGCATGAAAAAAACCAAAAACGCCGCCAGCAGCATCCAGAGAGTATCCAGCGCCAGGGCGCTGCTGGCGATATTTTCACCGGCAAAAGCCGGTGCGACCGAAAGCAAAATAAGCAAAGCAAAAGTCAACCGTCTCATAGTTTTCCTTTTATAAAAATATCGGGCAATTATATAAATTATTAAGAAAAAAGTCAAGAATTAACTTATTTTTTTAAATAAATTAGCGCAATCATATTAATAATTAAAATCCTCAAAGCAATTATACGTGCAAAAAACATCCGCGCGTAAAATGCAATGCTGGCGGGAACAAAAAGGGAGTTGACTTTGTTTGGAATTTTGATTAACCAAATTAAAGGAGGTAAGCGATGCGTTTAATCAAGATCTCATTCGTTACTATTTTGAGTCTGGTCGTATCGGCTCTTGCGTTCGGAGCGGATAAATACCAGATCGATGTGCCCCATTCCTCGGTGGGATTCTCGGTGAAGTATTTGCTCGTCACCAACGTCAAAGGCGAATTTGGTAACTTTTCCGGCACCATTCTGTATGACGACAAAGATATCACCAAATCCTCTGTTGACGTAACCATCAAAGCCGCCAGCATCAATACCCACGACGAAAAGCGCCACAATCATCTGCGCAGCGCTGATTTTTTTGATGTGGAAAATCATCCCGAAATTACTTTCAAAAGCAAACAGGTTACGACAGACGGCGACAACTACACCCTCGTTGGCGATCTCACCATTCGCGGCGTAACCAAAGAAGTGTCATTGCCCTTCACTTTGACCGGACCAATCAAAGACCCCTGGGGCAACAATCGCCTGGCGGCCCAGGCGAGCCTGGTGATCAATCGTCAGGATTTTGGAGTGGCCTGGAATAAAGCTCTCGACGCCGGCGGCTTCTTGGTGGGCGACGACGTCACCATCAACCTCGAGGTGCAGGCCATCCAGGCAAAAGAAGGTACGAACTAATATCTGAGCGGCAGAAAAAGCCCTTGCAACTTTGTAAAAGGCGGAGTCATTCTCCGCCTTTTTTGTTTTGATTTTTTATTCCTTTTCCCCTAAATTTCCACAACCAAAAAACTGGAGGAGGACATGAAGCTTCGCATCCAAACCTTTTTCATCGCACTCATCTTTGTCGCGCAGGCGTTTCCACAAACAGACAAAAAAAAATTTACCACTGCCGAAATTTTCAACTCAACCAAATTCCGCGACGAAACCCTCAGCGGCGTCCACTGGTCCAGCGCCAGCGACGGCTTCTATCATTATAGGGTTGACACGAGCGCCGGCGTCACCAATTTCCTGAAATACGATTTGAAAACCGGCGCGGAAAAACTCGTTGCCAAAGTTAATCTGCTATTAAGAAACCACCCGCAAGAAGTAAAAAAATACGAGCACCACGTCTGGTCGTCCGACGAGCAGATGATACTTTTTACCGGCACGCTGCCCGCCCGCCGCGCCAAAACCGGCGGCAATTTTTCACTATTTGATCTTCGAAATAACAAACTGCGCGATCTCACCAACACGGACAAAAGTCAGGTCAATGTGCAGTTTTCGCCGGATGGCAAATCCATCGCGTTTGTGCGCGAAAATAATTTGATGCTGATGGACTTGAGCAGCGGCCAGGAAAAGCAGCTTACGTTTGACGGCCAGGATCACGTTCTCAACGGCCACTTCGATTGGGTGTATGAAGAAGAATTCAGTATCATCGAGGGGTGGCAGTGGTCGCCGGACGGAACGCACATCGCTTACTGGCAATTGGATGAGCGCCGGGTTCCCGAATTCAACATTGCACTCTACGATTCCCTTCATCTCAATTGGAATCGCATGCGCTACCCCAAAGCCGGCGATCCCAACTCCATCGTGAAAATTGGCGTCGTGAACGTCAACACTGCGCAAAATGTTTGGATGGACATTGGACCAGAAGATGAAATTTATCTTCCGCGCATCACTTGGCTTCCTAAAGGAAACAAGCTGGCGATTCAGCGCATGAATCGGCTGCAGAACAAAAACGAGCTGTTGATTGCCGATGTGGCCACCGGCAAGACTTTGGTTATCTTAACGGAAACCGACGAGCGCTGGGTTGAGGTTCACAATGATTGGCATTTTCTGAGTAAGTCAGATCGCTTTCTGTGGGCCTCCGAACGCGACGGTTACAACCATATTTACCTCTTCGGTCTCGATGGCAAAATGCTCCGCCAACTCACTAAAGGCGCCTGGGACGTCGTGGAGATCACCGCGGTCGATGAAGCCGGCCAGCGCGTGTATTTCATGGCCAGCGAAGTCTCGCCGCTGGAGAACCATCTCTATTCTGTCGATTTCAATGGTAAAAATTTTAAGCGCATCACCCAGATTCCCGGCTGGCACGAGATTGAGTTTTCGCCCGACTTTAAACACTACCTCGACACCTATTCACAAATCAATTCGCCCTCTAAAATTGGTTTGTTTACTCAGCGCGGCGAGCTGATAAAAGTCATCGTGGAAAACAAGCAAGAGGCGCTCAACGAATACCGCTTGAGCAGTTATGAATTTTTTAATTTCACCACCTCCGATGGCGTTCAACTCAACGGCTACCTGCTCAAGCCGCCCGATTTCGAACCCAATAAAAAATATCCGGTGCTGATGTACGTGTACGGCGGGCCCGGTTCGCAAACGGTGCAGAACCGCTGGGGCGGCCGGCGCGGGCTGTGGTTCCAAATGCTGGCCCAGCACGGATACATCGTGGCCAGCGTGGACAACCGCGGCACCGGCGCCCGCGGCGCGGATTTCAAAAGAGTGACCTACAAAAAGTTAGGCCAGTGGGAAGTTCACGATCAAATCGAAGCGGCGAAATATTTGGGATCACTCTCTTTTGTTGATGAAAATCGCATCGGTATTTTCGGGTGGAGTTACGGCGGCTTCATGGCGGCGCTGTGTTTGTTCAAAGGCAACGACGTCTTCAAATCGGCAATTTCGGTGGCGCCCGTCACCCACTGGAAATTTTACGACTCCATTTACACCGAGCGCTACATGCAAACGCCGCAGCTCAATTCCGAAGGTTACAATTCCACTGGCCCCATCCACTTTGCCAAAGAGATGAAAGGAAATCTCCTGCTGATTCACGGCACCGCCGACGATAACGTCCATTTTCAAAACTCGGTGGCGCTGGTGGACGAATTGATCAAACACAACAAACAATTTCAAACCATGTTCTACCCCGGACGCTATCACGGCATCCGCGAAGGGGCGAGGAATACTCAGGAACATGTTTACACTTTAATGACGAATTTCCTGCTTGAAAAATTATAGATTTACTCCACTCACCGATAATAATCCGGCATTCGCCGATTCGTGATGTCCTTTGAGCCGGGCGCGCCGTATTTTTGCGTGGAACCGAACGAGAAATTGTTTCCAAAAATTGTTTTGAAGGAGAAATCATGCAAAGCAGACGAGCCGTAAGCGGGCCCAATTTCTGGGTGGCAATTATTTTGATTGCCGTGGGCGTGCTGTTTTTGCTGGACAACCTGAGTCTGATTGATATCGGTAATATCTGGGACTACTGGCCGGTGATCTTTATTGCAAGTGGCGTGATCCGGCTCACCAGTTCCAGTCACCGTGAGCGCAGCTCCGCGATTTTTCTGATTGCGTTCGGCGTGATATTCTTGTTACTTAATCTGGATTATTTGCGCTGGCGCACCGTCTTCCAATTCTGGCCAGTGATTTTAATAGTCATCGGCATTTCCATCATTTATGGACGATACCGCCGCGGCTCCGGCGCAGCCGAAATGGAAGAAGCGATTTCGGACGACCACGTTGACGCCGTCGCCATTTTCGGCGGCAACGAACGGGTGGTCACCTCCCAGAATTTTAAAGGCGGCAACGCCACCGCCATTTTCGGCGGCACCAAACTACATTTCGGCCGCGCAAAATTATCGGCGAGTGAAAATGTTCTGGATGTCTTCACCATGTTCGGCGGGACAGAACTTCACGTGCCCGACGACTGGAACGTGATTATAAAATGCGTTCCCATCTTCGGCGGCTGTGAGGATTCCCGCCGTAAACTGAACGAAGAAGAAACCACCAAAAACAAAACCCTGGTCATAAAGGGACTCGTGCTCTTCGGCGGCATTCATATCAAAAGCGCATAAATAAATAATCTCCGGGGTTTTTGAAACCCCGGAGATTTCAAAACACCATCTCAGCCTAAAATGGAATCCACCCTCTCCAATCCCATTTTAAAAAGAAAAGCCGGGCTCTACTATTACGCCGCAGCCTGGACGATTCTCTCTGTTGTGCATGTTTATGTGCTGCGGCATCTGCACGAGCTGGCGCTGCCCTGGCCGGCCATCATCGCCGACGGCCTGGTGTTCAATTCCATCTTTGCGGCGCTGGGTTTAAGCTTGTGGTACTCGTGCAAATTTCTTTCGCTGGAAAAGTCCAGCGCGCTGCGCGTGATATTAAGCCACGCCGTCGGCGCGATGCTCGACTCCGCGCTCTGGGTGGGCGCCGCTTATTTGATTTTGAAGAATATCGATTTCAACCATCCCGGCTATCACAATTTTCTTTATAATTCGCTGGCGGTTCGTTGGACCTTGGGCATCGTGCTCTATTTCGCCTTCGTGACTTTTTTCTATTTTTTGATCTATTACAACAGTTTTCAGGAAAAACGAATTCAGGAAGCGGAGCTGCAATCGCTGGTGAAAGAAGCTGAGCTGCGCACGTTGAAATTTCAAATCAATCCCCATTTCATTTTTAATAGTCTGAATTCCATCAACTCGCTCACCATCAGCGACCCGGCCAAAGCCGGCGACATGACGATCAAGCTGGCGAATTATCTGCGCTACACCCTTTCAAAAAACGAACACCAGAAGAGCACCCTCAAAGAGGAAATCGATTCCGCCAAACTTTATCTCGATATCGAAAAAGTTCGCTTCGGCGATAAATTTGAATTAGTTGAAGAAATCGAACCGGCCTGTCTGTCGGCGCCGGTGCCCAACATGCTGCTGCAGCCGCTGTTCGAGAACGCCATCAAACACGGAGTTTATGAAAGTTTGCAGACCGTGCACATCAAACTTGCGTGTAAACAACGCGGCGGATTTCTCCAACTCATGGTCGAGAATGATTTTGATCCCGAAGCCGCGCCCCGAAAGGGCCCGGGCATCGGATTGAGCAACATTAAAAATCGACTGCAGATGACCTATAATCAGGACAATTTGATGCAAATCGAACGCAACGGAAACCTTTTTCGGGTGACCGTTTTAATTCCAGACGACGCGAGGCAGGCATGAACAAAATCAAAACCATCATAATAGATGACGAAGCGCCGGCGCGCGCTCTCATCAAAAACTACCTGGAAGATTTCGATGACATCGAAGTGGCGGCCGAAGCCAGCAACGGCTTTGATGGCATCAAAGCCATTCAGGAGCAGCAACCGGATTTGCTGTTTCTCGACATTCAGATGCCCAAGATCACCGGTTTCGAACTGCTCGAACTTTTAGATAATCCGCCGGTGATTGTTTTCAGCACGGCGTTCGATCAGTACGCCCTCAAAGCTTTCGAGAAGAGCGCCGCGGATTATTTGCTGAAACCCTATTCGCGCGAGCGCTTCCGCGAAGCGGTGAATCGGGCGCGGCTGTTTGTCAAAAACAAAAGCGGCGCTCGCGAAATTATCAAGGACATTGTCCAAAACCGCGACGCACAAAAAGAATTCCTGGAGCGGGTGGTGGTGAAAGAGGGCGCGCAGATTTTTGTGATTCCGGCAGATAAGCTGCAGTGGCTGGAGGCGCAGGACGATTACGTGATGCTGCATTTGAAAGACGGGCAGTTCCTTAAACAAAAGACGATGAAATATTTTGAAGAGCATCTCGACCCGAAGGATTTTGTGCGCATTCACCGGTCATACATCGTGCGCATCGCGATGCTCAAGCAAATCGAAATGTCAGGCAAAGAAAGCTACACGGTGGTTTTGAACACCGGACAGAGATTGCCGGTAAGCAAAAGCGGGCATGCGCGGCTGAAGGAGATGTTGCGGTGATTATTTTCGGCAACCGAATTCTCTGCTTGCCTGAATTTGTTATTTTTTCTATTTTCCAAAAAATCTTTCACCAATAATGGTAATTGAAACACAAGCTCGTGAACACGAGCAAATCTACTCAGATGAACATCGGAAGCTGCTTGGCACACACTACACTCCGGAGTCAGTGGTAAATTATATCGCCCGGAGAACCCTCGTACCATTACTTGAAATCAGCGACTTTCCAAGTGAAATAAGAATATTAGATCCTGCTTGTGGCTCAGGACTTTTTTTGCTGAAGGCGTTTGATGTCGTAAGAGAATATTTTCACAAAACAGTGGGGAGATTTTGCCAAGCAGATGCTCATCACATAATCAGCAACTGTCTTTTCGGTATTGATATTGACGAACGCGCCGTTGCAATCGCCAAAAAACATTTAATCGAAAAAGCGGGATTGGGCAATTCTGATATCCCCCTGCTTGACAAAAATATAATCGTGGCCGATGCGCTTGCATTAAAACCGCCTTCCAAACAACTAAGCCTTGACCAGCAAGACTCAGGAGATGTCTTTTCTCTTCAGCGATTCGCGGCCCATTCATTTGATTGCGTTATTGGCAATCCCCCGTATGTTAGGATTCAGAATACTCCTTTGATGAAACGCCGCTACTATTCTCGATCCTATTTGACTGCCTCTGGCCGCTTTGATATCTCAACGCTTTTTATAGAACTCGCTGAATACCTGCTCAAAGATCGCGGCCGGCTTGGTTTTATTATTTCCAACAAAATTTTGACTACCGCCGGCGCAACGCAAATTCGGTCGTTTTTGCGGGCAAATTTCTCTATCGAAGAGATTCTCAATTTAACCGACACCAAGCTGTTCGAAGCCGCTATCTTACCAATGATCCTGCTTGCCACGCGGACGAAGCAGAATGGCCATCATATTGCTTATACCTTAGTAACCGAATCACATCAGGAAGCAAAAAGTTCGATCCCCGCTAAAAATCTGCTCGGGCTTATCGACAACTCTCCAATCCCATTTGAAGCCAATGTTTCGGTTGAGAACAGGGTTTTCCAAATTCAACGGTTTTACACAAATCCGCCTTCAAGAGGCTCAAGAGTTTGGACTTTTCACAACGAGCGGGAGAATCGCTTGCTCTCAAAAATTAGAAATTGCTCTGCTCAAACTCTCGGCCAAATTTCTGAGAAGATCAGCGTGGGGTTAAAAACTACTGCCGATGGAATTTTCATCAAGCCAATGAAAAAGAGCTTTGTCGAAGAAAATGAATTTGAAGATGATCTAATTTTCCCTTTAATAGAAAGTGACAATGTTGAACGGTGGAGAATTTGCTGGGAGCCGCAAAAAGATCTGTATGTGCTCTATCCTCACATCGAGAGTAATGGAAAAGTCGTCCCGGCCGATTTAAACGCCCACCCCCGGATTAAACAGTATCTGGAAACCAATCGAGAAAAACTTGAATCTCGGACTTATCTTATTGAAAGCGGACGTCAATGGTATGAAATTTGGGTGCACCAGTCTCCAAGCGACTTTCGAAATATAAAAATCGTTACGCCAGATATTTCTTCGTCAAACCGATTTGCCATCGATGCCAGTGGCCAATTCGTAAACGGGTCTTGTTTTTACATCATTCTAAAGGACAAATCCATCAGCAGATACTATTCAATCCTCGGTTTGCTCAATTCGAGCGTTATCGAATATTTTCATAAAATAACCAGCGGCAACTCCCTTTATGCTAAACGATTCCGCTATTGGACCACCTACATTGAAAGCTACCCGATTCCAAAGTGTCTGTTTACCTCCCCTGAACTTCAATTATCGATCTCGAAAAATGTTGCTGAACTCATAAACGCTACAACCATAGCCCAGCGCGAGCAACTTGAAAGAAAGAATGACCTCCTATGTTATCAGCTCTTTGAGCTTACAAAATCGGAAATCAAAGATATTGAAAATACTCTCTCGGTCTATAAGATGAAACCACCCAAAAAGGTTGCTCGCTGAATGATTGACAAAAAATTACTTGCATCTGCACACAAAAAGAAAAAGTTGATTTACCAGGCTGATTTAGAAGATGCCAATGTTTTGGCTAACCAACCTCCAACCAAAGCAACCCTCTACTCACTTGACGAGATAGCCGTTTTAATTGAAGACATGATGTCCATCGATGCCCCGACAGACTCTCGCGGCAGAATTCTTGAAGTCCGCCCGAAAGGACACTGGTTTGAATTTGAAGTTGCAAAAAGATTGGGATACAACTATCCTCCGGGAAGTGGGTTATTTCCTGATATTCGACATCAAGCGCTTGAAATCAAACACCACACCGGCAAAAACATTACCGTTGATTTTGGAAGATATCATCCTGGCTCCGATGATGTGATAAACGAGATTTGGAATCGGCAACTCAAGTTACGTGTGAAAGATATTCGCTATCTGATTGCGTTGGCCCCTCCGCCGAACTATAAAGTTGACACTCTCATTCTTCTAACAGGTGCGCAAATTGTCGATGTCTTTGGTGTATCGCCGAAGGCAACCATTAAATATCAAATGGGAATTTCCGAGAAGTGGCGAGATGAACACCGGGGCAAAATGATGGTTGGTGAAACGATTTGGCGGAAAGAATAGGCCACACTCGGGAGCTTACTCCGCGGAAGAATTAAGACAACAGTATGCGACCAAGTGCCCACACACACTTGGTCGCATGACGCTGTTTCCTATTTTTGCAACGTAATTCTGTGAACGAGTATCTGCTTACCCACCTCCAGACGCACAAAATAAATTCCCGAACCCACTTCAATGCCGTCGTCATCGCGACCGTCCCAACGAACGCGCTTGAACCCGGCTTCCTGAAATCCACTTAACAACGTGCGCACCTGCTGACCGCGAATGTTAAACACACGCAGCTTAATTATGCCGTCCTGCGGCAGACTGAAGGGAATGGTCGTCTCCAAATTAAACGGGTTGGGATAGTTGGATTCGAGAGCGACGCGCTCCGGCAACAATCCATCCGAAACCTTCCGGTCAGGTTGTTGCGGTGCAGCTTCCAAACCGGAACTGGTTTCAACCACTAACTCCGGTTGGTGTGGCCCTTCTTTGGAACTGAAGTGAACCACGTCCGTGGATTTTTTGACGATCGCGAAGCTGTAAATGCCATTGCCGCCAACCGCGGCACTGACATCCAACTCCACCCAAGTATTGAGACTCGTTGGGCCAATCGCGGCAAGCGGAGCGCCTTCAATCAACGGCGCGTTGTTCCAATTCAAGCCGGTTTCGCTCCACGGCGAAGCGGTTCCCTGATAATTGTTCGATACAAGATAAAGCTCGCCGCCCTCCGGACTACTATCGGTAACATAGAGTCGAAGAGTCGCCCGCAAAATCGTTGACGTCACCGCGCTGAGATCGAACTTCAAATAACTATTCAAGATTTCACTGGTAACCATCTCGCTGCCGGAGTTGAGCGATCGCAGAGTCGTCGAAGTTGCGGCGGTGGCGGTTGGGTTCGACAACCTCACATAGGCATCATCCGAAGGATAAAACACAGAGGTGTGCCGGGACGGAGCGACGACGAAATCATCCGCGCTGCTGACGGCGCCGCCGGCAGCGATGACGGTAATTCTGCCAGTCGTCGCTTGCAGCGGAACCCAAGCGCGGATCTGGGTATTCGAATCCACCACAAAACTACCGGCAGAGACGCCGTTGAAATTAACGCGCCGGGCGCCGTAAAAATGGTTTCCCAAAATGGCGACCTGCGTTCCCACGGAACCGCTGATCGGATCGATGGAAGAAATGACCGGCGGCGCATGCGGTTCTTCCCCAGAGAGAATCACCAGTTGCGGAGCGTTACCGCCGCCTTTGGAATCATACTCAACCATGTCAGCAGAATTGTTCCTCAACCCAAAACTCACGAGGCCGTTGCCAGTAATAGCCGGCGTCACATCAAACTCGACCCACTGGCCGGCCTCGACGACGCCTGCGCTGCTGAGGGCGGCCCCGCTGATGAGCGGCGCGTTATCATAGCAAATCTCGGTTTCGTTCCAGGCCGTTACTGTATCCTTAAAGTTGTTCGAGACCACATAAACCGAGCCGCCGCTGGCGCCGCCGGATTCAACAAACAGACGCAGCTTGGCAAGTTGCGCCGGCCCATTCAAGCCGCTAACCATGAACTTGAGATAGCTGTTGGTATTTGGGGAATTCGATTTCAAACGCAGGGTGGATTCCCCGCCGAAATTGCTGGTGGGCTGAGAGGAACGCACATAGGCCGCATCCAGCAGTTGCGCCGCCGGGCCCTTTGCCGTGGGCGCCGTTCCCTTGCCAAACAAATTCACTTCCTTTTGCTTGACATTGGGGTTATTGCTGTAAAAACGCAGCTTGATATTTTTGACGCCCTCGGAGGTGGGATTATAGTGCACCACCACGTCGCGGGTGACTCCTGGCGCCAGCGTAAACGCGCCGTCGCTCTCCAGGCTGAATTGGCTTGCGTCGCCGCCGGTGAAAGACACGCCAGTAATCTGTACGGCTTCGGCGCCGTTGTTGGTTACAGTGATGGTTTTGGATTCGCTGCTGCCAACTTCAACTTCACCAAAATTGTGAGCGGAGAAATTCACAATTAGGTTGGACGAGCCACAGGGCTCGCGATTAATCGGTTGGCTATTGGAAGTCCACGGCGTCCGGTTAAATGAAAAGCCGACGTTGGGCTCCACAGAAACCGTCACCTGAACCGGGAGCGTATTTCCGCGTTCTACTTGCACCCGCGTCATGTTGGCTTCCAGCCAGGGGCTATCAAACTTCCACGAGTGGCCATCACCGTGCATATACAGCACCGGCTTTCCAAAGGCCACGGCGGCCACACGAAATTGATCGAAGAATACATCTCGCCCGCCGCCTGTTCCTGCGTGCCCAAACACCACCACCGCGCGCACTTGCGAGCCATACTCTTGCATTTTTTGCGTGACCCAATCGGCATCCTGCTGGATGCGGGTTTGAGATCCGCTCTCGGAGCCATTGGGGAGATTGATCCCCGCAAACAACACACCTTTCATCACAAAGGCGATGTTTTCCGGCCGCACGTCTTGGTGTTCATGGTTAGGCGTGCCGCAAAAACCGTCTTCAAAGTTCAAAAAATATTGCAGCCACCATGAGAACGCTTGATCGCGGTTAGAACAATCCGTCCACTCATTGTCGCCAATTAGCACGAAAACCGGCAGCACCGAGGTCTTCAAGACATCCGCCACATCACGATAGATGCTTTCGGTACAGGAACCGCTGCCGCTCTTGATATCACCAACGTGCACCAGAAATTCAGATGGACTGTACAGGTTGTGATTGTCGATATGCGTTTGCAGCGTGGCGTACTCGCTTGAGCTGTAGGGCACGTCGCCGGTCACCGAAAAAATCATCACGCTGCCAGTGGCTGAGGTAACGGTTACTGTGACGGTCGCCTGGTTCGAGATCGCGCCATCGTCATCTCGAACCGTGTACGTAAATACGTCGCTGCCCGTGAACCCAGCATTCGGCGTGTAAGTTACCACCCCGGTTGTTGGGTTGACGCTGGTGATACCGTTACTCGGCTGGCTGCTGATTACCACCGTGGCGGCGTCGATGTTGCCGTCCACATCGGTATCGTTAGAGAGCACCGTAATATTGACCGAAACCCCTTCGATCGTACTGGCGGCGTCGTTCACGGCTACCGGCGGATCATTGATATCGTTGACGGTCACCGTCACGGTGGCGATGTTGGAAATATTTCCAACATCATCCTGAACCGTGTATGTAAACGTGTCTGTACCGAAGAAATCAGCGGCCGGCGTATAGGTCACCACTCCGGTTGCGGAATTCGCAGCGGCCGTCCCGTTGGCCGGCGGCGTCTGTATCGCCACCGTAGTAGGATTGATGGCGCCGTCGCTATCGCTGTCATTCGCCAGCACCGAAATAGCCACCGCCACATCTTCGTCGGTGATAGCGGAATCGTCCAGAGCAACCGGTGGATTCCCAACTGGCGGGGAAACACCATTACCGCTTAAACTTACATCCTTCGGGTTCTCGTCCACATCATTGTTGTCGAACCGTAGAATCGCGGTCTTGGTACCTCCCGAAGTCGGGTTAAAACTCACGACGACATCGCGGCTCTGAGCCGGTGTGAGCGTAAATGCCCCGCCACCGCTGGTTATAGAAAACTCATTCGCATCGGTTCCTACCAGAGTGGTTGAAGTGATTATCAAATCTGCCGCTCCATCGTTCGACACCACAAAGGTGTGCGGCGAACTGGTCCCGGTCGAGACGCTGCCGTAATCATGAGACTGCGGCGTCACCGTAATGTCGTTAGTTGGGCTGCTTCCACCGCTGCCGGGTTTTATTTCCAAACCGATGACAGCCCAATCGGTGGTGCTGCTGAAAGACCCGTTCAGCACCACACTTGAAGGCGTGCTTACGTTTCGATCCTGTACCGCCACGCCAGCGCCGCTGCCGGTACTCCCCAGGGTGAACTCTCCTCGTTCGGTGTAGGCCGTACCCGCTGTGTGCGGTTTGACCCGCATCGCCACCGCGCCAAATACCAGTGCGCCGTTAACGGTGGTTGTAATATTAAATGAATACGAATCCGTGTCCGAGCCCCCGGAACATGCCCCGGCCACTCCAGTCGTGTTGCCGGAGACTATCGCTCCTATTGGATTCGAAGCTACTCCAGAATACCGGGCCACCACAATCACCGCGGTGCTGGGCGCGCTGGCCAAAGTCGCCGTCACCACGCCACTGCCACTGGGAGTCCCCTTCGCCATCCACACCTCGACGCCAGTCTGATTCCGCCCCGCACACTGGCTCGCCACGCGCGTCCATGTCAAACCCAAGCCCGAAACCCCCGTTACTTCTCGATTACTCTTCGCCGCAATCGCCGCCAAATACAAATGGCCGTTCACGCCCGTCATACTCGCCGACGTCGATACAATCACAGAACTCTCTGAGCCTCCTGTTTGCAGCTCTTCGAATGTTACGCTCCCACCGCCTGGGCTGGCTAACCCGTTTCCGCTTAAAATCACATTCAGCGGATTTTCATCCGCATCGTTAGAATCAACCCGCAGCATCGCATTCTTCAAGCCCGCGCTGGTGGGGTTGAAGCTGACGACCACGTCGCGGCTCGCGCTCGGCGCTAACGTAAACGAACCGCCGCCGCTGTCAATAGTAAACTGGCTCGAATCCGCTCCCACCAAGCTTGTCGCAGTTACCAACAAATCCGCACTGCCTTCGTTCACAACCACGAAAGTCTGGGCAAAGCTGTTTCCTTCTTCAACGTCGCCATAATTGTGAGATGTGGGGATCACGGTGATTTCCGGATTGCCGGAAACGATCACGGTAACGACGGCGACGTTGGAGGTGGCGCCGCTGTTATCGTTTACAGTATATGTAAATGTATCTTCGCCTACAAAGCCGCCATCCGGAGTATAGGCTATTACTCCGGTGGTAGTATCAACTTCGGCGGCGCCGTTGGACGGCTGACTGGCTACCACGACCGTGGTTACATCGATGAACCCGTCCACATCGCTGTCATTTGCCGTAACATTGATGTCGATTGGAGTTTCTTCTTGAGTCGCCGTCGTGTCGTTCACCGCCACCGGCGCCA
>JBBIIG010000005.1:0-128879 GCA_037446635.1 bacterium
ACAAAAGCCCACGCCCTCGACAAACCCCGCGCAAACTGAGGCGGGATGGGCGTTTTCGGTCACCCGGCCGCCGCCTTCTTTGCGTATCAAGGTTTGTACGCCCTGCAGCATCGCGGGCAGGAAAGCTCCGGCATCGTTTCCAGCGACGGCAAATCCATGTACCGCCACATCGGCATGGGGCTGGTGAACGACGCGTTTGCCGATATCTCTATTTTGAAGAGCCTCAAAGGGCATCTCGCCGTCGGACACAACCGCTACTCTACCACCGGCTCCACCATGATTCACAACGCCCAGCCGTTTTTAGTGAATTTCAAAGACGGCCCGCTGGCGATTTCCCACAACGGTAATTTCGTCAACGCCCGTTCGGTGCGGGAAAAGTTAGTGGAAGACGGATCGATTTTTCAAACCAGCAGCGACACCGAAGTCGTGCTGCATTTGATGGCGCGCTCGAAAAAGCAAAACCTCGTCGAAAAAATTCAGGACGCGTTCACGTTTCTTCAGGGCGCCTACTCGATGGTGCTGCTCACCCGCGACAGCATCATCGGCGTGCGCGACCCCCGCGGCTGGCGGCCTCTTTGTCTCGGCAAAAAAGAAGACGCCTATTTCATCGCCTCGGAATCGTGCGCCTTCGATCTCATCGACGCCGAGTACATTCGCGAAATCGAAGCCGGCGAAATTCTGGTGGTGAACGAAAACGGCGCCGAATCGCACCGTTTGTTTGAGGATGCGGAACGCTGCGCCTGCATTTTCGAGTACGTCTATTTTTCCCGGCCCGACAGCAAAATCTTCAACGAAAACGTGGACAGAGCCCGCCGCAAGTTGGGAAAGAATTTGGCGCTGGAACATCCCGCCGCGGCCGACATCGTGATCGCCGTGCCCGATTCCTCCAACACCGCCGCGCTGGGTTACGCCCGCCGCTCCGGGATTAAATTTGAAATTGGGTTGATTCGCAATCACTACGTTGGCCGGACCTTCATACACCCCGAGCAGACCGATCGCGATTTCAAAGTGCGGGTGAAGTTCAACCCGGTGGAAGGCGTGCTCAAAGATCGCCGGGTGGTGATTGTCGATGATTCCATCGTGCGCGGCACTACGTTGAAGCAACTGGTTAAAATGGTTCGCCGCGCCGGCGCAAAGGAGGTGCACGTGCGCGTGAGCTCGCCGCCCATCATTTCCCCCTGTTATTACGGCATGGATTTCCCCACCAAAGAAGAGCTCATCGCTTCCTCTAAAGCGGTTGAGGAAATAAAAGACTATCTGGGCGTGGACAGCCTCGGCTATCTTTCGCTGGAGGGAATGGTTAGCGCCGTTTCGGAAGATCAGAAAGGATTTTGCACCGCGTGTTTTACTGGCAAGTATCCACTGCCTCCGGAGGAAGGGATCAATAAATTACAATTGGAGTAACGAAGTTTATGAAAAAACTTTTGAAACCATTCGACTATCTTTTTGTGTTGCGGCCTGTGCAGTTTTACGCCGTGTGGGCGGTGTTTCTCGCCGGATTTTTTGTGCAAAACAAATTTGGCGTGGCCGCCACTCCGATCGATTCCAGCAACAGCGCGCTACCCGTGAACGACTCCGGCCTGATTTGGATTGGCGTGAGTTTGACAGTGCTGATGGCTGCGGTTTTTGTGGTAAACCAAATTATGAGCCGCCATAACGGCAGCAAGGATAAAGCGAATTTGATTGCACAGGGCCACGTCGCCCCCAAAGTTGCGCTTATCGAAGCCGCCATTTTGTTGCTAGTTTCACTGGGCGCCGGATTTCTCTTTTCATTAAAAATCGGTTTGCTGCTGGTGGCGCTCGCGGTGGTCGGAGGATACTTTTATAATTTCAGACCCTTTAGCTGGAAAGACCAGCCGCTCTTGAGTCTCACTGCGAACGTCGTCGGCGCGTTTCTGGTTTTTGGAATCGGCTGGCTCATTCGCGGAACGATTTCGATGAACACAGTCGTCCACGATACCCCTAAACTGTCCATGTTGGCGGCGGTTTACCTGTACACGACTCTCCCCGATTCTAAAAGCGCGGAGGCGTCCGAGCAAAATTCTTTCGGCAAAAAATATGGAATTCAAACCACCGTTTATCTGGGATTATCGCTGCAAGTCGTTGCGACAATTTTAGGCTTTCTTCAGAACGACGAAACCATTTTTTATTCCGCCTTTTTTGCGATTCCGTTTTCGGCCTGGGCGGCGGTCAAACTCAAAAGCGAAGACGTGCGCCGCGCCACCGGCTATTCGATTTTGCTGTTGACGATTGCCGTTTTGATCCAATATCAGTTGCAAGCGGGATCGTACATGTTGTTTTTCGTCATGCTCGGGTTTTATTTTTTTGCGCGCTTTTATTACCGCTTTCGTTTTGGTCTGGACTATCCAAGAATCGGGGCTTAAATACGGAGGGCAATGCTTTAGCATTTCTGTCATAACGCTAAAGCGTTTTACTCCGGATCTAAAGTAATGTAGAGTACCTTGAAATGATTGCCGTCATCAACGATCGCTGTGATTTCTGCGGCGCGTGCGTCGCCGTCTGCCCGGTGGACTGCATCGATTTGTACGAAGCCCGGCTGGTCGTCAACGAAACCTGCATCGATTGCATGTTGTGCGTGTGGATTTGTCCGGTGGAAACTCTGGCGCCGCTGCACAAAATTGAGGAAGCGTCATGCGCGACTATTACGACTGCATAGTGGTGGGCGGTGGGCCCGGCGGCGCCTGGGCCGCGAAGCACGCCGCGGAAAACGGCGCCAACGTTTTGCTGCTGGAAAAAGATCGCGAGGTGGGCGTGCCGGTGCGCTGCGCCGAAGCCGTGAGCGCAGCCGGGTTAAAAACGGTGGTCGATCCCGACCCGCGCTGGATTTCCGCGGTCATCGAAGGCGCGGTGCTGATTGCGCCCAACGGCCGCGAAGTGGTGGTGGAAAGCGAAACCACCCGCGGCTACGTTCTCGACCGCAAAATCTTCGATTACGATCTCGTTCACCTCGCCGCCCGCCGCGGGGTGGAGGTGCGAACCAAAGCCTACGTCTATGATCTCATCAAAACCAATGGCGCGGTGGAAGGGGTGCGGGTGCAGCACTTGAGCCAGCACTACGACATTCGCGCGAAGGTGGTGATTGGCGCCGACGGCGTGGAATCGCGCGTGGGCCGCTGGGCCGGACTGCGAACCAACATCAAGCTAAAAGATCTGGAAAGCTGCTTGCAGATGACGCTGGCCAATGTGAATGTGGATCCGCGCTACATCTATCTTTATTTTGGAGAGACGATTGCGCCCGGCGGTTACCTCTGGGTGTTTCCCAAAAACGATCAGCTCGCGAACGTGGGTCTTGGAATTTCCGGCGAGTATGCCCGACACAAATCCGCTAAGCGCTACTTGCAAGAATTTGTGGATAAACATTTTCCGAATGCCGCGGTGTTGTACACGGTAGTGGGCGGCGTCCCCTGTGCCAAGACATTGAAAAAAATCGTCGCCGATGGTTTGATGCTGGTGGGCGACGCCGCGCACCAGGTGAACCCGATGTCCGGCGCCGGCATTGTCACCGCGATGATCGCCGGACAATTGGCGGGCCGGGTCGCGGCGCAGGCCATCAAAGAAAATGATGTTTCGGAAAAGCGGTTACTCGAGTACCCTGATGCCTGGTATAAGGCCAAAGGCAAAAACAACGAACGCTTTTACAATATCAAAAAGGCAGTTTACACATTGACGGACGACGACCTCAACGCTACTGCCGACGTTGTGCTTCGGCTGCCGCCGGAAAAACGGACGCTGGTGAATATTTTTAAATCGGCGCTGGTGAAACATCCGGCTTTGCTCATCGACGTGGTTAAAGCGTTTATGAAAAGTTAGATTCGCAACTTTTATGACAGGGCGTACTGAGAGTGAATTTCAGAGAAGTTTTTTATATTTCTAACCTGCTCAGCGTCAGCCGGATTTTTCTTTTGATCCCGATTTATTATTTATTGAAGCAGCAAACGCCGGCCGGCAACTATTTAACCATTACGGTGATGTTGCTCGCCGCCGCCACCGATTTTTGGGATGGCCGGCTGGCGCGGCTGCGAAATGAGCAGTCCGATCTCGGCCGAATTCTCGATCCGCTGGCGGATAAAATTTGTGTGGCCGCCGCAGCCATTTTGTTGGTGGGACTGCGCGGCTTGCCGCTGTGGTATGTGGCGCTGATTTTAGTGCGCGACTTGATGATTTTAATTGGCGGGTTGTTTCTAATGTACAAAACTAAAAAAGTAGTTGAATCCAACTGGCCGGGAAAAATAACGGCGGGCGGACTGGCGGTGGTGATTATGACTTACACGCTCAATCTCGAGGTGGTTGAGCGACCCTTCCTGTGGATCAGCGTGGGCATGGTTGTAATTTCTTCTTTGTTTTATTTGATTAAAATGGTAAATTTGCTTCGTCAGAAAAAACCGGGAGAAAGCAGTGCAAAAATATAACTTTCCAGTCGTGATTGAGAAAGATAAAGATGGCTATTTTGCTTTTTGTCCTGCCTTGCAAGGTTGCTACACTCAGGGTGAATCTTACGAGGAAGCTTTAACAAACATCCAGGATGCCATTCGACTGCATATTGAAGATCATTTGGCGTCTGGTGAATCACTTCCTTCTTTAGAAATGGTGAGCCTCGCGACTTTGGAGGTGGAGGTGTGAGTCCTCGACTGCCCCGAGTGACGTCGTCACAAGTAATTCGTGTCCTTGAGAAATTAGGTTTCGAGCTGTCCCGTCAGAGTGGAGTCACAAAATAAACCGAAGAAGGGAAACGTGTAACCGTGCCATTTCACTCAAAAAAGATATTGCATCCTAAAGTTTTGAAAAATATTCTTGATGATGCCGGTTTAACACAGGAAGAATTTGCAGAATTGCTATAATGCTCTTCAGTTGAATTTCAAAAGTCAGAATAAAAGTGATAAACCTGCTCGTAGGGGCGTATTGCAATACGCCCCTACGATGATCATAAACGACCGTCAATTCGATGCCCTCTATTTTCGAAAAATTCAAAGCCGGTCTCGCCAAAACCCGCCAGGGCTTTATGGAGGAGATCGTCAAGCTGCTCAAAAATCAATACACCATCGATGAGCCGCTGCTGGAGCAGATCGAGGAAATTCTTATTCGCGCCGATGTGGGAGTTGAGACGAGCCAGCGCCTCATCGAAGCGTTGCGCCAACAGGTTTTGAAAGAAGGCTTCCGCGAGCCGCAGGAATTGCTTGCCGTTCTCAAAAAGCAGTTGTTGATGTATCTAACCACGAATGGCCACGTGGATGCGGAATCGGCGAACGGTTTCTTCTCACCCACGGTAAAACCGTTTGTGGTGATGGTGGTCGGCGTCAACGGCACGGGCAAAACCACCACCATCGCCAAATTAGCCAAGGCGTTTCATGAGCGCGGCCAGAAGGTGCTGCTGGCGGCGGCCGACACCTTCCGCGCCGCGGCCTCCGAGCAACTCGAAATTTGGGCGCGGCGCGCTGGCGTCGATATCGTACGCACGCTGCCCGGCGGCGATCCGGCCGCCGTGGCCTTTGACGCGCTGAACGCCGCCATCGCCCGCCACGTCGATGTGCTGATCGTTGATACCGCCGGGCGGCTGCACACCAAAGTCAATCTCATGGAAGAATTGAAAAAAATTCAGCGGGTGTTGAAAAAAGCCCTCGAAACCGCGCCCCACGAGATTTTGCTGGTGCTCGACGCCTCCACTGGACAGAACGCCTTAGCGCAAGCGCAGCAGTTTAAAGAGGCGGTCAACGTCACCGGCATCGTGGTGACCAAATTGGACGGCACGGCGAAAGGCGGCATGGTCTTCGCCATTCAAAATCAGCTCAGGGTGCCGGTTCGTTTCATTGGATTGGGAGAAACGATGGACGATCTCAAAGCCTTTGATCCCGCAACGTTTGTTGAGGCGCTGTTCGAATGAGGTCCTAAAATTGGGCTGTCAAGACAGCCTGAAATTCGATTGTCGAATTTCTAAATACGAAACAAATTCAAAATTTTTTGAATTTATTTTTTTGAATTTGTTTCGGATTTCATTCTAAATTTTTCAGATGAACTTTAAATGAAAATTAATCTCACCACATTGGGTTGTCCCAAAAATATCGTGGACTCTGAAATTTTGCTGGGCGGCCTCAAAGGCGACGGCGCCGAAATCGTGGATGATGCCGCGCAGGCCGAGACCATCATTCTCAACACCTGCGGTTTCATTCAGGGCGCGAAAGAGGAATCCATCGACGCGATTTTACAGGCGGTGGAGATGAAAAAGCGCGGCCGGTGCCGGCGGGTGTTTGTGACCGGCTGCCTCTCGCAGCGCTACCGCGACGAATTGCAAGCGGAAATTCCGGAGGTTGATGGTTTTTATGGCAACCGCGACCTGATCCAAATTCTCCGCGACATTTTGAGTCGCCTCGATCTCAAACGCGAGTTGTTGGGCGAGCGCCATCTCACCACGCCGCGCCATTTCGCGTATCTCAAAATTTCCGAGGGCTGCGAGAATCCCTGCACCTTTTGCTCGATTCCGCAAATCCGCGGCAAGTTTCAAAGCCGCAGCCTGGAGTCGCTGCTCGAAGAGGCGTATCGGCTGGCCGACCACGGCGTGCAGGAGCTCATTCTGATCGCGCAGGATACGACCATCTACGGTCAGGATCGTTACGGCGAAAAACGGCTGGTCCCGCTTCTGGATAAGCTGACCCAAATCCCAGCCTTCAAATGGGTGCGTTTGTTGTACACCTATCCGGCGCATTTCAATGATGATTTAATTGAAATAATTTCAGAACGAAAGAGTATTATAAACTACGTGGACATGCCCATCCAGCACATCTCGGATCGCATGTTGAAGTTGATGGGACGCCGAGTGCGGCGCGCGCAGATTGAGCGGATCATCGAAAAGCTGCGCACGGGCAATCCGGAGTTGGCGATTCGTTCCACGTTGATTTCTGGATTTCCAGGAGAAACCGAGCAGGAACATTTGGAGCTGCTGGACTTTGTGAAACAAGTGCGTTTCCATCGCCTGGGGATGTTCGCGTTTTCGCGTGAAGAAAACACCCCGGCCTATCGGCTGCCCAATCAGATTCCGGGGCACGTCATTCAAGAGCGGCTGGCAGAGCTGACAGATGCGCAAAACGAAATTTCGTTTGCGATGAATCGGGAATTGATCGGCCAGGTCCGAGAAGTAATTTTTGATGAATCGAACCCGGCCCCTGGTGAGTCGATTGGGCGCACGCCCTGGGACTGCCCCGAGATTGATAATTCAGTGCTCGTGAAGGGGGAGGTGGAACCGGGTCGGTTTCACCGAGTGAGAATTATTGACTGTGATGACTACGACTTGATCGGGGAGTTAGCCGAATAATGACATTAAGCAATTTTTACTTCAGCGTACTCTATTCTGTATCATAGCGAGTCGGAGGCCATTATGAAGACTTCAAAATTAATTATTGCGTTGATCATATTCTCTGTGGCCGCCTTGCCGATATCCGCGTCAGAATTGAAAACCGAGGACCACCCGAAGTTTGATTTTGACGCTGTAAATACGGCCTCGGACAATTTCAACTTGAGCCATCTCGACATTTACGTGAGAGTCAACTTCGATGAGCTGCAATTTCTGAAATCGGATGATGGCTTTCGCGCAAGTTATGAGATCATCGTTTCGATATTGGATAAATCCGGCCATCCCATTGATGTCAAAGACGCGCGCGAGGAAATTCTTACCGAAGAGGTTAATGATATTCAATCCATCCGCAAGTTCAAGCTTAATAAGTTTTCTTTTGATTTGCCTCCGGCAAAATATGAAATTGTGTTGAGCCTGCAAGACCTCGAAACTCAGAAGGTCACAAACCGCAAGCAAGATATCACTTTAAAAAAATATCCGAAGAGCGATTTTCTCGCCAGCGACATCTTGTATTTAGACTATGTTTCAGAAGATGCCGACGGCAATCTGAAATTCAACCCAAAGGTTTCTGGATCGAAATTGCCCGATTCCCGGTTGTACGCTTATTTTGAGGTATATAATATTCCGGACTCCGACAGTGTTTTTGTGAGCATCGAGATTGTTAATCCCAAGAATGGAAAATCCCTGCAGCAAGAGTCGCATGAATACTGGCTGCGAAGCGGCGGGCGGGTGACGAAGAGTTATCTGGAAGTCGCCGATAGCCGTTTACCCCACGGCCGTTATACCACTCGCATTCAGGTGAAGCATGACAACGATACTGTGTCCTTAGAACGGCCGTTTGAATGGTATTGGGAGGGGCTGCCGAGCTCGTTCTCGAATTTGGACGAAGCGATTGATGCGCTGGCTTACATTGTTTCGAAGGAGGAATTGCAAAAACTCCAGGCCGTTTCAATGGCTGAGAAACATCAGGCCTATCTGAAGTTTTGGGAAAAGCACGATCCCACCCCCGGCACTTCTGAAAACGAATTTCGGATGGATTACTATGAGCGCATCGCTTATGCCAATGACAATTTTTTTGGTCATCGCAAGCCGGGCTGGAAAACCGATATGGGATGGGCTTATGTTTTATTGGGCCCGCCTGATTCCATCGAGCGCAACCCGTTTAATCAAAAATTTGCAACCTTACCAGGGCGAACCATCAAAGCGTTAGAAGTTTGGACCTACTACCGCTACAGTCGGCAATTAATCTTCATTGACGAGCTCGGTTTTGGCGAGTACCGCCTCGACAATCCAGTTACTTTGTATGACATGATTAAATGAGGCTTGTGCCCTTATCGAATGTTCGGCAGTTTATGAAGGGGTGAGGTTAGATGATGCGAATCGTTTCCAAAAATTTCCTATCGGGGGTTCAAAGCGCGAAGCGGCTGGTTTTGATTTTGACGCTGCTGCTGGCGGCTGCTCTTCACCGCTTCCTTCACGCACAAACTCCCATCTCAGAGAGGCTTGATTATTACGATGCCACATTGGGCTTCAAGCAGCGGCCGCTTACCGTCATCACCTACAGCACCGCCAGCCTTGATAGCAATTTGAGCCAGTTGAATATTACCGTCAGTTTCGTTAACGATGAGCTCCAGTTTGTAACCACCAAAGATAAAAAATTCCGCGCCGATTTTTTGGTCAAACTCGTTATCCTGAATTCTGACGGCAGCAAGGTGGACAGCGTCAATTGGCGGGGGTTTGTCATGGCGCAGAATTTCAAGGAAACGATCTCCACCACCATAAGACACACCACGCGCGGTGAGATAAGTTTAGCCCCGGGAGAATACCGCTACCGAGTCGAGTTGGTGGATCTGGAAACCCGCCGCGCCAAGCATCGCGAAGGAACCGCTGCGGTTCGAGACTTTTCCAGCGCTGCTGTTCTTCTCAGCGATATCGCTATCCTCGACGCTCAGACTCTGGCGCAAACCAGTGCATTGAAAAGCCAGGAACCATTAGCCGACTCCCTCCACTACGCCTTTTTCGAAATCTATAACCTGCCGCCGGGCGACAGCGCCGTCGTGCAATATGAGATCTCCGAGCCGATGAGCGAGAAGGTCGTAAAAGGGCAGCGAGTCGTAACCAGCCAAGGCCGGATCACAAAACAGATTTTCGCTATCGAAGATCCAAACGTCATAAGCGACGCGACGCGCATCAAATTTTCCATCTCCGTCAACGATACCACCCATGAGTTGGAACGCCAAGTTGTTCCGGGCCCCGCCGCGGCTAAACCGCAAATCGACTTAAAAGACGCCATCGAAAAGTTGATCTACATTGCCAAAGGCGATGAGCTCAAGCGGCTGCGAAAAGCCAAAGGAGAGGAGCAGGCGCTGGAATTCCAGAAATTCTGGGAGAAACGAGACCCCACGCCGGGCACGCCTGTGAACGAGTATTACGAAGAATATTACCGTCGAATCGAATACGCCAACAAAACGTTTGGCAGCAACGACCGGGGCTGGCGCAGCGATCGGGGGATGATTTTCGTCAAGCTGGGCCCACCCGATTATATCAATCGCCCGTTTAACTTTAATGAATATAGCGATTCATTCTCCCCACAACGGGTTTATATTGTCTGGCAGTACATTAACCTCGCCCGGCGGGTAGTGTTTTTATTTGATGCCGGCGAGTATCGCATCGTCAACTATCACGAAATTTTCGACATCATTAATGATGAAATGCGCCTCTGAGTTCCATCTGAATTGACCGTGCTACCTCCTAAGCTAAACCCCGGCGATGCCATCGGCATTGTTGCCCCGGCCAGCCCGATGATCCCCGAACGTCTTGCCAACGGCATTAGGTATCTGCAAAACCGCGGCTTTCAAATTAAGCTCGGCGAGCATATTCACGTCGTCCACGGCTATTTAGCCGGTCGCGATGAAGATCGCGTTGGCGATCTCAACCAAATGTTTTTGGATGATGCGGTTGCCGCGATTTTTTGCACGCGCGGCGGCTACGGCGTTCCGCGGATTTTGCCGGCGGTCGATTACGAGGCCATTCGCCGCCGCCCGAAAATCTTGGTGGGCTACAGCGACATCACCGCCCTGCAATTAGCGATTTTCAAGAACACCGGGCTGGTGACCTTTTCCGGCCCCATGGTGGCGGTGGAAATGGCGACGGCCATCCCGCCCTTCACAGAAGCTAATTTCTGGAAGATGTTAAGCGAACCCCGCGCCGGTTTTCAGATGCGGGTTAAATCGGCCAGCGGCTTCTGCCTCCGGCCGGGGAAGGCGAAAGGCCGTTTGTTGGGAGGGTGTTTGTCGTTAATTTGCTCTCTGCTGGGGACGCCGTTTTTGCCGGACTTCCGCGGCGCCATTTTGTTTTTAGAGGACGTCGGCGAAGAGCCCTACCGCGTCGATCGCATGCTCGCCCAGCTCAAATTGGCTGGCGTTTTGAATCAGGTGAACGGCATCGTGTTTGGGCAGTTTCCGGAGTGCGTGCCCAAGACCGGAGGCCCCAGTTTGAATTTGTCCGAAGTCATCGCAGAGATGACCGCCGACCTGCGCGTTCCAATCTTGGTTGATTTCCCGTACGGCCACGTTGATGAGAAGTACACCCTGCCCATCGGCGTCGAAGCGGTTCTGGATGCCGAGGCCGGGGTGTTAGAAATCGCCGAGCCGGCTGTTTTGAGTTGAGGGTACAATTCAAACGCGGAGCTCTCCAAAAAGTCGATTTTCATCGAATGGCATGCGTTTATCTGCACCAATCTGTGTCCAATTTTTTATCAACTCATAAAATGAAACTCCTCAAAATCGCCGTGTTGGCCTCCGGCCGCGGCTCCAATTTAGCGGCGCTGATTTCAGCCATTGAACGGGGCGAGTTGCACGCTCAGATCGTGCTGGTGATCAGCAACAAAGCGGACGCCGGCGCGCTGGAAATGGCACGCAGCCGCGGCATTCCAGCCCGGCATCTGTCTGCGGAGACTTTTTCTTCTCTCGCTGCTTTCGACCAAGCGCTGTTGGGTTGTCTGCAACTGCATCAAGCCGACGTCATCGCTCTGGCCGGCTATTTAAAAAAAATTGGCGGCGCCATCATTCGCGCTTACAAAAATCGCATCGTCAATATTCATCCGGCGCTGCTGCCGGCGTTTGGCGGCAAAGGGATGTACGGCCTCAAGGTGCATCAGGCGGTGCTGGAGTACGGCTGCAAAGTCACCGGCGTAACCGTGCACCTGGTGGATGATGAATACGATACCGGGCCGCCGATTTTGCAGCGCTGCGTTCCCGTGCTGCCGGACGACACCCCCGAGACGCTCGCCGCCCGGGTTTTGGAAGTGGAGCACAAAGTGTACGCCGAGGCCCTCCAGCTTTTTGCCGAAGACCGAATAGAGGTGGTTGGTCGACAGGTGCGCATCAAGCCATGAATTATTCAAAGAAACCGTTTATTTTTTCATTTTTTCTATTTATATTAGCCGCGTTTGCCTGCCCGCGTTGGTGGGCCTGCATCGTCCAAACCATAGAATTGAAATTGGAGGAAGGTAATGCCCAGGATGCAGCGGGCGTTGATCAGTGTTTTCGACAAAACAGGGATTGTTGATTTCGCAAAAGTTTTAAAAGCATTCAACATCGAAATCCTTTCCACCGGCGGCACCGCCAAACATCTTCACAAAAACGGCCTCGCGACGACGGCCATTTCCGATGTCACCACCTTCCCGGAAATTTTGGGCGGCCGCGTGAAAACTCTGCACCCCAATATTTTCGGGGGAATTCTGGCGCGGCGCGACGACGATTCGCAAATGGCGCAGTTGCAGCAGCACGGCATCGCGCCCATCGATCTGCTGGTGGTGAATTTGTATCCATTTGAACAAACGGTTGCCGCTGAAAACGCCACCCTCGATGCGGCGCTGGAAAACATCGACATCGGCGGGCCGGCGATGATTCGCGCCGCGGCCAAAAATTTCGTCAGCGTGGCCGTGGTGACGTCTCCCCGCCAGTACGAGCAAATTATTTCCGAATTATGCGCTCGCGGCGGCGAGATTTCACTGGAGACGCGGCGGCGGCTGGCGGTGGAAGCGTTTGCCCGCACCTCGCGATATGATCATGTCATCCATTCGTATCTCGCAACGCCGCAGGATGACTCACCGTTTCCAGTGCAAAGGCAAATGCTGCTGGAGAAAATACAGGATGTGCGTTACGGCGAGAATCCCCACCAGCGGGCGGCATTTTACCGCGAGAGCGGGGCGCCGGTTTTCGGACTGGTAAAAGCCCGGCAATTGCACGGCAAAGAGTTGTCGTTTAACAATTTTCTCGATTTGGACGCCGCGCTGGGGTTGGCGCAGGAGTTTTCGGAGCCGTGTGCAGTGATCATCAAACACACGAATCCCTGCGGCGCGGCCGCTGGTAAAACGTTGTCCGAAGCGTACGCGCGCGCCAAAGCCACGGATCCGGTTTCGGCGTTTGGAGGAATTGTGGCGTTGAACCGCGAAGTGGATGAAGCCACCGCGAGCGCCATTGCGGAGCTGTTCACCGAGGCGGTCATCGCTCCGGGGTTCAGTTCGCCGGCGCTGGAAATTCTAAAAGCGAAAAAAAATCTGCGGTTGCTGGAATGCGGCGATATAAAACAACCCCGCGTCAAGGAAATCGAGGTTAAGAAAGTGCAGGGTGGGTATCTTTTGCAAGATCGAGATTTTTATAATTTAAACGATATCAAAACGGATGTGGTCACCACCCGCCAGCCGACGTCGGAGGAATGGTCGGCGATGAAGTTCGCGTGGCGGGTGGCAAAGTGGGTGAAATCCAACGCCATCGTGTTGAGCGATTCGCAACGCACGCTGGGGATCGGCGCGGGGCAAATGTCGCGGGTGGATTCGTGCCAGTTGGCTATTGAAAAGGCGAAGCGTTTCGGCCACGATTTGCGCGGCGCCGCAGCGGCCTCGGATGCGTTTTTTCCGTTTCGCGACGGCCTGGATGTTCTCGCCGCAGCCGGCGCCAGCGCGGTCATTCAGCCCGGCGGCTCGCTGCGGGACGATGAGGTCATTAAAGCCGCCAACGAGCGCAACCTGACGATGGTTTTCACCGGGGTGCGGCATTTCCGGCATTAGAAAAAAACTAAACCTCAAAGTTCGCTAAGGAAACGCGAAGAAAGCGCAATGAAAATATTCTTATAATCTGCGAACATCTGCACTGATCAGCATCCAAAAAATCTTTTCAAAAAATTACGAAAACGAACAAGGATAGGACCAAACTGTGAACACGAATTCAAAAGCAGAATCATTCTGGACAAAATATTTTTCCAATGACATTGCTATCGATTTGGGGACAGCCAATACGCTGGTCTTTGTGAAAGGCCGCGGCATTTTGATCAATGAGCCGTCCATTGTTGCTGTTCGTAAAAGCGATCAGCAAATTCTGGCCTACGGCAACGAAGCCAAAGTGATGATGGGGCGCACGCCGGAAGATTTGGTGACGGTGCGGCCCCTGAAGGACGGCGTGATCGCTGATTTCGATATCGCCGAAAGAATGATCCGCCACTTCATCAAAAAAGTGCAGACCAACCGCTTCATTCGTCCCCGCATCGCGGTGTGCATTCCTTCCGGAATCACGGAGGTTGAAAAGCGCGCGGTGCGCGACTCGGCGGAGCACGCCGGCGGCCGCGAAATTTATATGATTCAGGAACCGATGGCCGCGGCCATTGGCGTCAACTTGCCTATCGAGCAGCCGGTGGGGAGCATGGTGGTGGACATCGGCGGCGGCACCACGGAAATTGCAGTGATTTCGTTGTCCGGCATCGTCACCGATATTTCCGTTCGCATCGCCGGCGACGAAATGAACGAGGCCATCGTGCAATATTTCAAAAAAGCGTACAACCTGTTGATTGGCGAAAACACCGCCGAGGCGATCAAAATCACCATGGGTTCGGCCGAGCCCTACAAATGCGATGATGTCAAAATGGTCAAGGGCCGCAACATGGTGGACGGCATCCCCAAGACCGTGAAAATCCACGCCAAAGAAATCCAGGAGGCGCTCTCCGAGCCGGTGAGTTACATCGTTGATGCGGTCAAATTATGCCTCGAGCGCACCCCGCCGGAGCTGGCGTCGGATATTCTCGATCGCGGCATCGTGTTGACCGGCGGCGGCGCGCTGCTGCGCGGCCTGGACGAACGGCTGCGCCTCGCCACCGAGCTGCCCATCATCGTCGCCGACGATCCGCTCACCTGTGTGGCGCTCGGCACCGGCAAAATTTTTGACGACCTGAACACCTACCAGAAGGTACTGGTTACCGGCAAAAAATATTAATTCCGATGCGAAGCTTGAACGAGTGGGTCAGCTATCGCCGCGATTTGTTTACGCTGCTCGCGGCCATTTTATTTTCCCTTGGCTTACTCTGGTCCAACGAGGGCTTGCAAATTCAAACCATCCAGCGCTGGACGCTGAGCGGCTTTGGATTCTTGTTGGAGAAGGTTTCTTTTTTAAGCGAAATGAATTCGCTGCGCGAAGAGAACGAGTGGCTGCGTCAGAAAAATACCGAGCTGATGCTCGCCAATAGTCGGCTGAAGGAGGCCCTGAACGAAAACCGCCGCCTGCGCGAGCTGCTGGATTTCAAAGAAACGAGCCAGCTCGATTTGATTCCGGCGAAGGTGATCGGCAAAGCCAGCAACAGCTTCGTCAACTCGATCATCCTCGCCGCGGGCAGCGCTGATTCCATTGAGAAAAATATGGCGGTGGTGACCGCGCAAGGATTGGTCGGCAAAGTGTTCAGCGTCACTGAAAACCACGCCACTGGCCAGCTTCTCCTCGATCGTAATTTCCGGGTGAGCGCGATGACGCAGCGCAGCCGCGTTAACGGCATCGTTAAGTGGCGCGAGGGCAACCGTGTGGCGCTGGCGGAGGTTCCCAAGCGTTCCGACGTGGCCGCGGGCGATACGGTGATCACCTCCGGACAGAGTTTCTTTTTTCCCGGTGGGCTGCTGATCGGCAAAGTAGTCTCACTCAGTGAAAGCGAACAAAGCATGTTTATGGACATTCTCGTCGAACCAGCCGTGGATTTCACGAGATTGGAAGAGGTGTTTGTTATTCGCAGCCGACCCATTAATCCACGAAATTAGATGCCCGGCCTGATTCATATTCTGTTGTTGGTTCTTTCTATTTTACTGCAACTGAAGGTTGCGCCGCTTTTTTCAATCAAAGATATCGCGCCGGATTTTATTTTGATTGGGATCGTGGCGGTGGCGCTGCAAAAGGGCCGCACTTGGGGAATAATTGCGGGATGTCTGGCCGGATTGCTGTTTGATACCTTCAGTGCCGATTTGGTCGGCTTGTCATCGCTGACCAAAACCATCGCCGCTTTTTTCGCGGGGTTCGTTGGCGGCGAGCGCTTAGAGCGGCGATTTGTAAGCATCGTTGGTTTTTTGTTTTTGCTGTTTTTGGCGCATGATATTCTCTATTTCACCATTTTGTCAATTGGCGCCGCCGCCAGTTTTTGGAAAATCGTTTGGCGCTTTGCTCTGCCAACGACCATCTACACTTTAACGTTTATGACAATGATCAATTTGGTTTGGCCAAGCGCCCTTTGGGGCCGTTCCGACAGGTAAACCCTGATGAAAAACAATTTGAATTTCCTGAAATCGTTTTATAAAATTGTCGCTGTGACCGTGTTTGTGCTGCTGCTGGGCCGATTGGCGCAACTGCAGCTTTGGCATTGGGACAAATATTTCAAGGAATCGGAACGCAACCGCATTCGCGAGATCGTGATCGATCCGCCGCGCGGCGTCATTTACGATCGGCGCGGGGAAATTTTAGTGGACAATCGTCCCGCCTACTCAGTGTCGGTCATCCCCTATGAAGTCATGAAGTACGAGCAGCCGGTGAATCTGCTTTCCAATATTTTAGAACAGCCGGCCAGCAACCTTAAACAAAAAATCCGCAAAGAAAAGATCAGCAATTTTCTGCCGGTGAAAATCAAGCGCCAGGTTGATTTTTCAACCCTCAGCGTTCTTGAAGAGTCGCGGTTGGATTTGCCCGGCGTCTTTTATACCGTCGAATCGAAACGATATTATCCCGGCGGCGTCAACGCCCCGCACATTTTTGGATATTTGGGCGAAATCACCTCCGAGGAGTTGGTGCAGCGGCGAGACGTCGGTTACCGCATGGGCGATATCATCGGCAAGAGCGGATTGGAATTTCAGTACGAGCGGTTCCTGCGCGGCGAACCGGGCATCAAATACGTCGAGGTGGACGTGTTAGGGCGGGAAATAAAAGATTTGCCGGAGCTTTCTTTTAAATCGCCCAAGCCCGGTCATCACCTTTATTTAACGATGGACGCCAAACTTCAGCGCTACCTCGAAGAGGCGATGACCGGCAGACGCGGCGCCGCGGTCGCGCTCGATCCCCGCAACGGCGACATCCTGGCGATTTTAAGCAAACCGGATTACGACCCCGAAATTTTTTCCAGCCCGCTCACGCCGGAAATTTGGCAGCAGCTCATCAGCGACGAAGGTCATCCGCTTTACAATCGGGTGTGTCAGAGTTTGTATCCGCCCGGTTCCACGTTTAAGCTGGCGTTGGCGGTTGCGGCGCTGGAAAGCGGCCGCGTCAATTTGGAGCAAAAAATCTTTTGCGCCGGCAGCTACCGTTTAGGCAACCGCACCTTTGATTGCTGGAGAAAGGGCGGCCACGGCGAGGTGAATTTTTTCGACGCCATCGAGCAATCCTGCAACGTCTATTTTTACACCAAGGGTTTGGAGGTCGGGCTGGATAATTGGGCCAAATATTCCAAACTCTTACTTTTTGGAAAGCCCACCGGCATCGATCTCCCCAACGAGAGCGCCGGCCTGGTGCCCGACCGAGCCTATTTCGCCGCCAAGTACGGCGAGCGCCGATGGAGTAAAGGCTTGGTTGTAAACCTTGCGGTGGGCCAGGGGGATTTGCTGACGACGCCGCTGCAAATGGCCTACTTCGCGATGATCCTGGGCAACGAGGGGGTGGCCTACAAACCGCGCTTGCTGCGCAAAATCGTTGACCCGGTCACTCACCACGCGGCGTTTCCGGCCAGCGATTCCGTGCACCTGTCGGGCATCTCGCCGGATACGTTCAAAAAACTCAAGCAGGGGATGTATTTGGTGGTGAACGGCGGGCGCGGCACCGGCCGGGCGGCGTGGATTCCGCGCGTCAAAGTGTGCGGGAAAACCGGCACCGCGCAAAACCCCCACGGCGACTCCCACGCCTGGTTCATCGGCTTCGCGCCCATGGAAAAACCGGAGATTGCGTTTTGTATTTTGGTCGAAAACGGCGGCGGCGGCGGCGCGGTGGCGGCGCCCATCGCCCGCGGTTTGTTGTCCATCTATTTTGAAGACAAGTTGATGGCGCAGCAATGATGTTCCAAGAAAATCGAATGATGCGGCAAATTGACGGGGTGCTGCTGGCAGCGGCAATTGGGCTGACGGTTTGTGGGTTGATCGCCATTTACAGCGCCACCCACAGCAGCGAGTCCCTGGTCATCAAATTGAATTTCAAGCGCCAGCTCATTTGGGTGGCGTTTGGCTATGTCGTCATGCTGGCGACCATCTTCATCCCCAACCGCTTTTTTTATAAATACGCTTATCACGCTTACGTCCTCACGCTTGCGCTGCTGGTCTTGGTGCTGTTTATTGGAACCGGCAGCGGTGCACGCCGCTGGATCACCATTGGCCCGGTTTGGATTCAACCCGTAGAGTTTGCCAAAGTCGGGACCGTGATGGCAATGGCGCGTTTCTTGAGCCAGGACAATCGCAAAATGGATAAGCTGCTGGACGTGGGCCTCGCGTTTGGGATCGCCCTGCTGCCGATGCTGCTGGTGATGAAACAGCCTGACCTGGGATCGGCGATGGTGCTGATGGCGGTTATTCTGCCCGTCCTGCATTGGGCCGGGCTTCCCAACATCGTGCTGTTTGTGTTGGTGGCGCCGGTTATTGTTCTGGTGTGCGCGTTCAATTACTATTCGTTTCTCATCGCTATGATCGTGATTAGCGTGGTGCTGCTGCTGTCGCGGCGGGGAATGATGTTTTTTCTGATCAATTTTTTCATCAACATCGGCGTGGGGGTTTGCACTCCCATCATTTGGAATTTGTTGAAGGGATATCAACGGCAGCGCATTCTAACTTTTCTGGGCTTGGTGACCGATCCGCAGGGACTGGGATACCAGGTCATTCAATCCAAAGTGGCCATCGGTTCCGGCGGCTTTTTCGGCAAAGGATTTTTGCAGGGCACGCAAACCCACTTGCGCTTTTTGCCCGAGCAGCACACCGATTTTATTTTTTGTGTGATCGGCGAGGAGTTCGGTTTCATTGGCGCGGTGGTGATTTTGTCGCTCTATCTTATTCTAATCCTGCGCTGTCTGGGCATTTCGGTGAATGCACGCACGAAATTCGAGAGCTTGCTGGTGTTTGGCTGCGTCATTATTTTTCTTTTTCAAATTGCGGTGAACATCGGGATGACGGTTGGGATCATGCCAGTGACCGGCATCCCGCTGCCGTTTTTGAGTTACGGGGGCTCCTCCATGATCATGAGTTTTATTATCGTGGGCCTGGCCTTGAACGCCGCCCGCAAACGGTTTGAATACAATTAGCATATCATTAGGCAAAACAAGGGCTAAACAAAAAATCAGCTTGACTTTTTGCATTCTCTTTAATACCTTTAGCCAATATCAATAATATTTAAGGTCTTACGATGAAACCAAAATGTCTGACGGTGGCGGGCTTGTTTTTGCTATTGGGGGTCTGCGGGTTGGCCCAGGCCGGTGACTGGCGGTTTGGAATTGGATTGCAGGCGGGTGTGAGCCGAATTGAAGCTGACCGCGATGGCAAGTTGAGTCCGATGGTTTCCGGGCATTTGCGCGTTTTGCCGATCCCATATTTTGCGATCAATGGCGAGTTGGGCTACGGGCGTTTAGGTTACTCCAATCTCGCTGGCAGTCCGAGAACAGAAATCATCCCATTCGAGCTCAGCGGAATGGTTAATTTTCTCCCTTTTAAAAAGATCAACCCGTATGTTTTTGTTGGCGGCGGCGGCACTTGGTGGGCGGCGAAAAGTAACGCCGGCACAGCGCAGGACGGCATCGATTCCTTTCTCAAAACCGGCGGCGGGTTGGAATTTCGGGTCTCACCGAGCATCGCTTTGAATTTGGGCGCCAGCTATCGTTATTCTCTCACCGATGTTTTTGATCAGAATCCCAGCGGCGACGAAAACGATCAGGTGCTGGACGTGCACGCCGGCTTCACGTTCTATTTCAACAAAGTGCGCGGCGATCGCGACCGCGACGGCATCCCGGATGAATTCGATCTCATGCCCGAAATCGCCGAAGACCGCGACGGTTACATGGACCACGATGGTATCCCGGAAAAGAACGCCAACCCCGCCGCCATGAACGCTCTCGATAATCCCCTTGAAAGCAACAGCGACGGCGCGGCGCCCATCGTTATTCATCACCTCGTCACCCAGGCAGAATTGGGAGGCGGCATCCCCATCAAGGCCCAAGTTTTTTCCAATATTGAATTACGAGTCGTGGCCGCGCTTTACCGGCCCATCGGCACCCCCAACTGGAACGTGGTTCGGTTGGAAAATAACGGCGGCAATCTTTATCAGGGGGAGATCCCTGGTTACGCGGTCACCAGTTCGGGTTTGGAATATTGCGTGGTGGCGGTGGATCAAACTCTCTCCGGGGTGGGCTATTCCGGTCTGCCAAGCAAGCCCATCGCAGTGAAAATTTCCCCGAGCGGCAAACCCTGGCGCATCGTTGGCGGGATAGTTGGCGCGGCCGCCGTTGGCACAGCTTCCTACATCGTTTTACGAGAACAAAAAAATTAAATTTATGGTTGGATGGAGCCATTGGAGGTAGTATGAAAGACGCACGTTACCTGAACGAGTTTTCAGCGGTGATTTGCATCCTGAGCTTATCTTTTTTTCTATTCATTGGCTGCGGCGCTTCTCGCCAAAAAGTCGAAGGTCAAGATGTGAATATCGACGACCTGTTGGGCGAAGGCGACATTACCAAAACCAGCCAGAATTCGGACGAAGAAGAGGTTTTGCGATTGCTGGGCATCTCTCGGCAAGACACGCAACCCGTGGAAACGACCACCGCAACTCCCGCTCCCGATGAATCTCTGCAAAGCGACGTTGACGCTCTGCAGGAAGACCTATTGCAAAAAGAGCGTGAGATTTCGACGCTGCGCTCGGAAATCACCCAGAAGGAGTCAAAAATTAGCGAGCTGGAATCCCAACTCCAGGCTTCGAGCCGGCGCAGCAATTCTGTGAGCCGCTCCGGCCGTTACGCGGACGCTCCTCCTGAGTTTGTAACCCAATATCAGGCGGCGCTCAACCAATTCAATGCCCGCAGTTATCGCCAGGCGATGGCCGCCTTCAGCGCCTTGCTGGCCAGCGACGCCAACAATTCGCTTTCGGACAATTGCCAATACTGGATCGGCGAATGTTATTACGCGCTGGGAGATTACAATCAGGCGATCGCCGAATTCGAAAAGGTCTTCTCGTTTCCGAATTCCAACAAGAGCGACGACGCGCAGTTGAAACTCGGCTTGTGCTACATGAAATTAGGCGAGCGGCAGCAGGCGCGCGCCGAGTTCGAGCGTTTGATAGCAAGCTATCCCCAAAGCGAGTACGTGCCGTTAGCGCAGCGCTACATGGCCAGGTTGTAAAGCAACCGTGCAATAGTGGAACAATTTTTTCAGGGTGGGAGCGATCCCACCCTTTTTAGTTTGCGTCAGGCCGTAGCTTGACTTTCTATCAAAATTTCTTATATTTGAGTTGTCAATTTTCAGAAGGTACGAATACTTTTGCCCCTTGAAATGTCAGAGCTGCGTAAGGATCCGATAGTTGGAAGATGGGTGATTATTTCAACCGAGCGCGGAAAACGTCCCTCCGATTGGGCCAGCGAGCCAAAAATGAAGGGCGGCGGTTACTGCCCATTTTGTCCGGGCAACGAGGACAAGACGCCGCCGGAAATCACCGCCTCTCGTCCCACGAGCAGCCAGCGCGACGTTCCGGGTTGGAATATTCGCGTTGTTCCCAACAAATTTCCGGCGCTGCGAATTGAGGGCGAGCTTCGCCGCCGCGCCGAGGGCAACTACGATATCATGAATGGCGTGGGCGCCCACGAAGTCGTCATCGAAACTCCCAACCATGCTTTGGACCTGGCCGATCTCAGCGAGAGCCACATTCGCGACGTGCTGATCACCTTTCGCAACCGCGTTTTGGACCTTAAGAAAGACGCCCGTTTTCAATACGTTTTGATTTTCAAAAACCACGGCGTGGCGGCCGGCGCTTCGTTGGAGCATACTCACTCTCAACTCATCGCCACGCCCATTATTCCGATTCAAGTAGCCGATGAGATTGACGGCGGGCGGCGGTTTTTCAATTATAAAGAACGCTGCATTTATTGCGATATTATTTTGCAGGAAGTCAAAGCACAGGCGCGAGTGGTTACAAATTCCCACGCGCACATCGTGATCGAACCGTTTGCTCCCCGTTTTCCGTACGAAACCTGGATTTTGCCCACCCAGCATTATTCTCATTTTGAAGACATGCCGGAGGCGAATTACCTGGAATTGGCAATCACCCTGAAGGAAACGCTGAATCGGCTGAACCGCGCTTTGGGGTATCCGCCTTATAATTTCATTTTACACACCTCGCCGCTGCAGGAGCCCTTTTTGCTGGAGTACCACTGGCACATCGAGTTGATGCCAAAATTGGCGAAAGTGGCTGGTTTTGAATGGGGCTCCGGATTTTACATCAATTCCACGCCGCCGGAAATTGCAGCGGAGGATTTGCGCAACGCCGTTTAACCCGTTTTTATTATTATTTGAAAAGATGAAAAGCAAATTCAACATTCTTTACGTTTCTTCCGAAGTCTTCCCGTTTACGCCGATAGGCGCGCTGGGAGAAATCTCTGGCGCGCTGCCTAAATATCTGAAAAACTTTGGACACGATATCCGGGTGATCATGCCCAATTATCGCGCCATCAACGAGCGCAAATACGTTTTGCGCGACGTCATCCGCCTGCAGGGAATTAAAATCAGAATTGGTGAGCAGGTTTATGAAGCCAGCGCCAAATCCGCTTTCATCCCCGAATCCAAAGTGCAGGTTTACTTTTTGGATAATAAACATTTTTTTGATCGCGAAGGCTTGTACGCCGACGCCGCCACCGGCAAAGAATACGAGGACAACCCCGAACGCTTCATGTTTTTTAGCAAGGGCTGTCTTGAAATTTTAAAGCTTCTCCACTGGCAGCCCGATATTATTCATTGCAACGATTGGCAGACCGCCATCATTCCGCCGCTTTTGAAAACCGTTTACCGCGAGGATGATTTTTTTAAAAATACCAAAACCCTGCTCTCCATTTATACCCTTTCGGAAGAAGGCGCTTTTGAAGCGTCGGCCGAACGGCTGGGCCTTCCTGAATCAGCATTTGCAGAGTTGGGGCTCGAGGGGAACGAGTGGGTTAATTTTTTGAAGATGGGTTTGCATTTTGCGGAGTTACTTAACACTTCAAGCCCGGCCACCTTCAAGAAACTACCGAAACAGTTTTCTAATTCAAATTTCGCTGAGCTGATCAAAAAAAGAAAGAATGATATTCATAGCATCGAAAACGGCGTGGACGAGCAGATTTGGAATCCGGAGTCGGATGGGTTGATTCCGGCAAACTTCAGCCGTCGCGACCTCAGCGGTAAATCTAAAAACAAAGAGGAATTGCTAAAAAGGTTCGGTCTGCGTTTCAACAACTCCATCCCGCTGGTGAGCATGGTGACGCGCCACCCGGAGGACGAAGTTTCAGATCTGCTGGTCGAGATGGCAGAGCAGGTTTTGCACTTGGATCTCCAGTTGCTGATTGTTGGCGCGGCCGCCGCCAAACATAAAAAGCGCTTGAAGGCAATTCAGAAAGAATATGCTGGCAAGATTGGAGTCGAACCTCATTTCGACGCCGCGCTGCTGCATCTCATCTTTGCCGGCAGCGATGGCTGTTTGCTGCCGTCTCGTTTTCAATCATGCGGTTTAAGCCAACTCTACGGTTTGGCTTACGGAGCCATCCCCATCGTTTATCAGGGTGGCTCCGGCGCCGAACAAGTCCAGGACGTCAACGCTGGCAACGGCGCCGGCAACGGATTTTTCTTCAATGAATTGGATGCCAAAGAATTGATCCGGGTTTTTAAAACTGTTTTGAAGTCATACGAGAAAAAGGATTTTTGGACGAAGATTGTTCAAAACGCTATGAAGCAGGATTTTTCCTGGGACGCCTCTGCCCAAAAGTATGTCAAGCTATATCAGAAGCTTATGGCAACGAAAGCCTCGAGCAAATGAGGCGAGTTGGTGACCGCGTACAACCTCAAACGCTGGGGTGATTTGCGCTCCCCGCGTTTATTCCTCTGTTTCATCAAGGCACATTGTTTCGGGCAAGCACAGGAAACCGATTGGTTAGGCAAAGTCCTTTGTTTCATAAGCCTTGGTAACATTAAACTTAAGCTCTCGTCAAAGCTGAGAATTCCTTGCAAATAGTGGCATAGTATTTGAGAACGGTTTATTATTTTAAAATACAGTATGGAAGGAATTCAAATTTCAGAATCCCGAGTTGGCGCGCGGCGAGATATCGCCATGTTAACGGTTAAGGGGTACGTCGATACGATGACCTGCGGGATTCTGTTGAATCGGATTACCGAAAATTTAAACAATGGCACGCTGCACATCGTCATCGATATGGCGCAGGTCAACTATGTGAGCAGCGCTGGCTGGGGCGTTTTCGTAGGCGAGATCAAGGGCATTCGCGAGCGCGGCGGCGATTTGAAGATCGTGCAAATGACCCCCGAAGTTTACGATGTATTTGAGATGCTGGAGTTCAATAAGATTTTATCGTATTACGACACCATCGAAGAAGCCATCAACGATTTTGATTTTTCTCTGGGGTTGGATATAACAAAAAGCTTGAAACGCTCGCTTAACCAGCAAGTCGAAACCAAAGCACAAGCCACGCCGCTGGTCGCCGCGCAGCGGCTCGCGCCGCGGCCGGCCTCCAGCGACGGCTCGCAATTCGTGTACAAAAAAACCAAAGTTGATGAGAAGGTCATTCCGCTGACGGAGAAAATCAAATTAGTCATCATCGATGATCCGCGCCGCGGCGCCTTCAAAATCAAAAAAGCGCTGATGTCCGAGCGTTTCGGCTACACCAAAGTGAGCGCGCTCAAAATATATCGCACCCTCAAAAAGTTGAACCTCGAAACCACCGAAAAAAGATATCGCTTTTATCGATCTCGATAACGAGCAAATTAACCCCAAATCAGTTGATTGTATGTATTTCAAAAGAAAGCGAGAAAGTATGAATTTAAAAGTGAACGGACGACGACTCGACCTCGTTCTGCTCTTTTCCGTGATTTTGGTGCTGTCGTTTTTTTTGATCCTCAGCAGCGGCCATGCTCACGCCCAATTATCCAGCCTGACCTTTAAAAAAGGCGATGGCCTGCGTTTAACCATCTGGCATTGGCGATTCCAAAACCCCAACCATCGACATCAACGGCGAGTACATTATCGACAGCCGCGGCGCGGTTTTTTTTCCAATCATCGGCGAGGTGCGGGTGGTGGGCCACAGCACGCAGAGTTTAGCCGATGACCTGAGAGAAAAATTGAGCGTTTATCTTCAGGAACCGATCATTGTCGTCGAGCCTCTCATCCGCGTGACGATGATGGGCGCGTTTCGCCGCCCCGGCACCTACTTGATCTCGCCGGACGCCTCATTCTGGGAATTGGTCAATCTTGCCGGCGGTCCGGACGACAACGCCAATTTGAAAAAGATGGTGGTCGAGCGCGGCGGCAAAGTGGTCAAAAAAAATATTTTAGGGGGATTTGAGCGCGCCTACACTCTGCAGGAAATGAACATCTTTTCAGGAGATCAGGTTTTTGTGCCGATCAAAAAAGAGTTCCGGGTGCGTGATGCCTTTGAGATCGTCCGCTTTGGCATCACCCTGATTAATCTTTACTTGCTTATCCAAAATTTGGACGATAGGTAAGTTTTAAAAAATCCAACTGGAGATTCAGAGGCTATGGAGCAGTATTTCATCGATGATGATGAACACCTGAATGGTGAAAAGTTAGACGTTCGAAGATATTACAATGCCCTGTTGAAACGCTGGTGGGTCGTGCTGGTGGTGGCGCTCGTGGTGACGGCGCCGTGGCTGTGGTATTTGAGCACGCAGCCGCCGATTTACGAGGCCTTCGCGACCATTAAGTTCAAAAATTTTGCTGGCAACGATCCCACCCTCGCCCTCAGCCGCAAGATGGAGCTCACCAGCCGTTCGTTTGCGGAACGAGTGGTGGCGCAATTAGGCTTATCCATGATCTTGCTGCCGCAAAATGATCACATCCCGCATCGCAACGATATCTTTGCGGATTTCTCGACCACTCGCGATCAAGTCCCCGGCCAATATGTTCTAAGGTTGAACAGCAATGGCACGTTCGAATTGCGGCAAAAAATAGACGAGCACAACGACAAGATTATCAAACAGGGGCTCATCAGTGAAATCCGCGAGCAGAAATGTGAAGTGAATGGTTTCTCTTTTACTCTTGCCAAAACCAATTTTGTTCTGCCGCTTGAAATTCCCTTCAAAATCGTGGCTTTCCGCAATGCGGTTAAGTCATTTCAGGGAAGAACCAACGTGCAGGTCGATAAGTTAGGGACGCTGATGACGGTTACTCTCACCGACACCGATCCGGAACTGGTAGCGGAGATGACCAACCGCCTGGCGCAAATCTTCATCGAAGAAAGCGCGAACTTGAAAAATCAGGGAGTAACCGGCCGCCGCAAAATTTTGGAAGAGCAGCTCGAGCTCATCAAAAAACAATTGGATGATTCTGATCGCGATCTCAAAGAGTTTCAGGAACGCTATTCCACTTACCTCGATACCGATCAGAATAAAAAAATCAACGACGTGATGACGTTTACCCGGCAAAGAGACGATGTACAAGATGTCATCAATACGCTGAGCGGCTTGCTGGCCAAAATCGACGAAACTAAAAACGCTGCTAACGGCGCCAGCGAAAACAACGAGCTGACCCGCCGTTACATCATGTCGGAAATCGCGCGCCACAGCGTTTTTAACGACGACGCCAATATGGTCATCGAGCGCAAACGTCTTGAAGATCTGGAGACCACCTGGCGCGACATCACCAGCCGCTATTCGCCGGAAAATGTAAAGGCAAAAGAAACCTTGGAGGAAATCAAAAAGCTGCACGGCAAGATCGAGATCAGCGCACGCAAGAAAATTCAGATTTTGGAGAACCAGCTTGCCGCCATTAACCAGGAAATCGCCCGCGCGGAAAATCGCTTGCGCCAGCTTCCGACGCAACAATACCAGCTCAGCGAATTGACGCGCCAGAATAAAGTTCTCGAAAGACAATATTTAGACTTGCTGGCCAAAACCGAAGACGCGCGCATCTCCGAAGCCGTTTCCTCCGAAGATATCGAAATTTTGGATTCCGCCATCGTGCCCGATTTCCCCACCAATCGCGACAAGCAACAGAAGGGACTTTTTGGCGGCGTTTTCGGTTTGATGTTGGGCATCGGCGTAGTGTTGTTAGTGGAATTTCTTGATAAAACCATCAAATCCGTGGATGATATCAAACGCAACTTGAAATTGTCGGTGCTGGGCACCATCCCGCAGATTAACTTTGCCGATGCTTATGATTTTCAGGATTCCGAAAAAATCAAGCAAATCGATCAGCAGTTGGTGACGCACGATTACTCGCCGACGCCGGTGGGTGAGGCCTATCGCTCGCTGCGAACCAACTTGCTCTTTTCCAAAGAAAACGGCCGCGTTCGTTCCCTCGTCATCACCAGCAACGAGCCGGGCGATGGCAAATCCTTTACGGCCGCCAACCTTGCCATCACGCTCGCGCAATTGAAGTCAAAGACCGTTTTGATTGATGGCGATTTACGGCGGGGCGTTCTGCACAATACCTTTGGGATGCCCAAAGAGCCGGGATTCAGCAATTACCTGACCAGCGGTCTGCCGCTCAATACTGTGTTACGTGAGACCCATATTCCAAACTTAACCCTGATCACCTGCGGCTCTCTCATTCCGAACCCCTCCGAGCTGCTGGGCTCTCATCAGATGCAACGCTTCTTGGACGACATCCGCAGAAAATTTGAGATCGTCATTTTCGATACTCCGCCGCTCAATGCCGCCACGGATGCAGTGGTCGTTGGCACACAGGTGGATGGAACCGTCATCGTCATTCGCGCCGGCAAAACCCACCGTGAGCTGGCGCGGCAAAAATTGGAACTCTACAGCAACGTGCCTGCAAAAATTTTAGGCACCATACTGAACGGCACCACTGAAGACATGGCGCATCCCGGTTACAGTTACTATCATTATTAAGGTGGATGGCAGTTCAGGTTGATGTCATGCAAAAAATTTTGATTACAGGCGGGGCCGGATTCATCGGCTCGCACCTTTCTGAAACGTTGTTACTTGCGGGGCATGAAGTGGTGTGCCTCGATGATTTTAACGATTATTACGATCCTCAGAGCAAGCGGCGAAATATTGCGCCGTTGCTTTCTCATAAATCCTATTCGCTCGTCGAGGGCGACATCCTCAACAGCGAGCTGCTCAATCAGATTTTTCAAAAATCGCGCATCAACGTGATTGTTCACCTGGCGGCGCGCGCCGGCGTTCGGCCTTCCATCAAAGAACCGTTGTTATACCAAAAAGTTAATGTGGAGGGCACCACCAATTTACTCGAGGCAGCCCGTAAATTCGGCGTGGAAAAATTTATCTTCGGCTCGTCGTCGTCGGTTTACGGAGAAAATAAAAAAGTTCCATTCAGCGAAAACGATCCGGTGGATCACCCCATTTCTCCCTACGCCGCCAGCAAAAAAGCCGGCGAGCTCATCTGTTATACCTATCATCATTTATATCGGCTGCCGGTGACGTGCCTGCGTTTTTTTACGGTTTATGGTCCCCGCCAGCGTCCGGACATGGCGATTCACAAATTTACTAAAAACATTTTTGAGGGGCAAAAGGTCACCATGTTTGGCGATGGCAGCTCCCGTCGCGACTATACTTTTGTTGACGATATCATCGACGGCATCACCCGGTCGATCGCCTATTGCCGGGGCTATCATATTTACAATTTAGGGGAATCAAAGACCATCGCGCTCAACGAGCTCATCCAGCTAATACCTCATCCCCTCGCCAAAAACCCCATTATTGAAAATCTGCCCGAACAAGCGCGCGATGTGCCCATCACGTATGCCGATATCACCAAACCGCGCGCGGAGACCGGCTATGATCCGAAAATAGCAATTGAGGCGGGCATTGAACGATTTGTAAAATGGTATGTGGAAACGGCTTCGAGTTAAAACGCCGTGCGATCTGATCACGAGACGCGCCACTGAGGTCTGGCATGGTTAAAGAAAAAGAAGCCTTTCTGAGCCACGCGGCTAAAGTCATTGATGCGATTTTCATCATTATTGCTAATATCCTTTCCTACTTCAGCAGCGTCTATGTGCGCAGCGTCTATCAGCTCGGCGAGATGGCCTACGCCATTGCGCCCAACTTTGAAGGGTTGCTTTTCTTCACTCAAAAAAATATCATCATCGTTGGCTCCACCATTCCCGTTTGGCTGATCTTGCTCTCGATGCAAGGCGCATATAAAGATTTTCGGACCCGAACTTTTTCAAAAGAATTGGAGGTGATTTTTAAGTCCTGCATTCTGGCGACCATCGTTTTGGGCAGCATCATCTTCCTTTTCAAAATGACGTTGACCAGCCGGCTTTATATCGGCATCAATTCGATCGTCACCGTGATTTTGTTGACGATCGCGCGGGTAGTTCTCAATCATTTTTTCGATTATATCCATCGCCGAGGATATAATCAAGTCCACTTGCTGATCGTGGGCACCGGCAAACGCGCTCGCGAGTTTATTCGCATGGTGAAGGCGCGCGCCAATTGGGGGCTGCAGATCGTGGGCTTGATCGATGATGAGCATGGGATGTTTGGTAAAGAAATCGAGGGCATGCGTGTACTCGGCCGGCTGCAGGATATCCCGTTCATTTTGCATCACAAAGTGGTGGATCGCGTCATCTTTGTGGTGCCGCGCCTTTGGCTCAACCGCATCGATGAAGCGATCATGGCGTGCGAGCGCGAGGGCATCCCCACTTCCATCAGCCTCGATTTGTACAATCTGCGGATTGCCAAAGTGCGGCAGACCGATTTCGCCGGCTTTCCGTTGTTGGATTTCGAAACCTTCTCCGCCAAACCCTGGCAGCTTTTTGTCAAGCGAACAATCGACCTGGTTATTTCCATTTCTTGTTTGATTTTGTTTAGCCCACTGTTGTTGGCGACGGCCATCGCCATTAAAGCGACCTCGAAAGGCCCCGTCCTGTTTACGCAGATCCGCTCCGGAATGAATGGCCGTAAATTTAAGCTCTACAAATTTCGTACGATGGTGGTGGGCGCCGAAATGAAGAAACGCGAGCTGGAGAAGATGAACGAAATGGACGGCCCGGTTTTCAAAATTAAACACGATCCCCGCATTACGCCGTTTGGCAGGTTCTTGCGCAAATTTAGCATTGATGAGCTGCCGCAATTGTGGAATGTGCTGAAAGGCGATATGAGCATCGTCGGGCCGCGGCCGCCGCTGCCCGTGGAGGTGGAATTGTACAAGCTGTGGCAGCGCCGCCGCTTGAGCTTGAAACCCGGGTTGACTTGCATCTGGCAGGTGAGCGGCCGCAACAAAATTCAATTCGAAAAGTGGATGGAAATGGATCTCGAATACATCGATAACTGGTCGCTTTGGCTCGATATTAAAATTATCTTCAAAACAATTTTCGTGGTGCTCTTCGGCTATGGCGCCAGTTAACCAGTTGGCGATAGCAGGAGCCGTAACTGACAACGAACAATTCAATGGAGGCCAGGGATGCATATCAGCGTAATTGGCACAGGCTACGTCGGTTTGGTCACAGGCACGTGCTTCGCAGAATTTGGTAATGACGTGATTTGCGTCGACATTGACGCGGAGAAAATAAAGCAGCTGCAAAATGGCAAAGTGCCAATTTACGAACCCGGCCTGGAAGATCTGGTTGTCAAAAACACCCGCGAAGGGCGCTTGACCTTTACCACCGATCTTAAAGCCGCGGTCGAAAAATCGCTGGTCATTTTCATCGCCGTCGGCACGCCCCAAAATGATGATGGTTCCGCGGACATGCGTTTTGTCGAGGCGGTGGCGAAGGAAATTGCCGGCTATTTGAACGGCTACAAAGTCATCGTCAACAAAAGCACGGTGCCAGTGGGCTCCGGTAGATGGATGGAGGAAATCATAAAAGCGCATTTGCAGGAGAAGCACGCTTTCAGCGTGGTTTCCAACCCGGAGTTTTTGCGCGAGGGTTCGGCTATTGAGGATTTTCTCCGCCCCAACCGGGTGGTCATCGGCGCGGAAAGCAGTGAGGCCATCGCCATCATGAAAGAACTGTACTCGCCGCTCTATTTGATCGAAACGCCGTTCGTGATCACCAACCTCGAAAGCGCCGAGCTGAGTAAATACGCCTCCAATGTTTTTCTTGCCACTAAAATTTCTTTCATTAACGAAATCGCCAATTTCTGTGAGTTGATCGGCGCCGATGTTCATCAGGTGGCGTTGGCGATGGGATTAGACAACCGCATTGGAAAAAAATTTTTGCACCCCGGCCCGGGGTTCGGCGGCTCCTGTTTTCCCAAGGATACCACGGCGCTGCTGCACCTTGGCCAGAAATTCAATTTTGATTTTCAGATTCTTCAATCAGTGATCCGCGTCAATCAACAGCAGCCCGCTTTAATGGTGACAAAAATAAAAGCGGCGGTTGGCCAACTCACAAACAAAACGTTGGGCGTGCTGGGACTTTCGTTCAAGCCCAACACCGACGATATGCGCGAGGCGCCTTCTGTTAAAATCATAAAAGAATTGCAGAAGGAAGGCGCCCGTATCAAAGCCTTTGATCCAGCGGCGATGGAAAACGCAAAAAAAATCCTGCCCGATTTAATTTATTGTCAGGATACGTATGACGTCGCCGAAGACTCCGACGCGTTGATTTTCATCACCGAATGGAACCAATTCCGCAGCCTTGATTTGGATAGAATCAAAGCGCTGATGAAAACGCCAATCATCGCTGACCTGCGAAATATTTACCAACCCGAAAAAATGCGAGAAAAGGGATTTCAGTACACCAGCGTCGGCCGCCCGTGACATTCCCCAGCGTGGAGGCGTATCGCGATACGCCCCTACTTATCTCGTGTGTCAGTGATAAACAACGTTTCAGCCTGGCACAAGCCATCCGTTCAGAAAGGCAAGTTGCCCGATATTTTAGGATAATAAATTTAAGTAGTTAAGAATTATTCGATTCCCAGTTTTGAATGGCATCATACTTGCGAAAAGCCTGCTGATTTAGGTCTTTTGAAATGCCATTGCAGAGTTGAGTTTTTGTAGGAAGACATAACATGCGCACGTTGATGATTGCCCCCCAGCCCTTTTTTCAACCGCGGGGAACGCCATTCAGCGTTTTACATCGTCTCAAAGCGCTTTCGCAGTTGGGATACAAAATCGATTTGCTGACCTATCATTTGGGCGAAGACGTCGCCATCGATGGCGTCACCATTCATCGCATCCCGAAGGTGCCCTTTATCAACAAAATTGCCATCGGGCCGTCGAAGAGCAAGGTGGTGTTGGATGTTTACGTTTATCGAAAAGCACTGCGCATGTTGGCCTCCGGCAAATATGATTTGCTCCACTCCCATGAAGAAGCCGGATTTTTCGCCACGCGACTTTCCCGAAAATTCAACACCCTGCATCTTTACGACATGCACTCGAGTCTGCCGCAGCAATTGTCGAATTTCAAATTCAGCAAATCAAAAATATTGATTGGCGTGTTTGAAAATTTAGAAGCGCGCACCATCAACGGCGCCGACGCGGTGATTACGATTTGCCCGGAGTTGTATGCTTACGTCAAAGAGCGCTTCCCGCAAAAATTCAACCTGCTGATCGAAAACGTCGCCGACAACAGTTTGGTTTTCGATTCTCACCTCGATGCGCAAGCGCTCCGTGAGCAACTGAAGACTAACGGCGAAGCCGTGGTTTTGTACGCTGGCACCTTCGAGCCGTATCAGGGTATTGATTTACTTATTCAGTCCAGTGTCAAAGTTATTGCGCATAACAAACATGTGCGTTTCGTTTTGGTGGGAGGAAAGCCGGAGCAAGTGAATCAATACAAAAAGATGGTCAATGAATTGAAGCTCGATGATCATTTCCTTTTCACCGGCTCGGTTCAGCCGCAGGAAGTGCCGGCATACATCGCTGCCTGCGATGTGCTGGTTTCGCCGCGCGTCTCGGGCAACAATACGCCGTTGAAAATCTATTCGTATTTGCGATCGGGCAAACCCATTGTCGCCACCAATCATATCACCCATACACAAGTTTTGAATGAAAATGTAGCGGTTCTCACCGATTGCGATCCGGCATCGTTCAGCGATGGCGTGCTGGCGGTGTTGAACGACGCCAATTATCGCACGCGCCTCGCCAGCAACGCGCAGCGGCTCGCTGAAGAAAAATACAGCTATGAAGCTTATTTGAGAAAAACCAAAACGGTGTATGAATTTTTGGAAAAGCAACTTTCTACTCGGAGGGCAACCAACTCATGTGCGGCATCTGCGGCTTGACTTATTTTGATCGCGAACGCATCGTTTCCGAATCTGCTATCAAACGCATGTGCGATGCCATGACGCACCGCGGCCCGGATGACGAGGGGGTGCTCGCCAAACGCAACACCGGCATTGGCATGCGCCGACTCAGTATCATCGATCTCGCCACCGGCCACCAGCCGCTCTCCAATGAAGACGGCACGGTGTGGATCGTCTTCAACGGCGAAATTTACAATTACCTCGACGTGCGCGAGGAACTGATGAAACGCGGCCACAAGTTTCGCACCAAGAGCGATACTGAAACCATCATCCACGCTTACGAAGAATACGGCGTCGATTGTCCGAAGAAGCTGAATGGCATGTTCGCGTTCGCAATTTGGGATCAGAAAAAGCAAACACTGTTCATCGCTCGCGACCGCCTCGGCATTAAGCCGATGTACTACTACTACGATGACGAAAAGCTGGTCTTTGCCTCCGAACTCAAAGCGCTTCTCGAAGTGAAGGAGGTGCCGCGACAAGTTGAGCTGCAGGCGCTCGATATGTTCCTGACATTCGAGTACATTCCCGCGCCCTACACGATTTTCCAAAACATCGCCAAGCTATCACCCGGGCATTGGCTGAAACTTGAAAATGGCAAAATCACCATCCGCCGCTATTGGGACGTGAAGTTCGACGAGCGCGAATATAAAGAAAAAGAAATCTGCGAGCAGCTCGTGGCGCTGCTGCAGGACGCGGTGAAAATTCGCTTGATGAGCGAAGTGCCGCTGGGTGCATTTTTGAGTGGTGGCATTGATTCGAGCACCGTCGTGGCGTTGATGAGCCGCGAGATGAATCGCCCCGTCAAAACGTTTTCCATCGGATTCAAAGAATCGAGCTACAACGAAATCAACTACGCCCGCATCGTCGCCAATCATTTCAAAACCGAGCATCAGGAATTTATCATCGAACCCAATGCGTTGGAGTTGGCGGAGAAGTTGATCTGGCATCTCGACGAGCCGTTCGGTGACTTTTCGATCTTTCCAACTTATCTGGTTTCAAAAATGGCGCGGCAGTATGTCACGGTCGCGCTCTCTGGCGATGGTGGCGACGAGCTGTTCGCCGGCTACGATACTTACATCGCCAACAAAGTCGCACGTGCCTATCGCCGGTTGCCGAGTTTTTTGCGCAAGGGCATGTTGGAACCGTGGATTGCCAAGCTGCCGCCGACTGAACAGAAAAAGGGGCTCGTCAATCGCGCGAAGCGATTTGTCGAAGGCACGCTCTTGCCGGAAAATTTAGAGCACACGCGCTGGATGATCTTTTTGCAGGAGATGGAGAAATCGCGGCTGTATGCGCCGGAAGTCCAATCCGAAATTCGTTACAGCGACAGCTTCGAGTTCATCCGCAAATATTTCAATCAAACCCGCACCACGGATGAGCTCAATCGCCAAATGTACGTGGACATCAAAACTTATTTGGTGGACGACATTTTGGTGAAGGTCGATCGCATGACCATGGCCGCGTCGCTTGAGGGCCGCGTGCCGTTTTTGGATTACCGCTTTGTAGAGCTGGTCGCCACCATTCCCAGCCGATTGAAATTGAAAGGCACGAACACCAAAGACATTTTGAAAAAAGCGATGAAAGACATTTTGCCGCCGCAGATTTTGAAGCGCGGCAAACAAGGCTTCAGCATTCCCATTAAAAATTGGCTGAAAGAAGATCTCAAAGGCCTGATGCTCGATGTGCTGAGTCCGCACAAAATCAAACAGCAGGGATTCTTCAATGCAGATTATGTGCAGCGGCTTACGCAAGAGCATTTGTCCGGCAAAGAAAACCACAGCCACCGCCTGTGGGCGATGATGGTGTTTGGCATCTGGCACGATATCTATTTGGGAAATCAAAACGGATCAGTTGAAAAGAGTTTCAAAACTTCCGGCGAGTTCGCAGCGGTTTGAAGAAATAAGTTCCCTCCTTTGGAAAAGGAGGGACAGGGAGGATTGGTTTTTGTAGGATGGTCGTACTAATGAATCCCCCTTCCGCGAAGCCTGCCTGCGCAGGCAGGCGGATCCGCTTTGGCGGAAAATCCCCCTCTTTCAAAGGGGGACTTTTAGTCCCGAATGGTGACGTTTGCATTTTTCAATTTTCACTTTGCATTATGACTACACAATTTGAGGAGAAATGGAATTGACTGAGGCTGAAGAAATTGTAGAATCAAAGCCAGAATTGAACGACCCGCTGCTTGAAAAAATCCGCCGCTACTGGAACTCCCACATCCATGATCTCGAATTAGCAAAGCACCCTGTTGGCAGCAAGGGATTTTTCGAGGATCTCAATGAGTACCGTTTCGACAAATTGCGCTACCTGCCCAAGGTCGTCGATTTCAATGGCTACAAAGGAAAGAAGCTGCTGGAAGTCGGATGTGGCGTCGGCATCGATGCGGTGCGATTCGCCCGCGGCGGCGCAATCGTTACCGGAGTGGATTTGTCTGAAACGGCCATCGAACTGGCGAAGAAGAATTTTTCGCACAATGAATTAGCTGGCGACTTCCGCGTGGGCAATGGCGAGGCGCTGGAATTCGCCGACAATTCTTTTGATGTGGTTTACGCCCACGGCGTTATTCAATACACCGCCAACGCGCAGAAATTAGTGGACGAACTGCGCCGCGTCGTCAAGCCCGGCGGCGAGGTGATCATGATGGTGTACAACCGTCATTCGTGGCTCAACTTTCTTTCGGTGACGATGGGGGTCGGTCTCGAACATCAGGATGCGCCGGTGTTGAAGAAATACACCATCGCGGAATTTCGAGAGTTGCTTGCTAATTTCTCACAAGTCAAAATTATCCCGGAGCGGTTTCCGGTAAAATCGCGTCTGCAAAAGGGCGCGAAAGCCGCGTTCTTTAACTACTTTTTTGTGCCTGCTTTCAATTTGATTCCGAGATTTTTGACGCGTAATAGCGGCTGGCACATCATGGCTTTTGCGTATAAGTAAGTCATCAATATTGATAAACCGCAGCGAACGCAGAGTGAAATCCTTTTGGAAAAAATGTGATCTCCAGAATTTGGTTTTCTCTGCGCTCTCCGCGTCCTCTGCGGTTAAATTTTCTGGACAAACGATCTAAATGAAACGAGACCTGACGGAGTTAGCAAAGGGGGAGTTCGATGTAATTGTCATTGGCGGAGGAATATACGGAGTGTGTACAGCGTGGGACGCCGCGCTGCGCGGGCTCACCGTCGCGCTGATCGAGAAAAGTGATTTCGGCAGCGCGACTTCTTCCAACAGTTTAAAAATTATTCACGGCGGATTGCGCTATCTGCAGCATGCGGATTTCAAGCGCATGCGCGAGTCGATTGTCGAGCGCAGTCACCTCATGCGCATCGCGCCGCACCTCGTGCATCCACTGCCCTGTGTCATGCCCACCTACGGCCATGCCCTCAAAAGCAAGGAAGTGATGGCCGTCGCACTGCTCATCAATGATATTATCGGCTTCGACCGCAACCGCATCGCCCGTTCGCAGCACATTCCCAACGGTCGCGTCATTTCCAAAAAAGAAATTCTCGATATTGTGCCCGGTCTCGATGAAAAAGGACTCACCGGCGGCGCGCTGTGGTACGATGGTCAAGTCTCCAATTCCGAGCGGATGCTGTTATCGATTTTGCATTCGGCGGTGGCGGCCGGAGCCGTGGTTGCCAATTATGTTGAGTTGACGGGACTTCAAAGAAATGGCGATCGTGTTACGGGCGTTAAAGTGCGTGACACGATGAGCGGCGATGAATTGGTCATTCACTCGAAGCTTGTCATCAACAACAGCGGACCATGGGTGAATTCGATTTTGCAGAATCTGAACGGCCGCCATGTCCAGTTCAAAATCGGATTGTCGGCGGCGATGAATTTGGTGGTGAAGAGAAAAATTTTTCCGGAATATGCGGTTGGTCTTTGGAGCAAAAAGCAGTTCAAAGACGACGATGCCGTGCTGAGCAAAGGTGGGCGATTGTTTTTCATCACCCCGTGGAAAGATTATTCGCTGGTCGGCACCACGCACGTTCATTACGAAGGCATCCCCGGCGATTTCAAAATTCGCGAAAGCGACATCATCAATTTTATGAATGAAGTGAACGACGCTTATCCGCCGGCCAATCTCAAACGCGAAGAGGTGTCATTTTTCTACGGCGGGCTGCTGCCGTCTGATGGTGTCAATCCCCAAACCGGCGATATCAAGTTGCTAAAGAGCTATCGCATCGTCGATCACAAAATCGAAAACGATCTCGATGGGATGATCTCCATTTACGGTGTCAAATACACCACCGCCCGCGACGTGGCGGAAAAAACAGTGGATTATGTTTTTAAGAAACTCGGAAAGACCGCGCCCGTCTGCCAAACTTCCTCGCGGCCGGTTTATGGTGGCAATGTCGAAAACTACGAGGAATTTTTGCTTAACGAAAAACGCAAGTCATCAAAGTTAAGTATGGATGTGATCGAATATTTGATCAGTAATCACGGATCGGCGTATGGCAAAATCGTGCGCTATGCAGAAGAGAATCCTGAATTGGCGGAGCGAGTTCATTCTTCTTTCAAAACGATCAGGGCTGAAGTCATCTACGCGGTGCGCGATGAGATGGCGCTGAAGTTGGCGGACGTCGTCCGTCGCCGCACCGAATTGGGCAGCGCCGAATGTCCTCCGGATGCCGCGCTGAAAACCTGCGCGCAATTGATGGCCGCGGAGTTGGGATGGGATGCGAAGAGAATTGAAAAAGAAATTGAAGAGGCGAAAGCGATTTATGTCCCGGCGCAGTAGTAAGAATTTTGTCATTTCGAACGCCGCCGTATTTTGGTGGCGTGAGAAATCTGACGACGCAGACACGTTCAAAGAAAAGCTGACCGCTGAAAAGCTGATAGCTGACAGCTTGAACCCAATGAATTAGACAAGACATTCGTTCACATGAAATCATCGAAACCAAACGCATTAAAACCTCGCGCCTTCGTCACCGGCGGCAGCGGCTTCACTGGCGGGCACCTCTGTCGAATGCTAGTTGAACAGGGTTACACCGTCACCGCGCTGGCTCGCGCATCTAGCAAAGTCGATCATCTGAAAGCATTGGGGATACAAATCGCCACTGGCGACCTTTCGACTTCGTTTTCTCTAAACGGCGTGCTGGAAAACATCGACGTGGTTTTTCATGTCGGCGCGGCGTATCGGCAGGAGGGGGTGCCCAAAGAATATTTTTGGAAAGTGAACGTCGATGGCACGCGCACGTTGTTGGAGCAGGCGCGCGATGCCGGCGTGAAGCGATTCGTTCATTGCAGCACGGTGGGCGTGCAGGGCGAGATCAAAAATCCACCGGCGAAAGAGACCGATCCCTACAATCCCGGCGATCACTATCAAGAATCGAAAGTGGAAGGAGAGAAGCTGGCGTTGGGATTTTTCGAGCGCTACAAAATGGAAGGCGTGATCGTGCGCCCTGTTGGCATTTATGGTCCGGGCGATACTCGCTTCTTGAAATTGTTCAAGCATATCAACAACGGCACATTTCGCATGATCGGCACCGGCGAAGTTTTGTATCACCTAACTTTTGTCGAAGATTTAGTGCGCGGAATTATTTTAGCCGGCGAAAAACCCGAAGCCGTCGGCCACATTTACGCCATCGGCGGAGATGAATATTTGACGCTGAAAGAACTGGTGGCACTGATCGCCGAAGTGCTGGGCAAGCCGGCGCCGAAGAAACGCGTGCCGCTCGGACCCGTGTATGCCGCCGCAGCGTTGTGCGAAGTCATCTGCCGGCCGCTGGGCATCGAGCCGCCGCTCTATCGCCGGCGCTTGGATTTTTTCACCAAAGATCGCGCATTTGATATTTCGAAAGCAAAAAAGGAACTAGGCTACCATCCTCAGGTGCCACTGCGCGAGGGTTTGGCGAGAACAGCGAAGTGGTATAAAGAGCAAGGATGGATTTGACAAGCAAAAATGCCAGGCACCTTCAAGGTGCCTGGCACTTCAGTGATACAGGCAGGCGAATCCCGACGCTTTTCCGCGAAGCGGATCGGCTCTGCCGATTGTCGGGTGAGGAATCTGACGAAGAATGGATCGCAGAGATTAAATGAGAACTGAGCGATTCGCCAAGTCTATTCTCCGACAGATTCCTCGACTCCGCTGCGCTCCGCTCGGAACGACGCGTTGAATCGAATGTTCGAACATCGAACAAGGAACTTTTGAATTTCGAACATGCAAAAAGCTGACAGCTGAACTTAAAAAGTGCCAGGCACCTTCGAGGTGCCTGGCACTTAAAGTGAGTCACCAATGAAAAAGCTAATCAAAACCTCGTTCCGCCTCATCATCAGCGCCTCGCTGATAGTCTTTCTCGTGAGCAAAACCAATCTCACGGAAATCTGGCAATCTGCGAAGTCCGCGGACGCGCTGCTGATTGCGCTGGCGTTCCTGCTGCACGGCATCGGCTATTTTTCAAGCTCATGGCGCTGGCAAATTCTCCTCCGCGCGCAGGGCTTCGACGTGCCCGTGATGTACCTCGTGCGCTCGTACGCCGTGGCCATGTTCTTCAACAACCTGCTGCCGTCCACCATCGGCGGCGACGGCTACCGCGCGTACGACACCGCCAAGTGCAACATCCCGCCGCTGAAAGCGCTGGCCAGCGTCATCGTCGAGCGCTTCCTCGGCATGTTCGGGCTGATGATTTTCGCGGTGGTGGCGCTGGCGGTCGCTACCGAGCTCACTACACAAATCGAAAACATCTGGATGTGGTCGCTGCTGACGTTCGGCCTGATGATCGCCGCCGTGTACCTGATTTTCTTTCACAGCGGCAAAGTGCCGTGGCTGCGTCGCATTTTGAATCTCCCCGGCCTGGCGATGGTCAACAAGCAGCTTATGAAAATCACCGAGTCGTTTGCACCGTTCCGCGGCAAAACCCGCGCGCTCACGTGGTCGATGGTTCTGTCGCTGGTGCTGCAATTCAACGTGATTCTGCATTACTACCTGATTTCCGAAGCCCTCGGCCTGCACATCCCGCTGGTGAAATTTCTGGTGATCATCCCGCTCGCCACGTTCGTGCAGATGGCGCCGGTCTCCATCAACGGCATCGGCATTCGCGAATCGTTCTACGTTTTCTTTCTCTCAAAAATTTACGGCGCGCCCATTGCCGCCAGTCTGGCGTTCTCGTGGATCGCCTACGGCATGGTGGTGCTGCTCGGCGTGCTCGGCGGAATCATTTATATGTTTCGCAAAGACGCGGCGCCCGCGTCGATTACTTCAGACTCATTGAAAACCGCTCCCGACGCGTCGGGACAGGAGGCAACTATGGCTAACAACAATCGGCAAAGCCGATCCGCTCAGGCGGACAAGCATCAAATCATGGACACGCAGAAGGATTTGTTCGACGCGAAAAAGTCGAAGTCCAAAAAGTATCAGGAAATTTTCATTGGCGAGCCCGGCCTGTGGAAGATGATCAAGTACGAACTCGTCACCACGTTTTTTAGCTGGGTGCCGGGCGCGTTCGGGATTTTGCTGCGTTCGATTTTTTACCCGATGATTTTGGGAAAGGTGGGGCGCGGCGTGGCGTTCGGCGCCAACGTCGCCATCCGCCATCCCGGTAAAATTTGCATCGGCGACAATGTGGTGATTGACGACAACTGCGTGCTCGACGCCAAAGGCCAGAGCAACACCGGCATCACTATTGGCAATGGCGTGTTCATTGGCCGCGGCACGATTCTGACCTGCCACAACGGCGACATCATTTTGGAAGACAACGTCAACATCGGCTTCAACTGCGTGATTTCCTCGCTCAGCAAAATCGTCATCAAGAAGAATCATTTGATGGCGGCGTTCTGCTATCTCGTCGGCGGCGATCACGACAGCGACCGCACCGACATTCCCGTGCTGTTTCAGGGCCGCTCCTCGAAAGGCATTACCATCGAAGAGAATGTTTGGCTTGGCGCCGCGGTGGCCGTGCTCGATGGCACCACCGTTGGCCGCGACAGCATCATTGGCGCGCACGCGGTGGTGAACAAAAATGTGCCCGAGTTTGCCATTGCCGCCGGCGTGCCCGCGAAGTTTTTGTGGGATCGGCGGAAGGGGAAGGAACATAATGAGATTTTAAAGGGAGAGAATGTTGCGCAGCCGGCTAAGTAGGTGGGCGGTTTTGCCTCTGTCATTCCCGCATGCTTTTAGCGGGAATCCATTTGACGAGAATGCTGGATGCCCGATTGAAGCATTCGGGCATGACAACGAAAATTATCGAATTGTCATTTCGAAGCTGAGCGCAGCGAAGTGAGAAATCTGACGGAGAATAGATGTCGCGAATCTGGTCGGAGTTAATTTGAAAGATCGGCTCTTCGCCAGATTCCTCACCCGACAATCGGCAGAGCCGATCCGCTTCGCGGAAAAGCGTCGGGATTCGCCTGCCTGCCGCAGGTAGGGAATGACAAAATTCGAGATTTTATTTGAACTTGGAGCACTAAATGATTTTCGGCATCACACATCACGATAAAAATCGACACGTCAACAAAGAAGCATTTTTGAATTTGGCGCCGGCGCGGTTGGCTGGCAAAGCGGTGAACAGTCTCATCCAGCAAAACATCGCGCTGGGAACATCCGAGATGAACGTCCCTACTATTGATGATGGCGTGGGACTCGCCATCGATGAGATAGATAAAGATCCTACACTGTTTGCAACGGTGTATTTGGATTGTTCGAATGAAAACACAGTCAGAGACTGTGTGTTGGATCTGAATTGGATACGATTTTATTTGAACTTGGAGCACTGAATGATTTTCGGCATCACCCATCACGATAAAAATCGACACGTCAACAAAGAAGCATTTTTGAATCTCGTACCGGCGCGGTTGGCGGGCAAAGCCGTTAGCAGTTTCATTCAGCAAAATATCGCGCTGGGAGCTTCGGAGATGAACGTCCCCACGATCGATGACGGCGTGGGACTCGCGTTCAGCGCGGATAAGAAAATCGTGGTGGCGGCATCGGGTAATATTTTCGCCGCTGCTGAGTTTGCCGGAAGCAAAAATGAACCCGTCGCGCAAACCATTTTGCGGGCGTATCAGTCCGCGGGTGAAAACGGCTTCAAACATCTTAACGGACAATTTGCTGCCGCCATCTGGGATTCGACGCAAAACAAATTTCTGCTGGTGCGCGATCACCTCGGCTTCGAGCCACTGTTCTACTACTGGGATGGCCAGACCCTCATCTTCAATTCGTTTCTCAGAGATTTGATTCGCCACGAGAATGTGCGCCGCGATTTCAATCATCGCGCCATCCGCAATTACCTGTTGTTCAATTACAATCCCGGCCTCGAGACGTTTATTCAGAATGTGCGAAAGGTGCGGCCGGGGCACGTGCTGGTTTTGGAGAATGGGAAGGTGGAGGAGAGGAGGTATTGGAGGCTTTCATACAATACCAGCGGCAACACCCCCCCTAGCCCCCCCTCAAGGGGGGGAATGGAAGTGGGTTCGAAGGGGGGAACTCTAGAAGATTACAAAGCGGAGCTACTGCGGCTGACGCGCGACGCCATTCGCATCCGCACGCAGGAGACGGCGTCCGACCCCGGCGCGTTCCTCAGCGGCGGCATGGATTCCAGCTCGGTGGTGGGACTGCTGAGCGGACTCACCGAGCGGCCCATCCACACTTTTTCCTTTCGCTGCGAGGGCAAGTACGTGGACGAGTCCTACTACGCGCGAGTGATGGCTAACCATTACAAAACTCGCCATAACGAAATTCCGTTCACCGCCGACGAGCTGCTCAACTTTGAAAAAATGGCCGAGTGGATGGATGAGCCGCTGTGCGACATCGGCGTGGAGCTGGGGTCGTTCATCATGGGGCGCGCGGCGCAGGGCCATGTTCAGTACATCCTCACCGGCGATGGCGGCGACGAGCTGTACGCCGGCCACCCGGTGTATCTCGCCGATCAAATGGCCGCGGCGTTCGACAAAATTCCGGCGCCGCTGCGCGCGGGCGTGCTTGGCATCGCGGGGCTACTGCCGGATTCCGATAAAAAGAAAAGTCTGTTGGTGAAAGCGCGGCGCTTCGCGTATAGCTACGGTTTCCCCGCGGAGCTGCTGAGCAATCGCTGGCGCATTTATTACACCGGCGCGGAGCTGGCGCGTCTTTGCACTCCGGAGGTGGTGCAGCAATTCGGCGATCTCGACTCGTACCGCGATATCACCGATTTGTACGCCGACGCCGACGGCCCCGACCATCTCAGTCGCGCGCTTTATGGCGATTATCAGACGCTGGTGCATTTCCACGTTGACCGCCTGCGGCTGACCCGCGCATGGGGCATCGAGGCGCGCTTCCCGCTGCACGATTACCGGCTCGTCGAGTTTTCGGCGACCATTCCGTCGGCGCTGAAGATTCGCCCGCCTGCCTCAGGCCTCTGGCGGGCAGGCAACTCGCAGGTGAAATACATTCAGCACGAAGCGCTGGCCGGCGTGCTGCCCGATGAAATCGTTTTTCGCAAAAATAAAATGGGTCACAATGTGCCGATGAAAAACTGGATGCGGGAAACTACCGTGTTCCGCGATTTGATGAACGACGTACTCTCCGAAACTGCGGTGAAGCGGCGCGGCATGTTCAACGCGCCGTTCGTGAAACAGATGCTGGATCTCCATCTCCGAAAGAAAAAGGACTACTCCCATCGCCTCTACGCCCTCGTGATTTTGGAACTCTGGCTCAAGAAAAACATCGATAATCGATGATCGATAATTGATGATTGAAAAGCGAAACGAGGAAATTGATACCGGACGTCGATGTTCTTTTTAATCGTCGATCAACGATTATCGATCATCGATCTTCACATTTCTACCCAAAGAGAGAGGAACTAAATGTTAAGCAAGAGCAAGCTTGCAGTACTGGGTGCCGGCAAAATGGGCGAGACGCTGATCAGCAGTTTGCTGGAGGCGAAAGTGGTGAAGAAAGAAAATATGATCGCCACGGCGAAACACCAAAATCGTGCGAAGGACGTTGCTGCGAAATATGGTATTCGGACGACCCTGGATAATCGCGAGGCGGTGGAGTTTGCGGATATAGTGCTGCTGTGTGTGAAACCGCAGACGACTCGTGAAGTGTTGGATGAAATTAAAGAAGGCATGACGGCGAAGAAGCTGTTGATTTCTATCGCGGCATCGGTGACAACGAAATTCATCGAAGAGCAGTTGGGGAAAGCGACGCCGGTGATTCGCACCATGCCCAACACGCCGTGTCTCATTCGCAAAGGGATGACGGCGCTGTGCGCGGGAACGCACGCCACGCCCGAGCATCTCAAACGCGCGGAGAGCATTTTTCAGCAGGTGGGTCGCACGATGATTTTGGACGAAAAGCATTTCGATGCCGTCACCGGTTTGAGCGCCAGCGGGCCGGCCTTCATTTACGTGGTCATCGAAGCGATGGCCGAGGGCGGCGTGAAAGTCGGCCTGCCGCGCACTATCGCCACCGAGTTAGCGGCGCAAGCGGTGTTGGGCGCAGCGAGCATGGTGCTGGAAACAAACGAGCATCCCGCGCTGCTGAAAGATGCCGTCACCACGCCGGCCGGCTGCACCATCGACGGACTGATGGAGTTGGAGGAGGGCGGTCTGCGGGTGACGCTCATCAAAACTGTCGTCAAAACGACCCAACGCGCGGCGGAGTTGATTTCGGGATAGCGAGTGCTGATGTTTAGGATGTGGATTAATGGATTGTTGGATCAATGGATCAATGTAACAAAGATGTCATTCCGAACCTCGATGCTTTTTATCGGGGTGAGGAATCTGGCGGAGAGCGAAACGTGATATTGCGAAGGTACTTTGAAAAACGGCAACTCATCCCTCGTGTTCGCTGGGGATTTAAGCCCGCGTGCTCGGCCCGCCAAGGAATCTCCAGCAGAATTAATGGCTGTGGAATTATATTCCATGCAGTTGAAGGAGATAAAATCTCAGGCTCATTTATTCCGCGTGGGATTACGTGGAAAAAACGGCGCGGAGCGACAAATCCCACGCGAGCCGGCGGGCCTTTTCATTGATCCATTAATCCATCAATCCAACGATCCATTTACATTAACTCGGATCAGAATAACAAATTAGATTATGCCACTTCCGGTTGGACATAGCTTGATGGGCTACGCCCTCTACGATAGCACCCGCAAAGACGACACGCGCTTCTCGTGGCGGCTACTGTTGCTGCTAGTGATTTTAGCGAACTTGCCGGACATTGATTTTTTGCCCGGACTGCTGGTTGGAAACGCCAATCAGTTTCATCATCACTATTTCAGTCACAGCCTTGGCGCGGCGATCGTGGTGGGCATTCTCACAGCGGTTTTTTATACCAAAGGGACGGATCGAAAATTTGCGCCCTACTTCGGCTTGTTTTTCGGCGCCTATTTTTCGCACCTCGTTTTGGATTATTTCACCGCGGACACCAGCGAGCCGCTGGGACTGCCCATGTTCTGGCCGCTGACAACTCAATATTTTTATTCGCCAAAAACCATATTTATGGCGGTACATAAAATCGGCGCAAGTGGGCAGTTTTTTCAGAGTTTATTTGTGCTGCACAATCTTGGGGTTGTTGCGTGGGAAGCAGTGGTGTTTGTGCCGGTTTTGACGATAATTAAGATAGCAAAAATGATGAGAGCAAAGCGCATGGCGAACACCGCAGAGGGCAGAAAGCGTGGCCCAGAGCGGTGCGAAGCCAGTGGGACTGCTTCGCAAAAAGCGCCTCGCAGTGACAGTTAAAGGTTGTCATTGCCTGCCTGTCCGCAGAAGCGGATCCGCCTCGCGGACGCGGGCAGGCGAGTCGAAGCAATCTCACGTAAGTTTGAAAATTCTGTATGAGAAAAATGAAGCAACCAGAATACTCCGTCGTAGTCCCTGTGATGAACGAAGAGCAGAACGTCGAAATTCTCTTCAATCGCATCAACGATGTGCTCAGCCAGATGGGGCGGGAGTATGAGATCATTTTCGTCGATGATGGCAGCAGCGACCGCACGTTCGAGATTTTGAAAGCGATTCACGCGCGACACCCGCAGCTCAAGGTGGTGAAGTTCCGCCGCAACTTCGGGCAATCGGCGGCGATGGCCGCGGGCTTCGAACAGGCAAAGGGGCGCATTGTGATTTCGATGGACGGCGATCTGCAAAACGATCCTGCGGACATCCCGGCGATGATCAAAAAAATGGATGAGGGCTACGACATCGTCGCGGGCTGGCGGCGGAATCGGCAGGATAAAATGCTGGTGCGCAAAGTGCCGTCGAAAATTGCCAATCGGCTCATTCGCTATTTTACCGGCGTGCAGTTGCACGACACCGGCTGCTCGCTGAAAGCGTACCGCTCGGAGGTCATCAAAAAAATTCGGCTGTACGGTGAGCTGCACCGGTTCATCCCGGCGTTGGCGCGAGTGGAGGGCGCGCGCATTTCGGAAATCGTGGTGGCGCATCACGCCCGCCAATTCGGCCGCTCGAAATACAACTTGACCCGCACCTTCAAAGTGATCATGGATCTCACCACGTTGAATCTGTTCATCAAATATCTCCACAAGCCGCTGCACTTTTTCGGCGGACTGGCGTTCTGGTTCAACGTGGTCGGGCTGATTTCACTATTCCTGTGTGGCTATCTGTTTTTCACAAACCGATATGATCTGGCTGGATTGAATGTGTTGATTTCAGTGTCGTTTCTGTGGCTGGCCTCGGGCTGGCAATCGATTTTTTACGGCCTGATCGCCAACATGGTGGTGAAGACGGGGGATAATCATGATGGCAAGTTGGTTGAAATTTATAACCATAAAGACACAAAGAACACAAAGTTTGAAAAGCATTAACCACGAAGAACACGAAGGTCACGAAGTTGGAAAAAATATTTTTATCTCAAATTCTAAAAAACTGTTCTTCCACTTTCATGGAGGTTTTTTTCTTGTGGATTTTCTTCGTGTTCTTCGTGACCTTCGTGGTTCAAAAATTTTAATGGGTTTATTTCTTTGTGACCTTTGTGCCTTTGTGGTGAATTAAAATTGAGGATATATGAAAGAGCAAGTTCTCAGCAGGACTAAACCCTTGGACGGAAAGGCAAACAAGAAAGTCGCGCCAGCTAAAACACTCGCTTCGATCATCGTGGCGGTGCGGGATTTTGAAGATGACATTCAGAGCGTCTACGCTGGCTTGACAGAGACGTTTACTAAACCTCCGACCTTTACTAAACCTTCGAGGTTTAGTAAAGGTGAGGGCAGCTACGAGTTCATTTTCGTCGATGATGGCAGCCTCGATGGCACGTGGAATCAATTGAAGAAAATCGCCAATGGCAACGCGGGCGTGAAGCTCGTGCGGATGCGCACCTCGTTTGGCGAGGCCGCCGCTTTCGATGCGGGACTGAAGCAGGCGGCGGGCGAGAAGATTGTGTTCTTCACCACGCGCGTGCGCATCAATCCCGCGCAGCTCTCCAAATTGCTGGCGCGCCTCGACGACGGCTGCGATCTGGTGATGGGGTGGCGCCATCCCCGCCGTGACTCGAAACTCAACCAGTTTATCTCGAAGGGCTTCAACGCCATCATCCGCTGGATTTCGAAACTGCATTTGCAAGATGTGAACAGCGGCGTGTTTGCGGCGCGGCGCGAGGTTTTGGAGGACGTCCCCATTTACGGCAACATGAACATCTTCCTGCCGATACTGGCGTCGCGCAAAGGCTACCGCGTCGGCGACGAGCCCATCGAGCAGTTGGCGGGAAAATTCCGCCAGTCGAAATATGTGTCGGAGTACGTGCAGCGCGTGCTCGATATCGTCACGGTGATTTTTCTCACCAAGTACTCGAAGAAGCCGCTGCATTTTTTAGGATTTTTGGGATTCATTTTCACCATCGTTGGGCTGGCGATGAACGTGTATTTGTTCATTTATCGCGTGCTGCAGTTCGGCCCGATTGCGGGACGGCCGCTGCTGCTGTTGGGCGCGCTGCTGCTGGTGATCGGCATTCAGATGATCTCCATCGGCTTGATTGGCGAGATGATCATTTTCACCCACGCGCGGGAGATTAAGGAGTACACGATTGAGGAGATTTTGGAGTGATTGGTTGGCACACGGATGACGCGGATTGGACGGATAGGGACGGATTTTAAAACTCGGGAACGAGAGAGAATTTGTGATTTTGTAGGAGTTCCTTCTAAACTGTCATTTCGAGCTGAGCGCAGCGAAGCGAGAAATCTGACATAGCACAAATCTGTGTACCGCCAGATTTCTCATCCCGTAAAAAGCACGGGATTCGAAATGACAGGGGGAGAGAGGTTGATTGGCGAGATGATCGTTTTCGTCTAATGTAGTAGATCAAAAAATAGGCTATTGGAGATTTTGGACCATGAAAATTGGTGAGCATCTTTATTTTTCTCCGAATTATAAATTCACAGAACTGAGATGGGATGACAAAAGCAATCTGATACCCGCCTTTCAAGATAGAGTAACAGGATTTTATTTGGATCCAGTAGATCAACTTAATAATACTATTAGTTCTTTTGCTGCGGGAGTTTTGTGTGTAACAACAATTGATTTTTTAGCTGCTATTACTACGGGAATTCAGAAAACGGGAGTAAGAATTGAGAACTGGCTCAAATCGAATATCTCTACTTTCGATAAAATTGATCCTAACAACAAATCGCAAACTCTCGCTCGAAGGTTTTATAATGAATTTCGAAATGGGTTAGTTCATGAAGGCCGTATCAAAGAAGGTGGTCAGTTCTCATATGATTTTGAAGAACTTGTCCAAGTTGAGGAATCAGTAATGGTTGTAAATCCCATGCTGCTTGCCACTGCCATCCGCGAAGCTTTTAAAAAGTATATAGAAAAGGTGAAAACGGACGAATTTGCTTTTCAATCTTTCAAAGCCTCCATAATTCAATTCTTCAGAGTGGATATTGAAATTGTTAAACCTAAAAACACTATGGTTCAGAATAGGCAGCAATGATATGAAAAACACAATTCCGAATTTAGTATTTTTTGGTGGGAGTATTTTGTTTGTTATTTTCATTAGGACAGTGGATTTGAGCTTTGGAGGCTTATTTTTTTCCATTACACTCTTCTTAATTGCAATTGTAGTATTTTTCATGAAATATTTGAAAAGGGAAGAAGAGAAATTTGATGCTCGAGTTAATAATCTTCTAAGTAAGATTACAGAATTCAATGCTACTCAGAAATATTTGAATTTGGCTTCAGAGTCAGGGATAGCAGTTGATGAAGCTTCAAACAAACTTTGTTTCTTCGAAAAAAAGAATGAGAGTTTGCAACCTTATATTTATAGTTACAACCAACTCGTCGAATGCGAGCTTGTCGAGGACGGGGATACCGTAACTAAGACCTCTCGTGCCAGTCAACTTGGTGGAGCATTGGTTGGCGGGTTAATAGCTGGTGGTGTTGGTACTATCGTTGGTGGCCTTTCTGGTAAGCGGAAAAGTCTTCAAAAGGTAAGGCGGGTCGATTTAAAAATCATAGTAAATGACACAAGAAAACCAGTGCACATACTTAACTTTTTTGATTATGAAACAGAAAAAGGTAGCATACAATACCAAAATGTAATGGCGAAGGCAAATCATTGGTATGGTTTAATAAGCGTATATATAAAACGAGCGGAGCAAGAATCCAAATTGATAGAAAAAGTGAGTTCCTTCCGCTGCTCAAACTGTGGCGAGCAGATCGAGCGCGGTTGGCAACATTGTATCAAGTGCGGCGCGTCCGTGAGTTTATCACGCGATTCTACCGAGACTATTTCCAAAAATCCTTCATATTCTGTGGCTGATGAATTAGCAAAGCTTGTTGAGCTACGAAAAAATGGAACTCTCACACATGAGGAGTTCATTGCTCTAAAACAAAAGCTACTTTCACAGGGATAGATCTTCAGGGCATTAAGAAGAGAAATACAGGAGTACATGATGAGAACCGAGGATATTCTTGAGTGCAATCAGAAATCAATTTTAATAGTGGAAAAAAGGAGTTTAAAGGAAATTGTAGTGGCTGCACCTCACCATGCTCCGTTGGGTACTTCTGAACTGCCATGTGATAGCCATCGTGTTGCTGACGAAAATGTTGGGTTTTTAGCATTGTATATTGCAAAGCTAATAAACTGCAATAGTATTATTGCCTGCAATTATTTTATAGATCCTAATAAGCTGGAAAATAGTGACTATTTTCAACGAATAAAAAGTTGGCATCCCAAAATTCTTGTCGAGATTCATGGGCATGGAGGGAAAAAAGCGAAGTATGATATCGAAATATCCTCGGGAAGCCTTGACAGAAATAGATTTTCAACTTCATTGGCTGAAAAGTTGAAGGCAAACGTATCGAATCTAATTCCACTTCAAAAGTTTGTCATATCGGGAGATTTTAGTGAAATTTATTTTAAGGCGGAAAGAAGTAAAACAATTACTTCAAATGATTGGATTGCCTTTCACATTGAGCTACCAATGTCCTTACGTTCGGAAAAAAGTCTTTATCTTCCATTCTGTGAAAAATTATCCGAGGTAGTCAAGGAAATGCTCTTAGATTATGAGAAGGAAGGGAAACAGCCATAGAAGATTGGTATGAAACAGAAGGTGCTTTCAACAGTTATGCATGAATGGTTGCGAGTTAACAAATACTCTGAGGCCATATCATCAATTGAAATGATGGCCGAACAATCAGAACGTCTAAGTTCCGATCCTTATCGATGGAAATGGTTTATCATTTCACTACATAATACGCTTCAATGCTTTATGGTCCTAGCTTTACACAAATTGAATCCCCTGCCTATTTTGAAAAAGAAGGACGTAGAGAAATGGCTTAGGGCATATCACGAGCAGTCAGACAAGATGAATCATTATGAGTTGGATTCTTTTAGAAACTTATATAAAAAAATAAAGAATCAGGACAATAGTGGTTACAATTTGAAGGTTCGATTCTATCAACCAATCGACACTGAAGATTGGAGCGTAGAAAGACTTAATGAATATCGAAACATCTTTACCCATTTCATTCCTTGTGGTATGTCCTTGAGCATTGCAAACTTGATCAGAGTAGGTTCCGACTCTCTTGGCATTATCAAACATCTTGGTTGGGATACGGACAGAATCAAACTTGCAAGAGGCGATTCTCAAAGAGCACGGGACGCAATAAATAAAGCGATCTTCAACATCAACAAACTAATTGATCAGTATCAACTCAAAGTGATCAAACAAGAACTAATCGAGGACGAATCGTTTACCGTGAGATAGTATCACAAAATGTGACACCACATCGCAATCATAAAAAATTGACGAGGCAAAAAAATATTCGGTGTCAATCCGTTAAACCCGTGTCATCCGTGTTCTATTATTTAGAGAAAAAATAAAGTGAAGCTCATCATCCAAATACCCTGTTTGAACGAAGAAAAAACCCTGCCGCAGACCATCGGCGATCTGCCCAAGTCCATTGCGGGCGTCGATGAGATCGAGGTGCTGATCATCGACGATGGCAGCAGCGACCGCACGGTGGACGTGGCGCGACAGTTGGGTGTAAACCATATCGTCCGCCACACCAACAACAAAGGACTGGCCGAGGCCTTCATGAACGGCATCGATGCCTGTTTGAAACTGGGCGCCGACATCATCGTCAACACCGACGCCGACAACCAGTACAGCGGGGGGAGCATCCCCGACCTCGTGCGCCCGATCCTCGACTCCAAAGCCGACATGGTGATCGGCGACCGCCAGATCAACGGCATCCCGCATTTTTCCTTTCTCAAAAAGCGGCTGCAGAATTTGGGCAGCTGGGTGGTGCGCCACGTTTCGGACACCAACATCCCCGACACCACCAGCGGCTTCCGCGCCTTCAGTCGCGAGGCGGCGCTGCGCATGAACGTGGTTTCGAAATTCACGTACACCCTCGAGACCATCATCCAGGCGGGCAAAAACAACATCGCCATCACCCACGTGCCCGTCAGCACCAACGCCAAGACGCGCGACTCGCGGCTGTTCCGCAGCATCCCCAATTACGTGAAGCGCTCGCTCGCCACCATTTTGCGCATCTACACCATGTACGAGCCGCTGAAAATGTTTTCGATTATCGGCTCGCTGGTGTTCAGCGGCGGCCTGCTGCTCTCGCTGCGATTTCTTTATTTTTATTTCACGGAGGGCGGCGCCGGCCACATCCAGTCGTTGATTTTTGCCGCGGTGCTGATGCTAATCGGATTTCAGACGGTGATGATTGGTCTGGTGGCGGATTTGATTCGCGGCAATCGCCGGTTGATTGAGGATACACAGTATCGGGTGCGGAAGTTGGAGATTGGGAGGTTTTATAAAGAGAAGAAATCAGATGATAAAGACAAGAAATCAGAGAAAACTTTGTAGTTCCATGAGATTGCTTCGACTCGCTGAACAGCGCGAGTCTCGCAATGACAGCGCTCGACCTGTCACTGCGAGGCGCTTTTTGCCGAAGCAGTCCCATGATTGGAGCACCTTCGGAACTCACCCCCTAAATCCCCCTCTCTTAAAAGACAAGAGAGGGGGACTTGAACGGGTCTCGATCTCTAAGCCCCCTTCTCTTAGCAAGAGAAGGGGGTTGGGGGATGAGTTCGGAAAGCGAGCATGAGTGAATAATCAGATGACAATGACAAGAAAGCACAAAATTAGAACTCAGAGCAATGTCATTTCGAACCCCGACGCTTTTTGTCGGGGTGAGAAATCTGGCACTGCACGAATCGTTGCAGACCAGATTTCTCGCTGCGCTCGAAATGACACGTTCATTGTTCCGTGCGAGGTCGAACTATGAGTTCGCCGAATGTAGGCAAGGCTCCAAGAATCTGCTACGTCGCGGGCCGCGAGGCGAGCTACTCCCGCACGCGCACGATGATTTACGCCATGCAGCAGGCGGGCTATGAGGTGGTGACCTGTCTGCCGCCGAACAAATCGTTCAAAAATTATCCGCGGGTGATCTGGGAGTTTCTGAAAAGGAAGCGCGGCTGCGATCTGGTGGTGGTGGGATTTTACGGACAACTGCTGCTGCCGCTGGTGTGGCTCTTCACCCGTAAACCGATTTTGTTTGATGTTTACATTTCCACCTTCGGCACGATGATTCACGATCGCGGCAAAGGGAGCGAAAAGGGATGGAAGGCGAAACTGTTCTGGCTCTCCGATCACATCTCGATGAAATTGGCGAAGCGCATCATCATCGAGAGTCGCCATCATATTCGGGTCTATTCGCAGATGTTCAAGATTCCCGAAAGCAAATTCCGCCACATTTTTCTCGCCACCGATCCCGCGGTGATGCGGCCAAAAGCAGCGACTGGGGAATCGAACGGAAAATTTTTAGTGCACTTTCACGGCGAGTACGCACCGTTTCACGGGGTGCAGTACATTTTGCAGGCCGCGGATCTGTTGCGGGATTCGGATGTCGAATTTCAAATCATCGGCAAGGGCATTACCTACGAACGCGATATGCTGCTCGTGAAAAAACTGAATCTCACAAACTGCCGTTTCATCGATTGGGTGCCGTACGACCAGCTTGCAGATTACATGTCGCGGGCGGACTGCTGCCTCGGATTCTTCGGCGAGAATCCCCGCGCGACGCGGGTGTTCACCAACAAAGTGGTGGAAACGCTGGCCGTGGGGCGGCCGCTCATCACCTGCAAAAACGAACCCGTGCAGGAGCTGCTCAAAGACGGCGAGAGCGCGTTGCTGGTGGAACGCGCCAATCCGCAGGCCATCGCCGATGCCATCCGCAAGCTGCGCGAAGATGCGGCGCTGCGAAAGCAACTCGCGCAAAACGGTCACGAGCGCTTTTTGCAAAATTGCACGTTGGAAGTGTTCTCACAAAAATTGAAAAACGTTATTGAGGAGATGTTGAATTGAGCTTTGACTATTCCATATTGAAAGACAAGCGAGTTTTGATCACGGGTGGATTGGGTTTCATCGGCAGCAACCTCGCGCACCGCTGCGTGGAGTTGGGCGCGCGGGTGACCATCATGGATGCCTGCATCGAGCCGTACGGTTGGAATCCATTTAATATCGAAGAGATAAAAGACCGGGTGCAGTTCATCAAAGGCGATGTGCGCAACCGTGCGCTGCTGGTGGAGCTGACGGCGGAGAAGGACATCGTCTTTCACATGGCGGCGCAGGTGGGGCGCGAGATTTCGGTGGAGTCGCCCGAGCTGGACGTGGACATCAACTGTCAGGGCACCATCAATTTGCTGGAGGCGGTGCGCCGCAATGGCAGTCGTGCCAAAGTGGTGTTTGCGGGATCGCGCGGACAAATTGGCGAGCCTGTGTATATGCCCGTGGACGAGCAGCATCCGCAAAATCCGACGGATGTGTATGGCATCAACAAGATGGCGGCGGAGCAGTACCTGTTTTTGTACAGCAAAATTTACGGCTTCCCCGTGGTCTCGCTGCGGCTGAATAATGTTTATGGCCCGCGCTGTCAGATGCACGCGGGATTTTACGGCATCCTCAACTGGTTCATGGCCAACGCGATGACGGGCAAGCCCATCACGGTTTACGGCGAAGGCCGCCAGACCCGCGATTACGTTTACATCACCGACGTGGTGGACGCGTTCATCCGCGTGGCGATTTCGGAGAAGGCAAATGGGCAAATGTATTTTGTCGGCTCGGGTGTGGAGACAGTGTTCATCGACATGGTGAAGGAGATCGTGCGTGCCGTGGGCAAAGGCGAAATCACGCACATTCCCTTTCCCAAAACCCGCGAGGCCATCGACATCAAGCGCTTCGTGGTGACGTACCAGAAAATTCAGGATGCGGTGGGCTGGAGTCCGCAGGTGGATTTGGCGACGGGGGTGAAGAGGACGTTTGAATTCTATGAGAAGAACTTGTCGAAGTATTTAAATAGGTGAAAAGTGAAACGGCAGAGGGCAAACGGCAGACGTGAAAGCAATCAGTCGGCCCCAAGGTGTCATTCCGAACCGACGCTTTTTGTCGGTGAGGAATCTGGCGGCTCACAGATCGTTCTTGCAGTACTGAGTTAGGGGCGTAATCGTAAAGTCTATTCTCCGTCAGATTTCTCGACTCCGCTACGCTCCGCTCGAAATGACAAATATCGGGTAACCATGCTAAGTAAATCGAACGAAATCTTTCTATCCATCGTCATCCCCTCGTACAACTCGAAGCACTGGATCGCCCACTGTCTCGACTCGCTCAAAGATCAAGTGCAGCGGGAGGACGTGGAGGTGATCGTGGTGGACAGCTCCGAGGACGATCTGACGCCGTTCATTCGTGAGCGCTATCCGTTTGTGCAGACGCACCATCTGCCGCAGCGGGCGTATCCCGGCACCGCGCGCACCTACGGCATTCGCCAGAGTCGTGGACAAGTGATTGCGTTCATCGATACGGACTGCAAAGCCAGCGAGGACTGGGTGGAGCGCATCATCGCCGAGCAGAAGAATGGCAAGAGTGTGGTGGGCGGACCCGTGGCCAACGGCACGCCGAAAAGCTTGGTGGGCACGGCCGAGTACATTTTAGAATTCAGCGAGATGGTGCCCGCCATGCCCGAGGGTCCCGTGCGATTTATTCCCACCTGCAATATTTCCTTCAAGCGCAGCGTGTTCGATCAGATTGGCAAAATCGAAGATACCATCAAAGGCAGCGACGCACTCTTTTGCCGAAAAATCACTTTGCTCGGCGAGCCGATCTATTTTCAGCGGCCGATCACGGTGTGGCACTCCAATCGCACGAAGCTGAAAAAGTATTTGCAGAATCAGTACGACATCGGCGTGGGTGCGGCGCAGGTGCGGAAAAAGGAATCGCAGGTTGGCGCGGTGCTGGTGAAATATCCGGTTTTGATTCCGCTGATTCCGTTTGCCCGCACGCTGCTCATTGGCAAACGGTTTTTCAAATACGACAAGAAATTGTTCCTGCAGTTTGTGGGATTGTATCCGCTGATATTTTTGGGGATGGTGGCGTATACGAAGGGGTTCTGGGATGGGCGATTTAAACACTGAAATTACCGAAACACACTGAATGAAGATTTTCTGTGCTAAGAAATAAAACCATTTTAACTGTACTTATTTTGGTTATCCTCGCCGCCGCCTACCTCCGCCTTGCCAACCTCGGCGTCCCCAGCTTCTGGGTGGACGAGCTGGATTTCGTCGATGCGGCGAAATCGATGCTGCGAGTCGGTGAGCCGCTGCTGGATTCGGGCTATCCCTATCCGCGCGCGCCGCTGCAAACGTACGCGCTGATGGCGTCGTTTAAATTATTCGGCGTGTCGGAGTTTTCCAGTCGGCTGCCGTCGGCGATTTTTGGGATTCTCTCCATTCCGCTGATTTTCATCATCGGCCGCGGATGGTTCAACGAGCGGGTAGGATTGCTGTCCGCGCTATTTTTGGCGGTGTCGCCATTTGCCATCGGCTGGTCGCGGGCGTGTCGGATGTATGCGTTGTTTCAACTTTTGTTTTTGGCGGGAGCGTATTTTTTTTATCGCGGATTTGAGAATCCCCCTGTTTCCCCCTTTAAAAAAGGGGGAGCAGAAAAATTCCCCCCTGATAAGGGGGGATTAAGGGGGGTGTTCCAGCGCTGGCAACTGAATCTGCCCTACTTACTTTTAGGTGGATTCTTTCTGCTCCTCAGCTACTCCACGCACCAAAACGCCGGACTTTTTTTGCTAACATTCATCGCCTATCTTTTATTGATGGCGATCGCGGCCGTTTTTCAACAAGGTTTCTTCGAAGCGTTGAAAAGCAAATACGTCATTCTGATGACAACTATTTTGGGCACACTGGTTTTGGCGTACCTCGTTCTCCCGCCAATGCGCGAGTTCGTGATTTACGCTGCCGAGTATCAACCCAAATGGGCGGAGGTGGCATCGGCGCAGAATCCCTGGCGCATTTTTGAATTTTTCTTTGGCGCGGAGAGATTGCCGTTCAATCTGCTATTCATTGGCGGCGCAATTCTAATTTTGGTAAACTGGAATCGCGTGGGCGTGTTCACGTTGTTGACTTTCTTCGTCCCTGTGATTCTTTTCAGTTTTGTTTTCCAATATCGCAAAAATGATTATGTGTTTCACGTGTATCCGTTGTTTTACTTGGTCGGCGCCGTGGCGCTGGATTTTGTGATTGTGAAATTGTCCGAAGTGAAGTTCTTTGACGCTGTGTTTAACAGATTCGCAGTATCCGGGAAGACACCCCCCTTTATCCCCCCTCAAGGGGGGAATGGAATGGGCGTCCCCCCTCGAGCGGGGAATAAAATCGACGCGTCCCCTCAAAAGAGTGATCAAAAAAGTGTCCCTCCGCAGGAGGGGGAAAATTTCCCCCCTTACCAAGGGGGGATTAAGGGGGGTCTTAGCCGACTCCCGAAAGAAGCTATTATCGTAGTTGCCTGCCTGCTTTGGCTGCCGCTGACCTTCAACTTCCGCTTCGCGCAGAAAATCCCGCGGCTGCCGGATGGCAACTTCAACGGCGCCATTTATCACAATGAGTGGAAAGAAGCGGCGGCATTTTTGAAAGGAAAAGTCTCCGACGAAGATGTGCTGATGTCCACACTGCCGCTGACCGTCAAACATTATCTCGGGCGGGCGGAATACAATCTCAATGTCTCGAACGGCGATTTGGCGCGGGAGAAGAACATCGTCGCGGCGGATGGCCGGCTCATCGACTTCTACTCCGGCGCCGATATTATTGAAGATGTGGCGGAGTTGCAATCGGTGCTCGAGGCGCATCCCTCAGGATGGCTGGTGGTGGATAACTACCGCTTCGAAAATGATGTCTATGTGCCCGCGGCCATGTGCGAGTTTATGTTGTCGCGCGTAAAAAAAGTGCATGAGACGAAGAACAAAACTGTTTCGGTGTATCGCTGGGAAAAAGCGAGTCAGCCGCCGAGCGGCGATTCGTCGCTGGATCCGGCCGGTGGCGAAGTTGCTTGCCCTAAAATAGGCAATGTCATTTCGAACCCCGACGCTTTTGCTTTTTGTCGGGGTGAGAAATCTGGAAATGCACAGGTCGTGCTCAGCCAGATTTCTCGCTGCGCTCGAAATGACACGGCCTCGTTAATGATAAAGGAGACACTCAATTGAAAGCACTGGTAACCGGCGCGGCCGGATTTTTGGGACGCCACATTGTTGAAGTTTTACAGAAGCACAAGTATGAAATCGTGACCGTGGTGCGTCCCACGAGCGATGTGAGTTTTCTCAGAGAAAGAAACGTGCGCATGATTGACGGCGATCTGCGCGATCCCAAAGTTCTCGCAAAAGCCGCCAAAGGTGTGGATGTGATCGTGCACGCCGCGGCGGCGCTGCGCGGCAGGTGGGAGGATTTCAACGAAATCAACGTCGAGGCGACGCGCCATTTGCTGGAGATAGCACTTCAAGAAAAGGTACAGCGATTCGTTTTCATCAGCTCGATCATCGTTTACGATCACACCTCGGCGAAGGCGGGACACACCTTTCGCGAGGACATGCCCTACGAGGAGAAGCAGCAGACGTTTTACTGCAAAACAAAAATCGCGGGGGAGAAGCTGGTACAGCAGTATCACGAAAAAGGTTTGGCGACGACCATCATTCGCCCCGGCGCGCTCTATGGCAAGCACGGTCCGATGTTCATGTCGCGACTCGGCATGCCCCTCGGCAGCAATCGTTATCTGATTGTTGGCAACGGAAAATTGCCGTTGCCACTTTCGCACGTGGAAACGGTGGCCGAAGCGGTCTGGCTGGCGATTTCAAAAAAGGAAGCAATCGGTCAAATTTACAACGCCGTCGAAAGCGATACCCTCACGCAGCGTGAATTTTTCGCGCAAGTTCGCCAGCATGTGAAACCGAAATTTTCCACCATTCGTGTACCGCTGCCGGTGATGAACTTCATGGCGATTTGTCTCGACAAATTATTGGGACTGGCGAAAATGAAATCGCCACTGAGTTTGTCGCAGATCCGACTTTGGGCCACGCCGTTTTTTTATTCAAATGAAAAAATCAGAACAGAGCTCAACTGGCAGCCGGCAGATGTTCCCGCCACCGTGCGCGATATGCTTATTTGGAATAAGCAGAAAACACAGCCGAAGCGGAATCCGCCGGGCAACAAAATTAACGTTGCGATCAATTCCGACAAACAAGTTCGCGTCGGTGTAATTGGATGCGGCGTGATCTCCGGTCCGCATCTCGCTGCGCTGAGTCGCATCAAAAACGCTGTGGTCGCAGCCGTGAGCGATCCCGTTGAAACCGCGCGCGAAACAATGGCGAAAAAGTACAGCGTCATGAAATCGTATTCCAATTACAAAGAGATGCTGGAAAACGAAAAGCTGGACGCAGTGCACGTGTGCACGCCATCGCAGAGTCATGCCGAGATCAGCATCGCGGCGATGAATTGCGGCTGCCACGTGTTTGTGGAAAAACCGTTCGCGCTGACTGCCGCTGAAGCCAAGCGCATGTTGGCCTCTGCGAAAAAGAACAACGTGCTGCTCTGCGTCGATCACAATCACCTCTTCGACGAAGTGATGGTGAAAGCGCGCGCGATCATCGCCAGCGGCGCACTTGGTCGCGTCTCGTACGTGGAAAGCTGGTACGGCACCTCGTACAGTTCTGACGCCGGCAGCCGCTACCTGACGTGGGAGGGCCGCAACAACTGGGCGTACAACATGCCCGGCTCGCTTTATCAAAATTTCATCTCCCATCCCATCGCGCTCTTGTTGGATGTGATGGGCGACGCGCGCGTGCACGGCGTGCAGGGGAAATTCAATCGCATCGTTCCCCACATGAAAACCGACGAGCTGCGGGTGATGCTCGAAAACGAAACCATGCTCGGCCTGCTCAGCATGTCGATGGCGGTTTCGCCGCGCTATTTGTTCGTGAATGTTTATGGCACCGCCGCCACGCTGAAGATCGATTTCCTCAACAAGTACGTTTTTCTCGACAAGCCCGCCGCGAAGCTGCCGCGCGTGGTGAGCCGCAGTCTCAGCGCCATGAAACAGGCGCGCATCATTTTTAGCTCGGGAATGAAAAACACGGTGCTCGGTTTGCTCGGAAAATACAACATGTATCAGGGCAATGAGACGCTCATTCGGCTATTTTACAAAAGCATCCTCGATGGCGATCCGCTGCCCATCGCGCCGGAGGAAGGAGTACGCTCGATGGAAGTGATGGATGAGATTTGGACGAAGCTCGCCACCAGCAATGGCGCGTCTTCGTTAGCCAAAGTGCCGGTGAAGGGCAAGAAAACTTCGATGACCAAAGAGGATTAATGGATCAATGGATTATTGGATCATTGTTTTTCATTAATCCATTGATCCAACAATCCATTAATCCTCGTTCCAAAAGCAGGATCATAATGAAAAGAACTCTCGTTCGAATTACTCCGTCGGTTGGGTGAAGACATGCTCGGACAAGCAACCATTCTATTATTGATAAGCCAAGTGGTGTTCCTGATCTCCGGCTACGTCATCAACGTTGGCCTCGCGCGGATGCTCGGACCCGAGGGCTTCGGCACGTTCGGCGTGGTGATGTCGTTTCTGTTTGTGGCGCACCTGTTCGTCATCACCGGCATCCCGATTGCGTTGCAAAAATTCGTCGCCGAAAACATGGATGCCGCACGCCTGCTCGTGCGCAAAACTCTACCGGTGCATTTGCTCAACTCGCTGGGATTCTTCATTTTGTTCTGGTGCATCGCGCCGCTGATTGCCTCGTGGTTCGACGATCCGAGTTTGCAATTCTATCTGAGAATCGCGGCGTTCGACATCATCTTCTACGGGCTGTACAAATATTATCAGAGCCTGCAAAACGGACTGCACCAATTTGGCCGGCAGACACTCGGCGCCATCGCGTACGCGATCGCCAAACCGCTGTCGATTTTCGCGCTAGTGCTTTCGGGATTCTCCGTCACCGGCGCGGTGCTCGGCAACACGCTCGGCGCGCTGGGCGGATGGCTCGGCGGACTGCTGCTGGTGAAGATGCCCGAGATCAAAGCGAAGTTGGAAGAAATTCAATTCTTCCGTTTCGCGTTCATCAACGTGTTTTATTACGTCGGGCTGCAGCTGCTGTTCTCGGTGGACATCTGGTTTGTGAAATATCATTTGAGCGATGTCGAAGTGGGGCAGTACGTGTCGGCGTCCAGCATGGCGAAGATCCCGTACTTTTTGTCGCTGGCGATTTCCTCGGCGCTGATGCCGGTGATTTCGCGCGCCACCAAAACCGGCGATGAGAAACGGGTGCGCGACGTCACCGCCATCACGCTGCGCTACTGGCTGATGCTGCTGTTCGCGATGATCGTGGTGATTGGCGCTACCGCCGTGCCGCTGATGACGCTCTTTTTTGGCGAGCAGTACACCGCCGCGGGCCCGATACTCGCGGTGCTGTTTGCGGGCATCGCGCTCATCACTTTTTTTGCGGTGATGAACACGATTTTGATCATGCGCGAGCAATTGAAATCGTGCTTGATCGGCACCGGCTCATTGATTATTTTGCACGTCGCTGCCAACGCGATTTTGGTGCCGAGGTACGCGGGATTGGGCGCTGCGCTAGCCACGCTAATCGTCGGCGTCGTGGGCATTGTGGTGGTGGGAACGCTGCTGCTGCGCAATGTGCGAGTGGTGATGCCGCCGCTCTCCGCCGCACGCACGGTTCTCTCCGGTGCAGCGGTACTGGCGCTGGCGTACTACTTCCCGATTTTGGATCACTACTTAATCGCCAAATGCGCGTTTTTGCTGATGCTGTTTGTCGGGGTGTTGTTTGGGATTCGTGAGTTGAGCTTTTCGGATATTGTACGCTTTCGATCAATTCTTATTCCGATCAATCCCTCTCCTTCTTCGCTTTCGAAGGGTTTATGATAAGAGCGAAAATGCAATAAGCTTTTTGTGATTTGGAGTAGTTAATGGACTGGAGTGACTTGATTAAACAAAACTTTGTTACTGTTATAGCAGTTCTCGGTACCCTGTTAGCTGGATTGGGAAGTGGCTTCTTAGCCTCACTTATTTCAAAAAAGTTTGAGTTAAGAAAAGCTCGGTTCGAATGGCAAAAAGAATATCAAACTCAAAACCTTGTTCAACCCATTATATCATATATTGACGAGACATTTGCATTAATGGAAAATATTTATTGGACTGTAATGGAAATCAAATGGCAGGTTAGTGAACACAAAGCGGAAGACATCGCAGATGAGATATTGGTCAAAGAGCTTGATAAAAACAGAAACAGATTGATTTCATTTAGAGAAAAGAAGAGACTAATCAAAGTACGTGTCAGGTGTTTCTATGATGATGAACTTAACCATGCCTTTGATGAGTTTATGAAAAAGTATGGTGAGTTTGCAAATCTTAACTTTTTGAATAATACATCTATCATGTTCAATAAAATACAGGAGGCAGTACCATTTGCAACGACAATATTCTCTAGATTGAATTATGGACTAGAGAAACTACTTAATTGAATTGTGGCGTCCGAAACACTAAATACGCGATCGCCAGTTTTTAGGATCTCGATGAAGATGCATAACAGCAGTGATGAGAATGGAGTCAGGTCGGATTTGATAAATCACCCCGTATGGAAAACGCTTGAAGATGCAGCGCCGGGCGCGTTTGGAAAGTGGCGGCCACGCTTTAGGAAATTGGACGATGCGTTCCAGAGTACGTTTGACCTCTACTTCAAACTCATCGCCGAGGCCTTCGCGTTGGTCGTTATAATAATCAATCGCTTCCTGCAATTCGATTTCAGCGACGGTGAGAAACTCGATCTTCACCGAGACTACTTCCTTCGATTCTTATCGAATACTCGGTGGGCAGGAATCGCTGCTATTTCTCCGCGCTCGTATGCATCGATGCGATCTTCGACTTCCTCCGCCCACATCTCATCGATTGATTTCGATTGTGGGAATTCGAAGCTCGACAGCAGGCGGTCAATTAATTCCGCGCGTTCGTCGGGCGGCAAGGTTAAAGCTTGGGAGAAAATTTGTTCAGCTTGTTCAGACATGACGACTGACCTTTCGTTAAAAATGCGTTGAAATAATACAATTGTACGTTTGAAAAATCAAGACATTTATTCTGACAAATTAACCGCAAAGTTCGCTAAGATGCCGCAAAGAAAACCATGGCGATCTTTGCGCAACTGTTGCGTTCTTTGCGGTTAAAGAGATAATCTAAAATGAGATTTTGAAAACTATGAAACTTGCAATCATGGGCATCCGGGGCATCCCGGCAAACTACGGTGGATTTGAAACTTTCGCGAATTGAGCTTTATTGAATAATTTCTTATTTTCATCAACTAAAAGTGGATCAGGATTTCTCATGAAGCCGCAACTTTCGATTCAGCATCTGATTGACGAAGCAAAAATCTTTTGCGAAATGGAATCGAAATACGAAAACAAAGAGTTGTTCGGGATTACGGATGGGAAGGCCGTCGGGACTTTCATCGAGCACAAATTTCAGAATCATCTTGCAGCGAAGTATGAATACCAAAAGGGTTCTTCCGCAAACGGAATCGATTTCCCATCGCGATCATTAAACACGGATGTGAAAGTTACATCGGTGAAGCAGCCGCAGTCGTCCTGTCCTTTCAGAAATGCGCGGCAAAAAATTTATGGGTTAGGGTACAATCTTTTGATATTCGTTTACGAAAAGAATGATGATCCTCGTAGAGCCACCGCAACGCTTGATTTCCTAAACTGCTCTTTCATTCATCAACATCGCACGGGCGATTTCCAAATCACCAAAGCTTTGCGACAAATGTTGGATAACGAGGCCAACGCTGATGACATCATCGCCTATTTGAGTGATAGAAACTTACCTACCGACGAAATAGCTCTCAACGCGCTCGCCGAAGAAATCTTGACAAATCCACCTGAACAGGGATATTTGACCATATCCAACGCATTGCAGTGGAGATTGCAATACGGACGAATCGTGAAACTTGCTGAGTCAGTGGATGGAATTGTGAAAATCATAAACAAGCCAATCTCGTGATGAACAAATTGGAATATCAGTTTCACCAAAAACGCATCGAGTATCTCAAACAGCGCTTTTCCGAAGTAACGGATTTTAGGGAAGCCAATGAGATCATCTCCGCGATTTCCGGGTTGATGGATTTCTTTCCAGAACAAGCTGATTATCTGTCTTTTCTGGAATTACTCAAGAGGCAACGGCTTGTTGTCCGCGATGAAGAGCGGCGCGAGTACGGTGATTTTCAAACGCCTGACCACCTGACTGACGAAGTTTGCACATTCATAAAAGGAGACATTCAACCGAGGGTTTTGATCGAACCCACTTTCGGAAAAGGTTCATTTATCCTGTCCGCGTTAAAAAATCTGCCATCTTTGAAAAAAATATTTGGAGTCGAGATTCACGAGCAGTACGTGTGGCATTCCAAGTTTAGAATCCTTGAATATTTTATTGATCATCCCGACTCCAACCGGCCTGAAATTTTTCTGTTTAATGCCGATGTGTTCGATTTTGACTGGAAGGAAATTCGTAATTCTTGCGAAGAACCCTTGTTGATTTTTGGAAATCCGCCGTGGGTGACAAATGCAGAATTGAGCTCGCTGGGGTCAAGCAATATTCCTCGGAAATCAAACTTCAAACGACATAAAGGCCTCGATGCCATCACGGGAAAAGGCAACTTTGATATCGGCGAATTTGTAGTGCTCACCATGCTCAATGAATTTAGCAGCATGTCCGGAAGTATCGTTATGCTTTTGAAAAATTCAGTTATAAAAAACCTGGTCTATGATTTGAGAAAAACAAACTATAAGATTTCTAATTTGAGATCATTTAGTTTTGATGCAAAAGAACATTTCGGTGCCTCCGTTGAAGCTTCGCTTTTCACCTGCGATTTCAATCAGACCCGATCCAACTTGGCATGTTCCGTTTATAGTTTGTCTAAACCAGCAGTCGTACAAAACTCGTTTGGGTGGGTGAAAGACAAGTTTGTCTCGAATATTGAGTTTTATCAAGCCAGCTCAAAGTATGATGGAGTATGTCCTTTTGAATGGCGTCAGGGCGTCAAACATGACAATAGCAAGATTTTCGAGTTGGAAAAAGTTGGCGGTAAAACGTACAACGGGTTTGACGAGGAAGTCTGTGTTGAAGAAGAAAGAATCTTCGGGATTGTCAAAAGTTCGGACATAAAAGGTCAAATCATAAGCAGGCCAAGAAAGTACGTTATCATAACTCAAACTTATCTTGGGGAAGACACGTCAAGGTTGTCTGAAAAATTTCCGATGCTTTTCAACTACTTGAATTCTAAGCGAGAATTTCTGGAAAATAGAAAATCGTCGATTTACGCTGGCAAACCGGAATTTTCGATTTTTGGAATCGGAGAATATTCTTTCAAGCCGTTTAAGGTAGCCATTTCTGGATTATATAAAACCCCATCCTTTACTTTGATATTGCCCGAAAACAATAAACCTTTGATGCTCGATGATACTTGTTATTTTTTGAGCTTTGACCAGCTTTCCGATGCGGTGTTCACGTGGTTGCTGCTGAAGGATAGACGAACCCTCGATCTTTTGAAGTGCATCATTTTCGAGGATGCCAAACGTCCCTACACGAAAGAGATTTTGATGCGGATCGCTCTTGATGAAATCGCCTCCGATGCTGGCTATGATATGATTGCAACTCAGCTTGAGGAATTGCAAAAGCAATTTGAGATTGGATTGGACTATGAGGTTTGGGAGAAGTTTCTGGATAAAATGAAGCGCCATCAGGAGCAGCTTGCTTTGTTTTAAAAAATTGCAAGTCTAAATTTGGGAAAAGAAAATTCTCAGTGACTTGTCATTCCGAACGCCGACGCCCTTTGTCGGCGGAGGAATCTGGCGGCGCACAGATCGTGCTCAACCAGATTTCTCGCTTCGCTACGCTCAGCTCGAAATGACACTTCAAAGAGATTGGCTATTAATGAAGAATATTTTTTGAGGACTTGTTCGGAAAAGATGAAACTTGCAATCATGGGCATTCGGGGTATCCCGGCCAACTACGGTGGATTTGAAACCTTCGCGGAGCAGCTCGTGTCACGGCTGGTTTCGGCAAAGTCACAAAAAAAGTAAACTGAAAATGAGGTGATAAAATGCACGAACGTATTTCAATCGACCCAAAAGTCTGCCACGGCGAAGCCTGCATAAAAGGTACGCGCATTCCCGTGCACCAAATCGTTCGTATGTTGGCCAATGGCGACACAATCGAGGGGCTGCTGAAAGCCTATCCCTCAATTGAGCGCGAAGATATTCTCGCGTGTTTGGAGTATGCAGCAACTCTTGCAGAAGAACAAGTCGCGCCTATTGAATCGTTGGCAGAGTGAACATGAAAATTTTTGTTGACGAAAACATACCGTCAATAACCGTCGCCGCCCTTCGCCACATGAAACACGATGTGACGGATATTCGCGGAACGCCGGACGAAGGCATGTCCGATGAGGACTTGTGGAAAAAGGTTCAGAAAGAAGGACGGCTACTCATTACGACAGACAAAGGCTTTTCGCATCATCGCAAAGAATCCCATCATGGAATTTTGATTGTTCGTTTGAGGAAACCGAACGAGATCAAAATTCATCAACGGGTGATGCGAGCGATGAACCAATTTAAAGAAAAAGAATGGTGCGGGTTGTTAGTTGTGATGCGCGATTCGCTGCAAAGTACTTGGAAGAAGTGAGGAATTAAATCCAACTATGAAACTTGCAATCATGGGCATCCGGGGCATTCCGGCAAACTACGGTGGATTCGAAACTTTCGCGGAGCAGCTTGCGCCGCGGCTGGTGGAGCGCGGGCACGAGGTGACGGTGTACGGCCGCTCCAACACCATCCAATACGACGGCGAATTTTACAAAGGCGTGCGTCTGGTGATTTTGCCGACCATCGCGCATAAGTATTTGGACACCGTCGCGCACACCTTCCTCTGCGTGCTGCACGCGCTTAAAGAACGCTACGACGCCATCCTCATCTGCAACAGCGCCAACGCCTATTGCGCCTTCATCCCGCGACTGGTGGGCACGCCCGTGGCCATCAACGTTGATGGCCTCGAGTGGAAGCGCGCCAAGTGGAACAAGTTAGGTCGCTGGTTCTATCTCATCTCTGAGCGGCTGGCCACCTTCACCGCCAACGAGATCGTCACCGATGCCCGCGAGATCGAAAAGTACTATCTCGAAAAATTCAACAAGCGCTCGACCTTCATTCCCTACGGCACACCCATCGGCAAAGTGGAAACGAAGGACGCGCTCGACAAATTTGGCCTACAGCCGAATGGCTACGTGCTGTACGTGAGCCGGTTGGAGCCGGAGAACAACGCCCATCTCGTGGTGAAGGCGTTCGAGCAGGTGAAGACCAATTTGAAGTGCGTCATCGTCGGCGACGCGCCCTACAACGGCGAGTACATTCAGAATTTGAAAAAGACCAGAGATCCGCGCATCATTTTTACGGGTTACGTGTTTGGACAGGGCTACCGCGAGCTGCAGTCCAACGCCTATTTTTATGTGCAAGCCACAGAAGTGGGCGGCACCCATCCCGCGCTTTTGGAGGGCATGGGACACGGCAACTGTGTGTTGGCCAACGATGTCCCCGAGCACCGCGAAGTTTTGGGCGACGCCGGCGTCTATTTCAATAGCAAAAAAAATGGCGAACTGGCAGAGAGGATGCAGCATCTGCTGGATCGTCCCCACGAAGTGGCGAAGTACGGTGAGAAAGCCGTGGCGCGCATCCGCGAGTTTTACACGTGGGAGAAGGTGACGGAGGCGTACGAGTCGTTATTCTCTAAACTGAGTCGGTAGGCGATTGCGGCGATTTTCACAACGTGGAGTAATGGAGCTTGGAGTGGTGGAGTAATGGATTGATGGATCAATGGATCAATGAAATGAAAATGCAAAGGGCAGATTTCAAAATTCAAAATTTGGTTTCACGTCTCACGTCTCACAGTTCACGTTCCAAAACTCCATCACTCCATCGCCCCGTCGCTATGCGCCATGCACATTCATCCATTGATCCAGTAATCCATTAATCCATTAATCCAACCAGAAAGAGGGAGGCCATGCAGAGAACCATTCTAATTTTGCTTACACTTTTCATCCCGCTAAGTTTTGGCTTGTTGACCGCGCAGCCGGCGACAAATCAGCAAAGCCTTGTGTTGATTCTCGATGCTTCCGGTTCGATGTGGGAGCAAATTCAGGGCCGGCATAAAATTACCATCGCGCGGCAGGTGTTGAAAGATTTGGTTGCGGGACTGCCGGACGATTCGGAAATTGGGCTGGTCACGTACGGCCATCGCAGCAAAAGCGATTGCGCCGATATCGAGACGCTAGCGCCGCTCGCCAAAATCAACAAAGCCGATCTCATCTCCAAAGTGGAGGCGATCAACCCCCTTGGCAAAACTCCCATCACCGATGCCATCAAGCAAGCGTTTGAGCTGGTAAAAAGCCGGGCTGATGAAACCACCATCGTGTTGCTCAGCGACGGCCTCGAAACCTGCGGCGGCGATCCGTGTCAAACCGTGACCGCGGCGAAGAAAGCTGGCGCGAATTTTATCATGCACGTCATCGGGTTTGATGTCGGCAAAGTTGACGCCTCGCAGCTCGAGTGCACTGCGCAGGCTGGCGGCGGACTCTACCTCAGGGCCAGCAACGCCGATGAGTTGTCCGCTGCATTGAATCAAACGGTCGAAGCGCCAGCGATTCCGAACAGCCGCATCTCGGTGAAAGCCGTTGCCGACGGCCAGCTCACCGATGTTTCCGTGCACGTTTACAAAGCCGGCACCAAAGAAGAAGTCGCCGGGGGGCGCACTTACAAATCCCCCGACACCAACCCGCGGCTGTTGCCAGTGGCGGCCGGGGCGTACGACATCGAAGCGATCGCCATTGGCTTTCGCGGCAACGTGTCGCGCACATTCAAAGGCGTGCAGGTTGGCGAAAATGCGACCGTCGAAAAGGTGGTGGATTTCAGCACCGGCGAGCTTTCGATTCTGGTGACGCGCAATGGCCAGCTTTCCGACGCCACCGTTGGCGTTTACGTTGCCGGTACGAATGAAAATGTTGCCAGCGGCCGGACCTATAGATCTGCCAACTCCAATCCCAAAGTGATAAAAATCACTCCGGGCGAATATGACGTTACGCTCGGCTCGGTTGAAATCGAGGGCAAGCCGGAGCGGAAAATCACCGGCGTTGTGGTCGAACCGGGAACGCGCGTCGAGCACAAAATTGAATTCGACAGCGGCACGTTGCGAGTTGGCGCGGTGCAGGGCAGCACATTAGTAGATGCCACGGTCACAGTTTACGACAAAGCGAAACGCCAGCAAATCGCGGCGGGCCGAACTTACACCAATGCCAACTCCAACCCGAAGACTTTTGAAATGCCCACCGGCGAATTTGTAGTGGTGGTGAAGCCGGTAAAGCCGGCGGGCAAATCGGCGCGGGAGATCAGCGTTGTTGTTCGCAAGGGAGAAACGGTGGAGCAGAAGGTGGAGTTTTAGTGCAGACCGCACGGCGCATAGTGCACAGCGCATAGTGCATAGCGCAGAGTGTAAAAGCGCAATCCAGAAATTCAATGATACTTTGATTACGTTTAATCAGCTCTAGCGAATTGTCATTCCGAATCCCGACGCTTTTCCGCAAAGCGGATCGGCTCCGCCGATTGCCGGGTGAGGAATCTGGCGGCGCACGGAAACGTCATTACACACAATCCGTTTTGAGCGAATCGCTGAATTCATTCTGCGTCGGATTTCTCGACTCCGCGGCGCTAGCAAATGACAATTATTTCGATCTGCGTTAATCTGCGTCATCTGCGTCTGAAGGAGGGAAATGTTAGCCAAACTAATTTTAGAAGACGGCTCCGTATTTCACGGTGAGGCGTTCGGCAGTCCGACCTCCGTTGCCGGCGAAGTGATTTTCAACACCGGCATGGTAGGGTATCCGGAGTCGTTCACCGACCCGTCGTACGCGGGGCAGATCCTGATTTTGACCTATCCTTTGATCGGCAACTACGGCGTGCCGTGCCCCCTGCCTGCGCAGGCAGGCGAAAATAATCTTGACATTCTGAAAACCGACTTCGAGTCCGAGCGCATTCACATTGCGGGACTGGTGGTGTCGGAATACTCGCGCGATTTCAGCCACTGGAGCGGCCACTCCAACCTCGACGCGTGGCTGAAGGCCAATCACATTCCCGCCATCAGCGGCCTCGACACCCGTTTGCTCACGCAGAAACTGCGCGAGCGCGGCAGCATGTTGGGCAAGATTGTGGTGCACGAAAAGGATTTGCCGTTTTACGACCCCAATCTCGAAAACTTGGTGGCGCGCGTGGCGCAGAAAAAGTCGGCGGAATACGGCACAGGCAAGAAACGTGTGCTGCTCATCGACTGCGGCTGCAAGTACAACATCGTGCGCTCGCTGCTGCGGCGCAATGTCGCGGTGCGCACGGTGCCGTGGGACTGGGACATCTCCAAAGAGCAGTACGACGGCATCGTCATCTCCAACGGGCCGGGCGATCCGAAAACGGTGGCGGCCACGGTGCGCAGGGTTCGCGAGGCGTATCAGCAGGACAAGCCGATGTTCGGAATTTGTCTCGGCAGTCAGATCATGGCGCTGGCGGCCGGCGCGGATACCTACAAACTCAAGTACGGACATCACAGTCAGAATCAGCCGTGCGTGCTGGTGGGCAGCAAACGCTGTTTCATCACCTCGCAAAATCACGGTTACGCCGTAGACGAACGCTCGCTGCCGCCGGACTGGGAGCCGTGGTTTTTCAACGCTAATGACGGGAGCAACGAGGGCATTCGCCACCGCACGAAGCCGTTCCGCGCGGTGCAGTTTCATCCGGAGGCCTCGCCGGGTCCGCTGGATACGGGGTTTCTGTTTGATGAATTTGTAGAAAAGCTTTAATCACGAATGACACAGATGGGCACGAATTTTTTGGTGAATCTTGCATGAATGGATCCAACACAGTCTCTGACTGTGTTTAAAATTTCCTGTGGAAGGCTTGAACCACGAATGTCTCGAATTTTTTTAGAAGTGAGCTTGCAACTGACAAGATATTTGCTACCTTGAGTACGCTTTAGCAAAGGAGGGTTAAGCCGCGGCTAATTCATATTCAAATTTTTCCGTCAACCGACTTCTGAATTTGTAAAAGCATTCCGCCTGATTTTTGATAAGCTTCTCCAATACGCCTTCCGCCTCCGCCGATTCCTTCAACAAGGTCATCAGCCGTCCAGTATAAAGCGATTCCAACCCCTTGATCAGCTCGTCCTTGCTTTCGATTTTTTCATAATGATAGAAAATTTCATAAAGAATTTGCATCCACATTTGCGAATCGATGGCAACGCTTTGGCGATCATACATCTCGCAAAGTGCGGGCATGAGCTCTGGGCTGAGCGCCGTTTTTAGAAACGGGCGACTGCGGTGAAATTCTCTCAGCGCCGCCTCCGCCCGGCCGTTGACATGAAGCGCGCTGGCGAAGTTTCTGGAGGGCGATTCGCCAAAGATTTTAAACTCATTGACATCCACCGGCGACAACCAACGTGCTTTATGAGCGAGCAGCTCATCAAACAGAACGCTCACGACTTGTTTGAAGAGGTTAAAATGTTCAGCAGAATACTTTTTGTGTTTCGGCCCCAGCGCCGTCTGGCAGCATTCGAAATTTCCTAACAAAGCGTGCAGCGTCATAAAAATATCCACGCCGTCTTGTTGGGCGGCTGCGCTCCAGTTCAGGGAAAGATAATATTGCGCCAGCTCCGACGAGATCGCCATCTCGCCGCCGATGGGGTAGCGAATGCGCTTGCCCAATAGGCCATAAATGAACGGGTAACAAATATGACTGCCCAGGTTTTCATCGCCATCGATGCGGGAGTAAAGCGGAGCGACGAAATCGTAGCCGTAAAGAATGGGCGCGGCGAGGTCGCGGATCCATTCCGGCGTGACGCTTGCATGATTTGGATCGATAACCACCGCAGCGCGCGCATTCAGCCGAACCATTTCCTGCAACAAAAAATAAATCGCTTGCCCGCGGCCGGCGAGCGCGGGTTTGGAAATAGTTATGACGGGAACGCCATCGGCTGTTTGTAGATTGGGTCGTCCATTTTGAGAGGGGGATTCGATTTTTACAATCGCGGCTATGAAATCCGGGAAGTGGTCCCGCAATCCTTTGCTAATCTGACTGATGATCTCGGGCAATATCTTCGCCTCGCGTTGGGGCGGAATTCCGACAATGAGATCGGCGTTTATTAAACCTGCTGGATTAAATCGGTACATCCAGGCCTCCTCGAGGTGCGTGTTCATACGTAGCGATTTTTGACAATCCCGATATTAACAATTCCTGTGCCAGCCAGTCTTTTCATCAACCCGAATCCGGCGCGAAATAAGTAGTTGTTTTCAAAGCAATTTTTTTTCCAACGAGTTTGTTGATTTTTGTTGAAGGCGCTCAACTGCGTTTTCCCGCGAACAGGTGTTTCACAGCGAGGCAAGGGAATCGACACCGGAAATTTTTCTTGGAATTCTCACGGTAATTGGATATTTTGAATAGCATTTTACTCGAGGTAATTTCATGTCGAAAGAAGTAGTTATATTCATTACCGCCGGTTCGCAGGCAGAAGCTGAAAAAATTGCACGCCGCCTGGTGGAAGAAAAATTCGCGGCCTGTGTGAATATCATCCCCGGCGCTGTTTCAGTGTTTCGCTGGGAGGGGAAAGTGAATCAGGAAAATGAAGTTTTGCTTATTGTCAAGTCGGTGGCGGAGTTGTTGGAAAAGGTGGTTGATCGGGTGAAGCAGCTCCACAGTTATCAGGTTCCGGAGGTTATCGCGCTGCCCATCATTGGCGGCGCGCCGGATTATCTAAAATGGCTGCGGGAAGAATCCAGCGTTGGCCGCGCTGGCAATCAGGAATAACCCGAGAGGCGTACTGTATATTTTTGGAATGAAAAGACGACGAAACTGGTCAAACGTTGGAGAAGTAGTTTTTTGGAACTGATCATCCTTGGCAGCGGGGTTGCGGTCATTCAGGCGCGGCGGGGGCCCTCCGGTTATATTTTGAGAAACCAAGACGAGTTATATCTACTCGACGGCGGCAGCGGCGCCTTGCGCCAAGCTGCTGAGGTTGGAATTTCTTATCGGGAGATCGACAAAATTTTTTACACGCATTTGCACCCCGATCACACCATTGATTTGGTGCCGTTTTTATTTGCCACCAAGCACACCCCTGGTTTTATTCGGACTGCGCCGCTGGAAATTTACGGGCCACTGGGATTTACGGAATTTTACCAGCGCTTCACGGAGTTGTTCAGCCGCCGCATGTTGGAAGCGGAATACCAAATCACCGTAATTGAATTGGGCGCGCGGCACGTGCCGTTTCCCAATTGGCAGTTGCGGAGCGAGCGGATGCTGCACAGCCACAATGCCATCGGTTATCGATTCGAATCCGGCGGAAAAATTTTTGTCTATTCTGGCGACACCGACTACTGCGATGGCATTATCCAACTCGCAAACCATGCCGACGTTTTGCTATTGGAATGTTCGTTCCCGGATCGCCTGAAAGTGAAAGGCCATTTGACGCCGAGCGAAAGCGGGAAGATCGCTGCGGCCGCCGGCGTTAAAAAATTAATTCTGACGCATTTTTATCCGCCCTGCGATGAGGAAGATATGATATCTCCTTGCCGCAAATTTTTTGATGGCGAGATCGTGTTGGCTGAAGATTTGATGAAAATAAAAATTTAGCGTGGCGATGCTTTTAAAAATGAAAAATACCGCCTACAGAAATTCCGTTGTGGTTTCATTTGTCCTGCATCTGCTGTTGCTGGCAATTTGGGCCAGCGCCATTGATTTGAAATTTTTGGCGAGGGAAGCGCCGCCAGCGAAACCGCCGGAACCGCCGCTGGTGTTCGATTTGCAAGAACAAAAGCGCCCGCGTGAAGTAATCGAAACGCCGGAAGACGCCAAAGTGGATGAGCTGCAAAGGGACGCCGAGCTGGCGTCGGATAAAAACGCCCTCGCGCGCAACCACGAAAACCATTCCCAACTGCCGATCGGCGATCCCTTTTCACGGGGCGAGGTTGAGTTTCGCGAGCTGCCGCAAAATCCAGTTCCGCCCGGAGAACCGGGCGCGCCGGCGCGCGAACAAAAAGAGCGTGAGCAGGAAAACCGCCATTCCGAAACCGAGCCCTTTGCCAGCCAGCAGTTTGAGAAATTCACCCGCGAGTATCTTACTCAGCCAAAGACGACCGCCAACCCCGGCGCCCAGGCCAGCCCGCCGCGCCCGCGGTACGACAACTCCGATACCCAGGCCTTGGAAAAAGGCGCGATTTCTTTTAACACCTACGAGTGGAATTTTGCGCCCTATATGCTGGCGCTGAAGAAGAGGGTGGAGGGGAATATTTTTCCGCCGCCGGCGTTCACTTACATGGGCATCATCAGCGGGGAGACGCTGCTGAGATTTAAAATTTATCCCAACGGCGAGCTGCGCGATTTAACCCTGTTAACGTACGAGGGCCATGAAACGTTGATGCAAACCAGCCTGCGCGCCATCGAAATCTCGGCGCCGTTTCCGCCGCTGCCGGCAGATTTTCCGGAAGCCTATTTAGAGGTTACGGCCAAGTTCCATTATAGCGTTTTAAATCGCCATTAAAGGAAAGGATAGACATGCAAGAAGTTTGGCAATTTTTAGTAAAAGGCGGCATCACCATGATCCCGCTGGGGCTGTGCTCGATTTTGGGGCTGGCGGTGGTTATCGAAAAATCGTTTTCTCTGCGGCGCAAAAAGGTGATTGTGCCGGAGATCGTCAATGTTTTGGAAAATATTCGCGGCCCGCAGGACGTTGGCCTGGCGTTATCCATTTGTGAAAAACACGAAGGCCCGTTTGCGAATATTATCCGCGCGGGACTTGAAAACCGCAATCTCCCAAAGGATGAGATCAAAGAAGCGTTGGTGGATCAAGGCCGCCAGGAAGTGCGCACATTGGAGCGCGGTCTGGTGATGTTGGAGACCATCGCCGGCATTGGGCCGTTGCTGGGGTTGTTCGGCACGGTGCTGGGAATTTTCAAAGTGTTCAATGTCATCAGCGCGTTGGGCGTGGGCCAAGCGCAGGCGTTCTCCGCCGGACTTTCAGAGGCGATCATCACCACCATCGTGGGTTTAGCCATCGGCATTCCCGCGGTGGTGTTTTTCAACTATTTCACCAACAAGGCCGAGAATCTTATTTTGGAAATTGAAAAGTATTCATCGGCGCTGGTGAAGAAAGTGGCTGCGTTCAAAGCCAATTACGAGGCAGCCGATGCAATTTAAGACGACTCAAAAGCGCAAGGTTCTGCTCAACATCACCTCGATGATCGACGTGCTGTTTTTGCTGCTGATTTTTTTTATGGTTTCCACGACGTTTTTGGAGCAACCCGGCATAAAATTAGAACTGCCGCACGCCAAGAGCGCGGTGGTCTCGGAACAGAAGGACTACACCTTGTTCGTTGCAAAAGACGGCAAGATGTTTCTCAATGAGAACGAAGTGGTGATGGAAAATTTAGGCGAAAGGCTCAAAGCCGCGCTGCCCAATATGAAGGAAGCCTCACTGATTTTGAAAGCGGATCAGGACGTGGCGCACGGCATCGTGGTGCGGGTGATGGATATCGCCAAACAGAGCGGCGTGAAAAAGTTGATTATCGGCACCAAGCTGGAGGAATCGCCATGAAATTTTATTTGACAATCTTTGATAAATCGAGTATTTTGGGCTGTAGTTAATCACTGGAAAAGATTCATGGCAAACATCACAGTAGATGAATCCCGTCTCGAAGAGCTCATCGAAAAGGCGGTCGAAAAGCATCTCAAGTTGAAATTTGAGGATATGGAAGAGGTGCGTCGATCTCCAGCTGCCGCAATTGTCCGCTTAGAAACACGTCTGGATGACATTGAAAAGGTTATGGCAACTAAGGCAGATATAGGTAATTTAAGGTCTGAACTTAATGACCGTATTGGCAATGTCGAGAAGACGCTTGTTGAACGCATCAGCCGCTTAGAGTCGAGCAATAAATTCATTATAGCCATGCCTCTGTCTATCTTTGGCGCGGTGGTGGCGACTCTTGTAAAACTCTTTTTTCTGTAGATCTTCATAATCTGGCGAAATTAATTTCTTGTATTTTGATCTTTTTGTTTGTATAATGGCGTCGCCAATTTTTGAAAATAACCATTAAAGAGAAGAATAGAAGGGAGCTTGTAAATGGCGAAGCGATGTGATATTTGCGGCAAAGGCCCGATGTGGGGTCACCGCGTCAGCCACGCGCACAATCTCAGCAAGCGTCGCTGGCTGCCAAATCTGAAGCAAATCCGCGCCAAAATTGACGGGCAAGTCCGCAGAATTAAAGTTTGCACCCAATGCCTCAAATCGGGAAAGGTGGTCAAGGCGATTTAGAGTGCGTAGAATGGCAAGCAAAAAAGCCCCAGATAACTGGGGCTTTTTTGTTGTTAGGCGGAGTTCTTTTCGCCTTTTAGTCCACCCGTCTTCTCAAATAAGCTGGCACTTCCAGATCTTCATTTTTTATTGTTTCGATTTTTTCTGGTTTAACTTCTTTGGCGGCGCCATTTCCGCTCAAGCGTTTAAAAGTCGGCACCTCCAGGTCGGACATGTATAAATCCGCGGTCTCGAGGTAGCGCTTGCGGTTGCCGTTGAGGGCGCTGAATTTGCCGTTGCGGTTGAAGCCGGTGGCGATCACCGTCACCTGCAGCTCTTTTTCCATGTGAGGATCGATGACCGCGCCAAAAATAATATTGGCTTCGCCGCCGGCCGCCTCGGAGATAACCGAGGTGGCGTCGTTCACTTCGTGCAGCGTCATGTTGTCGCCGCCGGTGACATTCACCAGCACCCCTAGCGCGCCTTCGATGGACACATCCTCCAGCAGGGGGCTGGAGATGGCCTGGTGCGCTGCTTCCGTGGCGCGGTTTTCGCCGGAGGCCATTCCCGAGCCCATGAGCGCGTCACCCATCTCCGACATCACGGTGCGCACGTCCGCAAAATCTAAATTGATCAACCCCGGAATGCCGATGAGATCGGAGATGCCTTTGGTGGCCTGCAGCAAAACGTCGTCGGCAATTTTGAAGGCAGCGTTGAGCGGCGTATCTTTTGGAACCACCGAGAGCAGCCGTTGATTGGGAATAATGATCAACGTGTCCACGCGATCTTTCAATTCCAGGATGCCTTCTTCCGCGCGCTTGATTCGTTTTTGTCCTTCGAATAAAAACGGCTTGGTCACAATGCCCACCGTCAACGCGCCGATGTCTTTGGCGATCTCCGCGACAATCGGCGCGGCGCCGGTGCCGGTGCCGCCGCCCATGCCGGCGGTGACGAAAATCATATCGGCATCGGAGAGCGCCTCCCACACCGCCTCGCGATCTTCCTCAATGGCTTTGCGGCCAATTTCCGGATTGGCGCCAGCGCCTAACCCTTTGGTGAGCGACCGCCCGATTTGAATGCGGTTAGCGGCCTTGCAAACTTCCAGCGCCTGCAAGTCGGTGTTCACCGCCAAAAACTCTACGCCGCTGAGCTTCGCCGCGATCATGCGGTTGATGGCGTTGCAGCCCGCGCCGCCCACACCCACCACTTTCATTTTTGCGGTTGGGATGTAGTTTTCGTCAAAAGCAAATCTGAGGTTCATGGTTGTGCTCCTGAATTTGTTTTACATGATCACGTTATGGTGATTATAGCGGTGAATCCCGCTGAACCAACGCCGCATACGCCCTATCACCCAGTGGAACATGCCCTGTTCGTCGTTGCCAAAAAGATCGCCCACATCGTATTTGTGATTGATGCCGTAATGTACCAGGCCGACGCCGGTGGCGTGAATGGGGCTTTTCACGAGATCGGTCAGGCCATTGAAGCCATCGGGCACCCCTAACCGCACCGGCATATCAAAAATTTCTTCGGCTAATTCCACGGTGCCTTTCAAAAGCGAGCCGCCGCCGGTCAACACCAATCCGGAAGTCATCAAATGAATGTAATTTGATTTTTTGATTTCGCGGTGCGCCAGGCTGAGAATTTCCTCCATGCGCGGCTGGATGATGTCCACCAGATACGCCTTTGAAACTCGGCGCGGCGAACGCCCGCTGATATCCGGCACCTCGATGTTCTCTTCGCGATCGTTCGGGGTGTGAATCGCCCAACCGTGTTGGATTTTAATCTGCTCGGCCTGATCCACCGGCGTGCGCAGCCCGATGGCGATATCATTGGTGACATTGCGGCCGCCGAGGCCAATTACTGCGGTGTGGCGAATGCAGCCCTCAAAAAACATCGCGATGTCGGTGGTGCCGCCGCCGAGATCCATCACGATCACACCCAGCTCCTTTTCATCATCTGAAAGCACCGCGTAGCTGGAGGCCAGCGGCTCCAGCACCAGGTCCATCACGTTGATGTTGGCGCGGCCGATGCTGCGGTAAATGTTTTGCGCCGACGTGATGGCCCCGGTGACGATGTGCACCTCCGCCTCCAGCCGCACGCCGGACATGCCCACCGGGTCTTTGATGCCGTGTTGATCATCGACGGTGAATTCCTGCGGCAGGATGTGCAAAATTTCCCGGTCGATGGGCAGCGCCACCGCCTTGGCAGCGTCGATCACGCGCCGCACGTCGCCCTGCGAAATTTCATTGGTCTGGCCGGCCACTGCCACCACGCCGCGGCCGTTGATGCTGCGAATGTGATCGCCGGCGATGCCGGCAAACACCTCGTTCACTTGCACGCCCGCCATGCGTTCGGCGTTTTCCACCGCGGTCTGAATCGAGCGCACGGTTTTGTCGAGATTGACCACCACCCCGCGCCGCAGCCCGTCCGAGGGCGACGTGCCCACGCCGATGATGGTCGGCGGCAGCCCGTCGTTGACTTCGGCAATGATGGCGCCAATCTTGGTGGTTCCAATATCAAGTCCGGTTATGTATTCTGGCATGTGCTTTCCTCCTCGGGAGGTTTGACTTCAAAATTACGACTTCCCAGTTGCTTTGACGACCACTTGTTGATTGAATCGCAAATCGCAATATTCGATATTGTCAATTTCGACGCGTGTTTCCAGGTAACTCCAAGTCTTCAAAAAGTTTTCGAGCCGATCCTCAAAGTCCTCGTTACCCACGACTATCTTTGTGTTGGTTGGCGATAAATAAAAATAGACTCCCTGATTTTGCGAGTACGAGATTTTTGAAATGCGATCGTACAAGCTTGTGTGCCGGCTTTTCATAAAACCCAGAAAAACTAAAATGTTTTTTAGTTTCGGATTGGCATCGAGCGCGCCGGAATACTCCAGGTCGAAAATCCGCGGCAGGGTGGCGAAGGTTTTTGCTCTTAATTTAGTCAGCCGTTTCCCTTCGCCATCGATGGCCACACCGTCCAGCACGCCCAGCGGCTGCCGCTCAAAAATTGCGATGACGATGGAACCCGGCAAGCGGCGGCTCACCGTCGCGGCTTTGACGAGTTGATGCTGCTCGATTCGCGACTCCACCGCGCGGAGGTCGATATCAAACAGATGTTTTTCCGATTCAATTTTCGCCAGTTGCAAGATTTCCTTTGAGCCGACAAAATGATTGCCCAGGACTAAAATATTTTCGAGCACAAAGATCGGTTGACTTTTCGCCCAGTCCAGGCCAAACAAAAGCATGAGCACGCCGCTGGTCAGCCCGAAGAAAATGAAGCCAGCGCGGCGAAGCGAAAACGTTCTGGCGCCGCTGTCGGCAAAAGCCGCATTGTATTTTGAGTAGGTGAACATGCGAATTCTCTATTGAATGATTTCGAAAATGTTATCCACGATGGTTTGCGCGGCCTCCGGCCGTCCCAATCGCCGCGCCGCCGCTGCCATGCGGGCGCGTTTTTCGCTGTTGCGGATCAACTCGCTGACGTTTTCCACCAGCGTTTCTGCCGTAAAATCGCGCTCAAAAATCACGACCGCGGCGCCCTCGGCTGCCATTGTTTTGGCATTGAAATCCTGATGTCCTGCCGCAGCGTAGGGGTAGGGCACTAAAATCGCCGGGATTCCGCAGATAGCGATCTCCGCCAGCGTCGTGGCGCCGGCGCGGCAAAGCGCGATGTCTGCGAGGGCGTAGGCCGCGGCCATGTCGTCGATGTACGGCAGAATGGTGGCTCGCCCGCCGCCTTTGCATTTTTCAACGATTGCGTCATATTGGTTCGGCCCGGTCGCCCAGAGAATTTGCAGATCATTGAACTGCAACAATTGTTGGAAACTGCTCAGCACGCGCTGGTTGATGGCGCGCGCGCCCTGGCTGCCTCCGAAAACCAGCAGCGTCATTTTGTTTTCGTCGAGGTTGAATTTTTTGGCCGCCTGGCCGCGCGCGATTTTGTTGAATTCGCCGCGCACGGGGTTGCCGCTCACCAGCGTGTTCGGATTTTTGAAATAGGGGAGGGAAGCTTCGTAGGTCACGTGCACCTGCTTCACCCATTTCCCCAAAAAACGATTCACGAGTCCGGGGCAACTGTTCTGTTCCTGAATCACTGTGGGCACGCCCAGGATCAGCGCGGCCATCAACGCCGGCGCACTGACGTAGCCGCCGGTGCCAATGACCACCTGCGGCCGAAACGAGATCATCGCCGCCGCGCATTGAAAGAGGCTGGTCAGCAACCGCAGCGGGAAAAGCAAATTTCCCGGCGACAGCCGCCGCTGCCATCCCCGCATCCAGATTTTTTTCAAACGATAATTCATTTTTGGCAGTACTTTATTTTCGATGCCGTACGACGTGCCGATGAACATAATCTCGGCCGGCCCGCGTCGCTGAAATTCCTGCGCCAGCGCGATGCCCGGGTAAAGATGGCCGCCGGTGCCGCCGCCGGCGATGATCACCTTAACGCCTTGCGGTTCGGCCATAGTTTCTAAACACTTTCCGAGGGCGGTTAAACGTTCGCAGCGGCGCGAGCCGGCTGCCGCGCCGGTTCTGCAGATCGATATTCAACAATAAGCCAATGGCAAACATGTTCACAAACAACGCGGAGCCGCCGTAGCTCAAAAACGGCATCGGAATGCCGGTGGTGGGCAGCAGGTTGACCACCACGCCGGCGTTGATGAACGCATAAACCGCAATGTTGATGACGATGCCGCTCGCCAGCAATTTTCCAGACAGATCATTGGTTTTCATGGCGATTTTAAACCCCCGCCAGATGAGCAGCGTGAACAACACCATGACGCCAATCGTACCCCACATGCCCAATTCTTCGCCGACGATGGCGTAAATGAAATCCGTAAACGGGTCGGGCAGAAAATGGAATTTTTGCCGGCTGTCGCCGAGACCGAGACCCCAAACTCCGCCGTTGCCCAGCGCGATCAGCGACTGCTTGGTTTGCCAGCTGATGTGTTCGCCGTTGAGCGCGGCAAAATAATTCACGATGCGCTCGCGCTGGTAATCTTCTTTCATGATGTAAATTCCCAACACCGGGATGACCGCCGCGCCGGTCATCAACAGGTAGCGCACGGGCGCGCCCGCCAAAAAAATCAGCGCCGTGGCAACGAAAACCGTGAGCAGAGTGCTGCCGACGTCCGGTTGAAAGAAAATCGGCAGCGCCACCACGCCGGCAATGGCGAGATTTTTAAACAGCTTGTTTCTGCGATCTCTAAGATCGGCGGCCGGCTGGGCCAGCCGTCCGCTTAAAAACAAGATCAAAGACAAACGCGCAAAATCCGCCGGCTGAAGTTGAATCGGGCCGAAACTAAGCCAGCGCTTGCTGCCGCGAATGGCTTCCACGCCCGGGCCGGCCAATAAATAAATCAACGCGCAGAAACTAAGAAACAGCAAGATCGGCGAAAGCTTCAGCCAGATTTTATAATCGATCTTCGCGCCCATCAAAAGCACCGCCAATCCCACTAAAACTTTTAAAAGATGATTTCGAAAATAGTACTGGCTGTTTTCAAAGCGTTCCTGCGCTTTGAATGAGCTGGCGCTGTAAACCATCACGGCGCCTAACACCGACAGGATGACCACGATTAAAATAATCGTGGCGTCAAATTTTGATTCTAAACGCAGCATCGGTTTCAGCGAATTTTAAACGTGCTTAAGCTGAACAGCACCAGCAGAATGCCGATGATCCAAAATCGCACCACCACTTTTTGCTCCGGCCAGCCGAGCAACTCGAAGTGGTGATGAATCGGCGCCATTTTGAAAACGCGCTTTTTCGTGCGCTTGTAGTAGGTCACCTGAATAATCACCGAAATCACCTCCGCCACAAACACGCCGCCGATGATCACCAGCAGCAGTTCTTTTTTCAACAAAATTGCGAGGGCGCCGAGGGCGCTTCCCAGCGCCAGTGCGCCGGTGTCGCCCATGAACACCTGCGCCGGCGAGGAATTGTACCACAGAAATCCCAGCGCCGCGCCCACCAGCGCCGCGCAAAACACCGTCAGCTCGCCGGCGCCGGGCAAATAAATGATGTTCAAATAGTCGCTGAAATCGAAGCGGCCGGAAATGTAGGCGATGGCCGCCCACGCCAGCGACGAGATGCCCACGAGGCCGATGGCGAGCCCGTCGAGGCCGTCGGTGAGATTGACGGCGTTGGAGAAGCCGGTGATCACGAACACCACCATCGGGATGTAGAGGATGCCGAAGTTGATTTCGTAGTCCTTAAAGAAGGGCACGGTGCTGAGGGTGGCGATGCCCTCGAACTGCGGCGAAAAATAAATAATCGATCCCACGATCAACCCCAGCGTAATTTGGCCGGCGAGCTTGTAGCGCGCGATCAGCCCTTTGGGATATTTTTTCACCACTTTCAAGTAATCGTCGATGAAGCCGACGATCCCCATCCACAGGGTGGCAAACAGGATCAGCAAAATGTAGATGTTGGTGACTTTGGCCCACAGCAGCGTTGGAATCACCAGCGCGGACAAAATGATCAGCCCGCCCATGGTTGGCGTGCCGGCTTTTTTGAGATGAGTCGGCGGGCCGTCGCTGCGAATTTCTTCGCCGATTTGGTGCTCGCGCAACTTGCGGATGATGTACGGCCCGACCACGAAGCTGATGAGCAGCGCGGTGATGGCCGCCCACGCCGAACGAAACGTGATGTAGCGGAACAAGTTGAATCCCGAAATGTACTCTCGCAATGGAAAAAATAAATAGTAGAGCATTCGCGCCTTCTATGTTGTGAGTGGATTGATGGATTATTGGATTAAGGCTTTACTCCGCGTTTGTCAACACTGGGACTTTTTCGTCATAGAACCGCTCGAATTCAAAAGTTGTGGAAATACAGGCTAACCGAGCGCCTCCACAACTTCTTCCATTTTCATGCCGCGCGAGCCTTTCACCAGCAGCGCATCTCCGTCGGAAAGAGATTTTTTCAGTTCGGCAATCAGAGTCTGTTTGTCAGAAAAATGCTGCGCGAAAATTTTGCTTTTCGATTTTTTTGCGGCGGAAACCGCCTCTGCCGCCAACGACCCGTAAGCTAAAAAAAGATCGATTCCAAAGCTGCTCAACGCGACGCCGATTTTGGCGTGCTCCGCCGCCGCGGCCTCGCCTAATTCCAGCATGTCGCCGAGCACGAAAATTTTTTTGCCGGTGACTTTCAGGTCCTTCAAAATCGCCAGCGCCGCCAGCGTCGAATCCGGATTGGCGTTGTAACTGTCATTGAGAATGAGAACATTGTTGCGCCGGATGATTTCGAGACGCTTGCCGGGCACCGCGACGTTTTCCAGCGCCGCCTTAATTTTTTTCAGGCTGATTCCAAACTCCAAACCCACGGCCGCCGCCGCCAGCGCGTTCAGCAAGTTGTGATTTCCCAAAAGATTCAAAGTGAAAATTTCGTTTTCAACCTGCATTCTGGGAAAGCCAAATTCATCCGGCTCGAGGCGGCGACCGCGCACCTTGGCTGCATCCGCGAAGCCGAAGGTGATTTTGTTTTGCAATTTTGCGGCATGTTTTGCAATCAGCGGATCGTCTAAATTTACAAACGCGACGCCGTCCGCTGGCAGCGAATTGAGCAGCTCCATTTTCATCCGCGCCACGCCCTCGAGGTCTCCCAAAAACTCCAGGTGGCCGCGGCCGATGTTGGTGATGAGCCCGAGCTGCGGCGCGGCGATCTCGCACAAGCGCGCAATTTCTCCAAAATGATTGCCGCCCATTTCTACCACCGCGGCTTGATGTTCTTTTTGAAGATGAAACAGCGTCAACGGCACGCCGATGTGATTGTTCAAATTGCCGGTGGTTTTGCACACGCTGCCCATTTGCGCGAGCACCGCGGCGATCATCTCTTTAGTGGTGGTTTTGCCGTTGGTGCCGGTGAGACCCAGTACCGGCAGCGAAAATTTCAGACGATAAAAATGGCTCGCTTCCTGCAAAGCCCGCAACGTATCTTCCACAACAAAAACAGCGCGGTTTTCAAGCCGACTTTTATTTTTCTCCCACCACGATTTTTCCACCACCGCCGCCAGCGCGCCCTTTTGAAAAACCTCGGTTACAAAATCATGGCCGTCATGGTTTTCGCCGCGCAGCGCAAAATAGACTTCCTCTTTTTTAAGAAGGCGCGAATCGGTCGAAACGCCGGCGAGCGCGTGCGACAGGGTTTTTTCATCGCCAAAATAAGCGAAGCGGTGGGTTCCGACTTCTAAAAATTCATGAAGAGTTAAATCGATCATATTTGCTCGCGAAAGCTAACTGTCATGTTCGACGGCCGGCCGAGTTTCCAGTTTATCGTACAAGTGCAAAATGCGTTCGAGGATGCTGCGGAACACCGGCGCTGCCACGTGCCCGCCGGAATGCACCGGCTTGGGTTCATCGAGGGCGACGTAAATCAGAATTTTTGCGCCGCGCGCCGGATAGAATCCCACAAACGACGCGAAGAAATCGGAATCCGAGTACGAGCCGGCGCGCGGTTTTTGCGCGGTGCCGGTTTTGCCGGCGATGCTGCGTCCTTTGATTTGCGCCTGCTGCCCCGTGCCTTTTTCTACTACCTGCTCCAAAATCGCGATCATTTTTTGAGACGTGGAATCGTCGAGAACCGTGCGGATGACTTGCCGGCGAGAACGGCTGACGGTTTTATTTTCTTTGGTGCGAATTTCTTTCAAAATGATTGGCTTCAGCAAATCGCCGCCGTTGGCGATGGCGGCGTAGGCCATGGCAATTTGCAGCGGCGTGGCCGCGACTTCGTGGCCGTACGAAATCGCCGCTACCGAAAACGCGGACCAATTGGTAGGGTTTTTCAACATGCCCGAGACTTCGCCCGGCAGCTCAACGCCGGTTTTGTTGCCGAAGCCGAAACTGCGCGACGCCACGAACAGCCGATCTTTTCCCAGCTCGCGGGCAATTTTCGCCGCGCCAATGTTGCTCGATTTCACAAAAACATTTTTGAACGATTGCCAGCCCATTTTTTCGGGGTCGTTGATTTCGTGGCCGTAGAGCCGGTATTTGCCGTTTTCACAAAAAATGATATCGTCTAACTTTTTTTTGCCGTTGGCCAGCGCCGCCGCCATGGTGACGATTTTGAAGGTCGAGCCGGGCTCGTACAAATCGGTGATGGGGCGAATGCGCCAGGCGTCGGCGTCGTAGCGCGTGGCGTGGTTGGCGTCGAAGCTGGGCGCCGACGCCATCGCCAGAATTTCGCCGGTATTGGGATCGAGAATCACCACGTTGCCGCCGGCCGCGTTGAATTTCCCGATGCCTTTGGCCAGTTCTTCCTCGGCGATGATTTGTAAATTATGATCCACGGTTAAAATGAGATCGTGGCCGCTCTTGCCCTCGAGGGTGCGGCTGGCGATGGGCATCACGGTTTTACCGCTGGCGTCGCGCTGCAAGATGCTCAGCCCATCCACTCCGCAGAGATAATGATCGTACGCAAATTCCAGCCCGCTCAGGCCGTGGCCATCCACGTCCACGAAGCCGATCACCGGCGCCAATTTTTCATTGAGCGGGTACACGCGCTGGCTCAGTTCCGTGACTTTGACGCCCGGGAGATTCAGCATTTGAAGTTCGAGGGCGGTTTTTTCGTCCACTTTGCGCTCCAGCATCACGAAGCCTTTGCTGCGGCGAATTTTGTCGGCAATCTCTTTCTGGCCGAGACTCAAAAACTTCGCCAATTTGCGGCTGGTGATTTCGAGATTTTTTACAAAATGCTTATCGACGCCCACGTCGTAGCTGATTTTGTTCAGGGCAAGTGGAGTCAGATTGCGATCGTAAATCAAGCCGCGGTTGGCGCGCAGAACATATTTTTGCATGTACTGCTGGCGGCCCAATTCAACGTAACTTCGACTGTTGAACACTTGAAACTGCACCAGACGCAAAATCAGCACAGCGGCGATCAGCAGCAGGGCGGCGCGCGCCAGTTGGAATCGCCATGATTTCACGGCTGGGTTGAGCAGACCCGGCCGCAAAGTTGTTTCGCGGCGGCGGAACGCCCTACTGCTCTGGAATTTCGATGACGTTTTCATTGGTCGCGAACACCAATCCCAATTCTTCCTGGGCAATTTTCTGGATGCGGCCGATATTGGCCAGCCGAATGCGTTCGGCTTCCAGTTTGTTGATTTCAATTTCATAGCGGCGATTCAAATCTTCCAGCCGCTGAATCTCCGCCAATTGCAGGTTGATCTGCACCTTCATCCAAACATAACCCACCATCAGCGCGAAGGCGCAGAGTATCCACCAAACGAGTCGATGGCTGGTTCTGGATTTTTTAGGGGAAGCGGCGCGCCGTTCCGAGAAAAGTTTTTTTTGTGAGCGAATCATCCACGTCCTCCCGCGACGAAGGTCACAGAATTTCCGCCGCGCGCAACCGTGCGCTGCGGCTTCGGGGATTTCGTTGAACCTCCGGCTGAGCCGGTCGAATCGGGCGCTTGGTGATGATTTTTAACCGCCCGGGGCGGCCGCAGACGCACTGCGGCAGCTCTGGCGGACAAATGCAGCGGCTCGTTTCATTTTTAAAAAATTCTTTCACGATGCGATCTTCCAGCGAATGATAACTGATGACCACCAGCCGGCCGCCGGCCGCGATGAGCTCGCGGCTTTCGCTCAACGCGCCGCGCAGATTTTCCAACTCAGCGTTGACCGCGATGCGCAGCGCCTGAAAGATGCGCGCCAGCGATTTGACGCGCTGTTCGTATCGCAAAACCGCGCTGACCGTTTCCGCTAATTCCGACGTTGTCAGAATCGGCGAACGCATCCGGCGTTTGACGATAGCGGCGGCAACCGCGCGGTGGCGCCGTTCTTCGCCGAACTTTTTAAACAACTCGCTCAGCTCGCGCTCCGAATAAGTGTTGATGATGTTATATGCCGAAAGAGCTTGTTCGCGGCTCATGCGCATATCGAGTTGGCCATCGGCGCTGAAACTAAAACCCCGTTCCGCGGTGTCGATTTGATGGGACGAGACGCCTAAATCGAGCAACAGGCCGTCAATTTTTTTTATTTGTAAATTTTGCAAAGCCTGGCCAAGATTTTTAAAGTTCGCTTCTTTTAAAGTAACTCGCTTTCCGAACCGCTCCAGCCGCGCGGCGGCGTGATTTAGCGCGTCGCGATCCAAATCCAGTCCGATCAGCCGCCCGTGTTGATCGAGGCGATCGAGAATGGCTTCGGCGTGCCCGCCTCCACCCAACGTGCCATCCACATAAACGCCCGCTGGATTATGAACCAAAAGTTCGACCGCTTCTTTTAACAGCACCGGTTCATGAAACACGGCCTCGTCTCGGGTTAAATTTTGAACAGCTTTAATTCTTCTTTAACGGACTTTTGATCCTGCGACTGGGAAAATTTCTCGTAGGTTTCCGGATTCCAGAGCTCGATTTTGTTGGTGCAGCCGATGACTTTAACTTTGTGATCGATGCCCGCGTACTGGCAGTAGTTGGCGGGGATCATGATACGGCCCTGGTTATCCAGGCCGGCATCGATGCTTTTCGAGCCGAACTTGCGGCGCAGCTCGTTGGCGTTGTCATCGAACTGCGGCAGCTCATTTAATTTTTTGCCGACGGTTTCGCTGTATGTGCAATAGGGGTAAAGGGTCAATCGGGTATCTTCAATCGCACAAATGATGAAAGTATTTTCTTTCAAATTCGACATGACTTTGCGGTACTTGGCCGGGATGCTCAAACGATTTTTTTCGTCGAGGGCGTAATCGTATTCGCCCAAAAAGTCTTTTAGTTCCATAAGAGAGGTTTGGGAATATTCCCCATTTTCTCCCATTTTTCACCACCGAAAATATAAAAAAAAGCCGCTAATGTCAAGAAAAATTTTGCTCTTAATAGAATTTTTTTTGGTAGTGAATGTTGGACGATTTTGTGAAAAATTAGAGAGAGATCGAAAAGGGCGGTGTGACTTAAAGTCGGAGGCTTTATTTTTGACCCGAAAACCACCCGGCGGTGGTTTGTGCCAACTCTGCAATCACGTCATCATCCGCGCGGCCGCTGCTTTTGAGAACGTGAAAGCCGTGGTCGGCGCCTTCAAAAATGTGCAGCGTGGCTTGCTTGCCAAGCCCCTCACAAACGGGGCGCAGCAAGTCGAGTTGGGCCAACTGGTCGCGGTCGCCCTGCAGAAACAGCAGCGGTAGGTTGACGTTGGCAAGATGCGCGGCGCGTTCGGCGCTAGGCTGCCCCGGCGCGTGCAGGGGAAAACCAAAGAACACCAGCCCCTTTACGTTGAGCAGCGGCTCGTTGGCGGCGGCCATCGAGGTCATGCGGCCGCCAAGCGATTTCCCGCCGGCGAACAACGGCAAATTGCCCGCGTAATCTTGTGCGCAGGTCACCGCCGCGCGCACGGTTTTCAAAAGAATAGGCTGCGGGTCGGGCGTCTTCTTCCCCTTTTCAATGTATGGAAATTGATAGCGCAGGGTGGCGATTTCGTTCGCCGCTAATTCCTGGGCTAACTTTTCCATAAAACGATGTCTCATGCCGGCGCCCGCGCCGTGGCCTAAAACCAAAAACCATTTCGGGTTTGGCGGACGCAACATGAGGGCGCTCACCTCGCCAGCGCTTTGGCTGGCTGTGAAGCGCAATTCGTGAGTTGCCAGCGGAATTTCGGTTTTCATATTTAGGCCTTTTGCGCCAGCGCGATAAAGTCCGCCGCCAGGCGCGGACCGGCGCCCTCGTCTTCGTGTTTAAAAAAGATGAATGCCTCCTGCCATTTTTGATCGCGGATGCGTTTCGCCCAGTTGGCGAGATCGGCCTGGTTGTAATTTTGACGCCGCAGCCGAAGGTATCCCCAATTCGTGGTGGCGGCGAACGGCGTCTCCGGTTCTTCGTCGGTTTCGGAGACGCAGAGGGCGCAGCCGAATTTTTTTAGCAGATCGTACACGTCGTCCGCGAACCAGCTTTGGTGGCGAAACTCAAAGGCGGCACGAGAGTCCGCGGACAGCAACTTCAAAAACTCTTCGAGCCGCGTCAGGTCTTTGCGCAAATAGGGTGGGAGTTGAAAGAGGATCACGCCTAGTTTCTCTTCCATCGCCTGCGCCGTTTTGAGCAGATAAGCAGTTTCCTCTCCGGCCTCTTTGAGGCGTTTTTGATGGGTGATCTTTTGCGAAGCTTTGATGGCGAAGCGAAAGTCGGGCGGCGTCTGGTCGGCCCAATTTTCCAGCACGCTGGTTTTGGGCATGCGATAAAAGGTGTTGTTGATTTCCACGGCCGGCAGCCGGCTGGCGTAAAATGCCAGCATGTCTTTATCGGGCAGATCTTCGGGATAGAAGACGCCCTTCCATTCTTTATAGCTGTAGCCGCTGGTTCCGACCCACAGTTTCATCGCGCCTCTCCTTTTTTGTTTGTTTGAGCCGTCCGCAATTTAAATCAAATTGAAGTGGATTTCAATTTTAATTTTCGGCGATTCGATTTTGAATGCTATTTTTAACCGCAAAGAACGCCAAGCTGGCGCAAAGGCCGCTAAAAAAATTTTTTTCTCCTGCGCTCTTGCATTTTCTTAGCGAACGTTGCGGTTGAGTTTGGTTGCCCGCCCGTTCAGACAGGTCTGCTCAAAATGAACTGGCGGAATCGCTAAGCTGCAAACATTCGGAACAGCGCAGCGGCCGGCAGTAGAGCTTGTGCAAATGAATCGCGCCCTGCTGCGTCAGCGCCGAAGGCTTGGCGCCTCCACGTTCGCGGCTATTCTTGAACAGTTGCTGCTTCATGACTCGGGTGATGACATTTTCGGACAATTTTGGAAAACGCGCGTAAATCTCTTGCAGAGTGTTTCGCAGGCCGCCGGCGCTCGCTTCAAAACTATAGAGGAAAAGCGCTGGCAGCACAATGTTGACGACGATGTCCCGCGCCCGCTCTTTTCCAATCAGGGCTTCAGTGGCCTCCGCGGTGCCTTCTTCAAAACGGTAGTGTTCTTTCCAATATCCGTCGGCCTTGATGGTCAAAACCTTTTCCAACTCGGCGATGATGCGAGTGTAAGCCCGGGCGTGGCCCTCGAAAATTTTTAGAAAGCCCTCGAGAAATCCCTGCCGATAAAATCTAAACAGCAGTTGCACCATGCCCGCCAGACGGCGAGTTGGAAAATTTTGCGGCCGCAGCCGGAAGAACTGCCAGGCGTGCGATTTCATGGCTTTGATTTCCAGGCGATGGGAGATTTGCCCCCACAGCCGCTCCAACGGCGCCACGTAAGTCAACGTTGGCGTGTCTAAAATCTCGCCGCCAGGTTGAGTTTGCGAAGGCAAAAGTCCGGCGGCGCCGAACAACAGCGCGGCGCATTTTTGCAGGGCCATCTCTTCCTCCACCCACTGCATTTCCGCGCGCACCATTTCGTACGGCGCCAACTCTGCTAATTTTTCAAAAGGGCGCCGGTTTTTCGAGTATCCCAGCGCCGACATCATTTTTTTATAAAGAAGCTGATCCCACGACGCCCCGCGCAAATCTTCGCGGAATTGTTCCGCCCGCGTCAACAAGCGCTCGCGGCCGGCCGCAGCCAGCGTTGCTAGAATTTTGTCGCCAGCGGTGTGGCTGAGTGGGCAGTTCTCTATGATCGTTATCTCGGGTTCAGGCTCTGATTCGTCTGATTTGCTTTTCCAAAGTGCGGATTTCTGTTCACCGGGATCGATGTACAATTGGTAGATCGAAGCGCCGTCTTCCCGTTGAACGGCGCTCGCGCCTTTCGGCTTTTGAGAAATCAAATGCAGGATGACATTGTTATAGCGCGGATCCGTGTGGTGCCCGTGCTCGTACCAGCCCATTTCAGTGAGATGAACTTCGACGTCGCCTTTGAGAAGCCGGCCGGCGATTTTAACGACGGCGTCTTTGAAATCCGGTCCGGCGTCGAGGTTTTCGACGCCGGCAAAAATCACTTCGAGGCTTTCACCGTTCGTGGTCTGCAAATCCTGTTTGAACAGCTTGCGGCTTTTCCACAGCTTTTGCAAGAGCACTTCCTGATCGTGGATTTTGAGTTCCATTTCTTCTTCCCGAAATTAACAATTGAATCAGCTTACTTCGGCGGCCGCAGCCGCAGCCGTTTGATTTTGTACCGCATCACCCGTTCGGAAATATTGAGCGCGGCCGCCGCGGCGCTCTGGTTCCAGCCGTGATGGCGCAGCACTTTGATGAGAATCTCGCGCTCGTAGTCGGCGAGCAGATGGTTCAAGTCGCCGGCAAGCGGGACCTCGAACGCTTCGCGCTGGGTTTCGGGAAACGAAATTTCGTAGGGGAGATGTTCGGGGAGAAGCTGCGCGTCGCCGTCGTCCGCTAAAATCACCGCGCGCTCCATCATGTTTTCCAATTCACGGACGTTGCCGGGCCAGGAGTAGCGTTCGAGAATTTCAATGGTTTTTGGCGCGATTGTATTGAGCGACTTTTTGTGCTGGCTGGCGAAGCGTTTTAGAAAATGCGCGGCCAGCGCCGGAATATCTTCCACCCGCTCGCGCAGAGAAGGCAGCCGCACCGGCACAACATTCAAGCGATAAAACAGATCCGAGCGGAATTCGCCCGCCGCTACTTTCGTTTTCAAATCCTGCGCCGCCGCGACGATGATGCGCACGTCAACTTTGCGCGGCTGGTTGGAGCCAAGTGGGCGCACTTCTTCTTCCTGAAGAACCCGCAGCAACTTGGCCTGCGTGTCCAGGCTCATGTTGGCGATTTCATCGAGGAAAAGCGTGCCGCCGTTCGCTTCTTCAAACAAGCCGGGGCGATCGCGGTCAGCGCCGGTGAACGCGCCGCGCACGTAACCGAACAGCTCGCTTTCGAGGAGATTGGCCGGCAGGGCACCGCAGTCCACCGCCACAAACGGACGGCTCTTTCGCGGCCCGGAATAATGAATGAATTTCGCAATTACCTCTTTGCCGCTGCCGCTTTCGCCCTGAATCATCACCCGGCCGTCGGTGCGGATGACCCGTTCGAGAATCGCAAACACTTCTTTCATCGCGGGGCTGCCGCCGATGATGCCGTGGCTGTCGAAGCGCGCTGCGACTTGCTGGCGCAGGCGCTCGTTCTCGCTGAAAAGCTGCTCGCGCAGTTGCGCCTCTTCGATGAATTCGGAAATTTCGGCGGCGAGGGCGCAGACGAGCTGCTGGTCTTCAACGGCGAAGCGTTTTTGTGAGCGCGCCAAAATCACCACGCCGATGATGGCATCGCCGATTGTCAGCGGTGCGCCCAGCGCTGACGAAATTTCAGTGAAGCGATCTTTGAAATTGAACAGCGCCGCCACGTCGTGGCTAAGGAGCGGCTGCTTGTTGGTCACCACCCAGCCGGTGACAAGATCGTCGAGCGGGGTTTTCAGCAATCCTTCGGTGGATTTTCCTCGACGAATCAACGTCCGCCGCGAGCGCTCGGAAGTTGGGCGCAGCAGTTGAATGCAGCCCTCGTCGGCCGCGGCCAAATCCAGAAACTCGCGCATCAATTCTTCGATGGCTTCCTCCACCCGCTGCGCTTTGCTGAGGCGATGGGCAATGCGATTGGCGGCTTGCAGGACGAGGATTTGTTGGTTGGGTTCGGTTGTTTTCATCGCCCGAAACTACTGTAATTTTTTTGATCTACAACTTTAATTTCTAAGCCAGCTTGTGTTTCGACAGACGGATAAACGGCCATCCTCGCAAGTGAAAGTCTTGCTTTCCCAACTTAACAAAATAGAAAATGAATTAGCCTCTGGAAGTGTGGTAGTATTCGAGGATAACCGGATTCGCATTAGAAATCTGCCAATTTTAAAATCCTGAAGTGGTCATTGCACTCTTGTTTATAGCCTCGCTTGCCTTTCTCGCAATCAACCCAAAACCCTGCGCCTCGGCTTCTTTTCTCAAAAAATTCAACGTGGAACGGCCGGTTTCGGCGATGCCGTGCTTCAACTCGGTCAACCCAATCGCGAGCTGCGCTTCGATTTTCACGGTGAACAATCCGGTGCGCGCGGCTTCATCTGCGATTTGCAGCAGGCTCTTTTTCGCCTCCGCGAAACGCCCATTTTCCGCCACCACGCGCGCCGCCGCAATGTTGACCCACAAGCGATCACGGAGATACTGGCTGTTGGCAATCAGCTCGGCGGCGCGGCCGGCCGCTTGCTGAGCCTCGCGCAGCTTGCCGGTTTCCAACAACGCCAGCGCCAGCAACGCCGTGGAGCGCGCTTCCTGGGTGTCGATCATCTTGCCCCGATATTCTTTTTGCAATTGGCGGATTTTTGCGGCGGCTTCATCGGCGCGATTTTCCGCCATCAAAATTTCCGCCAACGTGAGGTGCGCTTCAAAAGCCGACTCCGCGGCCGCTTCCTCGCGCAACGCCAGCGCGCTGTCCAATTTCGCGCGGGCGCCGGCGAGGTCGCCCTCCGCCAGCAGCAGCTCGCCGAGGTGATGCAAGCCGTCGGACGTGAGCAGCTTCTGGTTCATCTCACGGGAAATTTTCAGCGAAGCGGAGATGGTTTGCTTGGCGGCGGCCAAATCGCCGGAGTCAAAGTAAACGTGTTCTAAATTGCTGAGCGCCAGCGCCTGGTTATACTTGTTGCCAAACTCGGCGCCGATGGCCGCGCTTTCCTCGTACATTTTTTTCGCGCCGGGCAAATCGCCCTGCAAGCGCAGCACGTTGCCGAGATTGTTCAGCGGGCTTGCCAGCCGCGAGCGGTTGCCCAGCTTGCGGCGCATAGCCAGCGATTCTTCGTAAAGTTCTTTGGCGCGTTTGAGGTTGCCCTCATTTTTTTCCACAATCGCGATGTTGTTGAGCAGCACGGCCACGTTGAGCTCATTGCCGGTGGCGCGTTTGATCGCCAGCGCTTCGTCGTAAATTTGGCGGGCGGTTTGCAATTCTCCGCGCGTCTTGTGAACGATGCCGATCAAATTGAGCGCATCGGCAACGAGACTGCGATTGCCGGTGAGCGTGAACAGGCGTTTGGCCTCGTCGTAAGCGGCAAGCGCTTTGTCCAATTCGCCCAAATTATACAGCGCCCAACCCTCGTCGTACCATGATTTGCCCACCAACACCAGCGCGCCCTGCGTCGTCGCTTTGATGCGCGCCTGCTTGCACGCGGCCTGCTGGCGCTTGAAATCGGAGATGGCTTCCGCGGCCGCGGACTCCGCAAGATCGATGCGGGCGTCGGCGGAGGCTGGCGGCGGCAAACGGCGCAAGCGCTCGAGAATCTCGAACGCCTCGTTGGCTTTACCGGCGTCGGTTTTTATTTTTGCTAATTGCAAACCGTATTCGATGTTGTCCGGATACGTTTGCAGCAACGTCTGGTAAAGCTCGATCGCTTTGTCCCACTCGCGCTTGGCCGTTCGATAGCGCGCTTCCACGGCCAGCCGATCTTCCGATGAAAGATTTTTCGAAAGCGTGAAAGCTTTCTCCGCCGCGTTGAGCGCCTCCTGCTCATACCCTAATTGCCTCCAGGTTTCGGAAAGGGCGAAATGAGTGAGGGGATAGTTGGGGTCGCTGGCCGCGGCCTGCTGCAACAAATCGCGCGCCGCCACGGCATCGTGGACGCGCAGCTTATCGAGCCCTTGCGCATAAAGCTTGACCGACTCGACGTCTTTTGGACGAGCGGCCACCACGGCAATTTGTTCTTTTTCCGGCAGCGCGGAAATTCCCAACTTCTCCCGGATGCGATTGCCGGCGCGAGCGATGAGATCGAACAACTGGCTTTCGGCGCCGGTCTCAGCAATCGCGGCGATGGTCTCGCCGGCCACTGCGTCCTGCATGCGGATGTCGAGGCGAATCTGGCTGTTAGCGCGGCTGCCGAGCGCTAAATACGAGCCAAACACAATCAAATCCGAACCGAGGTTGCTGCGAATTTGCTGAAGCGTCTCTTTGGCGAAACTCTCGCTCTCGGCCAGCGCCAGCTCGCTTTTCATGCGGCTCACCACCTCGCCGGGAATCGTGCGCAATTCTTCGCCGGCGCCCAATTCGGTGGCCAGCATTTCCGCAAGCGCGGTGGAGAGCCACGCCATCTCCTCACGCCCGGAAAGATTTTTGAACCCAAGAAGGGCCACGGATCTGCGCGCGTGAATGGTGGTGTCGAAAGCGGCAGTGGCCGCGTCGCCGGCGATTTTTTGTTTTTGGTCTGAAACTCGAATCAAAATCGTTGCCAGCGCCGCGCTCACCACCGCCATGAAGACGAACAGCGCCGGCCAAAGCCAGCTTTTTGTTCGCGCCGCGCTCACCGTTCGCCGGGGTTTCTTTTTGGCGCCGGCTGTGGCCGACGAAGCGGGCAGAATTTCATTCACATTGTGTAAATCCGCCAGCATGTCGCTGATATGCTGGTAGCGCTGGCCGGCGTCTTTCATCAGCGCGGTGAAAACGATGTCCTGCAGTTGCGCCGGCGCATCTTTGCGAAATTTTGTAATGGGCTCCGGCTCTTGGGTGAGAATCGAATAAATGGCAACTTGATCGAAATCCTGTTTGAAAGGTAACTGCCCGGTGAGCATTTCATAGAGCACAACGCCCAGCGACCAGATGTCGCTGCGGGGATCGACTTCGTCGCCGCGGATTTGTTCCGGCGACATATACGCCAGCGTGCCGACGGTGGCGCCGGACTGGGTGAGCCGGCTGCCGCCGCGAATTTTCGCCAGCCCGAAGTCCATGATTTTGGCGACGCCATTTTCGGTGATCATGACGTTAGCGCTTTTGATATCGCGATGGATGATGCCTTTTTCGTGCGCGGCTTTCAAGCCTTCGGCAATTTGGAGGGCCATTTTGATGATGTCAGCGATCGGTAGAGGCGGATCGCGATACGCCCCTACGATGCTGCGCAACTCCTTCCCCTCGATAAACTCCATCACGATAAAAATTTCGCCCTCCTTTTCCTCGATGGCGTAAATGTGCGCGATGTTGGGATGGTTGAGCGCCGCCGCGGCCTGCGCCTCGATCATAAAACGCCGGCGCTGCTCGTCATCCACGGCCAATTGCCGCGGCAAAAATTTGATGGCCACCTCGCGCTTGAGCCGGGTGTCTTCGGCTTTGTACACCACGCCCATACCGCCTTCGCCTAACTTTTCGAGGATTTTGTATTGGAGAATGGTTTTACCGATCATGGCTGATATTGTGACTGATTATGCGATTTATGGCGCGGTGCAAATAATTCGCGACCGTCCGTTGAGATCAAGGTAGGGGCGATTCATGAATCGCCCCTACCTAACAAAACATTAATGTTGTGTTGTGGTTGCATAATATGCGACCGCTATCTTTTGGTAATCTTGTACAGCGCATTGGAACGATAGCCATCGGCTGCGGCCGCAAAAAATTCGACCCAACATTCGTTCGCAGTAACGTCGAAGCGAGCAAAGCCAAACGCTTGGTGCGAAAAAATGGTATCGTCATTGTGCGTCACCGGCGACAATTTGCCGGCGCTGCCGGAGATAATTTGAAAATGCTCGGCATCGATTTCCAGAAATTGCAAATTGTGCTCGTGGCCGGCGAGGTAAAATGCCGCGCCGTGTTTTTTCATCAACGCGATCAAATCTTTGCGAAAGCGCCGGTAGTGGGGGTTGTCTAAATCCTGCAGCCGTTTGATGAACAGCTTATCCACGATGGTGAATAGCGTAAGCGGCGGCACCCACCAAATCGCGGTGCGGAAGCCGCCGTGCTTGCCGTGGCTTTTCACCGGGTGGTGCCCAATGATGATTTTCCACTCAGCGTTTTCGTTCAACAACGATTCGAGAGTTTGCCAGTGTTTTTGCAACAGCTCGGTGTCGTTCTTTTGATAGATTTCCAACATCACCTGCGTGTCGAGCGCATAAACGCCGACCAGGTTTTCGGCCGGTGTTGAAACCTTTTCCGGAATCGTCAGCGCAAAAATGTTTTCTGCTTTCAGTTGCGCGTAATTGGTGGAATCGTTGGCGTCGGAATTCTTTGCGGGATCGATGGGATAGTAGCGCCAATTGGGATAGAGCGCCTCGGCGGTGGTTTCCTGGTGGATGACGTCGCCCCAGCCGAGTTTGCCGCCGGCGCGTCCGGCGTGATCGTGGTTGCCCGCAACCAGGTGGTAAATCAATTCGCGACCGTTGTATTTCACGTCGGAGTAAATCTCACCAAAAGTTTTTTGCAGAAGTCTGGCGGTCACCGGCTCGTTCCAGCCGGCTTTGAGCCCGACTTCGTAAATGTTATCTCCCAATTCCAGCACAAACGGCGGCTGTGCGCGATCTCCCGGCAGCTCCGCAACATTTTTTTTCAGCGCCTGCGCCACCGCGCGCTGATTGCCGTCGCCGGTACCCCAATCGCCCAGCACATAAAACGTCACCACTTCTTTGTGATTCGGGCGCTGCGCCGGATCGCCGGGCTGAACAAAATCGCGATCGCTCAGTTTCCGCAAAAAGGGTTGGGTGTCGCTGCAGCTAATCAGCAGAATCAGCGGCAGCGCCCAGCAAAGTTTAAATCGGATTCTCATTCACGCCTCAAAAAATTTGAAAAAAGTAGGGATAATAAAAACCAAAATCAAGGCGCGGCGCCTTGGATCGAAAAATGTTTTGCTTGCATTTTAGATTCGCAGAGCGTATTATAACCGAAATTTTTTCGGCAGCGTTTGATCACACCCCATCACGGAAGGAGGAACAAAAATGAGATCGCCGATTCTCAATATTGTTTTCATTATTTTTGGTTTTTTGATTTTAGCCAGCTCCGCAATTGGTCAGGACAAAATCATCACCATTCCCAAACAGGTGCCCGGCGCGCCGTTTCAAGTGGAAGACACGACGGATTTGTTTGGCAAAGCCTTTCGTTGGTTTTTAGATGGCGAAGTAGAATGGGCCGCGGACAGTCTGCGCAAGCTGCTGAGTCTGTCCAATTTTGAGATGGACGAACGCAACAACTATTACATCGTGGCGGCAAATTTCAATGACCGGCTCACGCCCATCGGAATGTTTCACCAAGGCTCTGCGTTCAACGACACCCGGCTGTACGGACTCACCAGCGACTCGCTCTATTATGTTTTCATTTCCAAAACCGACAGCGCGCGCTCGTTTTTGTCCACCGTGCTCACCGCCAAAGCCTCGCCGTTTGAAGCCAACTTGTTCGATTTTCTTTCGCTGTTTTTAGATTTTCCGCTTTCCGCGCTGCAGATGGAGGCCGCTGAAAGCCCGACGGTTTGGATCGACGTGCGCAAATATGAGATTCCGAAAAAATTTCAGAAGAATTCCGACATCTCGATTATTGTGAGAGATTCTTTGCGCGCGAAGGAAAACTTAGCCGCCGCGGTTTTTGACAACACCGCTCTGGAGCGCTGGAGCTACGGCCTCGCCACCGCCATCACCACCATCGATGACGTCGATTTCATCATCGGCGAAGACGGCCGCATCATTGTGCGCCCCAAACCCAAAGGCGATCTCGCGGTGTTCGGCGTCATCAATTATCATTTCTCGCCGGTCGATACCAAAGCGCCCACGCTCGCCAGCTCGCTGCATTTGCTGGGCGGGCTGCGCATCGATAACTCCATCGAGCCGATTCTCGGGTTGGGAATGGGCCTTCCGATTGGGATTCCCGTTGAAGTGCATCTCTTTGCCGGCGGCAGCGTGCAGTTCGCCAACGAGCTGAAATCCGGTTTTGCGATTGGCGATTTCGTCGGCGAGGACGTCAACCCGTTTAAGTTGAAGGTGCGCGCGCGAACCCGTTTTGGCATCGAATTGAAGTTTCCGTGAGAAGCAAAGGGGCTGTCCAAAAAGGTACTTGTCATTGCCTGCCTGTGGCAGACAGGCGAGCAAAGCGAAGCAATCTCATGATTCTGTGCTCAAAATGATGAGATTCGTCGCTGTCGCTCCTCACAATGACATTTTCACCCTTTTTGGACAACCCGTTAAATTGCATTTGAATTCACCACCATGGCCATCGTTTACCTCATCGACGCCAGCCCGTACATTTTCCGCGCCTACTTTTCGCTGCCGGCCGCCATCCAATCCGCCGACGGCCGGCAGGTCAACGCGGTGTACGGCTTCACCGAGTTTCTCATCCAAGTTCTCACGAAAGCGCGGCCAACCCATCTCGCTGTGGCATTTGACGGCAGCCTCACCACCTCGTTTCGCAACGAAATTTATCCGGAGTACAAAGCCCAGCGCGCGCTGCCGCCAGCGGAATTGCAGGCGCAGTTAGACTGGTGTTTTCAAGTAACGAAAGCGATGGGCATGGCGGCGTTCATCGACGAGCGCTACGAGGCCGACGACATCATCGGGACGCTGGCGACGCAGGTCGCCGCCGCTGGCCAGGCCGCGGTGGTGGTTTCCAGCGATAAAGATTTGGCGCAGTTGGTCAACGAGCACATAAGCTATTGGGATTTTGCCCGCAACCAGCGTTATGACCCCGCGGCGGTGCGAAAAAAATTTGGCGTCTCCCCGCAGCAAATCCCCGATTTGCTGGCGCTCATGGGCGACGCCGTCGATAATATCCCCGGCGTGAAAGGCGTGGGGCGCAAAACCGCCGCGGCGCTGCTGAATCATTTTGCTCATATCGAGGAGTTGTATGAAAATATCGATGCGCTGGGGCAACTGCCGCTGCGCGCCGGCGCCGCTTTGAAGGCCGCGCTGCTGGCGCAAAAAGAACAGGCGCGGCTATCGAAAAAGTTGGCCGCCATCGCCACAGATATGCCGGTGGAATATGAAGCCAACGCATTGAAATATTCCGGCGCGAAAAGGAAGTTGGTGGAGCCGCTGTTCTCGCGCTTGAGTTTTGAGCGGCTCAAAAACCGCATCCCAATTTGGGAAGCGCCCCCGAAAAATGATTTGACTTTTTAATCCATATCGGTTATATTCCCCACGCATCAAAATCCCCCGGACTTTTGCAATCTCATCGCGACCAATTGAATCATCGATGAAGTATTTTTTTGGGAACTAACGTATCGAACGAACTGAGAGGAGGGGGTATATGAAGGAAGACGAAATTCGCAGATTAGTTAAAATCGTTGAGGAGAGCAACATTGGGGAGTTGGAAATTTCGCGGTGGGGACGGACCATCAAGATTTCCAAGTTTCCTCAAAACTCCAAGGCCTATGCTAATTCCAACGCTCATGCCAGCCCGACCTATACTATTCCCGCTGCGCCGCCGGTTGCTGTCGCGCCGTCGGTGCCGGTTGAACCCCAACCAGTAGAAACCCCGCCCAAAGCCGCCGATAAAAAGATTGTCGAAATCAAGGCGCCGATGGTGGGAACGTTTTATCGATCGCCGGCGCCCGACGCGGACCCGTATGTTGAGCTGAACGATACCATCAAAAAGGGGCAGGTGGTGTGCATCATCGAGGCGATGAAGTTGATGAACGAAATCGAGTCGGAATTCGATGGGCGGATCATCGAGGCTTTGGTAGAAAATGGCCAGCCCGTGGAATACAATCAGCCGCTGTTTAAGCTTGAGCAATTTTGAATTTGAACCCTTCCAGTTTTGAGATCAATCCTTGTTTAAAAAAGTTTTAATTGCCAATCGCGGGGAAATTGCGCTGCGGGTGATTCGCGCCTGCAAAGAGTTGGGAATTTCAACCGTGGCGGTCTATTCCGAGGCCGACGCCGATTCCCTGCACGTGCGTTTCGCCGATGAAGTGGTGTGCATCGGTCCCGGCCCCAGCAAAGACAGCTACCTGCAGATTCCGCGCATCATCAGCGCCGCCGAAGTCACCAACGCCGAAGCCATTCACCCCGGCTACGGCTTTCTCTCCGAAAATGCCCACTTCGCGGACGTCTGCGCTTCCTGCAACATCCGTTTCATCGGCCCCTCGCCGCAGATGATCGAAAAGATGGGCGACAAATCGTTAGCCAAGGACACCATGCGAAAAGCCGGCGTGCCGGTGATCCCCGGCAGCGAGGGAATTTTAAAGGACGTCAAAGAGGCGAAGCAATTGGCCGCGGAGATAGGGTATCCGGTGATCCTCAAAGCCACCGCGGGCGGCGGCGGGCGCGGGATGCGCATCGTGCGTGACGAGCCTTCTTTGGAAGCGTTGTTCAACATGGCCAGCGCCGAAGCCGCGGCCGCCTTTGGCAACCCCGGCCTCTACCTCGAAAAGTATTTTGAAAATCCCCGCCACATTGAAATCCAGCTTTTAGGAGATTCGCACGGCAACATCGTCGCGCTGGGCGAGCGCGAGTGTTCCATTCAACGCAAGCACCAGAAATTGATCGAGGAGTCGCCTTCGCCGGCGATCACGCCGGACATTCGCAAAAAAATGGCCGAGGCCGCCATCAAAGGCGCCAAGGCGGTCAACTACGAAAGCGCCGGCACCATCGAGTTTCTTTTTGACAGCGGTCGCTTCTTTTTTATGGAGATGAACACCCGCATTCAGGTGGAGCATCCGGTTACGGAGGCGGTGTTCGGGGTGGATTTGGTTAAGAAACAAATTGAAGTGGCGGCGGGCGCAAAAATCGAATGGAATAAAGATTTCAAAATGCGCGGCCACGCCATCGAGTGCCGCATCAACGCCGAAGATCCGGCGCATGATTTCCGGCCCTCGCCCGGCAAAATTACCAGTTTCCACGTGCCCGGCGGCCCGGGCGTACGAGTGGACACCCACGCCTACGCCCAGTATGTCATCCCGCCGTATTATGACTCCCTCATCGCCAAAATCATCACCCATGGCCGCACCCGTGACGAGGCCATCGTGCGCATGCGCCGCTGCCTCGAAGAGTTCGTCATCGAGGGGATTCATTCCACCATTCCGTTTCACATGATGGTTCTCGATGACAGCGAGTTTCGCGCTGGAAAATTTGACACCAAATTCGTGGAGCACTTCCAAAGACGAATGTACGCCACCGCCGCGTGAAATATTGGCCGGCGGGTTTGACCAAGGCTGTTGTAGAATGTTTATATGATTGATCCTAAACCGCGGATTTTTTTTATATTTGAGTTGACTCAGTTGATTTTCATATCAAAACCTTTGCGTTCTCAGCCTGCACGCCGCTGCGCTTTGGCAGGCGGTCGACCTCTGCGGTGAATCATTCAAGTTAGAGAGCAATCAGGAAAGGAGATCTCATGCAAATTCCGGAAGAACTGAGCTACACATCAGAACACGAGTGGGTGGCTTTAGAAGGGGACCTGGCCACCATCGGCATCACCGATTATGCCCAGGGCGAATTAGGCGACATCGTGTTTGTGGATTTGCCCAAACCCGGCGCCGCCACCACGCAAATGCAGCCCTTCGGCGCCATCGAAGCGGTGAAGGCGGTCTCGGATCTTTACGCCCCGCTCAGCGGCGAAGTGGTAGAGATCAATGAGAAGCTCGCGGATCAACCGGAGCTGATTAATCAATCGCCCTACGGCGACGGCTGGCTGATCAAGCTAAAAATTAAAGACCGCGCCGAGCTCAAGAAGCTGCTTTCCGCGGAAGATTACCGCGCCCAGATTGCTTGAAACAGGTGTAATAGTATGATACAGTTTTATGGGAGAATTTCGCCTGTGGCGCCAGCGGCCCCAAGCGCCAATTCACCGTGAAACCAATGAGTTATTGCCATTGAGTTTTTTAGGATTGATCTGGCATAATAGTTGTTTCACGAGTTTTCGATTCAGCACTTTCTTACTAAAGTTGTGACGCCGTCTGCCGATGATGAGACAAAGGCCAGCGGCTAAAAAACATCTTGACAAAAAAGTTTTTATTCTATATATTCGCCTAAAATTTCAGGAGTCGCCTATACAGTTTCGTTAAAGGTTTTGTTTGATTGTTTAAAAATTAATTGGTTGAAAATCAGGTTATCTTAACCTTTAACGAATCATGTATGTATGGGCGCTGAGCCCGAATGTTTAGAGGATTCTATCGCGAGATAGAATCGAGTCGTCTTTGGCATTCGGTTTTTTATTTTGTGCCCGCCTGTGATTCAAGCAAAGCATATAAATTAAAGCATATAAAATTTGAGTAACCCTAAGTGGAGGTACGTATCATGAAGAAACTAATCACGTCGGTACTGGCGCTGCTGCTGGTGACCTTCGCGGCGTCGAACGTGTTCGCGGTGAGCGAAGCCGCGGTGCTCTTTCTCCTCATTTCTCCCAATGCCCGCGCCGGCGGAATGGGAGAAGCCTTTGCCGGCGTCGCCGATGATGTTTCAGCAGTTTACTGGAATCCCGCTGGATTGGCCTTTCAACAGGGCAAGCAGTTTACGTCGATGTACTCGCGTTGGCTGCCGCAGTTCAATTTGGATGATCTTTATTTTCTGTTTGGCGCTTACCGGCAATCCATCGAGGGTTTGGGCACGATTGGCATCAACGTGACCTACATCAATTTGGGCGAACAAATCCGCACCGGTGAATCCCCTGATGACATTCTGGGCACGTTCAACAGCAACGAGTGGGCGCTCACGCTTTCCTATGGCACGCTGCTGTCGGAGAATTTGGGCGTCGGCGTGAATGTGCGCTACATCCGCAGCAATCTTTCCGACGTGGGAATCGGCAGCGACCCTAATGACGGCCGCGCCAACGCATTTGCCGTCGATTTAGGGGTTCTTAAGAAAAACTTTTTGATCAACCGTTTGAATTTAGGCGTGAATGTTTCCAACATCGGCCCAAAAGTCACCTACGTCGATGCCGATCAGGCCGATCCACTTCCTACCAACTTCCGGCTGGGTTTTGCTTATCGCGCCGTGGAGCAGGAATTCAACCGCCTCACGTTCGTATTTGACGTCAACAAGCTTTTGGTGAACAAACACACCGACGGCACCTCCGATTCGGTTATCAAAGCTTTTGCGACCGCCTGGGGCAACGACAACTACATTTTCAACCTTGGCGCCGAATACTGGTACGCCAATCTCATCGCCCTGCGCGCCGGCTACAACCACGACGAGGCCGGCAAGAACAAATATTTGACCGTGGGCGCGGGCTTGCGTTACGCTATTTACCAATTTGATTTTGGTTACATCTCCGCCGGCCAGAATCACCCGCTTCAAGATACCATGCGCTTTTCACTAACGGTTGGAAAGTAAATTTCTGAAAGAGCGCCGCGCAATTTAAAAGCCGGCGCTCTTCTATTTTTTCTGCACAGAAAAAAAACCTTTGGCGGTTTTTAGCCGATTCGAGCATTTCTTAATTTATGCCGGTAAAAAGTCTTACATTTTTTTTGGGGCTGCTTACACTATTGCTGTGCCAAACCGCTTTTTCGCAAACTCCGAATTTGAAGTTGCGACCCGGCGGGATTTCCGACCGCCCGTTATTAAAAATCGGCTCGCCCGCTGAGCGCTTGCGCGCCGGCGCGATTTTGAAAGCCGCCGCGGCAGACACCGTAAGAATCCTTGCCATCCGCGTCGATTTTCCGGCGGACGACAATCCACTCACCACCGGCAACGGCAAATTTATTTTGACGGCCGCAGACGAAGCCACCATCGATCCGCCACCGCACAATCGTGCCTATTTCGAGCACCAACTGCTGGCGCTCGCCAATTATTTTCGTACGGTTTCAAATGGGCAGCTCGTTATCGAATTTGAAGTCTTTCCCGAAGACCTCAACGGCGCCTTCACCGTTTCGCAACAAATGAGTTTTTATTCGCCTACCCGCGACGAAGAATTGCTCGACCAAAGGCTCAGCGAATTATTTGCCGAAGGATTTCAATTAGCCGACGCCAGCGGCGCCATCGATTTCTCCCGATTCGACAGTTTTATTCTCTTTCACGCTGGCGTCGGTTTGGATTTTGCGTTGGATTTCGATCCCACCCCGCAGGACATCCCCTCGGTGTTTTTGGATTTCGCCACCCTGCAGGAGAAGCTCGGCAACAACGATCCCAATTATCCCGGCATTCCCGTCAACGGCGGCGCCGCGTTCATTCGCGACGGCATCATCCTGCCGGAAACTCAAAGCCAGGAAGGTTTTGAGATCGGCCTGCTGGGCACCGCCGCCATCATGTTCGGCCACCAATTAGGGTTACCCAATTTGTTCAACACCGACACCGGCCGCTCCGGCATCGGCGTGTTTGGTTTGATGGATCAGGGTTCCGGAAATTTTTTCGGGCTGCTGCCCGCCGAACCCTGCGCCTGGTCCAAAGTCTTTTTAGGATGGGAGACCCCCATTGAAATTCGCAATGGTGAAAATTTGCCGGCGGCGGCGCCGCGCTCGCCAGCGCCTCAAAAAATTTATAAAATTCCCATCAACAGCAACGAATATTTTCTGATTGAAAATCGCCTCCGCGACGCTAACAACGATAACGTCGCCATTGGCCGCGACGCCGCCGGTACCCGCGTGGAATTCCACTGGGACCAACAGGGGCAGCGGCTGATCGCAGCGGCGCCCCTCGGTGTGATCACGCAAGTCAACGAGTACGATTTCGGATTGCCCGGCTCCGGCATTTTGATCTGGCACATCGATGAAGCTGTGATTCGCGAAACGTTTGCGGAAAATCGTGTGAACGCCGATCCCAATCGCCGCGGCGTCGATCTCGAGGAAGCCGACGGCGCGCAGGATATCGGGCAACTTTATGGATTTTTGAGCGCGGGCGCCGGCTCGGAAAACGGCGTCACCGAAGATATGTTCTGGGCTTCGAATGACATCAACACGTTGGTCAACAACTCGCAGGTGGTGGAATTCACCCCTAACACCAAACCCAACAGCCGCTCGAATTCCGGCGCAAACACCCATATTGAAATCAACCATTTCAGCGAGCCGGGCGAAGTGATGACGTTCAGTGTGCGCGAGGAGATTTCTAAAGCCGGCTTTCCGCAATTTGTCGGCGAGTCTGGGACGCTCACCAATTCGCCCATCGCGGCAGACTTGGACGGCGACGGCGCCCGTGAAATTATCTGGAGTTCCAACCTCTCGGCGCGGGTTTTGGTTTGGAAATCCGACGGCTCGAAATTCATCCCTAATTCGGAGGTTGCTTCCCGCCAAAAAATTAACGGCGGAATCGAGTCGCTGCCGTTAGCTCTTTTTGCCGAACCCGCCGGGACGTTTTGTTTTTCGCCCGCCGTCGCGGAGCTGAACCAGCAGCGCTTTGTGGTCGTGGCCACCGACCAGGCGGCGGCGGTGTATTCCCCTGAAGATTTGGACGGCAACGGCCGCGCCGATCAATTATTTTCGTTTCAAAACGGCGAGACTTTCTCCACTCATCCGATGGTCATTCAAAAATCGGGCGAATTTAAAATCATTATCGGCGCAGCGAGCGGCCGGATTTTTTCTATCAATCACAGCGGCAGCAGTTTGGAGTTAGCTCAAATTATCTCGCACACCATCTCCGGTTTTGCGTGGTATTTTCCCGATGGCATTGTTTTTAACACCAAACAAGGCGCCGTGGGTCTGCTGGCCGAGGACGGCCTGCTCTGGCAAACCTCCACCAACCGCGCCAGTTCAAAAACGCCGGTGGTCGGCGATCTTGACAAAGACGGGACGCTCGATATCATTCATATCAGCGACGACGGCACGATCCACGTTTTCGATCAAAACGGCGGCGCGCTGGCCGGGTTCCCCCGGGCCACCAACGTTTCGCCGGCTTCGCACATTGGTCTGGCCGATTTGAACGGCGACGTGTTCCTGGAAATGGTGCTGATCGCGGATAACAAAATTTACGCATTCAACCGCTTTGGCTTTCTCGCCGAGGGTTTTCCAATTGCGATCTCGTCCTCCCCGTCGTCGATTCTTTCTTCGCCGGTGTTGGCGGATATCAACCGCGACGGCCGAGCAGAGCTGTTTTCCGGAGCGAACGAAAACCAGATTGCTGCGGTGCAGGCCACGGGCGCGAGGCTGCCTGAGTTTCCTCTCTCCACCGGCGCAGCGGTTAACTCCACAATCGTTCTTTCCGATATTGAAAATGACGGCGCGCTGGATCTCGCCGCGGCGGCCGATGACGGCTTCCTCTACGTTTGGGGCTTGCAGCGCGATTTTAACCCGGACGATATTTTCTGGGGCGAGTTTTTGGCCAATTCGCAGCATATTAATTTTTATGTTGATGAACGTACCCCGCCGGCGCCGGCCGGTGACCTGCTGCCGGCAAATTCGGTTTATAATTACCCCAATCCCACGGAGGGCGATCGCACCACCATTCGGTACCGTTTGAATTTTCCAGCGCAGGTGCGGATCAAAATTTTCGATCTCGCTGGCGCTTTGGTGGACGAGTTGGCGGGCCCCGGTTTCTCGCAAACCGAAAATGAAGTGACGTGGCCGCTGCAAAACATTCAAAGCGGCGTCTATCTGGCGCGCGTGCAGGCCGAAGGCGAGGGCCGGAAAGGAGTTGCCGTGATTAAAATCGCTGTTGTTAAATGAGGGAACCTATGAAAAAATGTTTGCTGGTCTTCATCTGCTGCGCGGGATCGACCTTGCCTTGTGAAAAGGTCAAGGCGCAGGAACGGGAAAAAGTCGTCTTTGGGCTCGCCAGCGGTTTTATGAGCGCCACCTCCGCGACGGATCCGAACGCGTCGCTGGGACTTTTTTTGAATTATGCCACCTCAAACCGTTCATTTATCAATGTCGAACTAAAAAAGCGCAGCCCCTTCGGCTTGGATTTTAACTCCGACGATGCGTTCAATTCCCTCAATAAATTTTTGCTGCGCGATTGGTCGGCCAGCTTGTCATTTAATTATTGTTTAAAGCCGGTGAGCCATCATCTGATGCCGTATGTCAGTATTGGCGCGGGCCAATATTATGTTCAAGACAGCAAGGGCAACATCAAACGCGCAAAAGAAAATCCGGAGGAAGTCAACTTGGATTACGACATGCGGGACTATTTTCGCAATCCGGGCCTGTTTGGCGCCGCTGGTTTGCAATTTCAGGCCGGAGCGCGCACCAATTTTTTCTTGCAAACGCGCTGCTCGATTATTTTCGACGACGATCGCAGTCTTATCATTCCTTCGACTAAATTTACCGACCTGTTCAACATCACCGCCGGCTTTCGCCTGACTTTAAATTGACGGCCGTTCGATGACGACTTCAAAAATCATTCTGCTGTCGCTGGCTCTGGTGTTGACGATTTCATCGACGCTGCTGGCGCAGATCGAAAGCGATAATCATCCGGAGCTGCAGTGGCGTTCCATTGAAACCGAACACTTTTTCGTCCACTTTCATGAAGGCGCCGAGCGCACCGCCAAAGTCGTCGCCAAGATCGCCGAAGAAGTTTACGGCCCGATTACCGAACTTTACCAATATCAGCCCGGCGGCAAGTATCATTTCATCATCCGCGCCCACGACGATTTTTCCAACGGCGCGGCTTTTTTCTACGATAATAAATTAGAAATCTGGGCCACGGCTCTCGACTTCGAGCTGCGGGGATCGCACAACTGGCTGCGCAACGTGGTCGCCCACGAATTCACCCACATGATTCAATTGCAGTCGGCGCGCAAAATCACCCAGCGCATTCCGGCGTTTTATCTGCAGGCAATCGGTTATGAAGACGATCGCCGCGAGGACGTTTTGCACGGCGGCCCCAACGTCATCGCGTCCTACCCGTTTGCGATGACAGTGATGCCCAGTTGGTTCGCGGAGGGCGTGGCGCAGTACCAGATTCCCGGCCTCGATTACGACACCTGGGATTCCCACCGCGACATGATTTTGCGCACTGCCGCCCTGGATAACCGGCTGCTCTCTTATAATGAAATGGGCGTGTTCGGTAAGAACAGTCTCGGCAACGAGAAAGTTTACAATCACGGCTACGCGTTTGTGTCGTATCTCGCGGGCAAGTACGGCATCGAAACTTTGCGCGCCGCCACCCGCAAGATGAAAGGCTTCTTGCGCTGGAATTTCGACGGCGCCCTCAAACCAGCCACCGGCAAAAGCGTTCGGCAATTGTACGAAGATTGGGTGCGCGATCTCAAATCCCACTACTCCGCGGCGATGAAAGATATTTTGGCCGACCAGGTTGCGGGGAAGATTATCGAAGCCGACGGCTTGGCAAATTTCAACCCTACCTGGTCGCCCGACGGCTCGGCCTTCGCTTACCTCACCAGCGGCGGCAGCGACTATCTTTCGCGCACGACGTTGCTAACGAAGGATATCAAAACCGGCAAAACCAAAAGCATCAGCGGCGGGGTTCACTATTCAATTAGCTGGTCGCCGGACGGCAGCCGGCTGGCGTATGCCAATCAGTCCGCGCGCGGCAAAGGCGGCTCCCGCTTTTACGATATTTACATTTATGATTTGCGGCGCAATAAAGAACAGCGCGTAACCCGCGGCCTGCGGGCGCACAGCCCCGCTTGGTCGCCCGACGGCGAGACGCTGATTTTTATTGTGAACCAGGACGGCACGGAAAATCTCTCGGCGCTGGATTTGACGACTGGAAAAATAGCCGCCCTCACTGATTTCAAAAACGGCGAGCAGCTTTCTCATCCGCGCTGGTCGCCGGACGGCAAGCAGGTGGTTTTGGGTCTGGCAAAAAATAGCGGCCAGGATTTATTTTTGTTGAATCTCGAATCGCGTGAGCTTTCGCCGCTGCTGGAGGATCCCGCCGATTCCCGCGACCCCGTCTTCAGCCCGGACGGCCGCCGCATCTATTTTAGTTGGGACAAAAGCGGCATCTTCAACATTTACTCGGTGGATTTGGAGACGAGAGAATTCACTCAGTGGACCAATGTGGTGGGCGGCGCGTTTATGCCCTCCATCGCGCGCGACGGTCAACTGCTTTATTCCAGTTTCACTTCCAATGGTTATAAAATTGCGCTCATCGAACAGCCGCGGCCGGTGGATTCCTCGCAGGCGCAATATTTGGCCTACGGCAACGGGGTGAAGGCGTCGCCGCAGAACGGCGCCTCCGAATTTTCACTGGAGGAAATTAGCATCCGCAAAATTGATGATTCGCAACTGCCCGACTATCCCATCAAACCGTACGGCAGCCATTATTCCCCCATCGCGTTTTTGCCGCGCGTGATGATCGACTACGGCACGGTGAAGCTCGGCTCGTATTTTTATTCGTCGGACGTACTCGAGAAATACGGTTTCCTCGCTGGCTTCGACGTCAATCGCCACGGCGATTACGATCTGTTCGCGCTGCTCGATTACCGCAAATTCGGCCCCACGCTATTTCTCGAGCTTTACAATCAGGTGCAGAACACCAGCGTGGAAGTCGATTCTTTTGAAATCATTCGCCGTGGCTTGCTGGTGGATCGCGCTTCGGATAAATTTCGCTACAACCTCATCGAAGCCGATTTGGGCGTGCGGTTCAAAATTGGCGGTTCCAACGTGCTGCGCACGGCTTTCGTTTTCAGCCGTTACAGCGCGCGCGCCAAATTTCAGGAACGAAACAACGTCGAGACCTCGTTGAGTTACAACTATTTCATCGGCCGCGATATCTCCATTCGTTTCACCCACCACGGCATCAAGCCGGCGGTGGATGCGGAGAGCAATCCCCGCGGCCGGGTGATCACTCTCGGTTATGATCGCGAGTTCAATAAATTTTTGACCGGCTTCGAAGTGAACGATGCGTTTTTGGACGAGGTGTTTGACAACTACAATTACAACAAATTTACCCTCGAGTGGCAGGAGCACTGGGGTCTGCCGATAAAAGATCACACGCTGAATTTCGACATTCAGGCCGGCATCATCGACGCCGAAGTGGATAGCTTTTTCCACTTTTTCGGCGGCGGGATTTTGGGCAATCGCGGTTATCCCTATTTCAGCATTGAAGGGCGCAAGCTGCTGCTCGGACGCGCCACCTATCGCTTTCCGTTGATCCGCAACATCGATTGGCGTCTCGGCCATCTCTACTTTGACAAAATTTTTCTCGGCCTATTTTACGATTACGGCAACGCTTTCAATGAAAACAAGATCGATTTCGATCGTTTTAAGTCCAGCGTCGGCGGCCAGTTGCGGCTCGACATGTTTTCATTCTATTCCTACCCGACGCGCTTTTTCTTCAACGCCGCTTACGGACTGGATGAATTTCAAGTCGCCAATCAAACCTACGGCAAAGAATGGCGATTCTATTTTGGCTTATCGTTCGGTTATCTCGATTGAAATTTTTGAGGAAAGGTTATGACTAAGTCGCTAACTTTTGTCGCGCTTTTTCTAATTGGCAGCGCGCCGCTCAATTACGCTGCCGAAACCGCCAAAGAGGTGATTGCCGCCACCTGGGGCAAGGTAGATTTTCAATTGGCGTTTAACCAACGTTCTGCAGAGCGGCAGATCGGCCCATCGAATTCGCCCAATAAAACTGGCGCGCGCTCCATCGCCAAAGCTGCGCTCTTTTCCGCCGTGATCCCGGGCGCGGGCCAAATTTACAACGGCTCGATTTTAAAAAGTATTTTTTTTATCGCGGTGGAAGCCGGCGCACTCACCGGCCATTTCATCAATCAAAACCGCGGCCACGAGTTGGAGGATGTATTCGAGGCGTTTGCCGATCAGCACTGGAGCGAGCAGCAGTATTGGCGTTCTCTTGCCATCGATGCCGGTATGGATCCGGACAACTTGGATTTAGACGCCTTGCGTGCATATGAACGCGAACAGTTCAGTCACTTTTTGCCGCAACAAAAAAATCAAACCTATTATGAAAATATCGGTAAGTATGATCAGTTCAACGGCGGCTGGGATGACAGCATCAGCAAAATGGCGCGGCAGCGCGACTCCGAGAATCGCCGGCAATATACCCTGAAACGCAAAGACGCCAACGACCATTTCAAGCGCGCCACCAATTTCGCCGCCGCGGCGCTGCTCAATCACGTCTTCAGCGCTTTCGACGCCGGCTGGAGCGCCAAGCGCCACAATCAGAAAATCTTGAGAGCGGATATCGAAATGCAGGGGCGTTTGTATGGCGCGGAGATGATCCCGACGTTGGTTTTGGGGCTGTCATGGTAAGATTCAATTTAAAATTATTTGTGGGGTTGATGATCATTTTTGGAGCCGCCTCCCATTCTCCAGCGGCGCCTCCGGATGACGCGGTAAAATTGCTGCGGCCGGCGCTCGGTCATTTTCAAGCCAAACAAGTTTTGTTGAACGCGCGTTCGCCCCGCGTTGGTTTGCCGCGGCGCGCGGCGGTGGAAATCGCGCCGGCTGCTTTTGCACAAGCTGGCGGCGGCGAGAAGTCGAAAGGCCGGGCGTTCTTGCAATCGCTGATTTTACCGGGGTGGGGCCAGCATTATGCGCGATCTCACACCATGCTCAAAGTATTCGCGGCGTCGGAAGTGCTTTTGTGGGGAACGTTTGCCGGCTTCAATTTGTGGAGCAACTGGCTGGAGAACGACTATCGTGCGTTTGCGGTCAGCCACGCCGGCGTCGATCTGGAGGGCAAGTCCGGGCGGTATTTTGTGGACATCGGTAATTTCAACGATATTTTTGAATACAATCAGGATCAGCTTCGCAACCGCGACGTGAGCGCGCTCTACCCGGAGACGGATGAATTTTTTTGGCGCTGGGACAGCGAAGCCAACCGCCGCCGCTTCGAGGATTTACGAATTCGCAGCGACCGCGCCGCCAATCGCGCCGAGCTCACGCTGGCGGTGATTTTCGTCAACCATTTGGTAAGCGCGCTGCAGGCGACGCTGGCGGTGCACAAGTACAATCAGCGCTTACAAAAAAACGATGTTGGAATGGATCTCGAAGTGGACGCGCTGGCGGAAAATCTTGGCGTGCGATTGAGATTGGTTAAACACTTTTAAAATAGTCTGAAAATTGAACACCGAAGTCCACCGAAAGATCGATCTTTTGCAAACGGCAAAACGCGCCGCGGCTGAACGGGCGGTCACGTATGTTGAGGAAGGAATGATCGTGGGTTTGGGGACCGGATCGACCGCCGCGTTGGCCATCGAACTCATTGGCCAGCGAGTGGCGACGGGATTGCAGATTCAGGGTGTGCCCACCTCGATCGCGACTGAAAATTTAGCGCGTGCGAAAAACATTCCGCTGCTGCTCGATTTTGAAGAGATCGATTTGGTGATCGATGGCGCGGACGAAGTGGATCGACAGGGTAATCTCATCAAAGGCGGCGGCGGCGCGTTGACGCGCGAAAAGATCGTGGCCGCGGCCAGCCGCCAACGAATTATCATCGTCGATGAAACGAAACTGGTTCTGCAATTAGGAAGGGTGCCGCTGCCAGTGGAAGTTTTGCCTTTTGGCTGGCGCGGCGCGGCGAAGCAGTTGCAGGCGTTGGGCTGCGGCGTTAGTTTGAGAAAAAAGGACCGGGAGGCTTTTTTGACGGACAATCAAAATTTTATTCTCGATTGTGCCTTTACAAAAATAAGCGCGCCCGAGCGGTTGGCGAAAGAAATCAACGCCATTCCGGGGGTGGTTGAAAACGGTTTGTTTGTGGGTTTGGTCAGTATAGTCGTAGTTGGGCAAATGGATGGAACGGCGCGCGAAATACGATTTTAGTCTCCCGACGACAGAGAGTCCGGCTTTCCCTCACTCGTCCTGAGTGAGGGTTTTTCATTATCAATCCTTTGGAATAGCGTATTTTTTCATTTTAAAGCGCAAAGTTGCTTCGGGGATGCCCAGCAGCTTGGCGGCCTTCACCTGGTTGCCGGCGAATTTCACCAACGCCTTTTTGATCAAATAGGTTTCGACCTCTGAAATCACGCCCTTCAAATTTTTCACTTCCAGGAAGTCGAGTGGATGGCGCTTGATTTCAAACGGCAGAAATTCCGTGGAGAGCTCGCCGTCCGGCGACATCATCACTAAATTTTCCACGCAGTTTTTGAGCTCGCGCACGTTGCCTTTCCATTCGTATTCGAGGATGGATTCGAAGATTTCGGCCGGCACCGCTGGGATTTCCAAGCCATTTTCTCGGCAATAATTTTTGAGGAAGAAAATGAACAGCTCCGGAATATCCTGACGCCGTTCCTTGAGCGGCGGCACATTGATGGAGAGGGTGTTCAGCAGGTAGTATAAATCCTTGCGGAATTTACCGCTCTCGATTTCTTTCGAAAGATCCCGAATACTTGAAGACATGATTCGAACGTTGAGCGGGAGGGTTTCGCGGCCGCCGATGCGGCGAAACTTTTGCTCGCGAAAAACTTGCAGCAACTCGAACTGAAAGGTAGCGGGCATCTCTTCGATGTTCTTTAAGTAAAGGGTGCCGCGGTTGGCGCGCTCCAAAATGCCGATGGTGCGCTGGATGGAGCCGTCCTTTTCGGTTTCTTCTCCGAAAAGCTCTTTTTTGTCGATGGTGAGGCCCAACGCCGAACAATTCAACACAACAAAGGGACGATTTTTGCTGGAGGAGAGCCCGTGAATTTGGCGCGCGATGAATTCTTTGCCGCTGCCGGTGTCGCCAGCGATGAAAACGTTGCTCTCAACTTTTGAGAATTTTTTGATGGCGCGATTTATTTTTTTGGATTCCGGACTGTTGCCTATAAACCTCGCCTCCTCGAACTGAACATCACTTATGTTAACCATGTTAAACCTCTTTTTAGGTTAGATTAATTTTTTCGCTTTATAGAAAGCAGATTGTTATTTTTTAATCTTTTTTCATAGAGCGCGGTTAAGTAATAGAATACGATTAACGCGCCAGTAGAAAGTACCGCTAAATTAAGTTTCATGAACAAGGAGACGTTGAAATAATTTATGGCGCAGATGAAAACCAGCGTCAAGAACACGATGGTGTTGCGGCGGTGGTGAAAATAGGCTTTCGCTAAATCGAGCATAGAAAAAGAAAGGCTTTTTTTCCTTTTGATGGGCACCCCGAGGTCGTTGCCGGCGGTCACGATGGCGTTGTAAAATTGCCCAAATTCCGAGTAGGCGTAGTTCAACAGCCGAAACATGGTGATCAAAAAGAACGAGAGGTTGACCAGCAGCACATATTGACTGAGAGAAAAAATGGTGATTTTGTAAATATAGCCGAGGATATTGGTAATATCCATGATGGTGATGATGAAAAAGCAAACCATAATGGTATTGATGTGTTCGCCCAGCGAGCGGTCGTAGCGATAGAGCAGGACACCGTAGAGAAAAATGAAAAACAGCGGTAGCAGATTGAAGTACATTTCGTGTTTAAATAACACAGCGTCCTCGATTTCGAGAATATATTGCTTGTCTAACAGAAAGGGATGATAGTGCCAAAAAAAGATCGGCAGGATGATGGTCAAAGTGATAAGGTAAATCGCCCACGGACTCAGACTATTGAGCATGTATTTCATGCAGAGGTAAACCACGCAAAGCACTAAAAGAAAGCTCAGGATGATAATGCGATATTCGAAGAGATAGTAGGCTAAGAAATCGCTGCCAAACAAAAACTGATCGCCGATGAATATGTTTATAAATGTGAGGCTGTGAAAGACAGAAAAGAGCCCGATGTTAAAAAAGATAAAGCGGTTGTTTTCGTCTTTTTTAAAAAGAAAAAGGCACTGTAAAAAAAGCAGAAAATAAATAGAGCAATTTATCCAGGAGAGAACCGGGACGGGTTCGTGGGGCAGATTAGAAATAAGAATGAGGAATAGAACAAAAAACAACCAGTAGTTGATAATTTTGAAATGAATATGGAGATTTCTGGTAAACATAGGACCCGAACAGCCAAATTAAAAATTAAGAACTCGATGAACGATACAACACATATAGTTAATTCACATCCGGCGGAGCTGGTTTTCTCGAGGGCGGCGGCATAGGGTCTCGATAACTTGCAAACGGATTGGTGTCGGCAGTCAGATTCGTTTCCGGGAATGCTAGAGTTGAGATGTTGGATTCTCCGATATCCGATAGAAGCCCTGTTATTCTACCCTGATTTTCGGCCCCTATTAGAACGACAACAAAAAGAACATAAATCGCTACAACCGTAGCGGCGGCGAACAGCGTCTTCTTCATTTGAACCCTCCTTTTGGTTTGAAGAGATGGCTGTTCGGGTCACCACAATATAACGCGGCATCCCTTAAATGTCAAGTCCGACGTATAAAGTTGCGATTTTTTAAGACAATCTTCTTTTTAGCCGCAGAGCCGCCACTCGATCTGAATTTTCTTTTTCCTTAAAGAAAAGGGCCGGTTTTTTCTCCCCCATAATCTTTTAAAGGCACCTTGTGGTTTTTCGAGTTGGAATTTTTCGGACAACTGCTAAGCAAAATAAAAAACTTTTCGCGATTTGTCAACAACTTTTTCGTTTTTCTGAATCAGCAAATAATTTTATTGACATTCTTGCAAAAAAATGTATATTTGCATGTCGATTTTTCTAAAGAAAGGGAGACAGATATACAAGTAATAGTCTGAGCCGGCCAGGTAGCTCAGTCGGTAGAGCAACGGACTGAAAATCCGTGTGTCCGCAGTTCGATTCTGCGCCTGGCCACCACAATGGCGTTATTAGAAAGCACCGGATTCGGTGCTTTCTTTATTTTTAGATTCACCCCTCACGCAAAATAAGTTTTTCAAAATAAATTAAACCTTTTGCGCATTTGGATTGTCTAATAGATAAGTATTTCCAAGCGTCGCTAACTTTTGAATCCGGCCTTTCACCGTATCGTAATTGTTTTTGGTAATGAACAACATGATATCTCAGTCGCGTGATGAGTTTTTAGAAGAAAAGATTCCCGTCGCTGCCTATAGCTCATCGCAGGCGCTCAAAGATGAGATTTTAAAAATCATCCACAGCCGTGCCGCCGGCAACTGGGATTTCGTGCGGTTGAATAGCGAGGGCCCTTTCCTGTTTCTCGTCTTCAAGAATCGGCAGAATTAAAATTTTCACCGCTATTCCACTTCGCCGATAATCATAAACGCGATCTCATTGATCGCCGACCCGCCTGAAGACGTCCACTTCAGAACCAGCGTGTTGTTGTTAGCAAAATGGTCATCGATATGAAACAAGTCCTGCTCACTACCGCCGAAGAAGGTGTTTTTGTCGGAAATCGTGAATTTGCGCAGTGATAAAATTTTCGTTGGAAAGCCTTTGTAGTTGACGGGTCCGCCGAGGGTTTTGGCTTCGCTGACTTCAGCGTCGCCTGTAACCCCAAATGGATTGAAGCTGATGGTGGCCACGCCATCAGCTAATTTGGGAATCAAAACTCCACTCAGAATTCTTAAGTTCATCGCATTAACCTCCTGTTAACGGTAAATTCAAACTGTAATTATATACCAGCAGGAGTTTTTAAATGCAAAGTTTCCTGTAATTTGTTATGATAAAGTTTTTGCTTGTGCTACTGTGGTGAATTTTTTATAATCAGTCCAAATACGAACACAAAAATATTCGGGGGGAAAATGACGCCATTCAAAATTATCGTTGACGCCGCCGATGTCCTGGGGCCACTGCCGGCCATCTGGCGATCATTCGGCTACGACGAAATCAATTGGACGTACACGCCGCGCGGCAAGCGTATTTTTCGCGAGATCGCGGGGTTGTCACCGGCGCCCTATTACATCCGCTGCCACAACCCGTTGACCAGCGGCAACGGACTTTCCACGCCCACCAAAGGCTCGTGCGACGTTTGTAGAATCAACGCCGACGGCAAAATCGAATACAATTTCACTCTGCTGGATCAGGTCATCGAGACCTTTTTGGAAAACAACTGCAAGCCCATTATCGAGTTGGGGTTCATGCCGGACGCCTTGTCCAAAGGCCCGCGACCCAAACCGACGTATGATTACCGCGGCAACGATTTGTGGAAATATCCGCCGCGAGATTATCGCCAGTGGCAGCAGTTGGTTTTTGAAACCGTGAAACACTACCTCGAAAAATACGGCGCGGAAGAAGTGGGGGAGTGGTACTGGGAAGTCTGGAACGAGCCTGATACTCCCGGCTTTTTCGCAGGCTCGCTCAAAGATTATTTGAAGCTTTACGATTTTGCCGCGGCTGGCGCGGCGCAAGCGTTCGCCAATATCAAAATTGGCGGAGCGGCGCTGGCGCACCAAAACAAGTTTCTCAATAAATTTTTAAAGCACTGCCTCGAAGGAAAAAATTTTGCGACTGGCGCACGCGGCAGCCGGCTGGATTTTATTTCGCTGCACGCCAAAGGCACGGGCTGGCCGCTGCCGGGGCAGCCCTTTGCGATGCCATCGTTGAAAAAGATCATGGCGCAACTTGAAGGCTATTGCGACGTGATACAAAAATATCCCGCGCTTCGCCAAATCGAAATTTTGCTCGACGAATGCGACATGGCGGTGGGAACCAATTTCGGCGTGTACGACTTCCCGGAGTACGAATTTCACAACAGCGAATATTATCCGGCCTTCGTCATTAGAATGGCCAAACGCTTGTTCGATTTCATCCGGGACAACGATTGGCGCGTTCGCCTGTTCACCACCTGGGCGTTTTATTTTGAAGGCAAACGATTCTTTGAAGGCAATCGCGCGCTGTTCGATAATGAAAATATCAAGCGGCCGATCTTCAACGCGTTTCAAATGTTCGAAATGTTGGGGGAAACGCGCTTGAATTTGCAAACACTGCCAGCAAAGGGAGAGGCTTCAGCGCAATCTGATTTCCCGCAAATCGACGGCATCGCCAGCCGCGATGCGGCCGGCAACCTCGCGATTTGCATCTGGAATTTTGCGGAGAATCCGCCGCAAACGGCGCCACGACTTATTGAATTGGAAATTAACTGGAACGGCCCACATCTGTTTTCAAAGGAGAACGTCGTGATCGAGCGCTTTCAAATTGACGGTGAGCACAGCAACTCGTACTCGGCGTGGAAGAAGGTGGGCGCGCCTCAGGATCCGACGCCGGAGCAGCTCGAGCAAATTAAAACGATCGCCGGCCTGCAACTGGTGGAGTCGTCCGCTGATGCTTTTGTTTCAAAGGGAAAGATTCGTTACAAATTCGAGCTGCCGATGCCGGGGGTTAGCCTGATAAAAATCCGGCGCAAAAAAAAGTGATCTCTTAGCCCGAATTATTCACCACGAAACACACGAGGTTTTAAAGTTTTTCGAGTTCGATTTGGAATCCCGTTACAATAACTGATTTTGCCGTATCGGTGTTTTCCAGCCGTTGGAGCAATTTAATTTGCCGCCCTCGTTCACCGTTTTCCATTCATCTTTCCCTACGAGCTCTTCTCTTTTTTCTTTAATAGGTCTTTGCGGGTTACGTGCAGTTTATCAAAACTGTTTTGCGAGATCACATAATACCAGCGCGCAAATCGCCTGTTGAGATCGTCGTTGAGTTTTTGACCGTTATCGACTTTCTGTTTCCACTCATCATATTTTCTTTGCAATTCTTTGTTCTGTTTGTCGGCGTCGGTCAGCAGGCTGTCGGGTTTGTTTTGGAAATCGGTGTTCTTGGGTTTCGGCGGTTCGGGACCAAATTCTTTGGGGTCGAATTCGGTGGTGATGAACAAGTAGCGGTTTTCTCCGGAGCCTTCCTCATCCGATTCGCTAGTGTCGATGCCGGCGGTCACCGCCAGGCCGCTGCCATAAACAATTTCACCAAAACGCAAAGTATAAGTCACGCCGTCTTTGGTGCGCACTTGCATTTCGCCTTCGTTGGAGACGAGCTGGCCGTCGCGCGTGAAGTAATAGCCTTTGCTTTGCAGGGAAAGCACATCGGATTGCGAAATGGCGACGCCGTCGCTGACTCTTTCTAAACTTTGCGACAACCCTTGCGGTTTGGGGCGCACGCCGACGATGGAGAGCTCGTCGATGGCGCGCAGCAGGTCGTTCATTTTGGTGGTATTGACCTCCTGATCCGCCGGCTGCTTGTTGGCGTTCCAGGTGTCGTCTTTTTTGTCGAGGACCAGCACGTCGCGCTGATCGATCATCCCGGTGCGTTCGTTGATGGAATAGTCTCGCAGCGTCACCTGCTTGATGTTGTCTTTATTCACTTGCAGCAGATCGGCTTCGATCCAGTCGCTGAATTTGGTGGAGATATCGATATCGATGCGCGAGGCGTAAACCCGCTTCTGGCCGGGGATTCTCACAAAGCGAAATTTGTCGCGGCCTTCCACTTCCTTGCCGATGATTAAGTCGGCAAGGATTTTGTCGTTTTCTCCTTTGATGGTTACGCGTTGCCCGCGCCCTTTGAGGGCGACGGCGGTTTCATCCAGCGGGTCGATGACTTTGCAGGCCTCGTGATCGGCGATGTTGTCGGAGCGGAAATCATCTTTTTTAATTCCAATCACGCCGGCCGCGGTTTTAGCGAGCCGGTCTTTGCCGTCGGCAGGATAATCGTGGTGCGAGGGGATCGTCCACACGCCATTTTTAAACGTCACTTTAAAAGGGATCGCCGTTCCGGTTTCCTCGTCATAGTTGATGACTTCCAATGTGGTGGCGGCGTTGGGATCGGTGAATTCCGGGAAAAACTCCTGTCCTCTATCAAAGAACTCATCGGGCGCGCTGCTGCCCGGCAAATTAAACAAAAACGCCAGCAGGGCCAGCCCGAGGGCCACCCCGCCGTAGGTTAACGTTTTTTTGGTTTCACTCATAATTCACTCCTTCATTCTGTGAAAGATTTTACTCATTTTTGAGCAAGTAACTCAAAGCTCCGCTTTGAGAAAGCAAACCAGAGGTTTGCTTTACGTCCAATTTAGCTGCGCAACCGGTGCGCCGCCGCGGCGCCTTCTTTTTCCCGTTTTTGACGGCGGAGAAAAATCAGCACGCCCATCACAAAAACTGGAATCGGCGGCCCGATGACCGCAAAGGTTTTGATGTTGCTTTGAATGTTGCGGATTTGCCGCTCCATTTTTTCTTTGCTGGCCTCAATTTTGGCTTCCTTCTGCGCCTCAATGTTGGCTTTGAGGGTCTCGAACTTGCGGTTTTCCACCTCTTGCAGATTTCTCGCCATGATTTGTTTGGTCTGTTCATCGAGGTCGGTGCGCTGGCGCACCTCGGCAACTTTTTCGTTCAAGCGCTGCTGTGCTTCGGAAAGCGCCCGGGAGGCTTCGCGCTCGGCCTCCTGTTCTTCTTTGGCGCGCTGTTCTTTGTATTCGCTGATCTGCTTTTCGAGGGTTGTGAGGGTGCGGTGTTTAATCCGCTTTTTTCTCAACGCGACAAACGATTCATCGCCGACCAAGACATCCATACAGTTCAGAAAGAAGCTGACGTTATCGAAGTTGAGGTTGGCGATGGCGCGTTTGCGCAGCTCGAAAAATTCTTCGGAAATGAAGTCAAGATCCGAAATGAAAATGACGTTGAGGCTGTCGGCGCCATTCGTGGAATCATTGGCGGCCAGTTGCCCTTTGATGTGAGCCGCAATGGTGAGATCTTGGTTGCCAGGCCGGCGGCCAAATCCCGGCGGCACCAGTTGAATGCCGAAAAAGCTGCGCTGCACCAATTGATTGTAAAACACCGTCCCGGAGGCGAGACTGGTTTTCACCAGCGGCGTGAATTCAAGATTAGGGCTGGGAGATTTGCGAACGCTTCCCGGAAACAGGAACACCAATTCCTGCAAACCAGCGCTGCTGGCGTGCTGAGGATTGAAGCTTTCGGGATTTTGGTTGCCGTTTCCCACGAAGACGATTTCCGGCTGCAATTGCGCCAAATCCGGGTGCGGGTTGTAGGTGTCCCATGAAATCTGCGCTTTGTTCCAGGTTAAACCGATGTCGTTGAGGAAGCCCTGGATGTCGCCTTTGGGTTTCGGCGGCGGCCCCTGGTTTCGCATAAACGGGTTCATCGCCGCGCCGCTCTCTTCCGACGGCGACAGCGCGACATTGATAATGGTCAGCGGGTCGTCAAGGATTAATGTGGGATGGCCTTGCTTGATGTACGCCAGCAAGTTGTCCAACTCTGGTTGCGGCAGCGCCGACGGCAGTGCCGCCAAAAGCGCATCGTAGGTTCCGGTGATGGGGTTGCTGGCCGATACCGGCTCAACCTCGTACTGTTTTCTCAACTCCTCTACCACCGGCCAGGGAGGATTGGTGCGCATGTTCTGGAAGTCAAAGCCGCCGAAGAGCTTGGCTTCTGTATTCAAAACGCCAATTTTTTTGCGGCTGGTTTTGGCGACCACCCGGATGCTGCGCGTCAACTCATATTCCACCGGTAAGCCGCGATCGAAAAACGGGATGACCTGTTCCTCGGCGCCGCAGGTGAAGGCCACGCCTAAAAACACTGGCGTGGTGCTGGCGCGCGGCGCGTCGGTGCTGGGAATGTCCTGCGGCGTGATGCCGAATTTTTCCCGGGCGTCGCGCGCTTCCTGAGTATAGGGCTCGGTGTCATGAATCAGCACTTCCACGCGGTTGCCGCCGGCGGCGTCGATTTCCCTGAGCGTGCTCAGCAAGTTGGCGCGCGTCTGCACGTAGTGCTGCGGCACGTCTTTGCTGATAAACGCTTGAATAAAAACCTGGCGGTCTTTTGGAAGCTCATCCAAAAGTTTATGAGTCTCGCCGGTCAGCGAATGCAATCCCTCGGCGGTAACATCCAAACGCACATTGGCGTGGCTCAGAATGGCGTTGAAGCTGATTAGTCCAATGACAATCGCTGCCGAGCGCGCCGCGTGATGCACCCACATTTTATAGCCATCAGCCTCGGCCGGCCAGTGGCGTTTTCCAATCAGCAAAACATTCAAATAAATCATCACCGCGGCAATTGAGATGAAATAGATCAAAGCGGTAAAGGAGATCACACCGCGGGCAAAATCCTCGAAGTAGCCGCTTACACTTAGCGGCTCAAACAGCTTGCGTAGCCACAGGCCAAAGATGCCGGCTACGGTATCGATGTAAACAAAGAAGGCGCAGAACAGCGCGCCCAGAATAAAAGCGATGGTGACGTTGGCAGTGAGCAGCGAAGCTAACATACCAACCGCGATGAGCGCTGCGCCGATAAACCAGTAACCCAGGTAGTTGCCAAACATCAAACCCAGATCCGGGCTTCCCAAAAAAATCAACACCAGCACGTGGCTCAATGACAAAATCAATGAAGCTGTGTAAATGCCGAGGGCGGCAAGATATTTTCCCAGCGCTACTTCCAGATCGGTGGCCGGCAGGGTGAGCAGCAGCTCGTCGGTGCCCTGCTTGCGTTCTTCCGCCCAAATGCCCATCGTCAGCGCCGGAATAAAAAACAACAGCAGCAGCGGGAAAAGATTATTAAGCTGGTCGAGGTTGGCTAGGTTGTTTAGGAAGAAGCGTTCCTGCCAGAAGGCAGCCATGGCGCTGAGGAAGATGAACAGGGTGATGAAAACGTAGCCGGTGGGATTGGAAAAATAAATTCGTAAATCTCGTTTTATAATTGCAAGCACCGTTTTGTAGTTGATAGCCATTTTGAAGTTTTTGAAATCGATCTTCATGCCCGCGCCTCCTTTCCAGCTTCCACTTCTTTGGGCGGTTTGCCAAAATTGGTCAAACGATAGAATTGGGTTTCCAGCGAGCCGTTCTCTTTCAAGTCTTTGGGCGCGCCGTCGAAAATCAATTTTCCATTATGAACAAACAAGACGCGATTGGCCGTCGCCTCCACTTCCTGCAAAATGTGGGTGGAGAGCAGAATGGTTTTGGTTTTGCCTAACTTTTTGATGTTTTCACGAAATTCGCGAATCTGATTGGGATCGAGGCCGGCGGTGGGTTCATCCATGATCAAAACCTCCGGATCGTGCAGCAGCGCCTGCGCCACTCCCACGCGCTGTTTGTAGCCGCGCGAAAGCTTGTCGATGGGTTTTTCCAGCACCAGTTCCAGCGCGCACTGTTCCACCACAAAATCCAAGCGTTTTTTCAGGAAGCCGGGCTCGAGTCCGCGCACTTCGCCAAAAAAGAGCAGCAGCTCCAGCGGCGTCATGTTTTGATATAGCGGGCCGTTTTCGGGGAGATATCCCAGACGCTTAACGGCCTCCAGCCGCTGCGATTGAATATCCAGCCCGGCAATGGCTGCCGAGCCGGCGCTGGGCGCCAAAAATCCGCTGAGAATTTTCATGGTAGTGGATTTGCCGGCGCCGTTGGGGCCGAGGAAGGCGACAATCTGCCCCTCCGCAATCGAAAACGAGATGTCCTGAATGGCCACGAACGGGCCGTAATACTTGCTCAGCCCGCGGGCTTCAATCATAACTTTTTCGGTTTGACTCATAACACTCCCTTTTAGATAGTTTGACTAAGTGGATAAACGCTTATTATCAAAGAGAATGAGTGTTGAACATTAGGTATGAAAATTACGTTTGTAAAAACGCAGGAAGGGCAAAAGTGGTTCCCATCAAAATCAATTTTTTCTTCCACAAACAACAAAATTTACTTGATGACAAAAGTTTATATTTTTCTTACATTTTAACTATGAAAATTATCGCCGACGAAAACATCCCCTTCGTGCGCGAAGCCTTTTCGACGTTGGGAGACGTCACCACCCTTGCCGGGCGCGCCATGACTCCCGCCGCCATTCACGACGCCGACTGGCTGCTAGTGCGCTCTGTCACGCGCGTCGGAAAAGAATTGCTGGCGGGAAGCAAAGTCAAATTTGTAGCCACCGCCACCATTGGCTTCGATCACATTGACCTTGAATATTTGAAAAAAGCGGGAATCGCTTTTGCCAGCGCGCCCGGCAGCAACAGCAATTCGGTGGCGGAGTATGTGCTCAGCGCGCTGGTGGCTTTGACGGCAAGAAAGAATTTTGTGCTGCCGGAGAAAACGGTGGGCATTGTGGGCTGCGGCAACGTGGGATCAAAAGTACAAGCCAAATTACAGGCGCTGGAGGTTTCGTGTCTGGTGAACGATCCGCTGCTCAAAGATCAAACGGGCGATTCCAACTTTGTTGAGTTGGAGGAGATTTTTTCTGCCGATATCATCACCCTGCACGTGCCGCTGGAACGGGGCGGCAAATATCGCACCTTCCAAATGGTGGACGAGAAGTTTCTCGCGAAGATGAAACCGGGCGCGGTGCTCATCAATACCTCGCGCGGCGAGGTAGTGGAGGAGCGAGCGCTGTTGAAAGCGCTGCAAACCGGCCGTGTTTCAGCGGCGCTGGATGTGTGGCAAAACGAACCCAACATCGACTGGTGTTTACTCGAAAAAGTCGAATTAGCCACGCCGCATATTGCCGGCTATTCCTTCGATGGCAAGGTGCGCGGCACCGAGATGATTTACGAAGCCGCCTGCCGGTTTTTGGGCGCGACGCCAACGTGGCGGCCTGCCCGCCAGAGGCCTCAGGCAGGCGGGCTGGCGGATCATCTGCCCTCCAATCCGATTCAACGGCTGGAATTTTCCGACTCGATTTCAGATAACGAAGTGATCCACGACAGCATCCTGCGCAGCTACGACATCCGCGCAGACGATGCCCGGCTGCGAGAAGTTTTGAAATTGCCGGAACCGCAACGGGGCGCCTACTTCGACCGGCTCCGCAAAACCTATCCAGTGCGGCGCGAGTTTCCGTGCACGGAAGTGATCATTTCAAAGCAACGGCGGGAGCTGGCGGAGAAGCTGAGGGCGATTGGGTTTCGGGTTGGGTGAGCAATTAAGTGCCAGGCACGTTTAAAAGTGCCTGGCACTTGCTTCTTTATTTTATTTCAACAGCGTCAGTGTGCGGGAAGCCTGCCACTCGCCGATTCGAATTTTATAAATGTACAGGCCGGACGACGCCACTTCGCCGTTTTCATTCAAGCCATCCCAGAACGCGGTGTAGCGCCCGGGATTCATCTCCCCAGAATGAAGCGTGCGTATTCTTTCACCTTTAATATTGAAAATCGTCAGAACTACGTGTGAATTTTTCGGCACCGCAAAATCGATTTTCGTTCCCAGATTAAATGGGTTGGGATAATTCTGCGACAGCTCAAATTCTGTCGGAATCGCGCCGCCGTGTTCCGTCACCGAGGTGGGATTCGCCTGGATGGTGAAGAAGCCGTCGCTCATGTCCGAGGGCGCGCCGCCGTTGTTGGCGTTGGAGACGCGGATGCGGCCGCTTTGCGTCGGTGTGTTGGGGACGTTCCATAAATAGCTGCCGACATTCACAATGTTTGCCGCAATGACGTTCCACGAATTTCCCATATCCGAGGTGTACTCCAGTTTCACGCTTGTCACGCCGTTGGAATTCCAGAGAAGGAACACGTTCGTCCCGCCTTCGAGTATTTCCCCGCCGTTAGGCGCAACTATGGTGAGGCCGGCGCTTTGCTGGATTTTAAACACGCCGTTGCTGATATCGAAGCGGCTGCTGTTGTTGACGTCGGAGATGCGCACCAGCGCGCTGTCCGTCTGCACATTGGGAACTGGCCAGGCGAAATTGCTGTTGTTGGGCGCGGCGGCGGCGATGGTTGTCCAACTCCTGCCGTTGTTGATGGAATATTCTAACTTGACCGCGGTGATCACCCCCGTTGAATTCCAGAGAATGGAGCGGGTGGAGCCGGCGCTCCAGATTTCGCCGCCATTGGGAGATGTGAGCGTTAAGCTTGAGGCGACAATGGTGAAGACGCCGTCGCTGACATCCGCGGGCGAGCCGTCGCTGGCGTCGGAAATTCTCACCAGCGCCGTGGTGGTATTAAAATCAGGAACAACCCACGAATAGCTGCCGTTGTTGGGAATGCTGTTGGCGATGGTGGTCCAACTCGCGCCATTGTTCAACGAATATTCCAACTTGACCGCGGCGATGGAACCGTTGGAATTCCAGATGATGTTGCGGGTAGCGCCGCCGATCCAGCTTTCGCCGCCGTTGGGAGATGTGAGGGTTAAAACTTGCGAAGGGAGAATCGAAAACACGCCGTCGCTGACGTCGAACACAGCAGGGTTATTGAAATCAGAAATTCGCACCAGCGCCTGGTTGGTTTCGACTTCCGGAATCGTCCAGCCAAAAACGCCGTCGTTGGGGGTGATGTCTTTGACGAGATTCCAACTGCCGCCGTTGTTCAACGAGTACTCCAATTTCACGTCGATAATCGTGGGCGGCGCCACCCAGCGAATTTCTTGCTCGGCGCCGGCGCTCCAAATTTCTCCGCCATTCGGAAGATTAACTTTCAACTCCGGGTTCGCGGTGATGATGAAGACGCCGTTGCTGACATCAAAAATGGCGCTGTTGCTGGCGTCGGAAATTCTTACGCGAGCGGAGGCGCTTTCTACTTGGGGAAGATTCCAGGTGTAACTCCCGTCGTTATTCGTGCTGGCGGTGATGGTCGCCCAACTGCCGCCATCATTTAATGAGTACTCCAATTTCACATTGACGATGACGCCGGTGGAACTCCAGTCGATTTGGTGAAAAGCGCCGGCGCGCCAGGTCTCGCCGCCGTTGGGTTTCATCAGGGTGAGGCTGGCCGGCGCTTGAATGGTGAACACCCCGTCGCTGACATCGGAGGGGTGGCCGTCGCTGGCGTCGGAGATGCGCACGAGCACGGTAGTAGAGTTGACGGATGGCACGTTCCAGTTGTAGCTGCCGTTGTTGCTGGCGGCGCCGACAATCGTCGTCCAGCTCACGCCGCCGTTCAACGAATATTCTAATTTGATGGCGGTCACTTCGCCGGTGGAATTCCAACTGATAATTTGATTGCTGCCCGCCATCCACACCTCGCCGCCGTTCGGAGCCAGCAGCGCCAGGGTTTGCGAAATGATACTGAACGTGGAATTGCTCACGTCCGCAGGAACGCCATCGCTGGCGTCGGAGATGCGCACCAGCGCGGTGGTGGTGTTGACTTCCGGCAGCGTCCACTGGAACGCGCCGTCGTTTTCCGTGCTGTTAATTATGGGCGACCAGCTTTGGCCGTTGTTAAGCGAGTACTCCAGTTTGATGGTAGAAATAGCACCGCTGGAACTCCAGGTAATTGGCTGCTGACTGCCGCCGTTCCAGCTTTCGCCGCCGTTGGGAGAAAGCAGGGTGAGGCTCGATGCGGTGATGGTGAAGGCCGCGTTGCTGGCATCGAAAATAGCGGTGTTGTCGGCTTTTGAAACGCGTACCAGGGCGGACGATGTCGGCACATCCGGCACGTTCCAGGTGAAGCTGCCGGAGTTGGCGGCGCTGGCCGTGATGGTGGTCCAGTTGGCGCCGCCGTCGAGAGAATATTCCAGCTTAACGTTGTCGATGGTTCCGGTTGAATTCCATTGCAGGGTAAAGCTGGCGCCGCCGGCGAGATTTTCACCGCCGTTGGGGGCAAGCAGGGTGAGGGTGGGCAAGATGACGCTTTTTTGAAGCTCGTACCAAACAACGCCGGTATTGGTGGCGGCGGCAATGTCGTTGTCGCCGTCGCGGTCAAAGTCGCCGACGGCCACGCTGCGCGGCCCCTTCACCAGCGAGTCCACCACAAATTCCGTGAACTGCTGATTGCCGTCGTTTAACCAGGCGTACACGTAGCCGTTGGAATTGGGGTTGAATTTCGGATAAAGAGCCGCCACCACGTCTTTGTCGCCGTCGCCGTCGAGATCGCCGGCTGCCACCGACCAGATCTCTGTGGTGTCCGGCGAGGGGGAGATGCCAGCGGCAAACTCGTTGTCAATCACGATCGCCGCGGTAAAATTGCCGTCGCCCTTGTTGCGGAACCATTCGATGCCGCGGGTGATGCGGTTGGAGCGCACCACGTCAATTTTGCCGTCGCTGTTTAAATCAACTGGGAAAATGCTCCAGGCGCCGATGTTATCGAACGTGCGCTTGGTGAACGTGCCGTTGCCGTTGTTGGTCCAGTAAAGCGTTTTGTTGGAGCCGCTGGCGACGATGTCCATCCGGCCGTTGTTATTCAAATCAGCGGCCCAAACGGAGTGGACGTTTTTGAAGGAGGCGTCGAGGACGCGGCGGACAAAAACCGTATCCTGGTTTTCCACCCAAACCAACTCGTTGCTTTCCCAGCCGCCTACCAGAAAATCGCCGTCGCCGTCGCTATCCAGATCGGTAACAAAAAAGCTTTCCGGATCCAGGCTGAGGTTGTCGGCCACGTGTTTGATATACCCGCTGTTGGTTTTTTCCCACCAGGCCACCACGTCCAGCGCCGTGGATGAGGCGGCGATATCCACGTCGCCGTCACCGTCGATATCGAACGCGGAGACGGTCCACACTCCGAAGAAATCGCCGTCCACGCCGTTCATGGTGAAGCTCTTATTGTCATTGTTGCGATACCAGCGCACACCCTTTGACCCCGAGCCGGCTACCAAATCAAGGCGGTTGTCTTTGTTGATATCGTAAGTATAGACCCAGTACCCGCCGGTGAAACCGGTATC
>JBBIIG010000006.1:0-74624 GCA_037446635.1 bacterium
CGTAGGAACGAGTTGGAGGATACGCTCTGCGTAGGAACGAGTTGGAGGATACGCTCTGCGTAGGAACGAGTTGGAGGATACGCTTTGGGTAGGAACGAGTTAGAAAAGCCATTTGACGGGATCGTCGTCTCCATCTAGCGGGCATCCATTATAGACTCCCGCTAAAAACATGCGGGAGTGACAAATGGCTTTTTGGATAGCCCAGGGTTGGGGAAAGATCGACCCACCAGGGAGCGCGACTACTTGCAAATCATGAAATGAAGCTTAGCGTCACTTGAACTTGGAAATGGTCACATTCAAGTTGCGGGTCTCGCCGGCGGCGCGGTCCCACTGCACCAGGATCGGGCTTTGATATTTGCCCAACACGATTTTGCCGCGGCCGTCGCCGTTCTTTTTTCCATTAAGCGGATCGCTATCCGAGGAAACGAACAAGCTGATGTGGCGCTTCATGCTGAGAAAGTGGGAGGCCGGTAGTCGAATGAAAACCGAGAGCAGCCGCTCGATGACGGTCTCGCTCACGCCCATTTTGTCCATCAGCTCGTTGAAAAGATGAACGAGATCGTACTTGGCGTAGTCGAGGGTTTTGCCGGGGATGAGTTTGGGTTGGGCGAGGGCGTGCCGGCCCTGAAGCGCCATGTATTTGAAGGGATTGCGCAGCACTTCCGCCAGGTCGTGCTTCATCAGCAGGGTTTCGTACTCGTTGACTGTCAGGCCGGCGTTTTGCTCGCCCGGCGGCAGCTCGATGTCGATGCGGCCGTGGGTGATATCAAGATGTTTGATGAGCTCGTTAAGTTGTTCGCACAAGCCGAGGCGGGCGTCTTTCAGGTTAACGGAATCCACCGGGTGCTTCGATACCGGCACCCGCAGGGTGATGTTTTGCATGGCCTCTTCGGCGTTGAATCCTAAAATCGTGGTGCGGCGGGAGCGGGTCTCGCCGCCGTTGACGCCATCCAAATCGATGAAGTAAACCGGTTGACCGGGCTGGTTATCGTAGGTGACGCAATTTTTCATGCCGGCGCTGATGAAAATCAAATGGGCGTCGGCGTTTTTGGGCTCGCACTGCCGCTCCTGATCGCTCAATTCTTTCCTCAACTCGAGCTGATCGTGCTGGTAGTCGGCTTCCGGCGGAAAGATGTTGCGGAACGCGCCGAGCAATGGCTCAACGTGTTCGTTGGATTGGGTCTCTTCGAGGTAGCCGGCGGTGGTGTGAAACGAGCAGTACAGTGCTTTGCGGTAGCGCGCCAGGATGTCGCCGAACTGGTTGGCCAGGCGTTGCTTTACATCGATGACCGCGAAGCGCGCCGTCGGTTTGATTTCTAACGATATTTCTGTTGGCTGAGGCTCCATAGCTTTGTTCCTGAGCATCCTTTCAAAAACGTTACCAAAAAACGGCACGAATATAAATTATTCTTCCGTGAATTGCAAACTAAAAGATTTGACAAGTTATAAATACGAACAAAATCAGCGTTTGCGTGTTAGCCCTCTGTAATTTATTTTCGGTAGCTTTGGGGGCGGCCTTTAGCGGAGACTAATCTGCGGCCGCTCCCAAATAAAAAATGAAACCCGGCTCTCCATCACGGCGTAACAAAAGTCGTCTTTTCACCGAGTCATTTCAAATTCCTTTCATTATTAATAACCAACCGCAAGGAGGAAAGAGATGCGTTTATATCTACTTCTAACGCTGTCCAGCCTGTTGTGCCTGGCCTCGTTTCTGTTCGCCAACTCCGGCGCCGACACCGGTGCGGAGGCGGAGATCGACATCCCGTTTCAAAAATTCGTGCTCGGCAACGGGCTGACGCTCATCGTCCACGAAGATCCCAAAGCGCCCATCGTGGCGGTGAACGTCTGGTACCACGTCGGCTCGAAAAACGAAAAGCCCGGCAAAACCGGCTTCGCCCACCTGTTCGAACATCTCATGTTCAACGGCAGCGAGCATTTCAACGACGATTATTTCCAGGCGCTGGAACGCGTGGGCGCCACCGACCTCAACGGCACCACCAACAAAGACCGCACCAACTATTTTCAAAACGTCCCCACCTCGGCGCTGGACCTCGCGCTGTGGATGGAATCGGATCGCATGGGCCATCTTTTGGGCGCCGTCGATCAGGCTAAATTGGATGAGCAGCGCGGCGTGGTTCAAAACGAAAAACGCCAGGGGGAGAACCAGCCCTACGGCCGTAAAATCTGGCACGCGATTTCGTACGCCTCGTTTCCGTCGCACCATCCCTACTCGTGGGAGGTAATTGGCTCGATGGAAGATCTCGACGCCGCCAGCCTGGAAGACGTGCACGAGTGGTTCAAAGAATACTACGGCGCGGCCAACGCGGTGCTGGTGGTCGCCGGCGATGTGAAAACCGACGAGATCAAAACCAAAGTTGAAAAATATTTCGGCGACATTCCCGCCGGGCCTCCCATCGCCAAGCATGATGTGTGGATTTCCAAACGTTCGGGTACGCACCGGCAAATCATGCAGGATCGCGTGCCGCAAGCGCGCATTTATAAAGTGTGGAACATCCCGCAGTGGGGCTCCGCCGAGGGCGTGTATCTCGATTTGGTGAGCGACGTGCTCGCTTCCGGCAAAACCTCGCGCTTGTACAAGCGGCTGGTTTATGACGATCAAATTGCCACCGACGTGGTCGCGTTGGTGTTTTTAAACGAAATCGCCGGCCAGTTCGTGGTTTGGGCCACCGCCAAGCCCGGCGACGATTTGGCCAAAGTGGAAAAAGCGCTCGACGAAGAGCTGGCGCGCTTTCTCAAAACCGGGCCGACGCCCGCGGAACTGGCGCGGGTGAAAACCGAGTACCGCGCTAATTTCATTCGCGGCATCGAGCGCATTGGCGGCTTCGGCGGCAAGTCCGATATTTTAGCGATGAATGAAGTGTATGGCGGCGATCCGTCGTTTTACAAAACCACGCTGGCAAGGGTGAAAGACGCCACCGCGCAGAATCTTTTGACCAGCGCCCAGATCTGGCTTTCCGACGGCGCCTTCGTTTTGGAGGTGCACCCGTTCCCGGAATACAAAACCATCGCTTCCGATGTCGATCGCTCGACGCTGCCCACGCCCGGCGATCCGCCGCAAGCCAGGTTTCCGGATCTGCAGCGGGCGACGCTTTCCAACGGATTGAAGATCGTGTTGGCGGAACGCCACGCCGTGCCGTTGATTAACTTCGAACTGCTGGTGGATGCCGGTTACGCCGCGGACCAATTCGCCCTTCCCGGCACCGCCGACCTCGCCATGGATATGATGGATGAGGGCACGAAGACCCGCACCGCGCTGCAAATCAACGAGGAGTTGGCGAACTTGGGCGCGCAGTTGCGCACCAGCGCCGACCTCGACGTGTGCAGCGTCTATTTGTCGAGCCTCAAATCCAATCTCGATAAATCCCTCAACCTCTTCGCCGACGTGATTCTGAATCCCTCGTTTCCCGAAGCCGATTTCAAACGCTTGCAGCAGCAGCAAATTGCCGCCATCAAGCGCGAGAAAACCAATCCCTTTCAAATGGCGCAGCGGGTCATGCCGCGTTTGATCTATGGCAAGGATCACGCTTACGGTAACCCGCTCACCGGCTCCGGATTTGAAGACTCGGTTTCCCAACTCACACGGGATGAGCTGGCGAAATTTCACGCCGAATGGTTTCAGCCCAACAACGCCACGTTGGTGGTGGTGGGCGCGACGACTTTGGCGGAAATCCAACCGAAGTTAGAGGCGCTGTTCAAAAACTGGCAGTCCGGCGAGACCCCTAAGAAGAACATCAGCGAGGTGGCGCTGCCGGAAAATTCGGTGGTCTATCTCATGGACAAACCCGGCGCGGTGCAGTCGGTGATCATGGCCGGCCACGTTGCTCCGCCCAAGTCCGACCCCAACGACATTCCCATCGAAACCATGAACCAGATTTTGGGCGGCTCGTTCACGTCGCGCATCAACATGAACCTGCGGGAAAACAAACACTGGTCGTACGGCTCCCGCAGCATCATCGCGGCTGCGCGCGGGCAGCGGCCGTTCATTGTTTTCGCCCCGGTGCAGACCGATAAAACCAAAGAATCGATGATAGAAATTTCAAAAGAGCTGAACGAAATTTTAAGCAGCCGACCCGCTGCGGCCGAGGAGTTGGAGAAGGTGCAAAAAAACCGCGTACTGCGACTGCCCGGTTCGTGGGAGACCATCAATGAAGTTGCGAACGCCATCAATGACATCGTGCGTTACGGCCTGCCGGACGATTATTATCAAACTTATCCAGAGAAAATTAATGCGCTCAATTTGAGCGATATCAACATGGCCGCCAGGCAAGTGATTCATCCGCAGAATTTAGTGTGGGTGGTGGTGGGCGATCGCGCCAAGATTGAGGCCGGCGTGAAAGAATTGAATTACGGCGAGCTGCGCTACATCGATGGCGATGGCAACGTGATTCAGTAATTTTATCGGCCTTACAAACCAAAACGCCGTAGGGGTAATTCATGAATTACCCCTACGGCGTCTCTATTTTTAGACAAAGTAGATTCGTTTTCCAGCTACGATGTCACCTTCACAAATCGCGGCACCTTGTTTTTGACCGGCTTCACGGTGCGCAGATAATCGTAAATCGCGCCCAAATCTTCTTCGGTCATGCCGCTGAAAAGATTCCACGGCATGATGGTGTTGAACTGGCCCTTTTGCAGCGGGTGTTTTCGCACCTCGTCGCCGGCGTAGGACTTGAACACCGCGATAAACGTCTGCTTGTCCCAGCCGCCGATGCCGGTTTCCACGTCCGGGGTGATGTTCTGCGAAACCACCAGGTGGCCGTTGGGCAGGTAAAATTCGTAGCCGCCAGCGAACTCCATGCCGGCTACCGGCGCGCCGTTCTCCCATTTCGTGTGGCACTCGATGCAGGAAGCCATGTTCACTAAATATTTTCCATACTCAACGGTATTTTTGCGATCGGGCGCTTTCTGCCAAACCACCGGCGGCGGCGTGGTGGGCATCACCGCTTCAATGGGGATAAAAAGCTCGCGTTTTGGAACTTCGTTCTCCACGGGCTCCAACGTGCGAATGTAGGCGATAATCGAGTACACGTCTTCCTGCGAGATATTTCGGAACATCAGATAGGGCATCAAAGGGAAGAGGGTCTCGCCGTCTTTATTCACGCCCTGGGTGAGCGCTTTGATCAAATCGGCGTCCGTCCAGTGGCCAATGCCGGCTGGGGTGATATTTCTCGAATACAGTGTTCCCGGCATACCGTATTCGGGGCCGAAGCGTTCGCCGCCCATGCCCTCGGCGCCTTCGAGCGGGGGCGCGGAATAGAGCGTCCAGTCGCGCTTGGTGTGGCAGTCGATGCAGATGGCCACATGATTGGCGAGGTACTCGCCGCGCGCCACCCGCTCCGGCGTTGATTTTATGATGAAGCCGTCGGCGGGTTTATTTTCAGCAAAATGGCTGGAGCCCAGAACCACCGCCGTCACGGCGAGGATAACAAATAGAAGTTTGATCCAACGTGAGAAAAAGTTTTTTGAATGTATGTTGGGGTTCATACGCTTTCTCCTCGTTTAGTTAAACATCGGCGAGAAAAAACGAGAGGTTGGCAGGAAAGGTTGCAGAAAAATTTTCGCTGAAAATTTTTGTGAAACAAAAATTGTGAAGCTGAGTAGGCGGGCGGATCAAAAAAATTGCGCTCCAGCTGCGTAAAAGCGAGCACCGGCGCGGGCGGCCGGTGCTCGGAAGAGGCTATTTCAGGCCGTTGGATTCGTCGTTGCGCAGCGTGCTCATGATGCCGCGCAGCGCCGCCGGAATATCCGCCGGCATGATCACCACTTTTGAATTGGGAGAGGCAGAAAGTCCTTTGATGGCATCAACATATTTTTCACCCAACAAAAACATCACCGGCAGCTCGTTCGATTGAATCGCCTCCGAAATTTTCTGGATGGCCTGTTGATTGGCGTTTGCTAAATATACCGTGGCCTGGGCCTCCAGCTTGGAGGCTTCGAGCCGCCCCTGCGCTTCGAGAATGGCGGCGGTTTTTTCGCCCTCGGCGCGGTGAACGGTGGCTCGGCTCGCCCGTTCCGCCGCCGCTTGTTCTTCCATGGCCTTTTGCATGGTGTCGGAGGGTTTGATATCCTGAATTTCTACGGATTTCAAAGTGATGCCCCACTCAAAAATATCGTCCGAAATGGCGGCTTTCAGTTTTGCTTTGATCTCCTCCCGCGAGGACAGGGCGTCGTCCAAATTCATTTCGCCGATAATTGAGCGCAGCGAAGTTTGCACCAGGTTGCGGATGGCCAGCCGGTAATCCTCGACGCCATACACAGCTTTGTGAGGCTGCGAGATGTTGATATAGGCCACGGCGTTGGCGCCAATGACGGCGTTGTCTTTGGTGATAACCTCCTGAGGCGGAATCTCTAAAACAATGTCTTTGGTTGGCACCTCGTGGACGGCTTTATCGATGAGGGGGATGATAATATTCAATCCCGGCTCGAGGGTGGCGTGATATTTCCCCAGCCTTTCCACCACGTGGGTGCTGCCTTGCGGCACAATCCGAATGCCGAAAAAAATAACCGCGGCAGTTAAGACGATAAGCGCAATCAATAAAACGGCTGTTCCATCCATAAAGGCCTCCGACTCAGGTTTCTAAAAAGGTGATGATTTTTTCGATGACGTCATCGAATGGCGCAGGCTTTCTGAATATTTCCTTCACCTGCAAATCGCGGACGCTATCCAACACCTGGCCGTTGGTGACGGCGGTTAAAACGAATACGGGAACGTCGGCCGCGGTTTTCAGCTCGGGAATTTCTTGATTTCGAATTTTCGCCAACAAGGTGGAGCCGGCTCGGCGCGGCTCGACCTGCTGGCCCAGAATCGTGCCCGGTGCAAACATGATATCCAAAACGATCAAGTCATACTTTTTTTGGCGAAGCAGCGCAATGGCCTGATCGCTGTTTTCAGCAAAATCGGTTTCAATATCGTGATCCTGCAGAATCTCAAAATAGGGGGAGACGCTCCAGTTCTCGTCATCCACAAAAAGAATGCGCTTCGACATCGCTATTGCTCCTTAGGGTTTTTCGGCAGTATCACAAAAAAGGTGGTGGTATAACCCTCGTAGTTCATGACTTTTTTGGGATCGTTTAAATAGGGCTTGCTAACTACGAAAATTTTGCCTTTGTGATTGAGAACAAATTTTTTGGCGATTTTCAGACCCAAGCCGGTGCCGGGAATAAACCGCGTTCGATCCATAATATCACTGCGTTGAAATTCCTCGAAAATCTGCTCGTACCATCGTTCCGGAATTCCCACGCCGTTGTCTTTGACGGAGATTTCAACCCGGCGGCCGTGATCCTCGCCTTTGATCTCGATGTTTTCATTCGCGTAGGAATATTTGACGGCATTATCGATGAGGTTGGTGAAAACCTGTTCCATTTGTACCTTGTCATAAAGAAAGGGCGGCAGCTTTTTGACGCTGTCGTAAACTATAATCGTGATTCCTCTTTTCTTGGCGGTTTCGCGAAAGCGCTCCGCACAATAATTAATCGTCTCGCTAATCTGGCCTTCTTCAAAATTCGAGCCCATCATTTCAAGCGATTCGGCCGCGGAAAACAGAGCGTTTTTCATTTGGCGGTCGGCGCGGTAGGCTTCTTCCTGGACGATTTGGGCGATCTGCCGCACCCGTTCATCATCGCCGTATTTCTTTTCAAGATGGTATTTGAGCGCGCCTAAGTGAGCGCTCAAATTGTGCAGCGGCGAGCGAAACTCGTGCCCCATGTCGGCCATGGTTTTCTCCAGCTTTTCGATGCGAATCTTTTGCCGCTGCGATTCAATAGCCACGGCGACCTGATTCGCAAAGCCCGCAAGAATCTTGAGGGTCTCGTTTAGATAGTGACGGTCGCCTTTGAGCAGGTCTTGTTTCTCTGAAAGCCCGATTTGCAGCGCGCCGATAACTTTGTCTTGCACAATCAGCGGGATGATGTACTGCGCGGTGATGCCGGCCTGTCGCACCATCTCCTGATTGCAATAGGGATTATTGGCGCAATCTTCGATCAGCTCGGGCTTGCCGGATTTCACCACTCGCGCCAGAATATCGTTGCTGGAGAGCGGCACGTTGGTTTTGTATTGCAAATCCCGCCAGTTCTTTCCGGTCGCCCGCTTGCCGACGATGGTTCGGGTGGTTTCATCCACCAGCGAGATCATCCCTTTGTCGTAACCAATTTTTGCGAGGTTTTCAAAAATCGTATCGTAGGCCTGCTCGAGACTTTCGGCGTTCAGCAGCAGCAGGGTGGCGCGGTTGAGATGATCCAACTGTTGCTCTAAGATTTTGGCTTTGGTGAGGTCTTTCGCAATGCAAATGGTTCGGGTGATGTGGAATTCGTCTCTCTCCAAAATCGCCGTGGAGATGCTGATGGGGACGGATTCGCCGAATCTATTTAGAATGACGACTTCGCAATTTGAGACTTCTCCTTTGCCCTGGCGGAGAGCTTGAGTGAGCTTATCGAGGTCCACCGTCAGCAGTTCGCGGGCGTCTTTGCCTTCGAAATCCTTTAATTTGTAGTCATAGCCCAGCAGTTTGTGCGCGGCGCGGTTGGCCATGTTGATGCGCCAGACCAATTTGCCATCGATTTTTTTATTGCGAGTGACGAACACCGGGTCGGGAATTTTGTCCACAATTCTTTGCAGGAAAGCCTCGCTTTTGCGGAATTGTTGAAACAGCCGGAAGTGCTTGATGGCGATGGCGGCGTAGGAGGCAAAAGTCTTCATCAGCTTTTTGGCTGAATCAGTGAAAGTTTGCTTGTGGCGATAATTCAGAAACATCAGGCCGACGATCTCATCACCGGCTTTCAAAACTAGCGCCGCCACGGATACGATGCCTTCGCGAATATGAAATCGGATGTGCGGCCTTCCTGGAATGGCCTCGGATTTTTCTGAAATCATGTAGGGATGTTGCTCAATCTCTTTCGTTTTTTCAAAATACAAATGCTGACCGCCTTTGACGATCTTTTCTGCAAAGGTATCGCCAGTGAATACAAACGTTTTGTTATAGTCAACGCCTTCAAACAAGGTGCCGGCATAGATGGGCGGGGGTACCAGCTTGGACGTGTCTCTGTCGTACTGGAAGAGCACCACCGGATCAGCGTGAAGAACTTCGGAGGCGCTGCGGGCGATTTGTTGCAAAATTTCCTCGATCCCCGATAGCGAAGCGATTTTTTCGCCGAGCGCACTGAAGTGTTCGAGCAATGCATTGTACGATTGTGTCTCGCGGACGATCTCTTCAATGATTCGCCGCGCCGAAGGTTGTTCTGAATCAGCCATGATCATCTCTCTGCAATTATGAGGAATATGGTGTAAATATAATTACCACAAAATTAAATCACCTCTGCCCATAACCACTAAGTTAGGACGCGCAGCTATGGACAGGCATCATGTAAACCGGTATGGGGTGGAGCCTTTTCCGCGAGGCGGATTGGTTTCCAATAAAAAAATTCGAACCTGTTTTTCATTCACACCCAACCTCGACGAATTCACCCAGCAACTCAACGACATTTTTGAATCCGGACTGCTCTCCAACTTTGGCAAGTACAATCGCCTGCTGGAACAGCAACTGGCGGAGCTTTTGAAGGTCGAGTTTGTTTTCACCGTTCCCAACGCTTCCACCGGACTGCAAATCCTCCTTTCCACGTTGCCCAAAGGCTCCGAAGTGATTGTCCCCAGTTTTACCTTTCCGGCCACGGTTCATGCCATCGTGCACGCCGGCCTGCAGCCGGTATTCGTGGATATCAACCCGGAAACTTTCACCATTAGTGTTCGCGGCGTCCTTAAAAAAATCACTCCCAAAACGTCCGCTATTTTAGCGGTGCATATTTTTGGCAATCCCTGCGCGATCGATCTTTTAGAGTGGATTGCCGGCGAGCGCCGTCTCAAACTTTTTTTCGACGCCGCTTGCTCGCTGGGTTCAACATATCGCGGCCGGCGCATCGGCGGCTTTGGCGACGCCGAGGTTTTCAGTCTCAGCGGCCCTAAAATTATCACCGCCGGCGAAGGCGGCATCATCGCCACTAACGACAAGGAGCTCGCTGAAAAAATTCGCTGTTACAGAAATTACGGCTACTCTCCCGATAAAAGCGATTGCTGGTATATTGGCGTCAATGGCAAGTTGGATGAAATCAGCGCCTTGTTTGCTCTCTCCACCCTGAAAACTATTGACGAACAAATCGCTCAACGAAACGAACTTATGAAAATTTATCGCCGCGAGTTGGGAGCGATCCCCGGCCTGCAATTTCAACGCGCGCAAGAAGGGTGCGAGATCAACTACAGCTCGGTGGCGATAAAAATAGACTCGCAAAAATTTGGCGTCACCGCTTCGGCGCTGAAAGATCGTTTAAAAACTGAAGGCATTGAAACCCTCCGCTATTTCACCCCGCCAGTTCATAAAACCACCGCCTACAAAGATTTCAACAATCTGAAACTCGAACATACCGAGAAGCTGTCTCAAAGCATTCTCTGTTTGCCGATGCACTCGAAGTTGGACGGCGAGCGGCTGCAGTATGTTTGCGATGCGATTAAGAGAATTCACAAAACGGCTCATCCTAAAAGCCGCCGGCCAATGGAAAGAGTTAAATTACCCGCTGAAGCTTATACCCCTGCGGCGGCCTAAAATTCATACGATTTGCCGCCGTTCAGTTTGCTCCAATCCCGCAAAACCTCGCGCGCGTGATTGAAGGCAAATTTTTCCGGCAGCTTGTGCAAATCGAACCACCGCGCCTCGCGGATTTCCGATTTCGGGCGGGGCGCGCCGTTCACAATCCGGCAGGAGTAATAAATATTCAACGTCGATTCTTTGGATCCGCCCGCCTGCCGTTCGGCGGGCAGGCCATAAAAATCCATATAAAATCCAATCAATCCTGTCGCCTCGATTTTGACGTTTAATTCTTCAAATACTTCCCGCTTCAAGCCCTCCACTGGGTGTTCCCCGTAATTCAAAAATCCGCCGGGGAAATCCCAAAAATCTTTGAACGGCTCGTGGGCGCGGCGAATCAAAAGCAGGCGGGCGTTTTCCACCAGCACGGCGCCGGCGCACGGCCGCGGCGAGGGATAATAAACGAACCCGCAATCATGGCATACGATGGGCCCATGATTGCGATTTGACGAAAACTGTGCTGTGAGAGAAGCCCCGCACCTCGGACAATATCGGAAAGTCATTGGAAGCCCACGCCCTTTGTTGAATTATATCCCGTTTTTTTCAAAATGTCAAGCTGATTGTTGGGAGGGCGCAAAAGCACCGCGCACTTAAAAGTGCGTGGCACTGGAAAGAGTCGCTGATGATTCGATTGGACTTCCGATAAAATGCTTCGCGAGTGACAGGGCAGAGCCCATTCTGTGCGACAAATCCACCGGGGCTTTTGTGCTTGCAATAATAGGCTAAATGGTTTATATTGCTTTCAATTTTTTGCGGGCTGCTCACAACCACGAGGGAGGAAATGAGTCAAAAAGAGGTCTTTTCGTCGCGGTGGGCCCTGCTGCTGGCGGCGTTGGGAATGGCCATTGGCACCGGCAACATTTGGCGATTTCCCCGTATTGCCGCGCAAAACGGCGGCGGCGCGTTCATCGTTGCCTGGATTGTTTTTTTATTCTTGTGGTCCCTGCCGTTGTTGATTTCCGAATTTGCAATTGGCAAGAAAACCCGCCGCGGGCCAGTGGGCGCGTTTGGCAAATTGTTGGGTGAAAAATTCACCTGGATGGGGTGCTTCGTGGCGTTCTGCTCAACGGCGATCATGTTTTACTATTCCGTGGTCACCGGCTGGTGCTTTAAATATTTCGCTGCCGCGGTGAGCGGCGGCCTCGCCGGGGTTGAAACCATGGCTTACTGGACGCAATTCACAACCTCGGTTTACGAACCGATCCTGTTTCATCTGCTCGCAATGGGCGTCGGCGCGTTTGTGATTTACCAGGGCGTGGTGCAGGGGATTGAACGCGCCAATAAAATTTTAATCCCGTCATTATTTGTGTTGCTGGTTCTCGCCGTTGTGCGAGCGCTGACGTTGCCGGGCGCGGCGAACGGACTGAATTTTTTGTTTCAACCCGACTGGGGGTCGTTGACGAATTATCGGGTCTGGCTGGAGGCGCTGTCGCAATCGGCGTGGTCCACCGGCGCCGGCTGGGGGTTGATTCTCACCTACGCGGTTTATTTGAAAGAGAAGGAAGACATCGTTGTCAACTCGTTCGTCACCGTGTTTGGCGATTACTCGGCCTCGCTGTTGGCCGGCCTGGCGATTTTTCCTGCGGTGTTTGCGCTGGCGCCGGCGCTGGGGCTCGTGCCGGAGGAAGTGATGACCTACACCGGACCCGCCAGCACCGGGCTCACCTTCATTTGGATTCCACAACTGTTCAAAGGCATGGCTTTCGGCTCGGCTTTTACGGCGATTTTCTTTTTGGCGCTGAGCTTTGCCGCGCTGTCTTCGCTAATCGCGATGATTGAGTTGGCCACCCGCATTTTTATGGATGCCGGATTGACCAGAAAACGCGCGCTGCTGATTGTAGCCGCCGGCGGATTTTTGCTCGGAGTTCCTTCCGCGGTTCACGTCACTTTTTTTGAAAACCAGGACTGGACCTGGGGCGTCGGCTTGATGGTCAGCGGATTTTTTGTGGCGTTTGCGGCCATGAAATTCGGCCCGGCCAAATTTCGCAGCGAGCTGGTGAACACCGAGGGCAACGATCTCAATGTTGGCCGCTGGTTTGATTTTTTGATCAAATATGTAATCCCGCTGGAGTTTCTGGTTTTGATAGGCTGGTGGTTCTATCAATCCGTCACCCGCTTCGATGTCGAGGGCTGGTGGAATCCGTTTCATACCTATAGTCTGGGGACGTGCGTGTTTCAATGGGGTTTAGCGATTGGTGTGTTCCTCATTTTTAACCAATGGATTTATAAAAAGACAGTTGCGAAGTAAGTTGGAGATCATTCCATGTCGCTCACTTCTATTATAATGATGATTATTGTGCTCTCAGTGATCTGGGGCGGATTTATATTTATGCTGCGGGTTGCCCTGCGCAACGAATCCAAAAAGACGGCAAAATGACGCACCAGGAATTTGTTAAGCATCTCAATAAAAAAGATTTGTACCCGGCCTATTTTTTGTGCGGAGCGGAGGACTTTTTAATTGAAGACGCCCTTAACCGGCTGTACAAAAAAATCGTCGATCCCGCGACCCGCGATTTCAATTTCGATCAATTTTGGGGCGGCGAAAGCGATGGCGGGAAGATCGTGGACATCGCATGCGCCTACCCAATGATGAGCCCCTACCGGATGGTCGTCGTCAAAGACGCCCTCAAGCTGGCGCCCGCCGGGCTGGAGGCGCTCGTGCGCTATTTGGAAAAACCTTCGGCCACCACCAAATTGGTGCTCACCAGCCCCAAGGCCGATGGCCGCAACAAGCTGGTGGAAAAAATCAAAACCCACACCTGTTTTGTAGAATTCAAGCCGCTGTACGATCGGCAGGTGCCGCAATGGATTCGCGAGTACGTGCAGGAAAAGAATTGTTCGATTGCGCCGGAGGCGGCGGCGTTGCTGGCGTCGTTGGTGGGGAACAATTTGCGGGCGATCGTCAACGAGCTGGAAAAAATTTTCATTAACCTCTCGGGCCGCAATATTTCCGTGGAGGACGTGCGCGCCTACGCCAACTTCTCCAAAAATCTGAGCGTGTTCGATTTAACCGACGCCGTCGGCTACAAAGATTTGAGCCGGGCGCTGGCTATTTTAAATTTGATGATCCAAACCGGCGAATCGGCCACGGGAATTCTCGTCATGCTTACTCGCCATTTTGTAAATTTGCTCAAATTAAAAGGCGCACACGCGCAAAGGAAGTCTCAAAGCGAGATGGCGGCGCTCTCCGGCATCCCGCCCTTTTTCATTGAGAAATCGCTGGCAATGGCGGAGAAGTTTGCGCTCACGGAATTTCCCCAGATTTTTGAACGGATGCTGGAAACGGATCTAGCGCTTAAAACCAGCCAGCAAACGCCTCAGGTGGCGCTGCAGACGCTCATCATCCGCATCATCAAAAATGAGTAGCCGGGCAAAGCGCCAATTGAGGAACCGAATTTATAATAACAAAGTTGAAAAGGGCGGTAGTTGCAATACATGTCAACTCGCAAGAGCGGTGAATACCAGCCTTCGGACGAAGACCTAATCGAGCGGTTTCAACGAGGCGATCTTTATGCGTTCGATTTGATCGTCAAGCGCTATAAAGATCAATTATTGAATTTCATTTATCGGTTCGTTGGCAGCCAAGAGGAAGCGGAAGATATCGTGCAGGAGACCTTCCTGCGCGTTTACCGCAAACGCAAAGCCTATAAACGCATCGCGAAATTTTCTACGTGGATTTACACCATTGCGGGTAATTTAGCCCGTACCGAGCTGCGGCGCCGCAAGCGGCGCAAGCTGTTTTCGGTTACCGACATGGGTTTCGAAGATCGCGATTACGAGATCACCGATGACGCCTTGAGTCCGGAGCGGGAAGTTCACGGCGTGATGCAGGAAGAAATCATTCAAAAGGAGATTGAAAAGCTGTCGCCCAAATTTCGCGAGGTGATCATCCTGCGGGACATACAGGAACTTTCGTACGAGGAGATCAGTAAGATTATCAAAGTTCCAATCGGCACCGTGAAATCAAGAGTTAACCGCGCTCGACTTCGACTTCAAGGCAGATTAAAGGATCTCAAGGCAAGAAAATAGTTTTGCTTGCGATAGATGATGGTGAAAAGTTATAACCTCTGCTTAACCTGATCCACGGAGTAGCCTATGGTCCACTGCGAAAAATTTTTGGTGAAGATTTTTGACTACGTTGACAATCTCATCCCCTCCGACAAAAAAAGAGAAGTCGAAAGCCATGTGAAGGAGTGTTTGAGTTGCCGCGGCATCTTCGACGACGCCAAAGCCCTACGCCAGCAACTGCGCGGGCTGCGGGCGCTCAAAACCTCCCCCGATTTCGAGACGGTGCTGCGGGCGCGCATTCGCATGGAGAAGAGTCTCAGCCGCCGCGGCGTTTTTAACTGGCCGTTCCGTTTGCCGGTTTATGCGGTCGCCGGCTCATTAGCCGTGATCACCGCATTTTTTATTTTTACCAACTCTCAAACCATTTTCCGCAGCAACTCAAATCGATCGCCATTCATTTCACAGACCATCAATGAAAACCCCGCCGCCGGCAACGGCGCCAACCTCGGCTCAACAGTTCGCGAGCGGGTTCGCTATCCCATGGATAAAGTTCCCCTGACGATAGGCAGAGGCACCCGGCTGGATTCCGACGAGCTGCGGCGCAGCGCGGCTCTCCGACCGGATTCAGCGCGCGCCAACCAGCCGCTTCCTGTTCAAGTCGTCGAGTTTGAATTCTAATATCTAAAGAATCGTGAGTTGTTTTTTAAAACACATTTTTTTGCAAGCCGCCATTACGTTCATTACGGCGAGCGCGGCTTTTTCGGGGGAGACGCTCAGCAGTTTTCAAAAGGAAATCAACCAGTTGGTGGATTCCTGCAAGGTCTCCGTGGTAACGGTTTCGGCGCGCTTCTCCCGAGAGACCCCCGTCGAAAAGGAAACCGGGCTGTTTTCCTTTTTTAAATCCGGCGACGCCAAAACGTCGATAACCAACGTGAATGTTGGCACCGGCATCATCTTCGATAAGCAGGGGCATATTTTGACGCGCAGCAGCATCGTGCTCGGCGCCGAGTCCACCACCGTCACTTTTATTGATGGCAAAGAAAGCCCAGCGCAGTTCATTGGCAGCGATCCCGAAAGCGGCTTCGCGGTGTTGAAAGTGGCGGACGCCCCTTTGCCGCTGGCGAGGTTGGGAGATTCCGATGGGGTGGCGGCCGGCGCCTGGATTTTAGCGATCGGCAATTCTCTCGGCGCATTTCCTTCGGTAACCATGGGCGCGCTCAACGGCATCCGCAGCGACGGTCTGCTTCAAATTACCGCCAATCTCAATCTTGGCAACAACGGCAGCCCGATCTTCAATTTGAGCGGCGAAGTCGTAGGGCTGGTTGCGGGCCGGCTCACCCCGCCCTATCTCATGCCCGACATGCTGATTGGCGAAGTTCACTACGAGCTGTTTGTGGCCTATCCCATCAATTGGATTAAAAAAGTAGCCAACGATATCATCGAGTTCAAGCAGGTGCGCCGCGGCTGGATTGGCGCGTTTGGCAGTTATGGCAGCAACGGCCTGAAAATCAGCCGCATCAAAGAAAAAAGCCCCGCGCAGCAATCCGGTCTTTTAGAAGGCGATATCATCGTGAAGTTTTCGGACAAACCCATCAGCAGCGTTTCGCAATTAGCGCGCTTGGTGGAATATACCGCGCCGGGACAAAGGGTGCCTTTAGAATATATTCGAGCTGGGCAGCGGCGAACAGTAGAAATCGAAATTGGCGAAAAAGTGAGCCACAAATCTCCCGCCCCAACGGAAGGCGCCGAGACCATGACGTATTTTGATTGGCCCAACAGCTACGAAGCGATGGAACGAAATCAAGCCCTCGAGCTGCGCATCGAGCAATTGGAAAAAGAGATCGAAAAATTGAAAAAACAGCTCGAGTCCAAATAACCTCTCTTTAACAATTCATGAATCCGCCTGAACCACCCTGAGAGGTGGTTTTTTATTGACAATTTTTATTTATTTTCTAAATTAGGGCGTGCAATTTTAGAATGAGGAGCGAGCATGGCAAAAGATAGAAGTTTTGCGGCCAAGGTTGCTAAGGCCGCCGGTGGGAAATCCGGCAATCACTGCCCGCAATGCGGCGAAGTTTTTAGCACGGTGCAACTGGTGGTTTCGGAAAAATCGGAAGTCTCGAAGTCGTGGAAGTTTAACGACCGCTTTGTGCGGGTGTGCAAGTGCAACGAAGCCGAAGTTTACGGTTGATGAGATCGGAGACGGGAATTTGATCCTCGCGAAAGTCGTCGGCACCGTCTGGGCCACCCGCAAAGATGAAAAGTTGGTGGGGATGAAACTGCAGATCGTCAAGCCGGTCGATCTGAATTATAAATTGAAAGATGGTTTTTTGGTGGCCGTCGATGCCGTGGGCGCGGGCGTGGGAGAAATCGTGATTGTGGTTCAGGGCAGCTCGGCGCGGCAAACTTTACTCACTGAAAACAAAGCCGTCGATGCGACGATCATGGCCATCGTTGACAAATTAGACGTGGAGCCGGAAGCGTGAATTTAGCAAAAGTCATTGGCACGGTTTGGGCCACCCGCAAAGATGAAAACATGCAAGGCGCGAAGATGCAGATCATCCAGCCGTTGGATCATCATCAAAAAAATGTTGGAGCGCCGCTGGTGGCGGTGGATACGATCGGCGCCGGGCCGGGCGAAGTAGTTTATTATATCACCGCCCGCGAAGCCACGATTCCGTACCCCACGAGAATTGCGCCCATTGATGCGGCGATCGTCGGCATCGTCGATTATATTGAAGTGTACGATAAAAACGTTCATTGAAAGTTTGAGTATTTGTGCAGAAGTTGGTACTCGCCACCCGCAACCGGGATAAAGTTAGAGAGATTCGCGAGCTTTTGAGTCTTATCAACATTGAAATTTTGACGCTCGATGAATTTCCCGATGCGCCCGACGTAGTCGAAGATGGCGCGACTCTCGAAGAAAACGCCATTAAAAAGGCGCGCGCGATTGCCGACTTCACTGGCCTGCCAGCAGTGGCAGACGACACCGGCCTCGAAGTCGATTATTTGAACGGCAAGCCGGGCGTCCATTCGAGCCGCTACGCAGGAGCGGGCGCCAGTTACGCGGACAATGTGCAAAAACTGTTGCGAGAGCTGGCCGGGGTTCCGTGGCAAAAACGCCGAGCGAAGTTTCGCTGTGTGGCGGCGCTGTGTACGAAAGCCGAAACCAGAACAGTGGAAGGCATGTGCGACGGATTGATTACGGAGGCGCCGCGCGGTGAAAGAGGATTTGGTTACGATCCGGTCTTCTACGTTCCCGAATTGCATCATACCTTCGCAGAGATGGAGTTAGAGGTTAAAAACAGAATCAGCCACCGCGCACTGGCGTTTAGGAAATTGAAAGAACTAATTGGAAAAGGTGATTAATCAAATAGACAATAATCAATTGTCAATTTTGCCCACTGCAAACTGCTAACTGCCTACTAACAACCCGGGGCGTAGCTCAGCCCGGCTAGAGCGCTTGGTTTGGGACCAAGAAGTCGCAGGTCCGACTATCTGAAATGGAGTATTGGAGTGATGGATTTCTGGATCACTGGAAATAATTGAAAAGGAGTAATTTCCACTACCTGTTATTGCCTGCTGCAAACTGCCTACTGGAAACGGGGCGTAGCTCAGCCCGGCTAGAGCGCTTGGTTCGGGACCAAGAGGTCGCAGGTTCAAATCCTGTCGCCCCGACATTTCAAAACCCCGGAGTCTTTAAGACTCCGGGGTTTTTAATCCCTGCCTATTGTATTTTAACGATTTGTTTTTATATTTATTCTGTATGAAACCGGGGCGGCCCAAGTACCAACATATCGATCACACCGCCGACGTTGGCATCAAAATTTTTGGTGGCACGCTCAAAGAGTTATTTGAAAATGCCGCGTTGGGTTTGTTCGACATCATCGCCAATTTGGAGAAGGTGTCGCCAGCGGTCGAGCGGCAAATTACAGTCGAAGCCAGCGACCGCGAAGCGCTGTTGGTGAACTGGCTCTCCGAATTGAATTTTCTCTTTTTTACGAAGCGGGAAATCTACAAAGAATTTGTGATTGAAAACCTCGATAATTTCAAACTCCGGGCAAAAGCCAAAGGCGAACGCATCGATTACGACCGCCACGAAATCTTCACCGAAGTGAAAGCGGTGACGTATCACCATTTGTACATCAAAGAGACCCCCGAAGGTTGGGAAGCACAAGTGATTTTTGATCTTTAATGAACGCAATGAAAAGCGTAACCACGAATTGCACAAATTTCACCAATTTTCCGGGAGATGATTTTCAAATTTATTCGTGTAATTGGTGAAATTAGTGGTTGAATTCTTTGGAGAGTTAAAATGAGTGATTTGAAATTCCATAAAGTCGCCGACTACCTTTGGGAAATTCCCAAAGAGGGCAAAATGCGCGTGCCCGCTCGCATCTACGCCACCGAAAATATGTTAGATGCCATCCGCAGCGACAACGCGCCGGAGCAAGCGGCCAACGTCGCGCATTTGCCGGGCATCGTCAACTATTCGTTTGCGATGCCGGATATCCACTGGGGCTACGGCTTTCCCATCGGCGGCGTGGCGGCGTTCGATCTCAAAAACGGCGTCATCTCGCCCGGCGGGGTGGGATACGACATCAATTGCGGCGTGCGGTTGATGGCATCAAAACTCACGCGGCAGGACATTCAGCCGAAGATGCACGAACTGGTGACAGCGCTGTTCCATAAAGTGCCCACCGGCGTCGGCTCAAAAGGCGAGCTGCGGGTGACCGAGAGTGAAGAAAAGCAAGTATTGCTGCAGGGCGCCGAGTGGGCGGTGAAAAACGGCTACGGCACGGAAGAAGATTTGGAGTACATCGAAGAGAATGGCCGCATCGACGGTGCCAATCCAGTCGTTATCAGCAAAAAGGCGATGGAGCGCGGACAGGCGCAGCTCGGCACCCTCGGCTCCGGCAACCACTTTCTCGAAGTAGGCTACGTGGCGGAAATTTATGATGACGAAGCCGCGCGAGTGCTGGGTCTGCACCTCGATCAAATCACCGTGATCATTCACTGCGGCTCGCGGGGATTTGGCTATCAAGTTTGCGAAGATTACATCGAAGTGATGAACAAAGCGGTGGCGAAGTACGGGATCGAATTGCCGGATCGCCAACTTTGTTGCGCGCCGATCTCCTCGCCGGAGGGTCAGGAATATTTGACCGCCATGCGCTGCGCCATCAACTATGCGTTTTGCAATCGGCAAGTGATTGCGGCGTGGACGCGACAGGCATTCGAGCAGGCGCTGCGAAAGGGTCCGAAAGACATTGGGCTGCGAGTGGTGTACGAAGTGGCGCACAACATCGCCAAAGTCGAAAAGCACAGAGTGGATGGCAAAGAAATGGAGGTATGCGTGCACCGCAAAGGCGCGACGCGGGCGTTTGCGCCGGGCTCAAAAGAGATTCCGTCGGCGTATCAGAGCGTCGGTCAGCCGGTGCTGATTCCTGGCGACATGGGGCGCTACTCGTACGTGCTGGTTGGAACCCAAGGGGCGATGGAGCAGACGTTCGGCTCTACCTGTCACGGCGCGGGCCGGGCCATGAGCCGGCACAAAGCCATCAAAGCGGCGAAGGGGAGATCGATTGCGCGCGAACTGCAGGATCGCGGCATCTACGTAAAAGGCGCCAGCCGCCGCACCATCGACGAGGAAATTCCGGAGGCCTACAAAGACGTGGCGAATGTAGTGGATGCGTGCCAGTTGGCGGGGATTTCCAAGAAGGTGGCGCAGCTCAGGCCGCTGGGGTGCATCAAGGGGTGAGAGATGAATCTAACCCCAAAGCAAAAAGAGAATATTTCCAAATATCTTTTCGACGTCAGTAAACTCTCTTTTGGCGGATTGGTGATTGGAGATTTGATCAAAGATCATCGAGTGACACCGTGGATATTAATAAGCGGGGTCATTTTTTCAATATTGGCATTTGTTTTAGCGGTAATCCTTGACCGAGGAGGTGACAAATCATGACATTAGGAATCATCTTCATTATTGGCAGCATTATTCTGGCGGGCTGTATTATTTATCTTGCACTAAACAAACCGAAGCAAAAGCAGGGTTGATTTTGCGGACATGAGATGGCAGATCGCACATCTAGAGGGAAGGACGCCGCCTGCGCTCTTAGATTAGGGAGGTGTTTCCCATGATGAACTGGGTATTATCTTTATTATCGGCAGTGTCGTTGCGGCGGGATTTATCATTTACCTTATTTTTTATAAGCCGGCGCAACGCGATCAAGACCGGAGGTATTGATCCTCTCCTAATGTTGCCCGAGTTGCAATCGTTATAAAGGTGCAAAAAGGAAGGTTGCCGATCACTCTCAAGTTTTGAAACCAGATTGCGCAAATGAATAAAAAAGCAGCAGCAAAAAGAGTCGATGAGCTGCGGAAACAGTTGGATTACCACAACTACCGCTACTACGTCCTCGCCGATCCGGAAATTTCCGACGCCGAGTACGACCGGCTGCTGCGCGAGCTGCAGGAATTAGAAGCTCAGTTTCCCGAACTCATCACGCCGGATTCGCCGACGCAGCGCGTGGGCGCCGCGCCGCTAGAGGAGTTCAACTCCGTCACCCACACCATTCCAATGGTGAGCCTTGACAACGCTTTTGGCTATGATGAGCTGCGGGAATTCGACGGCCGAGTGAAACGCGGGCTCGGCACGAGCGAAGAAATTGAATACGTGATTGAGCCAAAAATTGACGGCGTGGCGGTAGAGCTGGTTTATGAAAACGGCCTCTTCGTGCAGGGCTCCACGCGCGGCGACGGCTACGTGGGCGAAGAGATCACCCAGAATTTGAAAACCATCAAATCGGTGCCGCTGCGCTTGCGGAGCGAGGGCGCGAAGATTCCGCAGCGCGTCGAAGTGCGCGGCGAAGTTTACTATCCGACTGCCGGCTTCAAAAAACTCAACGCTGAGCGCGAGGCCCAAGGCGAGCCGGTGTTCGCGAATCCGCGCAATGCCGCCGCGGGCAGTCTGCGTCAACTCGATCCGCGCATCACGGCACAGCGGCCGCTGGATATTTTCATTCACAGCCTGGGACAATTGGAAGGCGTGAAATTCACCACCCATTTCGAAGCGCTGACGACCTTCAAAAAGTGGGGCTTTCGCGTCAACCCGCACATTGCGGTGTGCAGCGGCATCGACGCGGTGATCGCGCAGTGTGAAAAAATTCGCGAGATGCGCGAGAAGTTGGATTACGAAATCGACGGCGCGGTGATCAAAGTGAACAGCCTCGCGCTGCAAAACGAATTGGGCATGCGCACGCGCAGCCCGCGCTGGGCCATCGCGCTCAAATACGAAGCCAAACAGGAGACCACGCAAATCCTCGATATCATCGCGCAGGTGGGCCGCACCGGCGCGCTCACGCCGGTGGCGATCATGCAGCCGGTGAAAATCAGCGGCGTGGAAATCACCCGCGCCACGCTGCACAATCAAGATGAAATCGATCGTAAAGACGTACGCATCGGGGACTGGGTGGTGGTTCAGCGCGCCGGCGACGTGATTCCGGAAGTCGTGAAGGTGATCGTATCCAAGCGGACGGGGAATGAAAAACCGTATCATCTGCCGGATAAATGTCCGGTGTGCGGTTCGCACGTGGTGCGGCTGGAGGGTGAGGCCGTGCACCGCTGTCAAAACGCCTCCTGTCCGGCGCAATTGAAGGAACGCATTCGCCATTTTGCCTCGCGCAACGCGATGGACATTGAGGGGCTGGGCGACAAGTTGATCGATCAATTAGTTGAAAAAAAAATGGTCAGAGACGTGGCGGATATTTATCATCTCACCAAAGAGCAGCTCGCCGCGCTGGAACGCATGGGCGAAAAATCCGCACAGAATCTCATCGACGCCCTCGAGGCCAGCAAAGAAGTGGAGCTGGCGCGATTGTTGTATGCCTTCGGCATTCGCTTTGTCGGAGAGCACGTGTCGAAAATTTTGGCGCGGGAGTTTAAAACGCTCGATAACTTGAAAAAGGCCACAAAAGAGCGTTTGCTGGAAGTTTATGAAATTGGGCCGCAGGTTGCCGAAAGCGTGGTGCAGTTTTTTGCCGAGCGCCACAACCTTGAAACCATTGAGCGTTTGCTGAAGGCTGGAGTGAAAATTAAGAAAGTCGCAGTCTCGGAAAATCACAAGTTTGCGGGAAAGACGTTTGTTTTCACCGGCGCGCTGCAACACTTCACGCGCTCTGAAGCCGAAGGCTTGGTGGAAAAATTGGGCGGCCGTGCGGCATCGTCTGTGAGCCGCAACACCGATTACGTGGTGGTGGGCGAAAATGCCGGATCGAAGGCGGATAAGGCGCGCGAGTTGGGCGTGACGATTTTGTCGGAAGAAGATTTCAAAAAAATGGTTCAGGAAAAAAATTAACAATAAACCAACAAAGGAGGAATCATGTCAAACAACGGTGATAGCGGGTTCGATTTTTTCAAAGGCTTTCTTTTTGGCGGCGTGGTGGGCGCGGTGATTGCGTTGTTGTACGCTCCCAAGTCCGGCAAAGAAACGCGCGATGAAATTCGGCGGCGCTCTTTGGAGTTGCGCGACGATGCCGAAGCCAAGTTAGAGTTGGCGCGACAGCAGGCCGAGGCGTACCTAGAGAAGGCCAAGCAGAAGCTCGATGAACTGCGCCACGAAGTTGAAGAATCGGTAGCCACCGTAAAAAGCCGGGCCAGTGGTTTAGTTGAAGAGGGAAAAGGCATTGTTGGCAAGGAAACCAGCCGCATCAAAGACGCCATCGACGCGGGCGTGAGCGCCTATAAAGAAGAGAAGGCCGTCAAAAGTAAAAAGAGTACGGACTAAGGGTAGGGGACAACATGGTTATCTCGATAAGTGTTGCTGTTATCGCCGCGCTGCTTTTCATCATCACGATTTTTGCTGTGGCGGCTTCGCTGCGGGCGATGAAAGCATTTGGTGAAGCGCAAAAACTGATGGAAGCGGTGCGTTTTCAAATGGCGCCCATCACCCACGATCTCGCCCAGATACTCAACCACGTGCGCACCATCGCACGCGCGGCCGAACATCAAATTGAAAAAGTCAGCGAAAGCGTGACCGCGGTGCGCGATACCGCCCGCAACATCCGAGAATTCGAAGCCCTGATTCAGGAGCGGATTGAGCGCCCGCTGCTGGATATCACCGCCGTTCTTTCGGCGCTGCTAAAAGGCGGCAAAGTTTTCTGGAATAGCATTAGAAAACGCTGATCGTTTGCGGTTGTCTTGAATGGAATCTAGGGCCAAACTCATAGCTCCGATGAGCCTCCTCATCATCGGAGCGCTTGCTTTGGGCTTGACGGTCGTAACGTCTGCTATCTCCCGGCTGCCATTGCGCATTGCGCATACGCCGCAGGGGCACGGCTTCGTGGAATACTTCGTGGCGTATTTGGCGATCTGCCTCTTTTTTATCTGTCTGCGCCGTTTTCTGCTGCAGCGCACTAAGGAATTCTTGTTGTTTGGCCTCGGCTTTTCGACCTACGCCATTTTTCAGATTTTTCAGAATCTTTCGTTTCCGGGTTTCCACAACTTGGCGTGGTTTCAGCCGTCGCTCAATTTGAGCTTGGCGTTCGACTTAGCCGCGCGCCTGGCGTTGGCTTTGTTTTTCCTTTTTGGGATTTTGAACGTCAACCGCCCCTTTGTGCAGCCCACACTTCGCAACATCGGCTTGATTTACCTCAACTCGGTGACGGCCATTTTTTTAGCAGCGATTTTGTTTTACAGTTTTTTGCCCGCCGTTTTTTATCAGCACCAGCAGGCGACCGCCCTGAAAAAGGGTTTGGATGGTTTGTGCGCCCTGCTTTTTTTAGCTTGCGCCGGTTTACTGTTTCGGCTTTATGTGCGCAAGCGCCACGTCCTCTATTTCTGGTTTGCGCTGGCGGCGATTTTCGGAGTCTTCACCAACCTGCACCTGGGTTTATGGAAAACGCTGTACGATCCCAACTTCAGTTTCGGCCATCTGCTCAACATCTTTTTTTTCTCAACCATTCTGATCGGTATTTTTGCGGACCACTTCCGCTTTGTTGAAAGCGAAGCCGAGCTGCGCGAGTCGCTTGAAAAATCCAAAGAAAATTTGGAGATGAGCGAAAAGACCTTCCGCACGTTTGTGGAAAACATGGCGGACGGCTTCGTGGTTACCGATAAAAACGGCGCTATCGTCTTCTGTAATCAGGCTTTGGCGGATATGCTTGATTACAGCAAAACCTTTTTGACTGGCTCCGCGTTCTCAAAACTTCTCCCGGAAAACACCAATTTCGAGGCCCTGTTCAAAGACGATTCGCCGGCGCGGCAATTGGAAATCGAAATGATCTCGCGCGATAAGCGCCGGGTGCCGGTGCTGCTCAACGTGGCGCGCATCAGCGGCGGCAAGGGCGAGTTTGCCGGCCTGCAGGCCGTGGTAACGAATTTGTCCCGCCGCAAAAAGGTCGAGCGCGATCTCGAAAACCTTGTCAAAGAGAAAACCAAAAATATCGAAATTTTTCGGCAGTGCATCGAGAACTCCACCGACGGCATCCTCATCACCGATATCGACGGCCGCATCACCTATTCCAACCGCGCCTTCGATTTCATGACTAATTTTTTGAAGAGTGAGCTGATAGGAAAAGAGACGTCGGTTCTGCTGTGCGACGATCGCAGCGAGGCCGTTCACGAGCAAATTTGGAAAACCGTGCGCGAGGGCCGGGTTTGGCGCGGCGAATTTAACACCCGCCGCAAGGACGGCAGCGGCTTCATCGGCGAAGTGGCGGTGGTGCCCATCGGCGATGAAGACGGCGCCGCCAGCAACTTCCTTTGGATTGAAACCGATATCACCCGCCGCAAAACCCTCGAGCGCAGCCTGCAAAAATACGCCGAAGAGCTCACCAGCAAAACCAGCGAGCTGGAAGCCGCCAAAACCTATTATGAAACTCTCATCTCCGGCATGACCGATATTTTGATCGTGGTGGATAATGAGGGCGAGTGCACTTTCATCAACGATTACGGCAGGCAGCGGCTGCAGCTTCGCAGTGACGAGCTCACCAAAGGCCGGCTGCCCATTTTCTTTGATGATTTGAAACGGCTGGAGAAAGATTACGGCTCGCGCATCAACGTGGAGATCAAGGATTTCGAGTCGGTGATCAAAACCAGAGACGGCGAGGCCATTCTCTGCAGTTGGCACGCGCGTCCGCTGTTCGATCGCTTCGGCCGCCGGGTGGGCGCCATGGCCGTGGGGCGCGACATCAGCGAATACAAAAAGATGCAGACCGAGCTCCATGAATACACCAAAAATTTGGAGAACAAGGTCAAAGATCGAACGAAGGAACTGCAGCAGCGCGTCAATCAATTGGCGCGGCTTTTGGAGATCGGCGAGGAGATTCGCCTCAACGTCGATGTCGATGTCATCCTCAACAAAATTTGCGAAGCGGTGCAGGCCCTCGGTTGGCGGCGAGTGGTGATTTCGCTGCGGGATTACGAGACGCGCACGTCGCGGGCCGTGGCCGCGGCCGGCCTGACCCCGCAGGATTTGGAAGAAGTGATGAGCTGGACCGCCATTCCATTTGAAGAGAGCGAGAAATTTTTCAAAGAGGAATTTCAAATCAGCAATTCGTATTTTATCGGCCACGAGCGCAAGCTGATCACGCGCAAATCCCCGCACACGCTTTCCTACGATCTCGGCGAGCGCCAGGCCGATGAATGGCACAGCCTCGATGCACTGCTGGTGCCCATTCGCTCGAAGGCGAAGATTTTAGGCGTCATCAGCGTGGACGATCCCGAAGACCGCCGGCGCCCCACGCCCGAGCGCATCCGCGATTTGGAGATTTTTGCGGATAAAGCGGCGCTGGCCATCGAAAACGCCCGCCACCTTGAAATTCAAAAAGAGAACGAGCGCCAGGCTAAATTTCTGGTGGAGATCGGCCAAATCTTTCATTCCAGCCTGAAGATGTCGGAAGTGGTGGAGGCCATCGTCACCAAAGGCGGCAAGGCCATCGGTGAATTGTGCAGTTTGATGCTGATGGATGCGGGAGAAAATCTCATCCCGCAGGCTTCGTACCACGAGAAGCCGGAGCTGATCGACCTGTTTAATCAAGGCTGTGAAAAGTACCCCTGCCGCGCTGGCGCCGATTTCGTCGGCAGCGTGGTGGCCACTGGCCAGCCGCTGCTGATGTCGCGGCCGTTTCCGCAGCACTTGCAGGATTTTTATGAAACGCCGTTTTATTCATTAAACCGCCAGCGCCCGATCAGCTCGCTGATGATTTTGCCGCTGCGCGCCCGCGATCGCGTTTTGGGCGTCATGGTGTTTCTGCAATTTCAGCCCAAGCGTAAATACAAGCACGAGGAGCTGACCCTGGCGCAGGAGCTCACCGATCGTGCGGCGCTGGCCATCGAAAACGCCCGCTTGTTCGAGGAAGCGGGCGATAAGGCGCGGCAATTGGAGAAGGCCAATAAACTCAAGTCGGAATTTTTGGCCAATGTCTCTCACGAGCTGCGCACGCCGTTGAACGCCATCATCACGCTGACAGACATTTTGATGCGCGGCATCCCCGGCGATTTGAACGCCGAACAAATCCGCCAACTGCAAATCATTCAGCGCAGCGGCAGCAATCTCCTCAATCTTATCAATGACATTCTCGATCTTTCTAAAATCGAAGCCGGCAAAATCGAGCCGATTTATTCGCCCATTCCCATTCGCGCGGTGGTGGAAGAGACCATCGAGCATATTCGGCCGCTTTGCATTCGCAAGCGCCTCGAGTTGGAATACCTGCCCGCCGCCGATGTGCCGGAAATCATTTTCAGCGATCAGGATAAGTTGACCAAAGCGTTGACCAACGTCATCGCCAACGCGGTCAAATTCACCGACCACGGTAAAATTTCCGTCCTGCTGAACGTGCAGGATGATAAGTTGCGGATCGATGTCAGCGACACCGGTGTCGGCATCCCAGAAGATCGACTCGAAGACATTTTTAAAGAATTTCAGCAGGTGGATAGTTCCGATTCCCGCAAATATGGCGGCACCGGCTTGGGGTTGACCATCGCGCGCAAAATGCTCACCATCCTCGGCGGCTCGATTTCCGTCGCCAGCCAGGTGGGAAGGGGATCAACTTTCACCATCCTCCTGCCCCTGAAAACCGAGAGCGAGATCGCTGCGGCGAAGCGCTTCGATTCCCGACGCGCGCCGCCGATCGGGGAGTTCGAGCTCGACGTGAGCGACGATCGCGATCGCCTCGACGCCCGCAAAAAGATCGTGCTGATCATCGATGACGAGAAAGAAGCGATTTACATCATGCAGCAGTATTTGCACGAACACGACTACCAGATTATCTTCCCTCATAACGGCGAAAATGCTTTAGAATTGGCGGAGCTTTACTCGCCGTTTGTGATTACCCTCGATATTCTCATGCCCGGGCAAAGCGGCTGGGAAGTGCTCGATTTATTGAAGAGCGACGAACGCACCAAAGAAATTCCGGTGGTCGTCACTTCGATTTTGCAGGAAAGAGAGCGGGCGTTGGCGATGGGCGCCGCGGAATATTTGGTGAAGCCGTTCGAGCCGCAAAAATTGCTGGCGGTTTTAGCCGCGCTGGATTCGCGCTCGCTGAAACGAAGAATTTTCCCGGAGCTGCCGGATTTTTCCAAAATCAAAAAAGCGCTGCGCGCCAAGTTGTATTTTGCTTTTAACCAGCGCAAGCTGCCCGAGCTGCGATCCCGCATTTTGCTGGTTGATGATGATAAAGATACCCAGTACGCCATGAAGTACATCCTCGAACAAGCGGGCTATCAAGTCTATTTTGCCAACGAAGGAGGAGAGGCGCTGCAGCAAGCGCAGCTCATCAAACCGAATTTAATTTTGATGGATATTATGATGCCGGAGATGGACGGCTACGAAGCCACGCGCCAATTGAAAGCCAATCACGATTTCAAAAATATTCCCATCATTGCCATGACCGCCAAAGCCATGAAAGGCGACCGCGAAAAAATACTGCTCGCCGGCTGCGACGATTACATCGCCAAGCCTTTTATGACCAAAGAAATTCTTCAGCTGGTGGAGAAGTGGCTTCAGCAAAGCCTCAATTGAACTCATCGCTTACATAAGACATCTGTTTCACTCTGGCACACTTTTACGGAAATCTCACTCCGCCGCCAGTTGTAGCCTCGCTTCTTGAAATGAATCTTCGCTTTATTTCTTAACGATTTATCTCACTCAATAAAAAATCGTTTAGCGGCTTGGCTGGCATACTTTTGGCTTTTTCAAAAGCTATCAAGGAGGGCCGCGTTCTCACATGACGTTCAAAAATCACAGAATTCTCATCGCCGATGGCGAGGGCTCGTTGATGAACGGCTTTCAGCAACAGCTTCACGAAGCGGGCTACGAAGTCGTGGCTGCGGCCAGCGGCGCCGAAGCACTGCGAAAACTGCTGCGCAATGATTTTGGCGTGTTGGTGACCGATACGACGCTGCCCGATTGCAGCGGCTTGGAGTTGTTGAGCCACGTTAAAGAGCGCGGCATTTTAACGGAAATTATCGTCCTTTCCGAGCCAGGCTCCGTTGCCGACGCCGTCGATGCCATAAAAAAAGGCGCCTACGATTATTTGGAAAAACCGCTGCCTCCCCAGCGTTTGCATTCCGCGATCACGAACGCGCTCCAGCGGTACCTCTTACTGGCGTCGTACCGGCCGTTGCAGCAGCAGCCTGAAAACCGCACCCGCTACGAGGATTTGATTGGCCAAAGCTGCGAGATGCAGGCAGTCTATAAATTAATTGATGCGGTGGCCGATTCCACGGCCAACGTCATCATTACCGGTGAGAGCGGCACCGGCAAAGAACTGGTGGCGCGCGCCATCCACAAAAAGAGCAGCCGCGCCAATGGGCCGTTTGTGGCGATGAATTGTTCAGCATTCCCGGTGGAAATTTTAGAAAACGAATTGTTCGGACACGAGCAGGGGGCGTTCACCGGCGCGCTCAAAGAGAAGCCCGGCTGCTTCGAGCTGGCGCACAAAGGCACGCTGTTTTTGGACGAGGTGTGTGAAATGCCGCTGGAAACTCAGGCGAAGCTGCTGCGCGCGCTGGAAGAGCGGCGGTTCCGCCGGCTCGGCGGCAAAGACGAAATCGAGGTGGACGTGCGGGTCATTTCGGCTTCCAACAAAAATCTCGAACAGGCGCTGCTGGACAAAACTCTGCGCGAAGATATTTATTATCGCCTGTGTGTGGTGGAAATCGACCTGCCGCCGCTGCGGGAGCGCCGCGGCGACATCCCACTGTTGACGAACGAGTTTGTCAAGTATTTCAGCAAAAAGAATCTTAAAAACGTGCTTGACTTTTCTCCGCAAGCCCTCGAAGCCTTGAATCGCTATCATTGGCCGGGAAACGTGCGCGAGCTGAAAAATACCGTCGAGCGGGCGGTGGTGCTGGCGCCCGGGCCGACGATTCAGCTGCGGGATTTACCAAAACGGCTGTTTAATTCAAACGGCAGCCTGCCAACATTGGATCTTCAAATCCCCATCGGAACCAGCTTGCGCGCAGTCGAAAAAGAATTGATCCTCAAAACGCTGGATCATCTCAACAACAATAAAACGCGCACCGCGCAGACGTTGGGCATCAGTCTAAAAACGCTTCACAACAAACTCAATCTTTATAAAGCAGAAAAGTAAACCATGAAAATTTTTCTTATTCACAGCCATTTGCGGCGGGCGCGTCTCGTTTCGTTGCGCGCCGTTAAAGCTTGATTCAAATGAAGTAGCGCGCCATCGCTAATTTAATGGCATTTTCTTTGCTTTTGTTGAAGTTTAATTGAGAGAATGCTAATCCGAATTTTGTCTTTGATAATAGAAAATACGAGGGAATTGAGATGAAACATCGCGAACGGCGATTCCATATTCGTCCGCCCGCGGCCGGCGCCGCGGCCCTGCTGCTGGCTTTTCAAAATGGCCTCTTCGCTCAGATGGCCAACCCGCCAGCTTCGCCGCCAACCTTCTATTCCAAAAACATCACCCTCGCCATCGATCAGTTGGCGGTCAACCCGCGGCTGATTGAAAAAGGGAGTCAGGTCTTGTTTTTGATTTTCAGCGGCAATCCGCAATCTCCCAAACCGTGGGATTACCAGCTTTCGCGCGCCGATCGCGATGGCAGCGCCGCCTATTTTTTAACTCCCAGCGGCGTGCTCGATTACAACGTGTTAGGCAATGAGCGCGGCGTGCTTGTGCTCATGGCCATTCCGTCGCTGCAAAGCAGCGGCGACTGCGCCAATTCCTACGAAGAGATCAAAGACTGGGAATTATGGTACATCGATCTCGAAAGCGAGGAGAAACAGTTGTTGGAATCGTCCAACAATCTGCCGCTTTCTGAAGGCTACAAAATTTTAGGTCTCGCGGATCTACCCAACACCGCCGCCGGAGAAATCATCACCCATTCGCCGGATCAACTGCACCGGCTTGTGATCCAAAGAAAGCCCGCCGGTTTTCAATATCGGGTTTCGTTTTACCGCTTGAAGGCCTCCGGCGCGCGCCAAGAAATTTTCGCCACCGAGTCGTGGCAGTCGTTTAGTGAAGTTGAATGGTGGCCGGAAGTCGTTTGGTTGGACAATCGCCGTTTTGTTACGATTCATTTTCAAAGCATATTTAACGATACCTTTCCGCAAAGCGAAGGCTTATTTTCTATTGTAGAGATTGATGTAATTTCCGGAGCGGCGGCGGAGTTGTTTCGAGATTTTTCCATTAAACCGTTTCCGCGCCTGGCGCTGAACCCCGATGCCCAGGCCATATTTTTTCAAAAGTTCGGAAGCGAAAAAGATGTTACGGAATTCTGGAAATTAAATTTGGCAGACCAGAGCGCAGCGATGGTTTACAGTGTGCGCGGCGAATTGGGGGAACCGCGTTTCTCTTCCGATGGCAAAAGTGTGGTGTTTACCGAAGTGACCGATCAGCACTTCGACATCATCCGCCTCGATTTGGATCGCAGCAGCATTCAAAATGTCGTAGGCAGATGACATTTGAATTTTTAAATCAAAATTCGTATTTTCAGCCTGTTTTTGATTTTTGAAAACAGGCTTTTTTGTTCGTTTATTAAAACAAGAGGAAGTCAAGATGTTGAAAGATGAGCTGAGAATTGCAACCGATTTGGCCAAGGCAGCCGGCGACATCGTGCTGAAATATTATGATCAGGATAATCGTGTGGATTTAAAAAAAGAAAACGAGCCGGTTACCCAGGCCGACCGCGCCTCCAATGAATTTATTACCTCGCGGCTGCGCCAGCTTTTCCCGGAAGACGGCATTCTCGCCGAGGAATCCAAAGACGATTTGACGCGGCTTGCCAAGCGCCGAATCTGGCTGGTGGATCCGATGGACGGCACCCGCGAGTTCATCGATAAGATTGGCGAGTTCTCGGTGATGATCGGCCTGGTGGAAAACGGCCGCCCGATTCTCGGGGTGGTGTATCAGCCCACCACTGGCGTTTTTTATTCAGCAGCCAAAAACCTCGGCGCCTTTGTTTCCCTGAATGGCGAAAAGCGGCGTCTCAAAGTTTCCGACGTTAGCGACATTTCGGCCATGACGATGGTGGTGAGCCGCTCCCACCGCGCGGCGCTGGTGGATAAAATGAAGCACGCCCTGGGCTTGAAAAAGGAAGTCTCCTCCGGCAGCGTCGGCCTCAAAGTCGGCCTGCTGGCGCAAACCAAATGCGATTTGTATTTGCATCCGAATTCAAAAACCAAAGAGTGGGACACCTGCGCGCCGGAGATGATCCTGCGGGAAGCAGGCGGCGAAATTACCGATTGCTGGGGCGAGCCGCTGCTTTACAACAAAAAGAATGTTTACAACGACAAAGGGTTTGTGGCCAGCAACGGCCGGCGCCATCAACAAATTCTGGAAGTCATTCACCCTTACTTAAATGAGCTGACTTAGCCGCAGCCGCGCAAAAAATCTCCGGAGTCTGTTTTGATTTAATATCCGAGATTTCGAAAAAAACTCTGCGTTCTCAGCGTGCTCTGCGGGGATATATTTTGTTTAAAATGAAACGCCCTATAAGCCATTTTTTTGGACGATGACTTTTTATATTTTAGCCGGCGGGCGCAGCCAACGCATGGGGCGCAACAAAGCGCTGCTGAAGATCAATGGCGCAACTTTGATCGAAACCGTGATCGCGGCCGTTCCCGCCGAGACAGATAAAATAAAAATCGTTGCCAATGCGCCCGCGGCCTATCGCTTTCTGCCCTACCAAACAATCAGCGATGTCATTCCATCGTGCGGCCCCATCAGCGGCATTCACGCCGGGCTGGTGGATTCCGGCGCACCGCATAATTTTTTTCTCGCGTGCGATTTGCCGTTTTTGTCCCGGGCTGCAATTGTTGAAATAATCAATCGCTACCGCGGGCAGGATGTTTTTGGTGGGCGCACCAGCGACGGCATTCAACCGTTGTGCGCCATTTACTCGAAATCGTGTTTGCCCACTATCGAAGCGATGATTCAGGAAAGAAACTATAGTCTTCACGAGTTGATCCAACGGGTCCATTCTGAATTTATCGATATGACCGGCCGCGCCGATTTTTTCAACCTCAACACGCCGGCGGATTGGCAAAGTTTGGTCAATCGCACCTCGTAAGAATTCTCTTTACATAGTTAAAATAATTTCTATATTAGTAACTTTTGAAATTAGAAAAGCCTCTATGTCAAAATCATACACCAAACTGTGGATGAATCGCAGTTGGTTATTTCGCATAACCTGGCCGATCAGCAATTATATTTTGACCAACTTGTCGGTCACCATCGGCTACATTTTTTTTCATTTCTTCAATCGCACGATTGTGATTGGCAAGAAAAACGTGCCGCAGCAAGCCAACACGCTTTTGCTTTCCAATCATCAGACCATGATCGACAACTTTCTGGTGGGCATGTGCGCCTTCTACCCCAGGTCGCTGATCAAACCATCGCTCATTCCGTGGAATCCGGCCGCTGAAGAGAATTTTTATCGCAACTCGGTTCTGGCCTGGCTGGCCGACAACTGGAAGTGCATCCCCATCAAAAAGGGGCGCAAAGACGTGGGCGCGATTTTTAAAATGGCCGAGGCGCTGCGTTCCGGCCCGATGATTTTGTTTCCGGAGGGGACGCGTTCCCGCGACGGCGCCATCGGCAAGGCGCGCGGAGGCGCCGGCTTGCTGATTTTGGAGACCCGCCCGACGGTGATTCCGGTGTGCGTCGATGGCATGGACGCGCTGCTGCCAGTAGGGGCGGCGCTGCCGCGATTGTTCAAACGAATCTACGTTTATTATGGCGAACCCATCGATCTTTCGGAGTATTACGATCGCGGGAAAAACAAACAAGTGGCGCAAGAGATCATAAACCTGGTCATGGACCGCATCCGTACCATGCGCGCGGAGATTCAGGCCATGAAGGCCTACAAAAAAACCTACGAGGGCAAACCGGCGCTGCTCAGAAAATAAGCTCCCGCCTGTAAAAATTCGCTTCCATCTTTCCATCTAAATTTTTATATTGCCCGTTCAAAACGATTTGGAAGATTTTTTGACGCTCAAACGTTTCAAATGAATAAAACGAGAATTCGAGGCGCCGTTTACGCCCTAATTAGTTTATGCGGGTTGGGGTATGAACTGATGTTCATCCAGCCGCCGCGGATGTTTTTGCTGTTGATGTACAGCTTGATCATTGCCATCGGGTTGTTGTATATCTTCAGATTTTCGGACCAATAATCCTATCGCTGTTATGCAGACAAAATTGTCGAGAGCCGTCCTTTGTTTTCTTTTCATTTGCGCCGCCGCCATCGCGCGCGAAAGCGGCAACCCAGCCGTGCAGATTTTGAGCGCCACCGCGAACGGTATCACTCTCGAATGGACCATTCGCGGCTGGCGCCTGGACGCCCTCCCGGTTGCTGGCCAAGATTTCGCCCTCATTAGTTTTGAGGGCGCGACCGTCATCGACGAGCCGGGGCTGCCGCAAATTCCCTATTTCACAGAGGTGATTGGAATTCCGGTCGGCGCCAGCGTCCGCTATCAAATTCTCGAAGCCGACTACGAGATTCTTGAGCCCTTCAAGCTCTTGCCGCACCCTACTTTAAAAAACGTGGATGATGAAGTTTTATGGGACATCGAGCCGAACCCGGAGGTTTACGCCAGCGCGGAGCCGTTCCCCGCGGAGTTGGTGAGCGTCGATCCGCCGGCCTTTTTTCGCGATCAGCAAATTGTGCGGGTGCAAGCGGCGGGCGCGCGTTTTCTTCCCAACAAAAATCAAATTTGGAAATATAATCGTATCGTGCTGCAAATCGAATTCGTTGGCGGGCAGCCCCGTGTGCAACGCGCCGGCGGCATCACCAGCGAGTCGGAGGAACGACTCTATCGCGGGGCGCTGCTCAATTACCAGCAGGCGAGGGATTGGCGGCAAAGCCGGCCCCGCTCCTCCAAAATCAATCAAACCTCCAGCGTCTTCGAATTTGGAACGTTGTACAAATTTAACGTGCAGCAGGAGGGCATTTATAAAATCGACGGCGCGTTTTTGGAATCTCAAAACATCAATCTCAGCAGCATTGCGCCGGCGAAGATTCGCCTTTTCAACAACGGCGGCCGCGAGCTGCCGACCGCGCTGACCGCCCCGCGGCCGCAGGGGCTGGTTGAGAACGCCATTCTGGTAGTGGATGGCGGCGACGGCCGTTTCGATCGCAGCGATTACATTCTTTTTTATGGCGTCGGCGTCGAGGGCTGGGAGTACAATCCAACCTCGGCGAGATTTTCACATTACATTCACCACCACGCCACCGCCAACGTCTATTGGCTATCCTTTGATGGCCAGGAGGATGGCTTGCGCATGGCGCAGGTGACCTCTGGGTTGCCCGGCGCGTCGATTCAAGAGACCTATCAGGGATTAGCTTTTCTTGAGGAAGAATTGACTAACCCCGTGCGCTCCGGCTTGAATTTTTTCGGCCGCCAGTTTGCTATTAACGAGCTCGATCAGCGGCGCACCTTTACGTTGGATTTGCCCAACGCTTTAGCCAGCCCGGCAGAGCTGCAAATTCGTTTCGCGGCGCTGAACGCCGGCATCCATCGCTTCGCTCTTTCGCTGAATAATATTTCGCTGGGCTTGCGGCAATTTTCCGGAGTGGCGCCTTTGATTCAGCCGTATCTGATTTTGAAAGCCGGCAATTTTATGGTGCCCGTGGAGAACGCTCTCGTCGCCGGCGCCAACAGTTTGCAGCTCTCCTATTCCCACTTAACCAGCGGCGGCCAGCCCTCCACCAGCGGCCAGGCGTTTCTGGATTGGTTCGAGCTGTTTTACACGGCGCAGTTGCGAGCCGTGGATAATGAATTGGCGTTTACCGTTTCTCCCCAAGATGCGCCGCAAACCTACCGCATCGCTAATTTCAGCAGCGGCGTCGAGCTTTACGATATCACCAACTTTGCCAGCGTTCAGAAAATTGTGAACTTCGAGTTTTCCGGCGGCAGCGTCACTTTCACCGATGACCAGCCTAGTGGTTTGCCGAAACGGTTTTTGGCGCTGACACCGGCAAAATATAAGACGATTCAAAATCTCGAACGCGCGGAAGTGGCGGATTTGCGAAATCCACTGCTGGCCGCGGAATTTATCATCATCACTCACGAGGATTTTTACTCGGAAGCCCAGCGTCTGGAAAGCCTGCGGGAAAACGGCAGCCCGGAAAATCGTATGCAGACCGAAGTGGTGCGGATTTCGGATATCTTCGCCAATTTTTCCGGTGGGCTAATGGATCCAACCGCGATCCGCGATTTCATCAAACATGCGTACGACAATTGGAGCATCCGCCCGGCCTACGTTCTGCTGTTGGGCGACGGCGATTTCGATCCCAAAAACATCACCAGCCGCAGCGACAAAAATTGGGTTCCGACGTTCCAAACCGATGACCTGAGAACTAGTGATCGTATCGAGGAGCTGGGGACGCGCACCTCCGACAGTTGGTTCACCTATGTCTCCGGAAACGATGCCGTGATGGATTTGGCCATCGGCCGCTTGACGGTGCAAACCTTAAGCGAGGCGCGGAGTGCGGTGGATAAGATCATCGCGTATGAGACCCAACCGCAATTTGGCGGCTGGCGCAACACCATCACGATGGTGGGAGACGACGAGTTGGTGAACAACGGCCGCCCCGGTTTTGGCGACTATGTGCACATCCTGCAAACCGAAACCATCGCCGAAGTGGACCTGCCCGACAATTTTGACTTGGAAAAAATTTATCTCTCCGAATATCCGAAAGTGATCGGCGCATCGGTGGGCGGCGTGCGCAAGCCCGCAGCCAAAGAGGCGCTCATCCAGCAGATCAACAAAGGCACGTTGATTGTGAATTACATCGGTCACGGCAACCCCACCATTTGGGCGCACGAGGCCGTTTTTGAGCAGGCCGATAACCCCCGCGTCCAGAATCCCGGGCGGCTGGCGTTTTTTGTGGCGGCCACTTGCGACTGGGCGCTGTTCGACAACCCCGAGCGCCAGAGCCAGGCCGAGGAATTATTGTTGGCTGAAAACCGCGGCGCCATCGGCATTCTAACCGCCGCGCGGCTGGTTTTTTCCAGCAGCAATTTCGCTTTTAACCGGTTTTTCTATCGCGGCTTGTTCGACGCCGATGCGGTCAATCCGTTAGGAGACGCCTTTCTTTACACGCGCTTGCGCACCAGCAACGTCACCAACGACGAAAAATTTCACCTCTTCGGCGATCCCACCCTGCGGCTCGGCGCCCCGAAATATCAGGCCGTCATCACCGCCATGAACCCGGACTCTATTCTCGCCCTGAGCACGGTAGAAGTGTCCGGCGAAGTGCAGCGCGACGGCCAACTCTGGAGCGATTTTAACGGCAAAGCGCTGATTAACACCTTCGATTCCAAAAAGTTTGTGCAGCACAACACCGAAGTTGGGGTGGTGCAGGAGTACTTTTTGCCGGGCAACGCCATTTACCGCGGCGCGGTGAGCGTTGAAAATGGCCGCTTCACCGCAAAATTTATTGTGCCGAAAGACATCTCCTACGGCGGCAATCGTGCGCGGGTCAGCGCCTACGTTTGGAACGACGATGTTGATGGCGTCGGATTTCGCGACAACATTCTCGTCAGCAGCACCTCATCGAATTTGGTGGATCGCGAGGGCCCGCAAATGAGGGTTTACTTTGCCGGTCGTGACAATTTTGTTTCCGGCGATATAATTAATGACAACGCCACGCTGGTGGTGGAACTCGCGGATTCGGTGAGCGGCGTCAACATCACCGGCGAGATTGGCCACGGCCTGACCCTCACCATCGACCCGGATGAAGAAACCTGTCTCTCCCAACTCAACCGCTTTTTGGGAATCAGCAGCATCGAGTTGACGGATTTGTTCCAATTTGATGAAGGCAGCCACCTCAGCGGCCGGGTGGAGTTTCCTCTGCAATTTCCAGAGACCGTCAACATCGCCGGGCGGGAGGTGGAGTGCACGCCGCCGGGAAGCAGCGAGCGCCGGCATAAGCTGATGATTAAAGCGTGGGACAACGCTAACAACTCCAGCACGACGACGGTTGAGGTGGTCGTGGTGGCCTCCGAAGAGTTGGTGCTGCGCGACGTGCTCAACTACCCGAACCCGTTTCAGCAATCCACCACTTTCACGTTTATTTCAAACCACGATGCGGAAGTGACCATTAAAATTTATACCGTGGCCGGCCAACTCATACAGACAATCGCAAATCAGTTCGCGCGCAGCGGCTTCAACATGATCGATTGGGACGGCCGCGACGCCGCCGGCGATCTGCCGGCCAACGGCATCTATTTGTACAAGCTGATTGCGCGCTCGCTCACCATCTCCGATTCGAAACCAAAAGAGGTGGTTGGTAAATTGGCGATTGTGCGTTAATTTTTAAATTCAATTGAGGAAAATATGCGAAGACAAACTTTTTGGCTTTTGATGGCGGCGACCGTGGCGCTCAGCGTGCTGGCTTTTCAGATTTTTGCCCGCCAAAACGCCCAAACTAAAAAGCAAGAAACGCAAGCTCTCGAGTGGCACACGTTCGACAAAGGTTATGAGCGGGCGTTGAAGGAAAAGAAATTGCTGGTGATCGATTTTTACACCGATTGGTGCCACTGGTGCAAAGTGATGGATCGCGAAACCTATGGCAATAAAACGGTGATCGATTATGCCCGCCAAAACGCCATCCTGGCGAAGGTCAACGCCGAGACCGATGAAAAATACAAATTCAAAGAAGCGAGTTATTCCGGCCGCGAGTTAAGCATGATGTTTGGCGTGCGCGGCTTTCCTACCACCAGTTTTATGAATGAAAAAGGGGAATTGCTCACCTCCGTCTCCGGCTACATTCCGGCGGAGAGGTTTTTGGTGATTCTGAAATATTTTGCCGGCAACTGGTACGACAAAATGAGTTTCGATGAATTTCAGAAGAATCAACAAGCCAAAAGCAAGGGTTGAAATCTACTCGAAACCCGACTGCCACCTTTGCGACGAAGCCAAGGCCGTGTTGCTGCGGGTTCGCAAGCGATATCCTTTCGAGTTGCTGGAAGTGGATATCACGCAGGACGGCCGCTACGATGAATTCCGAGAACAAATCCCCGTGATTTTTGTCAACGAGCGCAAGGCCTTCAAGTATCGAGTTGACGAGCGGGAATTCATCCGCAAACTCGAACAGGTGTAGCGCTCATCACCCGCGCCCAATCGTAGTCCGAATTCTTTTAACACCGAATGCCATTGAGAATTCTTTAGATTCAGAGAGGCCACTTGTTCAAAGTTCAAAACCAAAAATTCAGTGGGCTTCGGTCTTCGCTGTTGAACATTTTTCAAGCTAAATACAGGATGAGCATGATGACCCCCGCGATGCGCTACAACCGGTGGTTGCTCACGCTGGCGCTGCTCGCGCCGATGGCTTCGGCCCACGGCCAGAGTTCCAAACCGGTCTTTATTGCCATCAACGATGACCTGCGCTATTTCGTTGAACTTGCGCATCGCCGCCACTCGCCGCCGCTAGCCAGTTTCGAAATCAATGAAACGATTCTTACCGCCGCGCTGCTGTTCGACGCCCTGGGCGCGTACGGGATTCGCTGCAAAGCCGGCGGCGTGCCGTCGAAGCTGTTTGTAAATTCAGAACTGCCGGAGCCGGACAGCCTGTACGCCAATCCGCCGCTGCGAGTTTTCACCAGCCGCTTGGGCAGTTGCGAAGAATTGGCTGTTCTATATGCCGGCATTTTAGAAGCCGCCGGCGTCAGCAGCGCCATCGCCACTGCTGGCGGCCGCGTCCTGGTTCTCGTCAACAGCGGAATAAATAAAAAATATGCCGGCGCGGTTTCGCGGGATGTCACGTCGTACATCGTCAAGAATCAACTGGTGTGGCTGCCGGTGGACGTGGCTCGGGTGGGGAGTCCATTTCAACAAGCGTGGCGCCGCATCGACGGCCGCGCGCCGATGACGATTTTTGAGGTCATCCCGGTGCGAGTTCTCATCAAAGCCAAGGAAATTGGCACCGGGCGCGTGTTCAGCAGCAATTTATCGCGCTCGACGTTAGACCGCTTGTTCGTCGGCGATCGCGCTTTTTGGGAAAGCGCTGAGTCCAAACGAAAATGGCAAAAGGTGCAGGCGTTGATCGCAGAAGATCGAAAACTCGCGATGATTCATTTCAACCGCGGCGCGCAGCATTTAAGCTCCAACCAACCGGATTTGGCGATCGCGGAATTTTACCGGGCGGCGGAATTTGGCGGCGATTTAAGCCAGTTGCTCTTTTTCATCGCCAAAGCCTACGGCGAAAAGCAGGACTACCAGATGATGAAAAAAATTGGGCAGCAGTTGATCGAAGCGCAAAAGCGGGATCCGCGCGGTTACCAAATTTTGGGTCTGGCCTTCTATAACAGCGGCGATAAAGAAACCAGCAAACAGTTGCTGGCGCGCGCCAAATTTCTGGAACGCAACTCCCACGATCTGGCTAATAAAAATTAGCAGAGATAAATACGTGATTATAAATCGCAAGTGTTACGAGTGTGGGAATTTGGCCGGTGCGCTGCCTTTGCTTGCCTCTACGCAGGTTGCTCGTTCAAATGGGACTGCTTCGGTCCGGCCTTTTGTTTTGACCCATGTTTAAAGATGTTCAATTGACAGGATGGTGATATCGTCCCAGCGGTGGCCCGGCCGGCTGAATGTTTTGGCCGCTTGGGTAAGGTGATCGAAGACGAGGTCAATCGGCTGCCGCCCGGTTTCGTGCAGCGCCTTCTGCATCCAGCCCGAGTCAAAATGTTCCTGGTTTTGGTTTTCGGCTTCGCTGAGGCCGTCGGTGTACAAGAGCAGGCGGTCGCCCTTTTTTAGCTCCACCACCACTTCCTCGCCGGGTTTATAAAGCTCGCCGTTGGCAACCCCCAACAACAGGCCGTTGGCCGGCACGCGCTCAACCTTGAGGTCTCTGGCGCGAATATGAAACGGGTAAGGCACGCCGCCGTTCACAATGCGGCAGACACCGCTGCGGGTGTCCACGGTTGCCGCCATGGCGGCGACGAAAAAGCCTTTGGGAAGAATCGGATAAAACGCTTTGTTCATGGCGGCGAGGATTTCCGCGGGCGCGATCCTTGCGTCTCGGAAGCTGGAAAATACCGATTTCAGCAGCACCGTAATCAGCGCCGACTGGATGCCGTGGCCGGTGACGTCCGCAATCACGACGCCGATTTTTTCATTGGCGAGGGGAACGACGTCATAAAAATCGCCGCCAATTTCCAGTGTCGGCAGGTATTTCGCGGCAATCGAGATGGCGTTGATCTTGGGAAAATTTTGCGGCATCATACTCAACTGCACACTCTGCGCCAGCCGCAGTTCCTCTTTCAGCAATTCATTGTCGAGCGCCAGGCGGTCGCGTTCCAACAAAATGCCATCCAATTCTTTAATTTTTTTCTGCAGTTGAATCTTTAAATCTTTTTGAGCGAGCCCGTTGCGGATCACTATCTTGAGGTGATCGTTATCCCACGGTTTTTCGATGTATTGAAAAATTCCCACTTCGTTGATGGCTTTGATGGCGTTTTCTTTGTCCGCGTAACCGGTGAGCAGGATCGGGGAAATTTCCGGATAGAGCCGCTTCGCCTCTTTTATTAATTTGAGGCCGTCCATTTCTGGCATGAGAAAATCCGAGATCAGCACGTCGGGCGGCGTAATTTGAATGTTCTCTAAAGCCTCGAGCGGCGACTCGAAGGTGAGGACCTCGTAATCCGTTTCAAAGCGCAGAAACGAGGAAACGGTTTTGGTGACGATCTCTTCGTCGTCCACCACCACAATCAGCGGCGGACGTTTTCGCTGCTCAGCGGCCTCAGCCAGACTGAACGCTCCCGATTGATTTTGAATGGATTGATTCATACTTCCAATGTCAGCCTGCTTTAAAAAGCGGACGGCTTGGCTCTGTTATGAATTTGGGTTAGCGAATTGAGTCAAACTCGAAGAGTTGATGGGCGTGAAAAACCTGCGCGGCTTTTTCGGCCACGTAAGACTACGAATTTCTTAAAGAAAAAGCAAGTTAATTTTGAAGGATTGGTTTCCCCAACGAGCAAGAATCCGGCGGAGTGAAACGCTTAAGCGTTTCACTCCGCTAGACAAGCTTATTCCGTCGAAGTCGTGCGATCCGCCCGATCCGGATAACTCGGCTTCGGCATTTTCTGCGGCGGATTCTTTTGCAGCATCTCCAAGATCACGGCGATGGCTTTTTCCAATTGCGGGTCGCGGCCGGATACCAGCTCGTGCGGCGCATTTTCGACGTCGTAATCCGGCTCCACGCCGTGGCCTTCCACGTCCCACTTGCCTTCGGTGTTGAAGAAACCGAACGTTGGCGCAGAAACGAAGCCGCCGTCAATGGGCTGGGGGTTGCCGCTGATGCCGATCAGCCCGCCCCAGGTGCGTTTGCCCACCAGCGGGCCGAGCCCGGCTTTGCGGAAGTAGTAAGGAAAGGCATCGCCGCCGGAGCCGGCCCAGCCGTTCACCAGCATTACTTTCGGGCCGGTGTGAGCCACAAACGGCGTCTGCCAGTCACGGTGATCGCGGCGTCCCCAGTAATTGTAAATGGGGCGATTCAAAAGCTCGATGAAGCGATCCGGAATCTGGCCGCCGCTGTTGAAGCGTTCGTCGATGATGAGGCCGTCTTTGATGCGCTGCGGGGTGAACTGCCGCACCAGCTCGTTCTGCCCGTTGATGCCGGTGTCCGGCACATAAACGTAGCCGACTCGTCCGCCGGTGGCTTCCTCAACTTTGCGGCGATTGTTTTCGATCCACGCCAGGTTGCGCAGCCGGAACTCGCTGGCGAGCGGCTTCACCACCACTTCGCGGGCGCCGGTCATCGAGGGTGTGGAGTTGATGGTCAAGGTCGCCACTTCGCCGGCCAACCCCTGAAATGCCGCCCACGGATCTTTCGAGGTATCCACCCGCAAACCATTCACCGCCAGCAGGTAGTCGCCTTCTTTGACATTCACGCCGGGTTCGCGCAGGGGCGAGCGCGGCTCGTCGTCCCAGGCCGCGCCTTCGTAAATTTTTTTGAAGCGGTAGGCGTTGCCGGTTTTGTCCAATTCAAAATCGCAGCCCAGCAAACCCACCGAGACTTTTTTCGGTTCTTCGAGATCGCCGCCGCCGACATAAGCGTGGGAGGCGTTGAGCTCGGCGATCATCTCGCCGATGACGTAATTGAGATCGGCGCGGTCCACTACGAAGGGCAGCAGCGCGGCGTAGCGTTTTTTGATGGCGGGCCAGTCCAAACCGTGCATCGCGGGGTCATAGAAAAAGTCGCGCTGCACGCGCCAGGCCTCGTTGAAAATTTGCGTCCACTCCTCCTGCGGGTTGATCCAGGCTTCCAATTTGTCGGCGGCGATTTTGCCGTCGCCAACTTTTTTGTCCGCGGCCAGCTCGACGATGCCGTAGGTGTCCTTGCTTTTGTAAATCACTTTTTTGCCGTCGGCGGACAGCTCGTAGGTGTCGATGCCGGAGAGGACGGTTTTTTCTTCGCGCTCTTCGAGGTCAAAATATTTCAGCGTACCAGAGGGTTCGCCGGGTTTGGCCGCGCCCTGCGCCGGGTACTGTGCATAAACCACTTTGCCCTTCACCGCCCGCAGCGGTCCGACGTTTTGCGTTTCAGCGAGTTTCACCACCCGGGTCTCGAACCCATCAAAATCAATCTTAACGGGCTCGATTTTCTTCTCATCCTCCTTTTCCTCGTTCTCTTTCTTGGAATCTTTTTTCTTGTCTTTATCCTTATCTTTTGCCTCAGCCTCAGCTTCTCCTTCTTCATCACTGCGAGGCGCGAGCGGCGAGGGCAGGTCTTTTCTTAACGTCGCGGCATAAACATTGGTGGCGTTGGGATAGACCCAGGTGGCGTCGAGGTCAGAGTACACCGGGCGGAAGGCGCGGTCGGAATAAAAGTAAAGATACTTGCCTTCGGGATCGAAAACCGGATTGGTATCATTGTAATACGCGCTGGTCACCTGACGTGCGAGATTCTGATCGGTATCAAAAATGAAGATGGCATTATTGGTGTTGGCCAGCGATTTGGCATACGTAATCCAGCGGCTGTCCGGCGACCACGAGTAGCTGCCCATGTTGGACCATTCGTTGCGGTCCACCAACTTCGGCTGGCCGTCGGCGACATTCAAATAAAACAAGTTGCCGGCTTTGTCGCTAAACGCGATGCGTTTGCTGTCCGGCGACCACACAGGCCGGTAATAGTAGGTCTGGCTGCCTTTGGTAATCTGGCGCTCGCTGGTTTTGCCCGCCTCGGCGGGCTTGCCATCGCCGGGACGAATGTACAACTCGTACTCGCCGCTGCGGTCGGAAAAATAGGCGACGTGCTTGCCGTCGGGCGACCACGTCGGATACCGCTCGGCGACCCCCGAGGAATTGGTCAAATTTCGCACGCTGCCGTGTTTTTCCGGCACGGTGAAAACTTCGCCGCGCGCTTCAAACAGGGCGCGCTTGCCGCTGGGGGAGAGGGAAAAATTTTGAATGTTCTCCGCCACGTTTTTGAGGTCGGCGCGCGCTTGCGGCAAATCCGCCGGCACCCGCACCTCGATGGGTTTGGCGGTTTCGGTTGCGAGTTCGAGCACGTGCAGCTTGCCGCCGTTTTCAAACACGATGGCCTCGGGCCCGAGGCTCGGCCATTTTACGTCGTACTCGGTGAAGGTTGTGACTTGCCGCGTTTGTTGCGTGTTAAGGTCATACGCCCAGATGTTCAGCTTCTTGCGATCGTCGCGGTCAGAAAGGAAATACACGGTGTCCCCGTGCCACATGGGCAGGGCGTCGGTGCCCTCGAAGTCAGTGAATTTTTCGGAGGTGTTATTTTTGAAATCGTAAAACCAGAGGTCGCTGGCCCAGCCGCCGCGATAGCGTTTCCAGGTGCGAAACTCCCGCGACTGAATTTGAAACGCGATGCGGCTGCCGTCGGCGTTGAAGCTGGCCAGTTCCCCGTATTCCAGTGGAAGCTGCTCGGGAAGTCCGCCGGTAGCCGGTTGTTTAAACAGACGATTGAAGCGAAAAGACGGGCTGGTCATCAGCGAGCGGTACAAAACGTTTTGGCCGTCGGGATACCATTCCACCACCAAATCGTTGCTGGGGTGATGGGTGAGCCGGACGGGCGCGCCGCCGGTGCTGGGCATGACATAAACATCGGTGTTGCCGTCGTAGTTGCCGCTGAAAGCGATCCAGTTGCCGTCGGGGGAAAATTTGGGAAACAACTCCTGTCCCTTTGGCGAACTCAACTTGGCTGCCGTGCCGCCGTTTTTGGGAACGGTCCACAAATCGCCGGCATAGACGAACACAATGCGGTCGGCGCTGATATCCGGGAAGCGCAGCATGCGGGCGTCGGGGGTTTCGGGCAATGTCATTTGCGCCCGCAGGATCGCGCTGACAAAACAAAACAGCGCTGCGGTGAGTAGTTTTTTCATGACTCCTCCAGAAAAATTGGGATTAGAGTTGGATTATTTGAGTTGCACTTGTTAGACGAAGAAAGTCGGCCAAAGGTTGTTTTACCTTTGAAATTTAAAACGCAAGGGGTGTGATTCCGGAACATCGCGGCGAGAAAACGATTGCCGCCGACCTGACGGTTCGAAATTTCGTAATGGGCATCCCGATTATTTAGAACAATGGTGAATCATTTACAAGATGGAGATGTTTTCCTTTACGGGTAGTTCAGTATGATCCACTACCGTCACGGGACGCTCGACCTCGCCCGGGGTTGGATTGTAAAAAGGCGAATACCGACCGACCGCCTCCGGGTCGCCGTGGGTTTTGGTGATATATTCGTGAAAATGTTTGTGCAGGGTCATAAACGAAGTGGCTTCCACAAATTTGCGCACCGAAGCGTGGCCGCGGAAACTTTCGCGCAACGTATTGATGAAGAACCGCCGCCGTTTTTTATTTTTAGTAAAGATAAAGTGGCGGGCGATGTTGAATAAAATTTTCGGCGTCTTCCTTGTGGTAAACGGAAGATTTTGCCGAAAGCGTGTCAGGCCCGGAGTAAAATTTTGCAGCGCGGTGACCAGCCGTTTCGAATAGTTGTCGTAGGCATAGAGGGCGCGAATGAGCCAATTGTAGCCGTTAAGCAGTTCCTCTCGCGTCATCAATTTGGGGACGAAGTTCAAATCGGCGGCGCCGTGCGCTAATTGATTTTCGTAATTGTACTCCAGCAAGCGGCCTTCTCGTTTCATGCGCTCGTAGAGGGGAGTTTTTTCGATGGCCACCAGCACGCCGCAGGTGGTGAAGGGAATGCCGGCTTCCATCAAAAAATCAAATTGTTCCTGAAAGATGTTTTTGTCGTCGTGATCAAACCCAACAATCATGCCCGCAATCACGACGATGTTATAAGACTGGATTTTGTGCACGTCGGCGACAATGGAGCCGTGGGTGTTCTGGCGCTTGTTGGTTTCCAGGAGACTGTCTTTGCGGGGGGATTCGATGCCGATGAAGATGGTTTCAAAATTGGCCGCCTGCAAAAGGCTCAGCAGTTCATCTTTGCTGGCTAAATTCAAGGTGGCTTCGCAGGCAAAGGTGATGGGATAGTTATATTTCTTGCAGAAGTTGATCAGCTCGTGCGTGAGCTCTTTGGCGAATTTGGTGTTAGCGATATAGTTGGCGTCGCTGAAGGTGACGTATTTCACGCCCAACTCGCGCAGCTTGTTGACCTCGGTCATCACCTGCTCGATGGATTTCACACGCGGGATGCGGCCGTCGGTGATAATGATATCGCAGAATTCGCAATCAAAGGGGCAGCCGCGGGTGGTTTGCACGTAAAAGGCCTGGTAGGACTTCGCGTCCAATTTCTCGAACGCCGGCACCGGCGAGTCGGCCATGCTCACCTTTTCTTCCTGAATATAAAAATCTTTGTGGCGGCCATTTTTGAAGTCGTTCAAAAATTCCGGCCAGATGTACTCGCATTCGCCGGAGATGACGGTATCTACGTACGGCCGTACGCGGTCCGGGCAGAGGGAGGCGTAGGGTCCGCCCAGCGCCACGTGCTTGCCGCGCCGGCGGAACTCGGCGGCGATTTCATAGGCCCGTTTGGCTTGCACATTGAACGCCGTGAGCGCAATCAGGTCGGCGTCGGTGTCAAAGTTGATGGCTTCGATTTCCTCGTCGTAAACTTCCATCTCCCAATCCTGCGGGGTGAGCGCCATCGCAGTTGCGAGCCCAAGAGGAGCAAAGGCGGTTTTCACACCGGTGATGGGGCGGATGCCGCGGAAACTCCACAGCGTATCCGGAAATTGCGGGTGAACATACGCGATTTTCATAGACAATTCCTTAAAAAAATTCATGCCGCCACAAGGCGGGGACTGACAGCCCGGTCTGGCGTTATTTAGAAGGGTGAAAAAATGTGGTTAAGAAATTAATAAAATTCTCCTATTTGTCAAGACTTTTCTCTGATTTGGGATGCTGATACGCGGCCAATAATGTGTTGACTTTCACTGCTAAAATTAATATATTTTTGCCGCTTTTGCGAGAGTGGCGGAACTGGCAGACGCGCTAGACTTAGGATCTAGTGCCGAAAGGCGTGTGGGTTCGAGTCCCTCCTCTCGCACATTTTTGTTTTGAGTTTATTGAATTTCTGAAGGCAGATTTTGGAAACGAAAATTATAAAAGAAGGAAATACCAAACGCCGCATTGAAGTGGAGGTTCCGCAGGCGGAGCTGCAACCCCACTTCGACGCCGTTTACCGATCCTACCAAAAGAACGTTAAGCTCAAAGGCTTTCGCAAAGGCAAAGCGCCCCTCGGGTTGATCAAAAAACTTTTTAATGAGGAGATTCAAAGCGAGGCCATCGACGAGGTGGTGCAAAACGTTTTCAAAGGGGTCACCCAAAAGGAGAATCTGCGGCCGGTGGCGCCGGCAAAAATCGACGACCTGCACTACCACCCGGAAGGCAGCCTCCACTTCGTGGCGACCGTCGAGGTGGTTCCCGAAATCGAGATTAAAAACTATCGCGGCCTGGCGGTCGAGAAGGAAATTTACGAAGTGGGCGATGACGACGTGGCGGCGGCGCTGGCCGACCTGCGCGAGGAGATGGCGGTGATGCAGCCGGTGGAAGACGCCGCACAGTTCGGGCACTTTATCCTCGCCGATTTTCAGGAAGTGGATATTTCCGGGGCGCCGCTCATCGGCAAAAAATATGGCGACCAATTTTTTCAACTCAACCAGGACGGCGACGATTTCAATAAACAAATCTCCCAGCAACTTTTAGGCGTGAAGCCCGGCGAAACCCGGCGAGTTGAAGTTCTGCCCATGCGCACCGACGCCTCCCAGTCCAACCAGCCGGGGTGGTTCAACATTTTCGTCAAAGAAATTAAGGCGAAGCAGTTGCCGGAGTTGGACGATGAGCTGGCCAAAGATGTCGGCGATTTCGAGAACCTCGATCGCCTTAAAGCGGATATCAGAGAGAAGATTGCTCGGCGGAGTCAGGCCAACAATCGGCGCAAATTATACGACCATCTTATCGATGAGCTGCTCAAACAGAATCCCTTCGATCTACCGGAGGCGATGATTACCAGCTACCTCGACGAGGTGGTGGAGGGTGCCAGAAAAGATAACCAGCAGCCTATCGATGAACAGGCGATTCGCGAGCAATACCGCCCGCTGGCAATCTGGAGTTTCAAGTGGGAGCTGGCCAAAAACAAGATCATCGAAATGGAGAACATCACCATTTCTGAAGAGGATAAAAAAGCTTACATCCAGCGGCTGGCGGCGGAACGCAATGTCGATGAACAGAAAGTGTGGAATTCCATAAAGGCTGCGCGCGATCAAAAACGTTTCGAGGACGATGTTTTGGAGTCGAAGGTGTTGCAGTTTTTGGAGCAGCACGCTCAAATCAGCGAGCGCAAAGTCACCCGCCGCGATTTGGAGCGCGCGAAAGAATTGGCGATTGCCAGGTAAAAGTGTAATTAATAATTTTGAGATAATTTAGAAAGAGAAAACCATGGGACTTGTACCAATTGTAGTTGAGCAGACGGGCCGCGGCGAGCGCGCCTACGACATTTTTTCGCGCCTATTGAAAGAGCGCATCATTTTTCTCGGCAGCGCTATCGACGACAACGTCGCGAGCTTGTGCATCGCGCAAATGCTGTTTCTCGAGGCCGAAGATCCGGAGAAAGATATTTCCATTTACATTAATTCCCCCGGCGGCTACGTTTCCTCTGGGCTGGCGATTTACGACACCATGCAGCACGTCAAGCCGGACATCGTGACGTATTGCATGGGCCAGGCCTCCAGCATGGGCGCGATCATTCTGGCGGCCGGCAAAAAGGGCAAACGCTTTGCCTTGCCCCACGCACGGGTGATGATTCACCAGCCGTTGGGCGGCGCCCAGGGCCAGGCGTCGGATATTGAAATTCACACCAAAGAAATTTTGCTTATCCGCGAAAAACTCAACGAGATTCTGGCGTATCACACTGGCCAGCCCATCGAGAAAATCGCCAAAGACAGCGATCGCAATTTCTTCATGTCCGCCGAAGACGCCAAAAAATACGGCCTGATCGACGATGTGATCGACCGCAAAGGCCTGGCCAAAAAGATGTCGAAAAACGGCGAGAAAAGATAGGAGCCCGGACCGCAGTGGCCGAGAGAGATTACAAAGATCAAATCATCACCTGTTCCTTCTGCCGGAAAAATTCCAACCAGGTGGATTGCATTGTCACCGGGCCGGACGTGTTCATCTGCAACGAATGCGTCAAAAGCGCCAGCGACATCATCAAAGACGACGCCGTGCGCCGCGGCAAATCGTTTCGCGATCAGGAATTTTTACCAGCGGATATCAAGCAAGCGCTGGATGATTACGTCATCGGCCAGGAGGTCGCCAAAAAAAATCTCGCGGTGGCGGTGTACAATCATTATAAGCGCGTCCGCTCCGCCAGCGCCTTCGATGACGTCGAAATCGAAAAGAGCAACATCCTGCTCATCGGCCCCACCGGCACCGGCAAAACTCTGTTGGCGCAAACGCTGGCGCGCTTTCTCCACGTGCCCTTCACCATCGCCGACGCCACCACCCTCACTGAAGCTGGCTACGTCGGCGAGGACGTGGAAAATATTTTGGTGCGGCTGCTGCAAGCCGCCGATTACGATTTGGAAAAGGCGGAGCGCGGGATCATTTACATCGATGAGATCGATAAAATCTCCCGCAAAGACGGCAACCCCTCCATCACCCGCGATGTTTCCGGCGAGGGCGTGCAGCAGGCGCTGCTGAAAATGTTAGAGGGCACGGTGGCGGCGGTGCCTCCCAAAGGTGGGCGCAAACATCCGGAGCAAAATCTCATCAATATCAATACCAAAAATATTTTATTCATTTGCGGCGGCGCTTTCATCGGTCTCGACAAAATCATCAGCGGCCGGCTGGGCAAGCGCAACATCGGTTTTGGCGCCGATCTCGGCAAGTCTCGTTTAGACGACAAGGGCAACGTCCTGCGCCACGTGGAGCCGGAAGATTTGCTGAAATTCGGATTGATACCGGAATTTGTCGGCCGTCTGCCCATCGTCGCGGTTTTGGACGACCTGAACGAAGACGCCTTGCTCGATATTTTAGTGAAGCCCAAGAACGCGCTCACCAAGCAATACAAGCGCCTGTTCGAGATGGACGATGTGGAGCTGGAGATTGAGCAGGACGCCCTGACGACGATCGTGAAGCTGGCGAAAAAGCGCGGCGCCGGCGCGCGCGGACTGCGCGCCATTTTCGAGGACATCATGCTCGACCTGATGTACGACATCCCCTCTCGCCGAGATATCAAACAATGTATTCTTACCAAAGATTTTGTCTTGAAAAAAGCCCCGCCCAGTTACGATTATAAACAGGTCAAGAAAAGCGCTTAGTCGATCCGCAGCTCTGTCTGCTTCGCGGGCGGAGAAATTCTAATTTTCAAAATCAAAAAAAATATGCAAAGAGTCATCCGCGATGGCGTGGGCATCGAAATCAACAGCCGTTTGCCCGTGCTGCCTATGAAGGAAGTGATCGTCTTCCCGTATATGATTTATCCTCTGCTGGTGGGCCGGGAATCCTCCATTAGAACCATTGAAGAAGCCATGATGCTGGGCCGGCTGATTTTTTTGGCGGCGCAAAAAGACATGGCGGTGGATAATCCCTCCCGCGACGATTTATATAAAGTGGGCGTGGTGGCGCGCATTTTACAAGTGTTGAAGCTCCCGAACGGCCTGATGAAAGTGCTGGTGGAAGGCGTCGTGCGCGCCAGGATCAGCCGCTACCTCGCCGCCGAAGGCCACCTGCAGGCGCGCGTCGAAGTCATTGGCGATGACGACGCTTTCACTCCGAAAGTGAAAGCCAAAATGCGGCGCGTGATCGATTTGTTCAAAAACTATGTGCGCCTCAACCGCAATATCCCCGATGAAATTTTGTTGAGCCTCGACAGCTTCGAGCACCCGCAGCGCTTCGCCGATTTTGTGGCGGCGCACATGCAGTGCAGCCTGAAAGTCAAACAGAAAATCCTTGAAACCGCCGCCGTCGATGATGAGCTGGGCGCGCTCATCGAGCTGCTGGAATCGGAGATGGAAATTTTAGAATTGGAAAGAGATTTGGAAGACAAGGTGCGCAACCGCATCCAAAAATCTCAGCGCAATCTTTATCTGCAAGAACAGATGCGCACGATTCAGGAAGAGTTGGGTGAAGACGGCGAATACAACGGCGAGATCGCCTTTTTAAGCGAGAAGATTCGCAAGGCGCGCATGCCGAAGGAGGTCGAAGAGAAGGCGTACGAAGAATTGGACAAGCTGCGTTCCACGCCGCCTTTTTCTCCGGAATCTACCGTGATCCGCAATTACCTCGATTGGCTGCTGGCGGCGCCTTGGTTCAAAAAAACCAAAGACAATATCGATATCCAGGTCGCCCAACGAATTTTGGATGAAGACCATTTTGGCCTCAAAAAACCCAAGGAGCGCATCCTCGAACATCTCGCGGTTTTGAAGTTAGTAAAAAACATGCGCGGTCCAATCCTGTGTTTCGTTGGGCCGCCGGGCGTGGGCAAAACCTCGCTGGCGCGATCGGTGGCGCGGGCGATGGGGCGAAATTTCGTGCGCGTGTCTTTGGGCGGCGTCCGCGACGAAGCCGAGATTCGCGGCCACCGCCGCACTTACATCGGCTCCATGCCGGGAAAAATTATTCAAAGCATGAAGCGCGCCCAAACCATCAACCCGGTTTTTCTGCTGGACGAGGTGGACAAGATGAGCATGGACTTTCGCGGCGACCCCTCGGCGGCGCTGCTGGAAGTTTTGGACCCGGAACAGAACCGCGCCTTCAACGATCACTACCTCGAAGTGGATTACAATCTGTCGCAGGTTTTTTTCATCACCACCGCCAACCTGCAAAGCCAGATTCCGGAACCGCTGCAGGATCGCATGGAGATCATCAATCTGCCCGGCTATCTCGAGCACGAAAAATTGGAAATCGCCAAGGATTTTTTGATCCCAAAACTTTTTAAGCAACATGGTTTAAAGAAAAAGTTTTTGAAACTTGATGACGCCGCCATTTTGCACATCATCCGCGAGTACACCCGTGAGGCCGGTGTCCGTAATTTGGAGCGCGAGCTTTCGGCGGTCTGCCGCAAAGTGGCGCGGGAAATTGTCAGCAGCGGCGTCAACAGCGGCTTCGTTATTGACATTGATAAGGTTGAGAAGTACCTCGGCGTTCCAAAATTCCCGGAACGCCAGCGGATTGAGGGCGACTTAATTGGGTCGGCGCTGGGACTGGCGTGGACCCGCTACGGCGGCGAGATTCTGCAAATCGAAGTCAATGTGATGAAGGGCAAGGGCAACCTCTCGCTCACCGGCAAATTAGGCGACGTGATGAAGGAATCGGCGCGCGCGGCTTATTCTTACATTCGCGCCAACGCCAAAAATTTAGGAATTCAATCCGAATTTTGGAAGAGCAGCGACATTCACATTCACGTGCCGGAAGGCGCCACTCCCAAAGACGGGCCGTCGGCGGGGGTGACCATCGCGGTGGCGCTGGCGTCGGCGCTGGCGACCCGGCCGGTCAGAAAAGATGTGGCCATGACAGGTGAAATTACCCTGCGCGGCCATGTGCTGGCGATTGGCGGGCTGAATGAAAAACTGCTGGCGGCGCAGCGCTACGGCATCAAAACCGTGATCATACCGGAAGAAAACGCCAAAGAGCTGGACGAAATCCCGAAGGAAGTCAAGCAGGGTTTGAAAATTGTGACGGCACAAAACATGGCGCAGGTGTTTAAGGAAACGTTTGATTTATGATGTCGGATTTTACAGGCGTGCTTATTTTAGGGAGGTACTTTTATGAAACGGTCAACGGTTTTTGCGATTTGGCTTCTCTCAAGCTTGGCCTGTGAGCATACAACCCAACCTTCATCTGATTCTGGCCCTTTAATAGCCTTTGTAACCGACAGAAATAATCCCTCACCGCACGAGGGACCGACCGGAATGCTGGATATTTACACGATGCGCTCCGATGGCAGTCATCAATTGAACTTAACAAGCAGTGACGCCAACGATGCGGATCCCTGTTTCTCCAGCGACGGTTCTCGAATCGTTTTTCGTTCGGACAGAAGCGGTAATAGCTCAATCTATGTTATGAATGTTGATGGCAGCAACTTGAGGCGACTCACGGCCGATACAGGAGTGATTGATACGAAACCCCGATTCTCTCCCGACGATTCCCGAATTGCCTTCGTTAGAATTTCGGGGGTTTCTGAAATTGTGCTCGTGAACGCTGAGGGAGTGCCCTATCAAACCAGCCTGGTCTCTGGGCAGTCGTTTGATGGACCCCTATTTTCACCGGATGGTTCTCAATTAGCCTATGCCGCATTTGTTGACGATAACTACGAGATCTTTGTGATCGAGACTCAAGGAGGGCCGCCGAAGCGATTGACGAACAATGCTTCTTTTGATGCTTTGGGTGAATTCTCACCCGACGGCTCAAAAATCTGTTTTTTCTCGGACAGAGACGGGCAATCCCAAATTTACATCATGGATGCTGACGGTGGAAATCAGAAAAATTTGTCCAACAGCTTTACGACTGATCTGGGGCCATGTTTTTCTCCCGACGGCACGCAGATACTTTTCGATCGCGATTTAGATCATCGCGATATTTACGTAATGGATTTAGACGGTGGCAACCAAGTAAACTTAACCAATGGCAATTCATCGAATGCTGGGGCCAGATTCTCCCCCGACGGAAGAAAGATCGTTTTTGGCACGAATCGAGACGGGAATTACGAAGTGTACTTGATGAACAGAGACGGCAGCAATCAGAGGAATTTAACGAATTCTCCGGGGGTAGACGGCGGCGCCCTTTTTCAACCCACAAGTTGATGATCTGAAAGTGCGATGACGATCACCTCAGTCGAGTTTGTTAAAAGTGTCGTGAGCATAAAAGAGATCCCGAAAGAGAATCTACAGGAAATTGCCATTTCTGGAAGATCAAATGTTGGCAAATCCAGTCTCATTAACTGTCTGCTCAACCGTAAAAAGCTGGCCAAAACCAGCTCCACCCCGGGGAAGACCCGGCAATTGAATTACTTTCGCATCAACAATCAATTTTTTCTGGTGGATTTGCCGGGCTACGGATTTGCTAAAGTCGCCAAATCTGAGATGCAGCAGTGGCGAAACCTGATTGAGAGTTACATCAAAACCAGCCGCAATTTGAAAGGCGTGGTGGCGCTCATCGACAGCCGCATCGGTCCGACCCCGTTAGATTTGCAGTTGCTGGAATGGCTCAGCAGTTTGAAGATGCCCATGATTCTCGTCGCCACCAAAGCGGACAAACTTTCAAAGGGGAAGCTCAAAAGCCAGGTCGCCGCCTGCGCAAAACAGGTTGCGCCGTACTATAATAAAACCATCATTCCGTTTTCGGTTACCAACGGTTTGGGCAAAGCGGAGTTGTGGAAAGAAATGTTATCCTTAATGGAGTAAAATTATGCGAGCAAGATTGTTTACCCCTGGCCCCACGCAGGTGCCGGAGCGCGTGCAAGTGGCCATGTCCAACCCCATCATGCACCATCGCGGGCCGGCCTTCCAGGAGATTCTCAAGGAGGTGGTCGAGGGGCTCAAATATTTTTTTCAAACCAAAGGTGACGTGCTGACGTTCACCTCATCCGGCACAGGCGCTATGGAGGCGAGCGTGGTGAATTTGCTGTCGAAAGGCGACCCGGTGTTAACCGTGGCCGGTGGTAAATTCGGCGAGCGCTGGGGGCAGTTGTGCCAGACCTTTGGCGCCGAAACCCATGTGATGGAGGTGCCCTGGGGCGAAGCCGTCAACCCGGATGATATCAAGCGATTTTTGCAGAATCATCCGGAAATCGTTGCGGTGTTTATTACTCACAGCGAAACTTCCACGGGAGTCGCCGCTGATTTGAAGACGATCGCCGAAGTGGTGCGCCAGCATTCCAACGCCCTCTTGGTGGTGGACGCTATCACCTCGGCCGGCGTGCTGCCCTTCAAAATGGACGAGTGGGGCATCGACGCGGCGGTGACCGGCTCGCAAAAAGGTTTAATGATTCCGCCCGGCCTGGCTTCGGTGGCCATTAATCAACGAGCCTGGGGGCGCGTGCAGCGCTCGAATTTGCCCAAATTCTATTTTGATTTTAAGAAAGAAAAAGCGTCGCTGGAAAAGAACGCCACCGCCTGGACGCCGGCGATTACCTTGTTCATGGGCTTGCGGGAAGCGCTGGCGATGATTCGCGAAAACGGCTTGCAAAAAATGTGGGAAAAGTACGCCCTGCTGGCGGAAGCCACCCGCCGCGGCGTAACCGCGATGGGTTTGGAATTATTTGCCAAAGCGCCCTCGGATTCCCTGACCGCGGTGAAAGTCCCGGAGTCCATCGATGGGGCAAAATTTGTGCGCCACCTGCGGGAAAAGTACGGCATCACCGTGGCCGGCGGCCAGGGTCACCTCAAAGGCAAAATTTTTCGCATCGCCCACATGGGCTATTACGATTCGCTGGACATGGTGGCGATGGCCTCGGCGCTGGAGATGACGCTGTCGGATTTCGGCTGGGAATTCGAGCACGGCGCCGGTGTATATACCGTGCAGAATATTTTCATGAAAAATAATTTGCGCATGTGATCGATGGCCATGAAGATTTTGATCGCCGATCACGTTGACGGCTGCTGCGGCGAGCTTTTGCGCGCCCGCGGATTTGAGGTGGAGGAATCTGCCAGTGCCAATTCAGATCAGCTTCTCGAAAAAATCGCGGCCGCCGACGGGCTGATTGTCCGCAGCGCCACCAAAGTTACCGCGCAACTGCTGGCTTTGGCGCCCAAGTTGAAGGTCATCGGTCGCGCTGGCGCCGGCGTCGATAACATCGATGTGGCGGCGGCGGCGCAGCGGGGCATTGCGGTGTTTAACGCGGCTGCGGCCAACACCATCTCCGCCGCCGAGCACACGCTGGCGTTGATGCTGGCGTTGGCGCGCCAGCTCCCGCGCGCGCATGTTTCATTAACCCAGGGCAAATGGAATCGCGCCGAATTTCAGGGCGTCGAATTGGCGGGCAAGATTTTGGGCATCATCGGCTTGGGCAGAATCGGCCGCGAAGTGGCGGCGCGCGCGCAGGCGTTCGGCATGACCGTGATTGCTTATGATCCGTTGATTTCGGCGGAGGTGTTTGCGGCGGCCGGCGTTGAAGCTTCGACGTTCGAGAATTTGATGCGCCGCAGCGATTTCATCTCCATTCACGCACCGTTCACTAGCGACACCCAATATTTGATCGGCGAAGAGCAGCTCAAAATCTGCAAACCGAACGTGCGTTTGATTAACACCGCGCGCGGTGGGATCATCGACGAGCAGGCGTTGTGGCGGGCGCTGCAGGAGGGGCGGGTCGCCGGCGCCGCCCTCGACGTTTTTGAAAACGAGCCGCCGGGGGATCTGCCGTTATTGAGATTGCCCAACGTCGTCGCCACCCCGCATTTAGGCGCCAGCACCGTGGAAGCCCAGCGCCGGGTGGCGGAGGAGATCGCGGGTGCCGTGGCCGATTTCCTTTTGAATAAAAAAATCGAGAATGCTGTTAATCCCGATGGGTTGGAGACATAAGAACGAACATGGCAAAAATCCTAATTGTCGAAGATGATCGCAACACCCTGAGCGGGCTGATGGATATTTTGAGCCAGGAGGGCTACGAAGTCGAGGGGATGGAAACTCCCCGCAAAGCGCTCAAGGCCCTGCAAAAAGATTCGTTCGATATCATGCTCACGGATTTAAAAATGTCAGAAATGAGCGGGATGGAACTGTTTGAGCGCTCGCTGCCGATGGCGCCGGAAATGCGCACCATCGTCATGACGGCGTACAGCTCAGTGAAAGACGCCGTGGAAGCGATGAAAAAAGGCGTGTACGAATATCTCACCAAGCCGTTGGATTTAGATGAGCTGTTCGTCATTCTTGAAAAGGCGATTGGCGAGCAAAAGCTGCAGCGCGAAAATCTCGAGCTGAAAAAACAAGTCAAGTCGGCTTACAGCTTTCACAGCATTGTGGGCGCCAGCCCGCTCATGCAGCGGATTTTCAGCACCATCACCAAAGTCGCCAAAACGCAATCGACGGTTTTGATTCGCGGCGAAAGCGGCACCGGCAAAGAACTGGTGGCGCGGGCAATTCATTATAACAGTCCTAGAATGAACAAACCGTTGGTGGAAATTAGCTGCGCTTCGTTCCCGGAGACGCTTTTGGAGAGCGAGCTGTTTGGTTATGAAAGGGGCGCCTTCACTGGCGCCGAGGGCCGCAAGAAAGGCCGCTTTGAATTGGCGCACGGCGGCACCATTTTTCTTGACGAAATTGGCGACATTTCCGAAAGCGTGCAAACCAAATTGCTGCGGGTGCTGCAGGAAAAAAAGATCACCCGTTTGGGCGGAACCGAAACCATCAACGTTGATGTGCGGTTAATCACCGCCACCAATCGCGACCTTGAGAAGGCCATGAGCGAAAACAAATTCCGCGAGGATTTGTACTACCGCTTGAACGTCATCCCAATTGTGCTGCCGCCGCTGCGGGAACGCAAGGAAGATATCCCGCTGCTGATCGAGCATTTTATCAAGAAGTATAGTCTCGAAAACAAGATTCCGGCGCCGCGGCTGTCGGACTCGGCTTTGAAAAAATGTTTGGAATACGATTGGCCCGGCAACGTCCGCGAGTTGGAGAACGCCATCGAAAACGCCATCGTTTTGGGAGAAGGCGGCGTCATTCTTCCCGATCACCTGCCATTTGGTATGCTGCTCAACAAGCCGGCGGTCGGGAACCGCAAGCTGGATTTTTTGAAAAACTCCGGCAAAAGCTTTAAGGAAAAAGTTGAGGCGGCGGAGCGATTGATTTTGCATGAAGCCATCGACGAGGCCGGCGGCAACAAATCGGAGGCGGCCAAAAAGCTGGACATTAGTTTGCGCACCATGAGATACAAAATCAAAAAATATCGCTTGTAGTTTTCTCACCAAATTATTTATCACCTGGTAGCCCTTCTTCTGGCAATTGAGTTGAAGTTGAGTTCTGTGCAAAAATCTGCAGTGCGAAGGTGAAAAATCTTGCATCTTTGCGTGGCCGTCAACTTTGGGTACCAAGATTGTGCAAAGATTAAGTTGTTTAAAATATTGGTAGGTAGGTCGGTCATTTTTTAAGCCATTTATTTCTGGTCTGGTTGGCATAGTCTTTGCGAAAGACCCCCATCGCTAAAAGAGGTTCATTTCTGTTTTTTTCTTTTCTTTTTTCATCTCTGTTTTTTGATGTCAATCTTATAAAAAACCCGGAGGGAGGTGAACCAATCAGAAATCAGTTTAGCTTTAAGCTGTATCAGAATTGTCATTCTGGGAGGAGTAGTACCACGGTCTTACTACTTTCGGAAGAGTAATTATTAAATTACTTTTTAAGGAGATTTAAGAATGAAGCAAAAACTGTTTATAGTTGTCGTCGCCGTGCTCGTTTTACCTGCCCTGCTTTATGCTCAAACGGGTAAAATCCGGGGTAAGGTCACCGACCGTGAAACCGGCGATGCTTTGCCGGGCGCCAACGTGGTGGTGGTCGGTACCTCGTTAGGAGCGGCGACCGACGTGTCGGGTGAATATGTAATTCTCAACGTTCCGGTTGGCACCTATGCCGTGAAAGCGGCCTATATAGGTTATCGGGATGTGACAATTGAGAACATTCGAGTTAATTCCGATTTAACCACGGAGGTAGAATTTGGTTTGCCGAGCGAGGCCATCGAAGTTAGCGAGATCAGCATCGTTGCGGAGCGGCCTCTGGTAAACAAAAATGCCACCAATGCCGTGCGTATTCAAGGCTACGAAGAAATTAAGAATCTCCCGGTGCGAGGCGTTAATGCCGCCATCGCGCTGCAGCCGGGAGTGGTGGTGCAGGATGGGATTACTTATATCCGCGGCGGCCGGCGCGATGAAGTGGGCTACTTTTTGGAGGGCGCCAATGTGCGCGACGCGGATACGGGTAACCCCTCTATTACTGTTATTCCCGAAGCGTTGGAAGAGTTTCAAATTCAAGCTGGCGGCTACACCGCCGAATTTGGCGGCGCCAACGCCGGCATTATTCGTACCAACCTGAAATCGGGCGGCCCGGATTATCACTTCGTGTTGCAGGGCGAGACCGACGACTTTGCCGGCCACGGCGACAAATTTCTTGACACCTTCTCTTACGGCTATCGCGATTTTACCGCAACAGTCAGTGGCCCGGTCCCTGGTTTCGGCAAGAACCTGAGATTCTTCTTGGCCGGCCAGCGGGTTTTGGAAACCGATCGCATTGCCCGCTTTTTTAACGGCTTTAATTTCCAACATTCTGAAACGGTAAATATCCCCGAGGGCCAGGTAGGAGTCGGCAGCTTTCCACTGATCCTGGAACAAAACCGCGACCCGGATTTGGAGGCCTTAATTCAGGAAAGAGGCCTCGTGATGTCTGACGGCAATGTCCCCGACTCGGATCGCGAGCAGTGGATTGCTAACGGCACCCTGGTTTACGACGCCAAGCCTTTCATTTTCCGTTTGGGCGGCTCGTACTCCTGGCGCAAACAAACTGAAGTGCCGGTGAATTTCGTTGGCAAGATTTTTAATACCGTTCGCAACGAACAAGAGGAATTAAAAACCGGTCTGCTGAACCTGAAGGTCACCCACTTGCTCACCTCGCGTTCTTTTTATGAAGTCAACCTCAACGTGTTCCAACGCAAAGAAGATTCTTACGATTCCATCCTTAAGGACGACTTTTTAGCTTACTGGGACAGCACCGCCAACGCCGCTCACGGCATCCAGTTTTTCTCCCGCAACAGCCCGTGGCGTGGCGGCACCAATTTCATGGAAATTTATGGCTTTGATTTCGAGGCCCCGGGCTCGCCTATCAACTCCGATTTTACTAAAGCGCGGCGCAGTTATATCGGCGGCTCGTTTGCCTTCACCACTCAGACGCGGCAGCATGAATTGAAGTTAGGGGTGTCTTACGAGCGTTGGACCGCGCGCAACTACGATGTCAGCGAACGCGCCATGCTGGTGGGAATTCAGGCTAACCCGGATCTGGAAGCGCGCGCTCGCGCTGGCGATCCGGAAGCGCTGGGACAATTGCGAGTGTTGGCCGGCGCTCCCATGCGGCTAACCTATGGCTATGATGTGTTTGGAAACGAAATCGATGGCCCGAAGCCGGATGGACCGCGGCATCCCAAGTACTTCTCGGCTTACGTTCAGGACAAGTTCGAGTTGTCTGACCTGGTCATCAACGCCGGTGTCCGAATCGATGTCATCGACAACGATGACATCACTTTCCCGGATCCCACCAATCCACCCTGGGACCAGAGCATTTTTGGGCTGGACGCCTCCCAGCTTCAAGAGAAGGACGCTGATGTCGAAATCAGCCCGCGTTTAGGCTTTGCCTTCCCGGTGACCGACCGCACGGTATTTCACCTGCAATACGGCAGATTCGTGCAGGCCCCGCGCTTGACCGATCTTTACAACGGCAACGCCTGGTATGACGCAATTTTTACCGGCGGTACATCGTTCCAAACCAACGTGGTTGGCATCGGCTTAAAGCCGGAAGTCACCACCCAGTATGAGGTGGGCTTCAGCCAGCAATTTACGGATAACGCCGCGTTTGATGTCACCGCGTTTTACAAAAATATCCGCGATCAAATTCAAGTCTCCCGCGTGATCACTCAGCCAACTTCTGCGGCGCGGCCCTATAATGTTTTAGTTAACGGCGACTTTGCCACCACCTCCGGGGTGGAGTTGTCCTTGACCCTGCGGCGCACCGCTCGCACCGCGGCCCAAATCAATTATACCTTCTCGAGATCGTTGGGCACCGGTTCCATTCCGAACAGCGCCATCGCCAATATCGAGTTGAGTCAGAACACGCCGACTGTGATTTCGCCATTGGATTTCCATCGCCCGCACCGCGGTTCGTTCAATATCGATTACCGCTTTGGGCGCGGCGACGGCGGCCCCATTCTGGAAAACTTGGGCGCCAATCTTCTGCTGACCTTCAGCAGCGGCCATCCCTACACCAGAGCTTCGGGTTCGTTTGGCCAGCAGGATGAATCGTTTGGCGGCGTCATCACCGACCCGCGCTCGCGTTTTCCGCAAGAGAATATCAACGCCTCCCTCACGCCCTGGAACTGGCAGATCAACTTGCGGGTGGACAAAACCATCAACTTTGGCAGATTTAACACCAACTTCTATATTTACATTCAGAATCTCACCAATCGCCGCAACGTGATTAATGTTTATAACCGCACCGGCAACGCCTACGACGACGGCTTCTTTGTTATTGACGAGGCGCCTTCCATCATTGCCGCTCACGGCGGTGATCCATTTGTTGCGCTCTACCGTGCCATTAACTTGAATGGCAATGGTCTCAACTTCAACCGCGGCGAGGGCAACGAATTTGTGGGCTTCCAGTTGTTTGGCGATCCCCGCCAGATCCGTGTGGGTGCACGGGTTGAATTATGATTGTGCTTTCGGCAGGCGCAGGTTACCAGCGCCTGCCGTAAAAATAATTTGGCAAATTTTCTTGATCATGTTTAAGGAGGCAGAATTATGAGGAAATACTCAATACGTCTTCTCCTGCTTTTTGCCGCGCTGGTTTTTGCTTTTCACCAGGCTGCGGCGAAAGAAGATGGAGACTCGGGTCCCAAGCTGCGGTTGGCCAAGACCCTCCAGGGGGTTAACCGCACCTTGGTGAACATTGGTAATGTGGCCATGTGGATTTATGCCGATGGCACCTCCGCCAATGAGCCGGATGGCGACTCCGGGCTTTATTTCCCCCGCGGCCGCTTGTCCGCGACCGCGGCCATCTTCCAGGATGGATTTATCTGGGGAGGCCAGGTCAATGACGGCGTCACCCCGCGCATCCGGGTGGGTGGTCAAACTTATAGTATCGGCACCGTGCCGGGTAAGATTCTTTCCCCCGGTGTGGCGGAGCCGAAGAGTGATCCCAACATCAACCGCATCTGGCGGGTGCGGCGGGATTATCCCACTGCTGATTTGGCTTTAGACGCCGCCGAGGTGAACGAACTTTTAGCCGCGGACGTGACGGATGCGCAAATTGCAGCGGTGCGCGCACAGTATAAACAAGACTGGATCGACTGGCCGGCAGACCGCGGCGCGCCGTTTTATGATGTCGATGGCGACGGCCAATACAACCCCGGCTTCAGGATTAACGCCCAAGGGATTGAAGTTCCAAAATTGCGTCCCAATCCTGGCGAGGCATTCGATCCCAATCTTCACGCCGACGAACCGGGCTATGCCAACGGCGATCAAGTAGTTTGGTTTGTGGCCAATGATCTCGATGTTGGCGCGGTAACCACTCTCTACGGCTCCCCCTCCATCGGTTTTGAGATGCAGGCAACCCTGTGGGCATACCGGCGCGCGGACGCCCTCGGCAATATCATCTTTAAGCAATTCCGTATCATTTACAAGGGCACGGCTACCACGCCTGCCAACGCCACCATCGACAGCCTCTATTTCTGCCAGTGGTCGGACCCGGATCTGGGAGATTTTGGCGATGACTTTGTAGGTACGGATACCACGTTGAGCTTGGGATATGCTTATAATGCCAGCTCGAGCGATCGCAACTACGCAGCGGTAGGCTTACCGCCGCCGGCTTCCGGTTACGACTTCTTCGCCGGCCCACTGGTGCCCGATCCCGACGGGGTGGCGATTTTTGGTTTGCAGCCGCGTCCGGGATTCCGCAACTTACCCATGAGCTCGTTTGCTTTCTTTGCCGCCGGGCAACGAGATACGGACCCCACGCGGGGTGGCGATTATAACGGCACCCTGCAGTGGTGGAACCTCTTGCGTGGCTTCCGGCCGCGGCCGGAAAACCCGCCGGAACCCTGGCGAGAGTTCGATGATCCGAATGGTAGACGTGTTTTCTTCCGTGTACCCGGTAATCCGGTTACCGGTGAAGGCTGGATCGATTCCAACCCAGGCGACCGCCGTCTGCTTTTGGTGACAGGACCCTTTACCATGGCCGTGGGCGACACCCAGGAAACCGTAGTGGCGGTGATGGCGGCTCTTGGTTCGGATAGGCTTTCCAGCATAACCGTGTTAAAATTCGTGGACCGCTTTGCCCAGGAAGCTTTCGATAATTTATTTGAAGTCCCTTCGCCGCCGGAGACGCCGGTGGTGAGCGCCACGGAATTTAACGGCCAGATTTTGCTCAATTGGGGTGAAAATCCCTCAGCGGTGGCGGCAACCGAGCAAACCGATCGCGGCGGCTTCCTCTTTGAAGGATACAATGTGTATCAGTTGCCGACCGCCGGCGCGACCGTCGATCAGGGCATCCGCATTGCCACCTTTGACGTGGTCAATGAGGTTACGGTCATCACCCAGGAAACCTTTGACCAGACTTCGGGATTGATTCTCGAGTTGCCGGTACGATTTGGCACCAACTCTGGCATCAGCCGCACCATCACCATTGACACCGACCGCATCCGCGGCTTGAATCTGATCAATGGCCAAACCTATTTCTTTGGGGTAACGGCCTACAGCTTCAATCCCGCCCCGGGCCTCGCTACCAGAACCTTGGAAAGCCCGCCGGCGCGGGTGACGGTGGTGCCGCAAACCACTAAACCGGGTGAGCGTTTTGCCACCCAGATCGGCGAGGTGTTACCGGTTGTTCATGTGCAGGGCGGCAGCGACGGCACGGTTACGCCGCTGGTCGTGGATCCAAGCAAGGGCAAGAATAACGGCTACCGGGTTACGTTCCGGGATGTTCCGGATTTGAGTGATCCGGAGCACCCGGCAACCAAAACCGTTTGGGATCTCACCAACACCACTACCGGACAACTGATCTTAGAAGGCCAGGAAAACCAGAGCGGCGACACGGACTATCTCATCATCGATGGTTTGCAGATCATTGTTGCTGGCCCGCCCCCGGGCGTGAAACCAGACGATGTGTTTACTACCGATGACCGTTCTCGCTGGGGCTGGGATATTCCTTCGGGTGTGCGCCGGTTTACCTTTGCGGGTGGCGCCGACGGCTTCGGATTCGAAGGTTTTCAACACGCCATCGGCTGGTCGAACGTAGCGCGGTTTTTTGGAACGATTCAAGCGGATACCCCGAGCCCCGTTCCGGCTACCGAGCTAAAGCCAGTTCTGCTGATATTGGCGACGGTTACTGAGGATGGCGTTTTTGATCCCAACGATCCGAACGTTTCCTTCGGCTACCGCTATTTGCGGCTGGCTGCGGCTCCACCGGCTCTGCCAGAGTTCGCTCCGCATATCATCAATCCGGGACCGGGCTATGCCTTCCAAGATTTTGCGCGGACCATTCCTTTAGCCGCTTTCGATACCAGCGTGGATCCGCCGCGCCGTCTCGTTCTCGGTTATTTGGAAAACAACGTTGCGGGCGGTTTGGTGGACGGCAAGTACTGGCCGCCGGATTTTAACCTGTTTAATAATACCGCAGCGACCGGTCCGCGCGAGTGGCTGTTTATCTTTGACGAAACCTACAGCGAGACCATCGATCCGGCGATAGCGGTTGATATTCTTAACACAGACCTGCGTGTCATGTATTTCTGTACCTTCGCGCGCCGTGGCAATGTGCCGTTCTCCCCGGGCGGCACCGGCGAGGATCAATTCGCGATCTTCCCGAACATACCAAACAGTCCGGCAGACATCTTCGAGTTCGCCGGCAAGGCGCCGACCCAGAACAACGATCTGGCCAGACAGGACATCCTTGAGTTGGTCAACGTGTTCCCGAATCCCTATTATGGATTCAACAGCCGTGAGCTGAACCGCTTCAATCGTTTTGTCAGATTCAGCCATCTGCCGCAGCGAGCGAATATTCGCATCTTCAACCTCGCCGGCGCGCTGATTCGAACGATCGCGAAAGACGACGCCTCTCAGTTCACCAACTGGGATCTGCAAAACGAGGAGGGCCTGCCGGTTGCCAGCGGCATTTATATCGCACATATCGAGTTCCCGGATCTCAATATCACCAAGAACTTGAAACTGGCGATCATACAGGAACAGCAATTCCTCCGAAACTTCTAACAATGATGATGAAACGCAGCGGCCCGTTTATAAATGGGCCGCTGTATGAATTCATTAAAATAGGAGAAGCAAGATGAAGCGGATTATATTTAAAATAGTGGTTGCCTGTGTGGTTCTGCTGGTTTTGACCAGTCTCGACGGCATCGCACAGGAAAGGCGAGTCGGCACCAATGCCGCCTCCGAGTTACTTATTCCGGTAGGCGCCCGCCATATTGCCATGAGCGGCGCGGCCATCGCCACGGCGCAGGGCATCGAGGCGATCTACTGGAATCCGGCGGGTCTGGCGAGATCCGAGAAATATACCGCCAGCGCCATGTTTTCCCACATGAACTACATTGCCGACGTGAATCTCAATTACGTGGCGGTGAGCTCGAGGTTTGGCGGATTCGGCACGCTGGGATTCAGCATTAAGGCTCTGGATATTGGCGACATCCCCATCACCACCGAAATTCTTCCGGACGGCACCGGCGGTACCTTTAACCCGCAGTTCATTACCGCAGGGTTGACCTACGCCCGCATGTTGTCGGATCGCATCTCGGTGGGCGCGACCATCAACATCGTCAATGAGGATATCGATCGCGTGAGCGCCCGCGGCGTGGCGTTTGATTTCGGCGTGCAATACAGCAATCTCGCCAGCATCAACGGGCTGAATATCGCGGTCTCGGTGAAGAACATCGGCCCCAGTATGAAGTTCTCCGGCTCCGGATTGCTGCGCGAAGGGGATATCACCGGCGAAGATCGGACACCGGGTCCAGTTCAGATCGTTGCCCAAAGTGATGAGTTGCCCTCTGTTCTCGAGCTCGGCGCTTCGTATTCCGTTTCCCTCGGTGAAAACACCAAGTTGGATTTGACCTCGCTATTTCAGGACAACAACTTCACCGATGACGTCGGTCGATTTGGCGCTGAATTCAATTACAACGACCTGTTTTTCGTGCGCGGAGGTTATAGCTTTGCCCCGGACGTCGCGGACGATGCTCTCGGAGAAAGCGGTTACATTTTTGGGCCGACGTTTGGCGCTGGCCTGCACTACGATTTTCCGAAGATCGGCATTACGTTTGACTATGCCTTCCGCGACACCGATTTCTTTAGCGCGAATCACGTCTTCCAGGTCATCCTCGGATTCTAAGTCGATAGCGCCAATTTCATTTTGTTGAAACTAAAAAGGATTGGGTAACCGTACCCAATCCTTTTTTAATTTTCAGTTGTCTTCGTCCAAAAAAAGTTTATATTTGCGGATGGAACCAACCCAGGGTGTAGCGCCATGAAGACTTTGTTATCTTTCTTTCTGACCATGTCGATCTCCACTGTTTTTGCCGGCGGCATACCGGTGAACCTCGATGTTGCGCAATTTCAGGATCCCAACCAGCGATCCTATTTGGAAATCTACTACTCCATTCCCCAGGGAGTAGTGGCTTATCAGGCCGGCGAAGACGGCGGGTTTACATGTCAGGTGGTGATGGATTTGCAAATTTACCAGGGTGAAAAGCTCTGGTCGTCAAAGCTCTGGAAGATTGAAAAATTATTTGCCGACACTTCGGAAATGGATCCTAACGCCCATTTTGTGGATGTTTTCCGCTACATGATTGATAAGCCGGTTTCGTATCGCATTGCCATTCGCGCCAAGGATTTGAATAAGCCGGAGACGATGGATAGCGTCAGCACCGTATTTGATTGCGTGATGTTTTCGCCCGAGAAATTAGAAATCAGCGATATCGAATTAGCGTCACAAATTTCCAGAGCGGCGCCGGAGGCAAACAACATTTTTTTGAAAAGCGTTTACGAGGTCATTCCTAACCCAAGTGGTTTATACGGTGAAGGCGCGTCTGAGCTGTTTTACTATTTTGAAGCCTATAATTTGCAAACCCTCTCCGGCAAGACCTACAAAACTCAGACGTTCGTCAAGGATATGGAAGGCCGCGTGGTTCCGACCGTTGCTGGGGCGACTCGTACAAAGAAAAAGTTGCACAACACCAGTGTTGAGATGGGAAAGCTCGATGTTGCAAATGTGCCCACAGGAAAGTATGTGCTGGTTTACGGCATTTTGGATTCCGCCGAACAAGTGGTCAAAATGAAGGAAAAACCGTTTTTTGTTTTTAACCCTTCCGTATCGCGGCAGGTGCTGGCCAGTTCCGAAACGGTTTCTGATGATGATTTGGGCCCGCTGCAGAGCCTCAGTGAAAAGGAGCTGGATCGTGAATTTGAACAGATGCAATACATCACGAACGACGAGGATCGGAAATTCTACAAAAATTTGAGCACGCCGCAGGCGAAACGGAAGTTTATCTACTCCATTTGGCAAAACCCGCGGATACCCTATCCGGCTTCAACCGGCTTCCCTTATCGTGATAATTATTTTTTGCGGGTTAAAAATGCGGACGCCAATTTTTCGTCGGTTTTCCGGCCCGGGTGGAAGAGCGATCGCGGCCGAGTGTTTATTCTCTACGGCCCGCCCACCAACGTTGAGCGATTTCCCAGCTCTCAAACCACCTTGCCCTACGAAATCTGGACGTACGATTACCTGCAAGGCCAGGCGGCGGTTACCTTCGTCTTTTCAGACTTCACCGGTTTTAATAAGTATGAACTTTTACATTCGACGCTGCGTGGTGAGCTGCAGCAGCCCGACTGGCAGCGGCTGATATCGCGCGGCGCCGGAGAATTTAGAACCAACTAAGAAAGGTGGATTCGCGAATGAATAGTCGGCTGTTTTTTTTGACACTTTTGATTTTGGCAGCAGCGTCTTGTAAAAAGGATGAGAAACCTCACTTAAGCGTTGTGCCTTTAGTGGAGGGAGCAGAGCTTAAATTTCGCGGTTTTGTTACCGATGATAACCAAGACCTCCTGAGTCAGCTTCATTTTTTTAGCCGCAAGTTTGCTGGCCGCGACACCGTGGGCCAGCGTCCGGTTTATGTTTATGAAAGCAACGACACCCCCGTCTTTTTCTATATTGATGAGCAGGGCACGGTCAGGCAATTCAATACGGAAGATGTAGCGCGGCGAATCGTCACCTATGGTTTTGCTTACCAACAGCCCGTGATTGTTTCGTATTGGCAAATCCTTTTGAAAGTCGATCAAGGGGTGGGTACCCAGTGGAGTTTTGCAGTCGATACGACCTTCAGCGCGATCAATTCTGACGGCAAGAGCAACGCCATCCGCTACAGTCATTCCGGTGAAGCGCGTTATGAAGGCTTGAAGGAGGCGTTTATCCCGCAAGACCAAAAGTATGTTCCCGCTCATGATGCCTACTGGCACACCCTCAACACGTTCATCATTAACGAAACGACCGGCGATACGCTTTTTGCAAGCCGGGGAACCGCGCACCAATATTTTCACGAGAAGTGGGGCTCCATCAAATATATCACGGATTTCATCAAAACTGAGATGGGCCAAGAGCCGGTTTCCCTGCACGGCACCTGGGAGTTAGTTGACAGGACGATTCCGGAATAAAGTCGCCGCTGGATTGTAGATTAAAACAAATCCCTTCTCTCAAATTTTTCGGTATATCGGTTTCTTACTTTTTATTGAAAGGGAGTGGCCATGTTGGTTCTGCAAAAAGGCTGTTGCTTTCTGGGCTTGCTCGTCTCTCTTTCCTCGACGGTTTCTTTTTCACAAGAAGTTATTATCTCTGGCAAAGTTAGAGATAGCAACACCTACCGGGAAATTCCGGCGGTCAATATCTTTGTCAAGGGTACCGTAGTTGGAACCACGAGCGATATTTCTGGCCGTTATAGTTTACGCATACCAGAAACTCTTTTAAAGCCTCCACCGAAGTGGGATGTGTTTTCCGGCCGCTATGGTGTATGGGTCTCGGAATCAAGCAGTCGCTTAACCGTTATTTTTCGGCACGTTTCCTACGAACAACGCGAGCTATCAGTCGATTCGCTAAAAAATATTTTCATGGTGGATTTGCAGCCGCGGGTGATCCCGCTCGACCGAGTGGAAATCGAGGAATCGGCGGTGCAACCGCTGAAAATCGAAAAGGATTTACCCCAAACTATCTCGGTTATCGAGGCAAAGAATTTCGAGATTCGCGGCTATGTGGATGCCGGCGACCTGCTGCGCACCGATCACAGCGTTCAGGTTGACGAGCAGTTGAGCGGGAAAAAAACCGCCACCCTGCGCGGCGGCAACGCCGACGATATTTTGGTGTTGTACAATGGCGTCAAATTAAATAATACCTTCGATAACATTTTCGATCTCTCGTTAATCGACCTGGAGGATATCCAACGTTTTGAGGTTATTAAAGGAAGCAACACCGCGCTCTACGGGCCGGAAGCCTTCTCCGGCGTCATTAATGTCGTTCCTAAAGTTCAGCAAAATTACACCATTCGCTTTCAGCAGCGGCTGGGGACGTACCGCTCCGGCAATTGGGGGCTGCATTTGTATAAGAAGCTGGGGAGGCTTATCAGCTCCTATAGTCTTAAACGCGGCGGATCAAAGCGAAAATTTTTGATGTCTCCGGAAGATGCGCCAGCAACGGGGGTAAACGTTGACAACCGTTCTTTGCACCACACCGCTAATTTGAACTACCTTCTGTCAAAGGATGAAAATGGCAACCCCACCAGCTCATTGGAAGGAATGTGGATCTACACCGACCTTGATTACAAAAACCAGTTCGACTCCGACACGCTCGCCAATTTCAATCATCTGTTGTCGTTAAAATTTACGGGAAATTTATTTGCCATCCAAAACGTCGAGTTGTTCGTGGCTTACAAGCAGCTGTCTGAAGATCGAAAATTGCTTGAGCCGAATGATGCGCAGCCGCCGTCGGCATGGCCGACGGTGAATCGCGATATTGATGACCGCTCGTTATCGCTGAATGCGCAAAAGGAATTTAAATTTACCAGCCTGGATTTGCTCTTTGCTTATCAATTCGAGCACGGCGAGCTCGATTACCTTAACCTCCGGCAAAATATTCCCGACGAGCTAAACGAAGGATTGCAAAGCGCGGATCTGCAAAGACAACACCACGGAGTCGCATCTATTTTAAAATATCATGGCGAAACCGGCTCGGAGTTTCTCAATACGATTGATTTGGATGTGAGTCTCCGCCACGACCGGGTGCAAGACGAGCAGAGCAACGCGGTTTTACGCAGCGGTTCCGCCGACGAAAGCGGGCTTTTTGGTAATAACAACTGGAACGAAACCATGTTCAAAACCGCCATCGCGATTAACGGCTACCGGAATGATATGCTTTTCAACGGTTACCTCACTTTTGGCAGGAATACAAAATTCCCGACACTCTTTCAGCAGATCAACTCGCCCCTTTCGACTACCTCTGCCGCCACGCAGCCCAACCTCAGCCCGGAAAAAAACGGCAGCTTTGAGATCGGCGTTTCTGTGACGCGAGACGTGAGCGGCACAACCAGCATTTACGGCTGGCAGATTGCCGGCAGCTATTTTCAAAATCACTACAATAACAAATTCCGCATGTTTACGATCCCAGGGCGGCCGGATGCGTTTTATGACAACGTTAAAACCGCCCGCATTTCGGGATTTGAAGCCAAGTCCAGCATCTTCCTTTTCCGCAAAAAGCTCACGGTGGATTTTGGCGTCTCCAAGTACTTCCTTTCTGAAAAAGCCGCGTTTCCATTTAAATCCGACTTCAAGCGCGTCATGAATCTCAACATCGATCATTCCGGGTACTCGTTCCAGGTGCACTGGTTTAAAGAAAGCGAACAAGTCGCCTGGCTGCGGCGCAGCGGCAGCGATCCTAATTTGATTAGCGATGCCTTTGCCGAAAGCACGTTACCCGCCACAACCAACGTGGACGTTCATCTCGGCAAAACTTTTGCGATTGGCAAGTTCAAATTGTTTCTCAACGCCAGCGGCCGCAATTTGTTGAACGATGACGTGGTTTTAGAGGGGTTGGCCATTCGCGATCGGCGCTTCTATTTAACCATGGGCGCCCAATATTAAACATCAACTACAAACTGAGCATTGTGAAAATGTTTACTGAAATCTTCCGACGCCTCGGCGCGGCTGTCGTTGTCGTGGTTCTAATGAGCAACCTAAGTTGCATCAGCAACCCGTTCGGCGGGGGCGAAATTAGCGGCGGCAACCGCAACATCAGCGGGCGGGTGCAATTAAGCGATAACTTCGACCCGGAGGGGGTGTACGTTTGGCTGGAAGGCCTTGACGCCGGCGTTCGCACCGACGACGATGGCAACTTTCAATTGACACTGCCCTCGCCCGCCAGCCAACCCAACGGCGGGCTGAGTGGAATTTTTGACCTTTTCTTTTATCTTGAAAATTTTAACCTGGTTTCCAAGCAAGTGTCGGTCAACCGCGGCGAATTTGTTTATTCGCAGAGTGAGATGAATCGTGATGGGAAATTTCATACACCGATTTTTCTGCTGCAATCGTTAAGCATTGAAATTCTCATGACGCCCAACACGATTGAAAGCGACAGCGGCGGCCGGGTTGCCGCGCGGGTTTTTTTGCGGGCAACCCGCGATTCAGTTCGAGTCTTCTTTCCATTTTCGGCTGGAAACATCTTAGCGCCGTTGTTTTTTCATAACCTCGATACCGACGAAATTTTTATTCATGAGTGTGTTTTAGCTGGCATAGAGGTGAGTGAACATCTCACCATCAAAACTGAGCGCTATGAACGCATCTTTGTGGACGCTATCGGGCGGCGAGATTTGCCGGTCGGTAAATACGAAGTCATCCCCTATTTATTTTTGGAAGACAAACAGATTCCGCCGGCGCTTTTGAGAAATTTGGGGTACGATGCGCAGAGCCTCGCCACCTATTTGAAGATCCCTTTTAAACGCCAGGGCGGGCAGTTCCAAGTGAATTAACAATTGGGTTCGACTATGAGCAAGAAAGCGAAGTTTGGTTATTTCACCCTCTTACTGTTTTTTTATATAGGATGCACCGGCAATCCCTTTACCGAAAACGAAGTTATCCCGCGCAATCGTCAAATCCAGGGCAGCGTCATTTTGGGCGACGGCTTAGGCAGAGAGGGGGTTTATGTTTGGCTGGAGGGATTCAATATTGGCGTCAGAACGGACCCAGAGGGCCGGTTTCAAATCACGCTGCCGTTTTCCGCCAGCTCTAACGGTTTGAGCGGCGCTTTTTATTTGTATTATTATGTGGCCAACTTTGATTTGGCGGCCACGGAAATTTTTGTCCGCAATGGCGAGCTGCTTTATGGAATGGGCGAGATCAATAGCAGCGGCCAACTCAACGCCCCAAAGTTTCTTCGGCAAAGTCTTCAGATTCAGACTACCCTGCAGCCAACTACTGTTTCATTAAGCGAGCTGGCTCGTCCCGAGCAGCCCTTCATCGACGTGCGCTGTGAGGTGGTTTTGCGCTCGTTTGTGGATTCGGTCATTGTTTATTTTCCCGACAAAGTTGATGAGTTCGGGCCGCTGCTTTTTAGAAATATCGCAACCAACCAGATTGCAATTTTAAATTCGGTGCTTAGCGAATCAGAAGTCAGCGACCTTGATACCATTACTGTTACGCCAACCGTTCGAACCATGTTGGTGAGGTTGGAGCGCGGCTCTTTGGCGGCCGGTGAGTATGAGGTCATCCCCTTTTTGTTGGTGAAAAATCCGGCCGTCCCCACAAAATTATTGGAAAGTCTCGGTCCCGCGATTGAGAGTCTCGGCCCGGCTTATCTGGAAATCCCCTTTCGGCGCCAGGGGGTGAATCGCTTTTTAACGGTGGGTGAGTAATTCAGCGGCTTTTGAAGCCTTCCCTCAGCTTTTAATTTTCTTCCCATTTATTCATTTGTTTATTGACGCCAGTATTTTATATTTTGAAAATTTTTTGGCAGTCGATGAAAATGCGCTCTCGCTATGATGCCAACAATCCGTCAAATGGTTGAAAGCGACCTTTCGCAAGTCAATTTGATCCTCTCAAAAGCATTTACCCACGCCCGTTTGCAAAACGGCTTGAGCGACTCGCGGGTGCCGCTCTGCAAAATTGAATTTCTGAAAATGTATCTCGCCGGAAGCCCCAGCGGCGCCTGGGTGATGGAGCGCAACGGACGAATTCTTGCATATTGTTTCAGCCGCCTGTGGGGTTCGGTGGGCTGGATTGGCCCGCTGAGCGTCCTGCCTGAAGAGGAGGGACGCGGCTACGGCAAGCAAATCGTTGGCGCCGCGGTGGAGGCGCTAAAAGGCGAGGGCGCCAAAACCATCGGTCTCGAAATGCCGGCGCATTCGTTCCGGAATCTGGCTTTCTACACTAAGCTCGGGTTTCGCGCTAATCAGCTCACAGTGGATTTGGTGCGCAACGTTCCCAGTTTAGCGCCCTCGCAGTCATTTAGTGAAAATGTGTTGATTGTAAAAATGGGCGATGTCTCGCCGTCGGAGAAGCCCCGCTATTTCGAAGATTTGAGGCGATTATCCAAGCGCTTGCAAGCTGGTTTGGATTACAGCCGGGAAGTCCAGCTTGCGAACGATTTTGAATTTGGCGATGGCCGATTGGTTTACTGCAATGATTCCTTGATCGGCTTCATTTTAGCGCACACGGAAATTTATTCGGAAGAGGAGTCGCATGAGTACCTCAAAGTCAATGCGCTGCAAATGGCGCCGGAGCTCGAGTTGCACCAGCTTGAGCTGCTCGTTGCGCTCATGGAAGATTGGGCGTGTTCTGAGGGCCTGGCCTCGATTTATCTGCGCGTGCCGCTGCGCTATCACGATGGTTTCCGCTTTTTGTTATCGCACAATTTTTTTGCCGTGCACAACGAGCTGCGGATGACTTTGGAGGGGTTTCCGCAATTGGACGACCCGCGGTCGATAAATTTTAATAAATGGGAATAAGTAAATTTTCTCTTGTTTTATATCGCTCATTCCTTTATATTTGATTCGTCTTTTTTTGAATGCCCCCCAAAACAGTCATTTTTTGAAATGCCATTTGTAACCACGATTTAAGTTCAAATGCAGTTACAGGGTTTGTATATTCCAGTCACGACGCCGTTTGTTGACGGCCGGGTTGCGTCGGAGAAATTAATCTTCAATCTTCAAAAGTGGAACGAGCTGGCGTTGTCGGGTTACGTTTTGTTCGGCTCCAGCGGCGAGGCGCCGCTTTTGACGCAGGAGGAGCGGCTCGCGCTTTTGAGATCGGCGCGGCCCGCGGTAGCCAGCGGCAAAACGTTAATC
>JBBIIG010000006.1:74634-122776 GCA_037446635.1 bacterium
ACCGGTTACGAATCGACGGAGGCGACGATTGCATTCACCCGCGCCGCGGCCGATTTGGGCGCCGACGCCGCTCTGGTTTTGACGCCGAATTACTATAAGCCGCAACTGACGGACGACGTTTTCCAGGGTCATTTTGAGAGCGTCGCCAACCGCTCGCCCATCCCGGTTATTTTATACAACGTGCCGGTGTTTACAGGGGTCGATATGTCGGCCCAGGCGATCCGCAAGCTGTCCGAGCACGAGAATATCATCGGCGTTAAAGACAGCACCGCTAACTTCGCCAAATTGGTTGAGCTGACGCAGCTTTCTCGAAAAACCTTCAGCTTGATGATTGGCAATTTCGGCAACTACTTTTCGGGTTTATTTTTGGGGGCGGCCGGCGCGATTTTGGCGGTGGCTAACTTTGCCGCCAAAGATTGTTTGGAAATTTATCGCTGCTTTCAGAACAAGTCTTTTGAGCCGGCGCGCAGCATTTACCTGCGCATTTTGCCGCTGGCGACGAAAGTGGTTGGCCCGTTCGGCGCGCCGGCGATCAAAGCGGCCATGGATCTGTTGGGGCTGTTTGGCGGCGCACCGCGCGCGCCGCTGCTTCCTGCGGATGCCAGATTAGTGACCGAAATCGAGCAGCGTTTGCGAGCCGCTGAACTTCTGTAATTTAAACCAAGAACAGGATATGATTAAAATCATCGAAAAAACCGTTGATAAGTTAGTTGTGCTATCGCTGGAGGGCAAGTTGACCGGTCTCGAGGGACGCGGCGTAATCCAGGAGAAAGTACGGGAAAGCGTCAAAGGCAAGGTGAAGCACGTCGTTTTGGATTTGTCAAAAGTCATGTGGATTGATAGCACCGGATTGGGAGAGTTGATCGCCTCACTTTCTTCCCTCAAGAAAAGCGACAGCACATTAGTTTTGGCCAGTCTGCAGGCGCCGGTGCAAAGCCTGCTTAAAATGACCAACCTCGATCAGATATTCGATGTTTACGACACCGTTGAAGCGGCCGTCGCAAAGCTGAATAAATCCAAAAAGTAAATTCTAAAACCGGAGTGGGGCCTGTCCGGCAGGCGGGCAAAACTAAAGTTTGGCACTCCTTTTTCTCATCCGTATCTACCTTCAATATACTCAGCGGTTTTGGAGTTTTTGGGCGCTAGAAACAAATCTTCAGTTGCGCGGTGCTCGACGATCTCCCCTAACAGCATGAAAATACACTCGTCGCTGATGCGACGCGCCTGCGCCATATTGTGCGTTACAATCAGAATGGTGTAGCGTCCGGCGAGGCTGAGCATCAAGTCTTCAATGGCGCCGGTGGCTTCCGCGTCGAGTGCCGAGCAGGGTTCGTCCATCAAAATAATTTGCGGCTTCAACGGCAAAAGGCGGGCGATGCATAATTTTTGCTGTTGTTCGAGCTGCAGGGTCGTCGCTTTGGTTTTCAATTTGTCTTTTAAATCATTCCAAAGAAACACCTCTTTCAGAGCCTGTTCCACCATCTCATCGGCGGAGGATTTTTTTACCCCGCCCATTTTGGAGTGAATGCGCAGCCCGAAAATGATGTTTTCATAAACCGAAATCGGCAGCGGATTGGGGCGTTGGAAGACCATGCCCACGGTTTTGCGCAATTCCGGCAAAGAGACATCCCCATCGTAAATGTTTTTCCCCAGAATTTTAATTTCGCCGGTGGTGGTGACGTTGCCGTAGCGTTCGTTGACGCGGTTGAAGCAGCGCAGCAGGGTGGTTTTGCCGCAGCCCGAGGGGCCAATTAAAGAGGTAATCAAGCCGTGGCGAATTTTGACGCTAACATTGATCAGCGCCTGAAAATTTCCGTACCAGAGGTTGAGACGGTTGGTTTCGATGCTGAAGTTGGTATGCGATCTCATCCAAAAATTCCGTTCACGTATTCGTAGGTAATTTTATTGGCGGGGTTGTCGGAGAAGATCACATCCGTCGCGCCGATTTCGATGAGTTCGCCATTCAAAAAAAACGCTGTGCGATCCGCCAATCTGCGCGCCTGCTGCACAAGATTGGTGACCAGAATGATGGTGACTTGCGAACGCAGCTCTCTTAGCACGTCTTCAATGCGCATGGTGGTGACCGGATCAACGGCGATGGAAAATTCGTCGAGACAGAGAATTTCCGGCTGATGGGAAAGGGCGCGCGCGATGGTGAGCCGCTGCTGCTGGCCTCCGGAAAGCCTGGTGCCGAGACTATCCAACCGGTCTTTCACTTCATCCCACAAAGCTGCCTGGCGGAGACAGCGTTCCACCAGTTCATCTAATTGCGCGCGATTGCGGATGCCCGCGGCGCGCGGCGCGAAGGCAACGTTGTCGTAAATGGAGAGTGGCAACCCCACCGGCAGGGGAAACACCATTCCTATTTTTCGCCGCAGCTCATACACGTTTTTTATTTTTTTGACCTCTTCGCCATCGACTTTCACGACGCCGGTGACCCGGGCAGCGGGTATAAATTCAATGGTGCGATTGATAACTTTCAAAAGCGTGGTTTTTCCGGATTGCGCCGGTCCGATGATGGCGAGAATTTCGTTGGCAAAGACATCGAGGGTGATGCCTTTGAGCGCAACTTTGCGGCCATAGCTTACGGCGAGATCAGAAATTTCAATTTTTTTTGCGGATGAATTCATTATGGGTTCGTTACCATTTTTTCCTTGAACGCAGATACACGCGGAAGACGATCGCCAGCGCGTTGACCAGTAAGACCGTGCCGAGAAGCACCACCGCCGTTCCGTACGTCAGGGCCTCCGGCACGTTAGGAACTTGCGTAGAAATGGTGAACAAGTGCATGGAGAGCGCCATGCACTGGTCGAAAAGTCCATACGCGAAAATGTCGCCCTCTGGAATGGCTTTAAAAAAGACAGCGCCAGTGAACATGATGGGTGCGGTTTCACCGGCGGCGCGCGAAACCTGCAGAATGATGCCGGTGAGAATTCCGCTGATGGAATTGGGAAGCACAATGCTGCGAATGGTTTGCCAGCGCGTGGCGCCCACGTTCCAGCAGGCTTCGCGAAAGGCCATGGGCACGGAGGCCAGAGCCTCTTTGGTGCTGGCAATGATCACCGGCAAAGTCATAATGGCCAGCGTCAACGACGCGGCCAGAATGGAGCGGCCAATGCCAGCAAACAGGACGAACGCGCCCAGTCCAAACAGCGCATGGACGATGCTGGGCACGCCGGCCAAATTCACCACGGCGAGATTGATGATGCGGGTAATCCAGTTCTCGCGGGCGTATTCGTTTAAGTAAACCGCCGCCAGCACGCCAATGGGCGCGGAAATCAACAAAGAGATGATGACCAAATAAAAGGTTCCGAGCAGCGGTGCCCACACGCCGCCCGCCCGCATGCCGCGCACCGGGTTGCTGAGCAAAAAGTCGAGGGAGAGCACCGGCAGCGCTTTGATGAATAAGTACTCGATAATCAGCAGCAGCGGCGCGATCATCAAAAGCGCCATAAAGAAAAAAATGTACTTGGCGAGATTTTCGCTGAACTTCTTTCGCCGCCCTAATGATGTTTCACTGAACAATTGGGACGCAGATGTTTGCGGGATTGCGGTGGTGATTTCTCGTGTCATTTTGATAAGTTTTATTTATTTCGAATGCCCTTTACAATGAGATCGGAAAGCAGGTTGACCACAAAGGTGATGGTGAACAGCAGAATTCCAATGATGAACAAAACCTGGTAGTGCTCCGATTTTACCGGCGCTTCGCCCAGCTCAGCGGCAATGGTGGCAGTCAGCGTTCGCACCGAGTCAAACAAACTGCCGGGAATTTTTACCGCGTGTCCGGTGGCCATCAGCACTGCCATGGTTTCGCCGACGGCGCGGCCAATTCCCAATAAGACCGCGGCCAGCAAGCCGTTTTTGGCCGCCGGCAGCAGCACCCGGTACACAATCTGCCAGCGGGTTGCGCCCAGCGCCGCGGCGGCCTCGCGATAGGAATCGGGCACCGCTTTCAGCGCATCCTCACCGATGGAAACGATAATGGGCACACTCATCAGCGCCAGGATGAAGCTGCCGTTGAGCACGGTCAGACCAATGGGAACATCGAAGAGCGCGATGATGACCTGATTCATCACCGTGAGTCCGATGAAGCCCCACACCACGGAAGGAATGGCGGCCAACAACTCAATCACAATTTTAAAGGTTTCTTTGAGCTTGGGACCGCAGAACTCGGAGATGAAGATGGCGGCGCCGAGCCCGAACGGCACCGCAATCAACATCGAGGTGACGGTGACGCTGGCGGTGCCGGCGATGAGTGCGAGTACGCCGTAGCGTTTGTTGCTAACGGAAGTGGGGTACCATTCCGGGCTGGTAAAAAATTCTTTTAAGTTTAACCCGTCGAAAAGAAAACCGGCGCCCTCGCGAAAAACAAAGATAAAAATTAAAAACACGAAGATGATGGCGCTGATGCCGCACAGCCGGATCAGCCACTCGATGCCAACCTCGGTGATGGATTCAAAACGGTGGCGCGCTTTTTTCCCTGCCAAGTTATTCCCCCGCCGATGATTCTTGCAATCTGCGTTTTTCCGGCGGCAGCGGCACATAGCCACTTTCTTCTACAATCTTCTGACCGGCGTCCGAATATATCCACTGTAAATATTTTCTGGTTTGCTCATTGGGAGCGCCAGAAGAATACATGTAAAGCGGGCGAGCGATGGGATAAGTTCCTGAAAGAGTGGTTTCGATGCTGGGGGCGTAATAAGGCTCGCCAGCTTTGCGGGCGACTTTAAGCATTTTGACTTCCGGCGTCGCATAGCCCATTCCGCTATAGCCGATCGCGCAAGGCGTCTTGGCGACCAGCTCCACCACGTCTTTGGAGCCGTGGAGATCGCGCGAGCCCAATTTGAAATCGCGCTCGGTTCCCAACAGCGCCTCGCGAAAGTAATGATAGGTGCCGGAATTGGATTGCCGGCTGACGCGGACGATTTCGTCGCTGGAGCAGTTGGGGTGCTGGATTCCAAGCTGCGACCATTTGGTGATGGCGCCGCCTTCGCCGTAAATATCCGCCAACTGTTCAATGGTGATTTCATTCAGGGGATTGTCTTTGTGCACATACACCGCTAAGGCATCGTAGCCAACAACAAACTCAATCGGCTCGTGGCCCATCGCGCGAGCCCTTTCCGCTTCTTCGGGGTCGATTTTGCGGCTGCTGTTGACGAGATCCACTGTGCCGTTAATCAGCGCCGCGATGCCGGTGCCGGAGCCGCCTCCTGAAACTTCAACGGAAACCGTGGGTTCAATTTTCGCGTATGCCTCGGCCCAGGCCTGCGCCAGGTTCACCATGGTATCCGAGCCGGCGTTTTGGATGACGCTCTTGCCGGATTGCGTGTCCGCGGTGTCGCTTTTTCGGCCGCAGCCCCCCAATGTGAGCATCAGCGCTAACGCGAATAAAACACCTTTTGAAAATTTAATCATGTTTTTCCCTCCTCTTTTTGAAAATCGTCAATCAGCACTGCGTCAATAAGATTGTGAATATTTTTATGGAGAGTCGTGTAGGCTTTTTCATAAGCCGCTTGTAGTTTTTGTTCCGGGCCTTTCAACTGTGAAGGATCATTGATATACCAACTGATGCTGACGGTTTTGGTTGGCGGCGGTGGGAAGGCCACGTCGGACTCTTTGCTTAAGGAGATGATCACCTGGTAGGCCTCCGGTTCCGGGATTTCATTCAAATATTTGGAATTTTGCTTTGAGATGTCGATGCCCTTCTCGGACAAAAAGCGCACGGTTTGCGGGTCCACTGGCTGGGGCGCGATTCCTGCGCTGTTGAAAATCACCTTGTCCAAACCCAGAGATTTGCCAATGCCTTCGGCCATCTGGCTTACGCAGGAGTTGTTGGCGTCCACGAACAGCACCCGGAACACATCGACGCCCTCGTGTTTGATGTTTTGCCCGGTGCCCATAAACAGCACTTCTTCGCAAATATTGCAAGCCTGATCCGCCACGCGTTCAAATCGGCTGGCAATGATCATCATTGGCGCCAACGCCTCCGAGGACAACTGGCCGCTGTCCCTCAAACGCATCAAATCCTGGGTTACGCTGTAGCGCAGGTCGTCCACCTTTTCTTCCAGTTCGATGGTGGCGTTGGCGAGATCGATGTTGGTATCCACGAAAGCCTGGATGGCGTTTCGAAGCATGGGAATGGCGAGATTGGCGATTTCAACAAATCTTTTGTACTTAGGAAACGGTTCGATGCCGCTGATCTCCAAAAAATGACGGGCGATGCTTTCGGCGTAATCGCCGATGCGCTCCAGCTCATTGTTGATTTTGATGACCGCATAAACAAAGCGCAAATGCCCGGCCGCGGGATGGTGGCGCACAAAAAATTTCTGGCAAAGCAGATCCAACTCTTTTTCCAACTCGTCGATATAGCGATCGCGCAAGATAACCGAGTACGCCAGTTGCTGGTTTTTCTCGTCCAGCGCCTGCAAGCTGGTTCGCAGTGCGGTTTCCGCGAGGTTGGCCATTTCCAAAACTTTGTCTCGAATTAGATCGATATCGCGCTGCAGAGCTTCTTCCAGTAATTGTGATTTCATATCAATTTGCCGGCTATTGAAAAATAAAAGTGAGTTATCTTAAGAGGTCTTAAGAAAAAATCAGGTGAAATATAAGAGGTGGGGAGGTTATTTGCAAAGGAAAAATGGATTCATTTTAACACTCCAATCGCTATATAAAAGATGAGAGAAAACGCTGCGGCCAGCAAAGCATAAGGGAGCTGCGTTCGCACGTGATCGATGTGATCGGAGGCGGAAGCCATGGAAGAAATGATGGTGGTGTCGGAGATGGGGGAACTATGATCGCCGAAAATACCGCCGCTGAGAACTGCCCCGATGCTGAGGTAGAGATTGGCGTGTATTAATTCCACCATCGGAATGCCGATGGGGATCATCATGGCAAACGTTCCCCAAGAGGTGCCAGTCGAAAACGCGATGAAAGCGGCCACCACAAACAGAATCGCCGGGACGAATTTGGGGCTCAGCCAGGCCTGCGCCAAATTGGCCACAAACGGGCCGGTGCCTAATTCTTTGCAGGTATCGCCAATGGCAAACGCCAGCATCATCAGCAGGGCCAGCGGCATGAGCCCTCCCAGTCCTTTGAAAAAGAGCTCCACCAGCTCGCGCAATTTCATGATGCCCTGTGCTCGATACAGCATTCCCGCAACTAAAATCGCTGCCAGCACCGCCCAAAAAACCGCGGTGGCGCCGGAGCCGTTCATCAAATTGCCGCCGCCGGTGATGAATAAACCGATGGGCATCATCAGCACCATGACCGCAATGGGGACGAGCATGTTGGCTGCGCGTTTAGGTACGCCCGCTTTGGGTTCAAGAGTGGTGATTTCGGTGGAGACCACCGGTTCCGCGCCGTCGCGCAGCACCTTGCCTTCTTCACGCGCGCGTTTTTCCGCCGCGGCCATGGGGCCAAGGTCTTTGCCGGTTACGATCACAATTAACACCACGGCAATAGCGAAGATCGCATAAAAGTTGCATGGCAGCGATCGCAATAAGGCCGCGAAAGGTTGCTCGATGTTCTGCGCCGCCAGCAGCCCCATCACAAACGCGCCCCAGCCATTGAGCGGGATCATAATACAAACCGGCGCCGAAGTGGAGTCGCAAATGTAAGCCAATTTTTCCCGCGATATTTTGAGTTGATCGAAAATGGGACGCGCGATGGCGCCGGTGACCAAACAGGTGATGCTGGATTCCACAAAGATCACCATTCCCGTGCAGAAAGCCAACAAACCGGCGCTGCGCCGGGATTTTACCAAACCTTTGCCTAATATCCAGTCGATAAATCCCTGCACGCCGCCGGAATATTGCGTGAAGGCAATGAGCGCGCCCACCATGCCGCTGAAGGCGATGACTTTCGTGTTGCCGCTGTCGCGGAAAACGCGGATGCAGCACTCCAGCGCTTCGGCGAGACCCGAAAGGGGATTGCCGTTTCCCAAAATCGTCCACCCTAACCAGATGCCGAAGAAGAGGGAGATGAAAACCTGTTTCGTCCAAATGGCGAGAATGATGGCGATGAGGGGAGGGAGGATGGAGAGCCAGCCGACGGTTTCCATTCTTCAACCACGAATTTCACGAATGACACGAAAGTGATTGAAAGAGATCGCAAGAACGCAGTTGTCATTCAGGAGGAAACTTTTCAATTCAACTGACCGGTCTAAATTCAAAAAAGGTTCCTCCTCAATGACATAAAGAATTAGTGCAATTCGTGAAGCCAGCCGACGGGTTCCATGTTAACCACGAATTTCACGAATGACTCGAAAATGATTGAAAGAGATCTTAAGAACGCAGTTGTCATTCAGGAGGAAACTTTTCAATTCAACTGACCGGTCTAAATTCAAAAAAGGTTCCTCCTGAATGACATATAAAAATTAGTGTAATTCGTGCAATTCGTGGTTACCAACTCAGCGCACCGCCGCCAGCACCTTTTCCACGATTTCGCCAAAATAATCCGGCGAGTCGGGGCTGTACTTGACTGGATGATTGACACAGGATTCTTCAATGCACTCGTGGCTGCAGGCGTAGCAGCCGGGGTTGAGAGAAGTATCGCCGTAAACGTCGCGCAGTTCGTAGAGCTTTTGCACTTGCTCTTTTGGCAAAACCTGCTCGCCTCCCAACGCGCGCGCGATGAACACAATTTTGGCGAAGTGCTCCACCCGCTCCATCTTGAAATAGGCGTCCATCAAATCACGGCCAATGGTCACCACGCCGTGATTGGCCATCAGAAAGGCTTCGCAGGAGTGGATGAACGGCTTAAGCGAGTTGGGCAGCTCCTCCGTGGAGGGCGTGCCGTAAGCGGCCAGCGGGATGCTGCCAATGGTGACAATCACTTCCGCCAGCACGCATTTGTCGAGGGGGATGCCGGCGGTGGCGAAGCCGGTGGCGAAGGGCGGGTGGGCGTGCACCACGGCCTGCGCGTCCGGACGCTCGCGATATATAAACAGGTGCATCGGCAACTCGGTGGAGGGCCGGCCGTCGGAAAGCTGTCGCCCGCTCATATCGACAATCACCATTTTTTCCGGCGCCATGAATCCTTTGGAGACGCCGGTGGGCGTGGTGAGGATGCGCTCGTTATCGAGCCGCACGCTGATGTTGCCGTCATTGGCGGCCACGAAACCGCGGGCGTACATGCGGCGGCCAATTTCAACAATGGTTTGGCGGAGGGCAGAATCGGAGGCGGTAGTCATTTTAAAAGTTTGAGAAATTTTTTTGATGTGATGATTTTTATATCCATGTATTCTTTCAGTTCCGATCAGGCAGGCGGGCCTGAATAGCGCGGCACCGAGCAAAAAATCCCGCGCGGGCAAGAAAACGTGCCACGCACTGCCAAGGTGCGTGGCACGTGAAACCGATTCGATTACCTTTGCGCAAACCGCTTCGCAAATCGGGCGCGTTTTCGGGCCGCTTCGGTTTCACGGTCGCGCGGCGGCGATGGCGTCACCAGCGAATCGAGTAATTCACGCGCAATTTTTGAGACTTCCTCCACTGCGTGCTCGAACGCCGCTTCATTCACTTTGGACGGTTTGGTGAAGCCGCTGAGCTTGCGCACAAACTGCAGCGACGCGGCGCGAATTTCTGCATCCGTGGCCGGCGGCTCGAAATTGAAAAGGGTTTTGATGTTGCGACACATGATTTTGATTGAATATTGAATATTGGCTAATTGGCAATTCACAATTCACCATTATAAATTGACAATTGGGATCGCCTGCTGGAAATCGTCAATTGTGAATTGTCAACTTATTTATCAATCTTCGATTATCAATCATCGATCATCGATTCAGGGCTTTCACCACTACCACCGTTTGATCGTCGTGCGGCAGGGAATTGCCGGCGAAGCGCTTCACTTCGGCGAGCACGCAATCACGAATTTCGTAGGCATTGAGAGCGGAGCTGGCTTCCAAAATTTTGGTGAGCTTCTCTTCTCCGAATTCCAGGCCGTTGTTGGTTTTGGCTTCGGTGACGCCGTCGGTTACAAAGAGAAACACGTCGTTGGCGTCGTAGTGGATGACCTGTTCCTCCAGCTCCGCGGCAAAGGTTTCGTCTTTATCGAGACCCAATCCCAAGCCTTTGGGAACCACCAGCTCCACGCGCCCGGTTTTGGCGTGGTAATAAAACAGCGGCAGGTGGCCGGCGCGTGCTAAAATCAAATGGCGTTTGCCGCTGTCGATGGCCGCGCCAATGGCGGTGACAAACGAGCTGCGATCCAAATCTTTGGCGAGCAGTTGATTGGCGCGAATGAACAGCTCGCGCGGCGAAAGATTGAATTGGTTGAGCGAGCGCAGAATACCCTGAATCTTCGACATATAAAGCGCCGCCGAGGTGCCTTTGCCGCTGACGTCGCCAACAATGATGGTAATTTCATCTGGCTGGCCGTTGAGGTAATCGAAATAATCGCCGCCCACTTCCAGCGCCGGCACCGAAACGCCGGCGATGTCGAGGCCGGGGATTTCCGGTGTGCGCTGCGGCAGCGAGGCCATTTGAATGCGGCGCGCCAGCTCCAACTCGTGTTTCATGCGCTCCTGTTCCGCCAGACTCTCGTGCAGAAAGGCGTTTTCAATGGCCACCGCGGACTGCTTGGCCACCGTCGCCAGAAACGTCAAATCCTCGATGGTGGCCGGCACTTCGGAGAGCTTCTCGCCCACCAGCAGCGCGCCCACCAACTTTTCTTTGTAGCGCAGCGGGATGACGTGCCGCATTCCAAATTGGAGAAACGTTTCCTTCAAATCGTTGGGCAGGTAATCGATGCTGAAGCGCGACTCGCTGCGGAACTTTTGAATTGCCTCGATGAGTTGTGTGCTGGTTTTCAGACATATTTCATCCCAGTCTTCGGAACTCATGCCGTGAACGTCGTGGTGGCGGCATTCTTTTTCATCGCGAAAAATGAGGATGCCCACGCGTTTCAATCGCAGCAACCGCGCCAGCTTACGAACGATGCCGCGGCACAGTTCGGTTAAATTCAACTGCGTGGTCATCACTTCGGCCAGCTCACTGGCGGCGCGGTTGTAGGCCTGGCGTTCCCGGAAAAATCGGCGGTCGATGAACCCTTGTCCGATTTTTCCAACTTTATACGTGGTCAGCGTCAGCGCCACGGCGAAAATCATCAGCAGCAGTTTCTCGATAAAATCGCGCTGGAGCGGCGGCGGCGGCTCATCCACGATCACAATGGAGGTGCCGGTGAAATTAATGTTGGGAACCGCAAAATGGAGCTCCGGCAAAATCATCATCAGCCGCAGAGCTAAAACCACCAGCGCCGCGATCCAGATAGTGGACACGATGATATATTGCAAATTGCGGCGCAACCGCACATGGATGTCCAGCAACTGGTAGCGGCCAATGGTGTAAAGATAGGTCAGAGGGATAATGAGAAGCGGAAGGCCAAGAAAGCCAAAATGCTGCTGCCGCCGGTTCCAAGCCAAGATGAGCGCTATTAGGAAGGCGCCTGCGCCGGCCAGCCATCCGGCCCAGAAAATTGGGCGGCGCAATTTGATGAACTCCTGAGAACGCTGGCGGCGAAACTTGAAATAAATGAAAGCCTGGCGGCCGAGAACAATCACCAAAACAATAGCATTAAACAGAAGCGCGGCCATTTGGGTTTTGAGAAGATTTAACCAAAATACGACAAAGCAAATTCCGGCAACGAAGTAGAGAATCCGATACAGCCACGGGCGGCGGAGAAGCTCCGGACGCGCTTGCGGAAAATGCAATTTGCTGTGAAGCCAGAACGCGATCCCAAAACAAAAACTGGCGACGAGCGTTGCGTTTCTAACTTTGGCGAACATATCGAAAGCGATGTCGCGCTGGTTGGCCGCCATCATAAAAAACCCGGTGCCCATAAACGCCAGGCCCACGAGCTGGGCGGCGCGGGCATCCGGACGGCTCAAAACGATGAACGCGCCGATGCCCAGGTAAACCAACCCGCTGATGACAAACATCAGCGCCGACCAACTGACGCCAAAGTTCACCAGGGTGACCGGGATGGTCAGCACGCGATTGCTGCGCAGGAGGTTATAGGTGATGGTGGCGCCGCTTTCAGCCTGGCGCAGAATGAGGTCGGCTTCCTGTGCGTCTTTGAAAAATTGCTCGTTGATGCGAAACACCACGTCGCCGGGTTGGATGCCCGCGAGCTCGGAGGCGCCGCCTTCGATGACCTCGAAAATATATACCGAGGGAGGGATGGTCGCCAGAAGGCTGTCGGGCAGCGCGGCGCGGCTCACTTCAAAGGTGAGCGTTTTATCCAAAGCGGGGCGCAGCACCTTTAGCTCGAAAGTGGAGTCCGCGGCGAGCAGCGCCAGGGCGGCGCTGAGGGAATCGCCTTTCTCAAATCGATGATCGTTCATCGCCACCAACAAATCGCCCACCAGCACCGAATCCGAGGCGCCGTCCGCGCTTTTGCCCAGGCTTAGTGTTGCGGGAAAACTTTTGGTGACATACAGATTGGAGGGCGAGGTGCGAAACCAGTTTTCGTCGGTGGTGGAGGTGGCGTAGCGAAAAAAATTCATCACGCCAAGGATCAGGAGGTAAGCAGCGATCGTTCCAAAAAGCAGCCGCAGGAGACCGGTGTATTTTTCGTTTTCAAGCATGGCACTATATAAGATAAAATTTTGGCAAAAACAAGCCCCAAATCTCGGGCTGAAATTTCGCGTACCTAAGAGCGCTAAAAAAGGTTTGTACTCTCTGCTTGTACGGAATTTTCGTTGATTTTGACCGTGAAAAATTTTACTATTTAGCGGCATTATGGATGCGCTGAATCATCCGATAAATTGAAGTTCTATCTAACAATGAAATCTCAAGTGTGAGCCCAGAGGAGTAATGGAGTTTTGGATTGATGGATTAATGAAAGACAAAGAGGGCATTAATCCAGTAATCCATCAATCCATCAATCTGACGTAATTAATAACAGAATTCATGCCTCCGATATCCCAACAAAATGAATCAAGGTGATCGACCCCGCGTCCTCTACATCGAAGATGACGCTAAGCAGCGCGCTGCCGTCATCAAATCGCTGCGTTCGAAAAAGATGGTGGTGAGAGCCGCAGCCTCCGGCAAAGAGGCGCTGGCGGTTTTCAAACCGGCTGCTTACGACGCGGTGCTGTGCGACCTCAACATGCCGCACATGAACGGCTTGCAGGTTCTCGCCAAATTGAAGAAAATCGATCCGCAAACGCCAGTGATCATCCTCACCGCCCACGGCACCGTGGAGGCGGCCGTCAAAGCGCTAAAAAACGGCGCACATGACTTCGTGCTCAAGCCTCTCGAAATTAATAGCATCGCCGCTGCCATTCAGCAAGCCATCGAGAAGAAGCGGCTGCAGAAACAGCTCTCGGACTCGGAATCCAGCTTGCAAATGCTCATCGATACGGTGCCGGATATCGTTTATTCCCTGAATGAGAAAGGAGAGTTTATCAGCGTGAACCGGGCGGGGCAGTTGCTGCTGGGTTATAAACCGGAGGAGTTCGTGGGCACCTCGCTTTTCGATTACATTTATCCCCTCGACCGCGAGCGGGTGCGCCGCGGCTTTGAGGCAGCCATGAAACACGGCGACCAGACCATCAAAACCATCGAGTTTCGCATGGTCAGCAAATCCGGCGAAGTTAAAGATTTCGAAGTCAACCGCCGGCTGATTTTTGAAAACGGCAAAGTTCAGCGGCAGGACGGCATTGCGCGCGAGGTTACCAATCGCAATCTTTTGAAAAAGGAGCTGCAGAAATATTCCAAAGAGTTGGAAAAACTGGTGGAGCAGCGGACCAAAAGCCTGGAGTACGCCACCCGGCAACTGGCGGCCCTCAACGCCGCGTCTAACCGTTTCACCCAAATTTATGATGAAAACGAGCTCATGGAGAACGTGCCGGAGCTGCTCACCTACACCCTGGATTTTGATCGCGCTGCCTTACTTTTAGAGGATCAAGGAAAGTTGGAACTACGCTCCTTCTGCTTCGCAAAAGACCCGCCGGAGTTGGTGCAGAATTTTGTCACCCGTTTCAATAACAAAGATTTCTCCATGCCTCCCCATTTTTGGGAAAGCTTTCGCGAAAACAAAACGGTGTTCATTCCGGACTTGAACGCCGACCCGCGCTGGCCGCGTGAAAACGGCCGAACCATTCAAACCCGCGCCGTGGTCATCACCCCAATTCGAATCAACAAAAAGCCCATTGGTGTGATTGTGGGCAACATGCAATATCACGACCGCGCCATGGACGAGCAGGACGTGGCGCGCTTTGAAATGTTCGCCAACATGGTGGGGCTGGCGCTGGAAAACATTCGCGCCTATCAAAATCTCGAAAGGAAGGTGATCGAGCGCACGCGCTGTCTGCGACTTGCAAACCGCGAACTGCGCGAAAAAGCACGGCAATTAGAAAAATCCACCTACTCCCTGGCGCGCTCTAACGTGCAGCTTCTGTCGGCGCAGGAGGAGCTGGAAAAGAAAAATGAGGAAATGGCCAAACTCCTCAAACACCTCTCGGAAAGCGAAACCAAAACCAGCGCCCTGCTCAACGCCATCCCCGACCTGATGTTTCAGCTCTCCCGCGACGGCGTCATTTTGGACTATAAGGACAGCGGCAACATGGGGCTGTATGTTCCTTCCGAACAATTCATCAACAAAAATATTCGCGACATCCTCTCGAAAGAACTCGCCGAGCAAACGGTAAAATTCGTTGAAAAAGCTTTGATCACCAACCAGGTTCAGGTCTTCGAATATCAGCTTCCATATGAAGACACCGTGCACGATTACGAGGCGCGCATGGTGGTGAGCGGCGAAAACAAAGTGCTGGTGATCGTGCGCGACATCACCATTCGCAAGGCCGCGGAGGAAGCGCTGCGCCGCGAGCGTAATTTTGTGGCCACGGTGCTCGACACCGCCGGCGCCCTGGTCACCGTGCTCGACACCAAAGGCCGCATCGTCCGCTTCAACCGCGCCTGCGAGGAAACCAGCGGCTATTTGTTTGAAGAAGTGAAGGGGAAGGAATTCTGGGATATTTTTCTGCTGCCGGAAGAGGTGCCTGGTGTTGAGGATGTTTTTGAGCATTTGCTGGCGGGCGATTTTCCTAACACCCACGAGAATTACTGGGTCACTAAAGATGGCCGGCGGCGGTTGATTGCCTGGTCCAACACCGCCTTGTTGGACAAAAACGGCAAAGTCGAATACGTCGTGGCGACCGGCATCGATATCACCGAACGCAAAGAGGCGGAGGCGCGCGTCGCCGCCCGCCTGCGCTACGAAGAAGGGCTGGCGGCCTGTTCCAAAACGCTTTTGGAAGGCCGCGACGATGAAGACGCGCTCAATGACGCCCTCACCCATCTTTTGAAAGCCGCCGACGTCGGCCGGGTTTATATCTTCGAAAATTTTGAAGACCCCGACGACGGTTTGTGCATGCGCCAGACTCATGAGGTCTGCGCCCCCGGCATTCATCCGGAAATCGATAACCCCATCTTGCAGCATTTCCCCTACAACAACGATTTCTCCCGCTGGCTGGAAACGCTGTCGCGCGGCGAGCCCATCAAAGGCAAAACCAATGCATTTCCGGAAGCGGAACGCGCGATCCTGGAAGCCCAGAGCATCCAATCGATTTTGGTTTTGCCCGTTCATCTTTCCGGGAAATGGTACGGTTTTATCGGGTTTGATGACGTGACCCGCGCGCGCGTGTGGGGCGAAGAAGACATCCGGCTTTTGCAAACCGCCGCGGAGATGATCGGCGGCTACATCGAACACAAAAAAGCCGAGGAGTCGCTGAAAGAAAGCGAGGAGCGCTTCCGCAGTCTCGTGGAAAACGCCAACGACATCATCTACTCGCTGACCCCCGACGGCGTGTTTGTTTATGTTTCTCCAAACTGGAAAGATATTCTGGGCCACGAGGTTTCGGAGGTGGTGGGCCGCCACTTTGCGCCGTTCGTTCACCCGGATGATTTGGCGGTTTGTGTGCAATTTTTGAGAAAGGTGATCGAAACCGGTGAAAAGCAAAGCGGCGTCGAATACCGCGTGCAGCACAAAGATGGCTCCTGGCGCTGGCACACCTCCAGCGCCTCGGCTTTGAAAGAACCCGACGGCCAGGTGAGTTACTATGTGGGCATCGCGCACGACATCACCGAGCGCAAAAAATTCCTCGACGAATTGGCCGAGGCCCACCGCCACCTGATTCAGGCGCAGGCGCAATTGGTGCAGTCGGAAAAGATGGCGTCGCTGGGAATGCTGGTGGCGGGCATCGCTCACGAAATCAACACGCCGATTGGCGCTATTCACAGTATGCACGACACCCTCGAGCGCGCGCTGGAAAAATTAAAAGAAACGCTGCTGCAGCAATTCCCGAAAGAGTTTGAGCAAAACCGCAATCTGCGTGCGCCGCTGAAAATCATCGAGGACGCCACCAAGGTGATTGACTCCGGCAGCGAGCGCGTCACCAACATCGTGCGCCGGCTGCGCAGCTTCGCCCGCCTCGACGAAGCCGAACTCAAAACCGCCGATCTCCACGAAGGCATCGAGGACACCTTGACCCTCATCCATCACGAAATCAAGCACAACATCACCATCATCAAAAACTACGGCGACGTGCCGCCCATCTCCTGTTATCCCGGCCGGCTCAACCAGGTATTTCTAAATCTCCTGATCAACGCCAAACAGGCTATCGATGGCAAAGGCGAGATTACCATCACCACCTACCACCGCGATAACAAAGCCTTCATCGAATTCCAGGACACCGGCAAAGGCATCGCCCCGGAACACTTGCAGCGGATTTTCGACCCCGGCTTCACCACCAAAGGCGTGGGCGTGGGCACAGGGCTGGGCTTGTCGATTGTCTATCAAATCATCCAGGACCACCGCGGCGAGATCAAAGTCGAGAGCGAACCGGGGAGGGGCGCGACCTTCACCGTGATTTTGCCGATGAATTTGGACGAGATTTTAGGGGTGTCATAAACTATCATTCAGGAGGAACCTTTTCAATTCTCCGGCAGATTTAAGCCTGTCATTCAGGAGGAACCTTTTTAGTACTCCGGCCGGTTGATGCCTTTAAACAAAGCGTGTAAATTCGGTAAAAAGATTCCTCCTGAATGACAGTTAAAAACTTAGGTGATATTGTGATCAAAGGCAATTACTATGTCTATATCACCACCAATCCCGGCAAAACGGTGCTTTATACCGGCGTAACAAATAACCTTAGAGTGCGCATTCAGCAGCACTTTGAAAATAGAGGGAAGAAAAGTACCTTTGCAGGAAAATATTACTGTTACAAATTAATTTACTTCGAGTGGTTCTCAGATATAAAACAAGCAATCGCCAGAGAAAAAGAAATCAAAGATATGAGCCGGAAAAGGAAGGAGGAACTTATTGCTAAGGTTAATCCCAATTGGAATTTTTTAGTAATTTGAATGTGTGCCATTCAATAAAAAGGTTCCTCCTGAATGACAGTTTAAGATCTAACGTTTCATTTCATTATTACCGTTTCACATTCACTAACCAAAGGAGGGAAGTATGAACTGGCCGAAAGCCGTAATCGCGGGCGTGGTGGGCGATCGTAGTGAGTCTGTACGACTGGCTGATGCACGGTGTGATCATGGCGTCCACCTATTCGGGCAACGCCCTCTTTGCCACCGATGCCAATCCCCTGTGGTTTTTCGTGGTGGCGATTTGCGTGGGTATCGCCGGCGCGCTGCTGTTCGGTAAAACTTGCGCAACCTGGGGCGCCGGCGTCAAAGGCGGGGTGACCACTTAAATTCCGGTTCGTCTAAACATAAATCCGCTGCCCACTCAATCCGAGATTTTACTTGACTTTGTAGCCAATCCGATTATATTTGTCAACGACCTTTCAAGGACAGCCACTCGTAAAAGAGCCATCCAAAATATAGCCGTAACTAATCCACGTAGTGTTTTTTAACCTTTCAGGAGGGAACAGTGTATGCTTAAAACATTCACGCAGTACGGCGGTATCGCTCAAACCGCGATTGGTTTGCTCAGCCAATTCGCACCGGGGGTGGGCTCGGCGCTGGGGGCGCAAGCGGCCGGCGGCAACGTTTTCAATATGCTTTCGGGAGCGGCGCTCAGCTATCTTGGTTTCAAAGGCAACGATAGCACCCAGCGCACGGGGGCGCTGGGAATCGGCGGCGTCAATGCGATTGTTGGCCTATTGGGGATGTTCGGGGTCAACAACTTGTTTGGCCTGCAACTCAACGAGGGCATGGTCTCCAACATCATCAACCTGGCCATTGGCGCGTGGGGTCTGTTTGCCGGTCTTTCCAAAAAGACGGCGTAAAAAGTTTTTCTAAGAATCCATCTGGTAGGGGCAATTCATGAATTGCCCCTACCGGTAATTTTTAAGGAGGGAATGATGTCCCTGCTTTGGACGATTCTTATCGGGCTTTTGGCCGGCGCGCTGGCCAAATGGATCATGCCGGGGAAAGATCCCGGCGGGTTGATCGTAACCGCACTGATCGGCATCATCGGCGCGGTGGTCGCCACCTACCTCGGTCAGTTCCTCGGCATTTATCATGCCGGCGAAACCGCGGGATTTATTGGCGCGGTGGTGGGCGCGCTTATTGTGCTGTGGGTTTACCGGCGAGTGCGAAAGTAAATTGCAATTCGGTTAAAAACAAAAAGCCGGTTTGCAGAAATTACCCTGCCGATCGGCTTTTTTATTTGCTGAACCCCAAAAACGGCGCACTTGATTATTCCAAAAAATCCTGAATATATTCATTCAAAAAACAGAAAGGTTGAATCATGGCGGTTGCTCAAATTCAGCTTCATCCCGAAGTGGGCCAAACTTTTTCGCGTGTCGCCGTGGGATTTTGGAGAGCGGCGCAGTGGCAACTGAGCAGAAAAGATTTGTGGGCGCTTATCGAAGGCGCGCTGGAGTTGGGAATGACTACGTTCGATCACGCGGATATTTACGGCAACTACACTTGCGAAAGCCTGTTTGGCGACGCGCTGGCGGAACATCGGTCGCGGCGCTCGGAGATGCAGTTGGTGACCAAATGCGGCATCAAACTCGTTTCAGAAAAATTTCCAGAGCACAGCGTCAAACACTACGACACCAGCACGCAACACCTCCTCGCGGCGGCTGAGCGTTCGCTCAAAAATCTGCGCACCGATTATCTCGACCTGCTGCTCATCCACCGCCCCGATCCCTTCATGAACGCCGACGAAGTGGCCGCCGCGTTTACCACCCTGCGCGCCGCCGGCAAAGTGCGCCACTTCGGGGTCTCCAATTTCACGCCGCCGCAATTTGAGCTGCTGGCGTCGCGGCTGGATTTTCCGCTCATCACCAATCAAGTGGAATTTTCCGTGATGCGCCTCGAGCCGCTGCACGACGGCACGTTCGATCACTGCCAGCGGCTGCGCATCTCTCCCATGGTCTGGTCGCCTTTGGGCGGCGGACGTTTATTTAGCGAATCCGATGAAAGCGCCCGGCGAGTTCGCGCGGCGCTGCGCGAAGTTGGCCAGATGCTCGGCGCCGATATCGGACAAACCGCGCTGGGGTGGATTCTCGCGCATCCGGCGCGGGTTCAGCCGGTACTTGGAACAGGGAAATTAGAAAGAATTCGGCAAGCGGCAGCCGCGACTTCCCTGCAGATGACGCGCGAGCAGTGGTTCACCATCTGGTGCGCCGCGGCGGGACGGGACGTTCCTTAAAAATTGCTGGATAGAGGATGAAGGTTGAAATTAGTTTGAGGAAGGATTCCCGCCGTAATACTTGGGATGCAGCCGCGTGCCGAGGGTTTCAAGCACATCGCGATTGGCATTAAAAAATCGCAGCACAGCTCTGGGACTCACAAAATAGGCGGTGCCGTATTCCACCACAATTTCCCTTCTGACAACGAGATCCGTTACATCTTCAAATCCTAATTTATACCCCATCGGCAAATTGGTGGAAGGCGCGATAAAATCCAACGTGGCGCGCGGCACGCTTTTGATGACGCCCACAAACAGCAGCCGGGCGTCTTTCGTGAGGGCGAATACCGGGCCTCCGGAAAATCCAAAGCGCACCACCGCGTCCACAATCAGGGTATTAGGGTAGGGCGATGGACTCACCCAGCCGCCGGTCAACTGCTTGACCCCCTTTGGAAAGCCGAAAAGAAACACCCAGTCACCCCAACTGAGATCCAAATCATAACCGAGGGGATTGTAGAATTCCTTTCCCAACAGGTTGGTGGTCTGGGTTTCGATAATCGCGAGGTCGTCGAGCTCGTATGAAATCAGCAGCTTCCCTTCGGAGCGCCAGTTGCTTTCGCCGCGCACCCAAATATCCACTCTTTTTACAATGTAGCGCGCAAAGAGCACGTCGGTGTTGCGGCCGTCCTGGTCGAGGTAATAGATGTCGGTGGTATCCGGAGGCGCAACCAGGTGATTACTGGTTAAAATGGTGTAGCGCGAATGCGCCGGATTGACATGAATGATAAGGCCGCCGCCCGACAAGGTTTTTTCCTCTGTCTCAACCACAATCCCGTCCGCACCGTTCTTGCCGGCCAGCTTGTATTTTAATGGACTCTTAGGATCGGGTACAAAACTGCCGTTCTCCTGTTCATAATTAAACTTTTGAATTTCGTATTTAATATCGCAAGTAATGCTCACGACGGTAGTCGAAACATTTCTGATTTCGGTTTTGATGTCATCTGAGAACAGGGAGAGATCAGCAGAATTTGAAAATGCGATTTTGCCGCCGGCGCAACCTCCCAAAGCGGTCGGTAGGATCGCAGAATAAAAAAGCAGATTAATTATTTTGGTGATGGGGCGCGTCATAATTTCAACTGTGAGATAAGCGCGTCACGAATTCGCTTTAGATCGGATTTTTTAGAACGCAGCAATTGCCGGCGCTTGCTTTCAACTATATCAACAACCTTTTTAACGTTGATGCCTAAAAAGACGGGTCGAAATGGTTTAAGTTTCCAGAGCGCATTGCGGAAGTGTTTTTCGGCGCCGTGAACAATATTGCGCTCCAACTGGTGCAGGCCGGCAGCCACTTGAATTAATCCCTGAAAAAAAAGACGGCTGTTTTCCGGATGGCGCTTCCAAACCTCCTCCCACGCCTCATGCGACTCCCAAAACTTGCCCCCGTTGAATAATACAATGCCGCGGCGGAAATCATCCCAATCCTGGCCGCTCATTTTCGGCTCGCTCAAATTGGATAGGTTGGCCTGGCGCTGGCGTTTTTCAACAGTACCCATAAAGGTCAAACGGCAGACGGAGCCCTCAGCGTCCCTTTGCAGGATGACGTCACGAATGGATTTTCTGTCCATTTGCGATATGTCATCGGAAATTCTCTGAATTTTTTATCCATCGAAATTTACAATATTCAGACACTCAAACTCAACTATTGTTTTTTGATGGAGAGGTTTCAATAGATGGGACTCATCTTTGAGATGAGTCCCATCTGGTCCATTCACTTCAGCCACACTGTTGGTGTGTATTCGTACGCCTCTTCCGTCACCACCGGCGTTTTCTCAAAATTGTGCGTGGTGGGCGGCGAGGGCGCTTTCTCCCATTCTAATCCTTTTGCGCCCCAGGGATTGGCGCTGGCTTTCGGCGCGTATTTCAATGACCAGATAAAATAGACCAGCGGAATCAAATAGCCCACGCCCAAAATGGTCGCGCCGGCGGTGGAAAGCACGTTGAAAATTTGGAACTCATCCGGATACACATGATAGCGGCGCGGCATCCCCAAATAACCCACGATGAACTGCGGGAAAAACGTCAGGTGGAAGCCGATGAAAATCACCAGCGCTGAAAATCGCGCCCAGCCTTCGGGATAGAGCCGGCCGGTCATTTTCGGCCACCAGTAGTGAATGCCGCCGAGGTAGCCCATGATCGCGCCGCCCACCATGATGTAATGAAAATGCGCGACCACGAAATAGGTATCATGCACGTGTACGTCCACGGCTAGTGTGCCGAGGAAAATTCCCGTAAGCCCGCCGATGGTGAATAGCCCGATGAAGCCGAGGGCATAGAGCATCGGCGCTTGATAGGAGACCGAACCTTTGTAGAGCGTCGCCGTCCAGTTGAACACTTTGATGGCGGAGGGAATCGCCACCAAAAACGTCAGCACGGAGAACACCATGCTGGCGTAGGTGGACTGGCCGGCGGTGAACATGTGATGCCCCCACACCAGAAATCCTAACACCGCAATGGCGATGCTGGAAAACGCAATGAAGTGATAGCCGAAAATTTTCTTTTTGGCGAAGCAGGTGATGATCTCGCTGATGACGCCCATCGACGGCAGAATCATGATATAGACCGCCGGGTGCGAATAAAACCAGAACAAATGCTGGAACAGCAGCGGGTCGCCGCCTAATTTTGGATCGAAGATGCCGATGTGAAAGAGGCGTTCGAGTCCCACCAACACGATGGCGATGGCCACCACTGGCGTCCCCAAAATTTGAATGATGCTGGTGGCGTAATGCGCCCACACGAACAGCGGCAGCCGGAACCACGTGAGCCCCGGCGCACGCATCTTGTGAATGGTGACGAGAAAATTGAGCCCAGTCAAAATGGATGAAAAGCCGGTGATGAACACGCCCACCGCCGTGATGATCACGTTGGTGTTGGCGTAGGTGCTGCTGTACGGCGTGTAAAAAGTCCAGCCGGTATCGACGCCGCCAAAGACGATCGCGGCGATGGTGAGCAGACCGCCAACCATATAAATGTACCAACTCAGCAAGTTGATGCGCGGAAACGCGAGGTCGCGGGCGCCGATCATCAGCGGCAACAGAAAATTTCCCAGCACCGCCGGAATCGATGGGATCAAAAAGAAAAAGATCATCACGATGCCGTGCATGGTGAACATTTTATTATAAGTTTCGGATTGCATGAGGTCGCCCTGCGGCGTCAGCAGTTCCATACGGATGAACACCGCAAACAATCCGCCGAGGAAAAAGAACAGCGTGATGGAGATGAGATACAAAATGGCGATGCGCTTGTGGTCGGTGGTCAACAGCCACGACTTGGCGCTGAAGCCGGCGTTGAGATAGTTACGGCTCGTGCCGTTGGTCTCATCGGCCAGTTGTTTTTCGTGAGGCTTAAAAACCGCCGTTGGCATGTTACACTACTCCCAGTGTGAATGTGATACCTCACCCTAACCCTCTCCAAATTCCTTCCCCTCTTAGGGGAAGGTTAGGATGGGGTCTGTTTTTATCCCTACAAGTTTCTCTGAAGGGTGTACCAAGTTAAAGTCATTAACCCTTAATTATCGCGACTATAATTATTTTGACTTAGTCTTTCGCCAGCGATTTAATATACGCGGTTATTTCTAGCAACTGCAGTTCGGTGACCTGTCCCATGAATGTGGGCATTACCGGACGGTAACCGGCGGCAATCTTAGCATTCGGATTCAAAATCGATTCGCGGATGTAGGCTTCATCGGCGATGACGGTCTGGCCGTTCTGCAGCCGCACCGGCTTGCCGAAAATTCCCACGAGCGACGGCCCACGCGCATCGGGTTTATCGACGTGGCAGGTGTGACAGGCGAGTTGCTGAAAACGTCTCTCGCCCAGCACCTCCAGCGGTTCGGTGCCGGCGCCGCCGCTGAGCCAGTTCTGATAATCGTTCGGCTCCATCACCACCACGCGGCCTTTCATCTCCGAGTGCTTGGTGCCGCAATACTCGGCGCAGAACAAGTGGTACTCGCCGGGCTTGGTGGCCTCGAACCACATCGTGGTGTACCGCCCCGGCACCACGTCCTTTTTCACCCGAAACGCCGGGATGTAAAAACTGTGAATGACATCCTCGGTGGCCATGGTTAGTTTTATCGGCTGGCCCATTGGGACGTGCATCTCGTTAATCTCGCGCTGGCCAGTGGGATGCTGCACGTGCCACATCCACTGTTTGCCTACCACAAAAAATTCCAGCGCATTTCGCGGCGGCGTGTAAGCGTCGAAATAGAGGGTGGCGCCCCAGGCGAACACGGTCATCACCAAAATGAAGGGAATTACGGACCACACCAGTTCCAGCTTCAGCAGTCCGGGAATTTGGCGCGGCACTTCTTCCTCAGAGCGCCGCCGATATTTGACGGCGAAGATGTAAATCAAAAAGAAGATCAGCAGCGTGAAAAAGATGCTGACGCCCACGAGAAAGAAGAAAAGCAAATCCGTTTTTGGCGCCAGCGCCGAGGCCTGGTCGGGGAAGAATTGGAATCCTTTGTTCATGTTCGATTAAGTTGAGAATTGACAATTAACAATTAACAATTGTTAATGGTGAATTGTTAATTGGCGGTTCACGGTATCCGGTTTTCGATTTTCGTTTTCCGTTTCGCGACCCGATCCCGGCGCAGCATCAGCAGCATAAACGATCCCAGCGCCAGCACCGTCGCGATGCCAGCGACGCGAATGACGTTCATGATCACCACGCCGTATTTGCCGGTGGCCGGATCGTAATGATAGCAATAGAGGAGAAGCTGATCCACCGGCGATCCGATTTTGTTCGTTGCGGCTTCCATTAAGCCCAATTTCAAATCGCGGCTGGAGTATTCGACGCCGTAAAAATATTTCGAGAGTTTGCCCGTGGGCGTCAACACCATGATGCCGCTGGCGTGCACGAATTGGCCGGTCAGCGGATCTCTGGTGTATTTAAATCCCACCGCTTCGGTCAATTTTTTGATCGACTCGGGATCGCCGGTTAAAAAATGCCAGCCGTTTTCCGCGCCCGGCCGCGCATATTTGCTGAGGTAGCTGGTTTTCTTCGCCACTGCCAATGCCGGCGTTTCGGCGGGATCGAAGCTCACCGTCAAAATATCAAACTCTTTTCCCACGTCGAACGAAAGCACGTTGATGCTTTTCAGCAAACCGTTGAGGATCATCGAACACAGCATCGGGCATTCGTAATAAACCAGCGTCAGCACCACCGGCTTCTCGCCAAAATATTTTTGCAGTTGCACGGACTCGCCGCTTTCGTCGCGAAACGTCAATCCCAGCGGGATCGATTCGTCCAGCCGCTGCTCGATGCCGATTTGATCCAGTATCTCCGGTTTGACATTTGAGCTGATGGATTGTGAATTGGCCGGCGTTTCAACCACGCAGAGCGCAGAGAGCATAGCGCATAGCGTGAAGCGGGTGGCTATCTTCAATCTTTTATCGTCTATCTTCCATCTTCGGACCTCCATCCTCAATCTTCTATCTTCTATCTTCATGGCCGTTCTCCCCGATTTCCGTTTTCCGGTTTGCGATTTCCGCTTTTCGATTCCTGCGCCGGGAAACCGCGCTCGAGCATCAACGCCATCGCGCGCTCCACCGGGATGCGCACCACGCCGGCTTCTTTTGACACCCAGCCGTAGCTGTTCACGAGCGAGTCTTCTTTGGCGCGGATTGTTTTTAAATCGATCTCCGGTGTCACTTGTAGCCGCGGTTCCGGCGGCAACGGACGGCCTTCTACCAACGGTGATGATGGAGTTGCCGTCGCCTGCTGTCGTGATTCAAAATGGCCAAGCAAAATGTACATCAGCGCGAACGCCGCGACCATCAAAATCACCAGTGCGCCGCCGCCCCAAAGGATGGCGCGGAAACGGGCGTCGCTGGTCTCGTAGCCTTTTGAGTTGGTTGGTTCACTCATGATGAAACGCCTCTTTCATGCGCGGATCGTTGATGGGCAGCAGCGGCCGCGTTTTAAGCTGCCAGACGAACGCCGCGATCCACAAGCCGCCGATGCCAAGCGGCGCAGCAAGGTCCATCCAGTGGACGCTGAATTTTTCGGGATGGAAATTCGGCGCGATAATCCAAAACAGATCGACGAGCCGCATGACGATCATCGCCAGCGCCACTTTCGACAGAATCTCGATGCGCCGTTTGGTTTGCCGCGACAGCAGCAGCACAAACGGAATCGCAAAATGAAAAACCACGATCGCCAGCGCGATCCACTGCCAGCCGCCGTGGAGTCGATGCAAATACCACGGAATTTCTTCCGGCAAATTTCCCGACCAGATGATGATGAATTGCGACAGCGAAATGTACGCCCACAGCATCACAAACGCCAACAGCAAATTGCCGAGATCGTGAAAGTGTTTGGTCTGCACCACATCCGACAGCGGCTTGTGCGCCACTAACCGGCTCAACGCCACGATGGCAAATGCCATCGTTAGCACCGCCTGTCCGATCACAAAAACAAATCCGAAGATGGTGGAGAACCAGTGCGGGTCGAGCGACATCACCCAATCGATGGAGGCGAAGGTGATGGTCAAAACGTAGAGCAGCATCGCCGGGCCGCCGAGTTTTCGCAAACGCTCGACCAGCGATGGATTTGCATTTCTATCTTGATCCACCGACCATTTATTGACGAAGAAGATCAACATTCCCCAAATGCCGAAATAAGCGGTGGTGCGCAACCAGAAAGAAGAAACGTTGAGGTAAGCGGCTTTGTGCAGCAAGATTTTATCCGTGGCAACTTTCTCGGGATCTGCCCAAAGGTAAAGCTCCTGCATTCCAAAAAAGAAGGGGACGAACAGAATCGCCAGCAGCGGTAGAGTGCGGGTGGCGGATTCCAGCACGCGCTGAATGGCGAATCCCCAGCCGCCGCCAACCATGTGGTGCAGCGCCAATAGCGCCAGACTTCCCAGCGCCAGCCCAATCCAGAAAAGATATCCCAGCAAATAGGATTGGTAAAATTGGCCGAGGTTCTGAAATGCACCGAAGCCGCACAGCGCCAGCGCCGCCGCGCCGATGATCAGCGCACGCGTTTGAATGCGATTGAGTTGTATTTCTAAGGTTTCCATTCTTCTTCAAGAACCTCACCCTTCCGCGAAGCCTGCCTGTGCAGGCAGGCGGATCCGCTTGGGCGGGAGTCCCCTCCCCAAGGGAAGGTTAGGATGGGGTCTTATGCCTTTTGAATAACCAAAATGAAGGTTGTAGGGCAAAATAAAATTTTAATCAGAAATCATTAGTTTGAATTTTTTTAGTTTGCATCAAGCTTTTCACTTAGGACCTCACCCTAAACCTCTCCTTATAAGAGGGGGCGTCTACAACATTCGGGCTCATGAAATCGTCATCCCCGATTCGTAAACGGTTTGCTTAAAATTCCTTTCGCCCAAATTGGGATAGACAATGCAGTTCCGCCCCAACTTCACCTTTGGCGGGAGGTGCACCGAGCGCCCAATGAGCGTAATGCCTGAATTCAACAGCGACGGATGATCGCGATTAGGAACTGCGGCGTCGCCCTCGCCGATGCGGCTTCCAGCGGCGATCTTTACTTCGACGTCGGCGATCACTTTCTCTACGACCGCGCCGGCCTCGACGACGGTATCAAAAAACAAAATCGAGTCTTGGACCAGCGCGCCTTTCTCGATCCTCACGCCCGGAAACAAAATGCTGCGATGCACCTCGCCCTCAATTTCGCAGCCGTTGTGAATCAACGCGTCTTCGATGACGGCATGCCTGCCGATGCGCGCCGGCGGCCGATCGCGCAGGCGATCGTGATCGAGGTTCGTGCGCACTTGCCAGCCCTCGAGATCAATTTTAGGCTGCCCGCCCAGCAAATCCATGTTGGTTTGCCAAAATTCGTCGATGGTGCGGGCGTAGCCCCAATAGCCGTTGAATTTGAACCCGTAAACTTTGTACTTGCCCAACATCATCGGAATGATGTCGCGGCCAAACTCATGCGAACTGGAGCCGCGGGCGTTTTTCTCCAACACCTCATACATCACGGCCGGGCGGAACATGAAGATGGTGAGACTGGCCCAGGGGTAGCCGTCTTTCGCTGGCTTTTCTTTGTAATCCAGCACCCGCCCGCCGAACGCGCCGTCTTCATCGTCGATCTGCGCCACGCCGAAGCGGCTGCACTGTTCCTTGGGGATGGGAATAAACGCCGCGGTGAGGTCGGCGCCCTTTTCACGGTGGTACGATAGCATCGGGCGGTAATCCATTTTGTAGATGTGATCGCCGGAAAGCACCATCACGGTTTCGGGATGGCGGCTTTGCACAAATTCGAGGTTTTGATACACGGCGTCCGCCGTGCCCTTGTACCAATCGCTGGCTTTATGCCCGGTGGACGGCGGCAGCATGGTGGCGCCGCGGCGGCGGCCAACAAAATCCCACCACGAACCAATGCCAATGTGATTGATCAACGAATAGGATTTGTACTGGCTGAGAATGCCGACGTTCTCCACGCCGGAGTGCATGAGATTGCTGAGCGGGAAGTCGATGACGCGGTACATGCCGCCAAACGGTACCGCGGATTTGGGCCGGTGAAGGGTAAGGACGCTCAGTTCATCCACTCGCCCGCCGGCGAGCACCATGGCGAGGACGTTTTTCATGGCTCATGTTCAGTGTTTGTGAGAATCATCATAGCCCTTTGTTGAGTCAGGGTATAGGGTATAAGGTATAGGGTATAAGGTATAAGGGAATACGGAAATAAGGACTTATACCCTATACCCTACGCGCTACCTAAACCATTCTCCTTTCCAGCAATCGTCCCACGAAAAAAATCGCCACGCCAATCAGCGCGATTTTCAACTCCGCGCTCAAATTGTCTTCGGAAATGCCGATGACGATGCCAATCAGAACTTGCACGAGACCGATGATTTGCAGGCCTTTGGCGATATACCACATAACTTTTAACGGACAGTCAAAATTTTCGAATACCCTGCCCGCAGATCGGCAGGTGGGCGATCCGCTTCGCGGACCGGAAAGGTTTTTATTATACTGAATTTGAAAAAGATTCGCAAGTGAAAAGACGGACAGGAGCGTGATGAAAAAAGGAGTGCAAAAATCAGCGCAGCATATTTTTGCCGCGCAGTAGAGCAGGAGGTGTAAAAATATGTCCTGCGGACTGATTTTTACACTCCAACACACTCGCTGATTAAATCAAAATCCCGGCAATGGTGGCGGTGAGCCACGACGCCAGCGCGCCGCCGATCATCGCTTTGAGGCCGATGCGGGCCAGGTCGTGTTTGCGTTCCGGCGCGATGCCGCCAATGCCGCCAATTTGAATGGCGATGGAGCTAAAATTGGCAAACCCGCACAGGGCGTAGGTGGCAATCGTGAACGAGCGCGGCGAGAGCTGATCTTTCCATTCTCCCAACTGCACGTATGCCACGAACTCGTTGATCGCCACTTTGGTGCCGAGCAGGTAGCCGAAGTCGCGAATGTCGGCGGTCTCCACGCCCATCACCAGCGCGATGGGTGAAAATATGAAGCCGAGAACCTTCTTTAAACTCAAATTTTCCCAGCCAAAGAGCAATCCGAATTTTAGGAAGAAAAAATCCAGCATCGCAATCAACGCGATGAACGCCAGCAGCATGGCGCCCACGTTCATCGCCAATTTGAGGCCATCGGCGGCGCCGCTGGCCGCGGCATCCACCACGTTGGCGGTGGTTTTTTCAATGCTGACCTTGACTTCGCCTTTGGTTTTGGGCTCCTCGGTTTCGGGGAAAATGATCTTCGCCATCACCAGCGCCGCCGGCGCCGACATCACGCTCGCCGCCATCAAGTGGCCGGCGTCCACCCCAAAACGCACGTACGCCGCCATCACTCCACCGGCGATGGTGGCGAAGCCGCCGGTCATCACCGCCATCAGCTCCGACAGGGTCATGGTGGAAACATAAGGTCGAATGAGCAGCGGCGCCTCGGTTTGTCCCACAAAAATGTTGGACGCCACGGAAAGGCTTTCCGCGCCGCTGGTACCCATGAAACGCGCCATCACCCAGGCCACGCCCTGCACCACTCGCTGCATCACCCCCAGGTGGTACAAAATCGACATCAGCGAGGCAAAGAAGATGATGGTGGGCAGCACATGAATCGCAAATACAATTCCGATGTTGATGAAATCGCCGGAAACCGAATCACGGATTTGAAACGGGCCGCCGCCGCCGAGCGCTTTCACCAGGTCGGTGTCGCCGCGGTAGAGGTTGCCAAACAGGAACGACGCGCCGGCGTCGGTAAAGCTCAGCAGTTTGGTGATGGCGGCTTTGGCGTAAAAGAACACCGCCTGGCCGGGCGTTGTTTTTAAAATGATAACGGCAAACACCACTTGCAGCAGCACTCCCCACAGCACGACGCGGTAATTGATTTGCCGCTTGTTGTTAGAAAGCAACCATGCAATACCAAGCAAAACAAAAACGCCGACAAAGCTGACAAGTCGCTCCATTTTTCCCTCCTGATTTTCGAGATTGGTTTATTCGTTTCCGCGAAGTGGTTCAGTATCTGATGGCGGCTCAAAGCAATTCCGGCATCTCGCCTCGTACATGTCGGTGGCGCCAACCAGCACGCGATCTTTTTCTTTGGTGATGCGCTGAGTACGGTTGGCGGGGTTGCCGCACTTCACGCAGATGGCGAGAGTTTTGGTGATGGACTCAGCGATGGCCAGCATTTGCGGCATAGGCTCGAACGGCTTGCCGCGGTAATCCTGATCCAGGCCGGCGACGATCACGCGCTTGCCCTGGGCGGCGAGTTTTTCGCACACCTCCACCAGCTCCAGCCCGAAAAATTGCCCCTCATCGATGCCCACCACTTTGGCGTCGCGAGAGCGCTCTAAAATTTCATACGCGCTGCGCACCGAAACCGAGGGTATTTTTTGCTCGCTGTGCGAGACGATGTGATCGTTGGAAAAACGCGTATCGATAAAGGGCTTAAAAATCGCTACCTGCTGGCGGGCGATTTGCGCGCGCCGCAGCCGGCGAATCAACTCTTCGGATTTGCCGCTGAACATGCTGCCAACGATAACTTCAATCCAGCCCATCTCATTGGAAAAGGTGTCTAACATAGCTGCCTCTGTAATTGGTGATGACAGAAAAAAGCTGAAATTTCAAACGCAAATAACAAACCCCAAATAAATCTCAAAACAAAAAAATCACAATTACCAAAACCAGGCATCATCACGGATTTTGAATTTTCGAAATTGAATATTGGATTGTTATTTGATTTTTGAGATTTATGTTTGGTCATTCCCGCTCTCTGAGCAGTGCCTCGATTTTGGTTTTGATCAAATCAATCGCCACTTTATTGTAGCCGCCCTCCGGGATGATGATGTCCGCGTAGCGTTTGGTAGGCTCCACGAATTGCAGGTGCATCGGGCGCACGCTTTCTTCGTACTGGCGAATCACCGACTCCAGGGTGCGCCCGCGTTCCAAAATGTCGCGTTTCAAGCGGCGGATGAAGCGGATGTCGGGATCGGTGTCCACGTAGATTTTGATGTCCATCAAATCCCGCAGCGCCGGGTTATCGAAAATCAAAATGCCCTCTAGCACAATGATGGCGTGCGGGCCGATGGCTTGCGTGCTGGAGGTGCGCGTGTGCGTCACAAAATCATAAATCGGCGGGAAGATGGTTTGTCCGTTCAGCAGCGCTTTCATATCTTTGATCAAAAGATCGGAGTCGATGGCATCCGGATGATCGAAATTGTGGCGGCTGCGCTCCTCGAGGGAAAGATGGCTGAGACTTTTGTAATAGGAATCCTGGCAAAGGATGATCACCCGATCCGATCCCAGCTCGGAATAGATATTTTGGGAAACCAGCGTTTTCCCCGATCCCGTTCCACCGGCAATACCGATTAAAATTCCCCGTTCTGACAAATTTATTTTTCTCCTGATTGCCACAAAGACACCGAGTGCACAGAGCGGTGCTTTTCTAGCAAAATTTTTTAACCGCAAAGAACGCAAAGGCCGCTAATAAAAAGCAAATTTTTTCCCTTGCGTCTTTACACCATTTCAAAAATTCTTGTAGGGATACCCATCACCTCACCCTTCCGCGAAGCGGATCCGCTTTGGCGGAAACCCTCTCCTTAAAGAGGAGAGGGCACGTGATCCCTTCCCCTAAAAGGGGAAGGTTAGGATGGGATCTGCTCTTGAGAAGTATCTAGATTTCCAAACCATACAAAAATTCCTGAAACGGAGTACTTAGCGAACTTTGCGGTTGATTTGGTTGCCTGCCTGTGCCGACCAGCGGCTTTGCACGCTGTGCTCTCCGTGTCTCTGTGGCTGATTTTTTACGCGCTGCGGTTTTCCAAAAACTTTTTCCCAAACGCCTCCGGCAGCAGCTCCGCAATCGTCGTCTCTTTGGTTTTGCCCAGCGAATTCAGAAGGATGATTTTCAGATTTGGCGCATACTCGTACAGCACCTGCCGGCACGCCCCACACGGTGGACACAACTCCCGCGTGTTCGCCGTTATCACCATCGTGGCAAATTCTCTTTCCCCTTCCGAGAGCGCTTTGAACATTGCCACGCGCTCAGCGCAAATCGTCAGTCCGTAGGAGCTGACTTCGATGTTGCAGCCAAAGTAGAGCTTGCCGGATTTGGTTTCCAGCACCGCGCCCACTGGAAAATTGGAATAGGGCGCGATGGCGCGCTGCTGCGCTTGTTTGGCGTATTCTAAAAGATCGGAGAGATTATGTTTCACAATGCGTTCCTGACATTTGAAATTTGTCTGTTCCAGCCTACCCCTCTCGATCCCACGCTCTGCGTGGGATCGAGAGGGTTTTGTGGTAAAAAAAATCCGAGAATGAATCTCGGATTTCTAAACTGATGAAAGGCTGTGTATCGTGCGTCTAAAATCAACTCTGGCTCCGCTTGGTAATTTAAAAAGGCAGATCGTCTTCTTCCTGAGGTCCCGGGCCTTCGGGAGCAGGCGGCGCGTCGGCATCGGAAGGCGGCGGCACAGCCGAGCGCCCGCCGTCGGATTTGGAATCGAGCATGGTCAAGGCGTCGGCAATGACCTCGGTCATGTATCTTTTAATGCCGTCTTTATCTTCCCAGGAGCGGGTTTGCAAGCGCCCCTCGACATAAACTTTGCTGCCTTTTTTCAGCCACTCGCCGGCAATTTCGGCCAATCTTCTCCAAAGTACCACGCGGTGCCATTCCGTACGTTCTTGTTTGTTGCCGTCGTTATCCTTCCAGACCTCGTTGGTAGCCACACTCAAAGTTGTCACAGCCGCCCCATTTGGAGTATATCTTAACTCCGGATCTTGGCCTAAATTACCCACCAGGATCACTTTGTTCACCGAGCCCTTACCAGTGGCCATAACACGCCCTCCTCACTTTTAAAATGAATAATGTTTGGATTTTGGTTATCGTAACAAAAAATATTTATAATGTCAAGAATTTTTTCTGAGGGAAGTTCAGTATTTGAAAAATCTTACCATCGCGCTGATTTTGTGAGCGTAAACCGCGTTTGAAATTGTCATATCGAAAAGAAGGCTTCATAATGCCATGTTCTCCATAAGCCAACATAAGCACTACTAATCTTTTAAAAATAGCCGCCGTTTTTTTGAAAACTTTCGCCGTTATATGACCAGTTCTCGTATATTTTTTCTTGACATTCACTCGCAATTTTAGAGATCTGGGGACGAATTACAGACACCGTTTGTGAATCGCGAATCCATCCTATATCGAATCTTTAAAACATCTATCCGCTATGTCAACATATTTGGCCCCAGCGGCTATGACTTTCTTGTGAAATAAGTTATTACTTTGGCTTTGATCTTGTTTCGGACACCCTCTTTAAGCCCCCTTATGTTAAAACCGTAAATAATGTTTATTGCACCAAGAATTGAATAGTAGATTAGCATCAAGGTTTTGAGCGAGTTATCAAAAAATGCTGGAAGCAAACCAATGACAAACCCCGTAACAATCCTCAAAGATTTCCGTTAAAGCAAAATAAATCTGACAACCATTTTCCTTTCTCGTCAGTCTTATAAAACATCACTGCCACGTTTTGAAATCTTGGAGGCGAGGTTATGATCCGAACACAGAATCTCAAGAAACTCTATACCACTGAGGAAGTGGAAACCACGGCGTTGAACAACGTCAATCTCGAAATTCACCCCGGCGAGTTTGTGTCCATCATGGGGCCGTCGGGATGCGGCAAGTCCACCCTGCTGAATTTGCTGGGCTTGCTGGACAATCCCTCCGAGGGCGAGCTGTTCTTCCTCGATGAGGAGGTGGCGAAGTACAGCGAGCGCCAGCGCGCCAATCTGCGCAAACAGAACATCGGCTTCGTGTTTCAAAGCTTCAATCTCATTGACGAGCTGACGGTGTTCGAGAACGTCGAGCTGCCGCTGCTCTATTTGGGCGTCTCCACCTCCGATCGCAAAAAGCGCGTGGAAGAGGCGCTGGAAAAAATGCAGATCATGCACCGCCGTAACCATTTTCCGCAGCAGCTTTCCGGCGGACAGCAGCAGCGCGTGGCCGTGGCGCGCGCGGTGGTGGCTCGTCCCAAACTGATTTTGGCGGACGAACCCACCGGCAACCTTGACTCCGCCAACGGCGAAGAAGTGATGCAAATTCTCGCCGCCCTCAACGAAGAAGGCACGACCATCATCATGGTCACGCACTCGCCAGCGTATGCCGAGTACGGGCATCGCATCGTGCATTTGTTCGATGGGCACGTGGTGAGCGAAAATATTCGCGAGCGGTACCAGGCGTGAGGGCTATTCAGTATCATTACGAGCTTTGATGACTGCGTCATTTTATTGGAAAGGAAATTTCTGACTCCAATGCGATTGCTTCGTCCCGACCTGCGAGGCGCTTTTTGCCTGCCCGCCAGAGGCCTTAGGCCGGCGGGCTGAAGCCGTCCCATCGAATGAGCAACTTCCTTAGAAAGAGCGCAGCGACGAAGTAAATCCCATGATTTGATCACCAAATCATGAGATTGCTTTGCTAGGCTTGCAATGACACTTACCATTTTTGAATATCCGAGCGAGAATTGTCATTGCAAAACTTGGAAACGACTGAAAAATGAATTGAAGTTGAATGCTGAGAGCTAAATTTTTAATCACAATTACTCTGTTGTTCACCCTGACGCCGTTGCTCGCCGGCGACGACGACGCCCTCACCCGACGAAAGGAATTCCGCGCGAACCGGATCGAAAGTGAGTCGCCGCGAATCGACGGCATCCTCGATGACGCGGCGTGGCAGGCCGCGGAATTTTTCTCCGACTTTTTGCAGAAAGATCCGGACGAAGGCGCCGCGCCCTCGAATCGCACCGAGATTGGAATTCTTTACGACGAACATGCCATCTACATCGGCGCGCGCATGTTTTTCGATCAACCTGAACAAATTCGCGCGCAAGTCAGCCGCCGCGACAACAACGGCAACTCCGACCGCATCATCGTTTCCCTCGACACCTACTGCGACCGCCGCACCGCCTACACTTTTGTAGTCACCGCCGCCGGCGTGCGCGTTGATTACTATCACTCTGCCGACGACGAATACAATCGCGATCATTCCTACAACCCGGTGTGGGACGCCGACGCTTACATCGGACCGGACGGCTGGAGCGCCGAGATGCGCATCCCATTTTCGCAACTGCGCTTCCGAAACGCCGCCGAGCAGGTGTGGGGCATCAACATCAACCGCTTCATCCCCAGCACCAACGAAGATTTGTACTGGGTGATGATTCCCAAAAACGAAACCGGCTGGGCATCGAAATTTGGAAATTTGGTCGGCATCAAAAATATTCCAGCGGCGCGGCGCATCGAACTGCTGCCGTACGAAACCAGCAGCGCCACCTTCACCAGCGGCACCCACCCCGACGATCCCTTCAACGACAGCAGCGAGTTCACCTCGCGCGCCGGCGCCGATTTGAAAATGGGACTCGGCTCAAATTTGACGCTGGACGCCGCTATCAATCCGGATTTCGGGCAGGTGGAGGCGGATCCGGCGGAAGTCAACCTCACCGCGTTCGAAACCTTTTTCGATGAGAAGCGGCCGTTTTTCATCGAGGGCAGCCAGCTGTTCGACAACATCGGCCCGAGGTTTTTCTATTCGCGGCGAATCGGCGCGCCGCCGCACGGTTCGGTGGAAGGCGATTTTCGCGACGTACCGGACAACACCACGATTGTCTCAGCGGCAAAGTTGACTGGTCGTTTGAATTCCGGTCTGTCCATCGGCGCGCTGACGGCGTTGACCGCACGCGAACATGCCCGTTCATTTTTTGCCGCCACGGATTCCAACGCTGCCCGGCGCGAAAAACATGAAGTGGAGCCGTTGAGCGGTTTTGGCGTCCTACGGCTGCAGCAGGAATTTGGGAAGTCGTTTTCCACGGTGGGATTGATGTTCACCGGCATTCGCCGCGACCTCTCGGCCGGCGAGCCGCTGGCAGCAGTGTTGAATCGCCAGGCCTATTCCGGCAACGCCGATTGGAATCTCCGCTTTCGCGATGGAAAATATGTGCTGCAAGGTTTCGCCGGATTCTCTTATATTGAAGGCGAGCCGCTGGCCATCGTGCGCGCCCAGCGATCCAGTGCGCGCTATTTCCAGCGCCCGGACGCCAGCCACGTGCGTCTCGATTCGTCGCGAACTTCTTTGGCCGGTTTTGCCGGCTCGCTCAGTTTTGATAAACGAAGCGGACGCCACTGGTTGTGGGGCGCGGACTTCGGCGCCCATTCGCCCAACTTTGAGTTGAACGACGTGGGCATTTTATCCAGCGCTGATATTATTTCCTCCAGCGCTTATTTGACCTATCGCGAGAATACCCCCGGCAAAATTTTTCGAAATTACCAAGTGCAAACCCTGGTTGCGACCGACTGGAACTTTGACGGCAACCGCACCTTCACGATTCTCGATTTCAACGCCAGCGCGATGTGGAAAAACTTCTGGCGGCACGATTTCCATTTTCATTATAAGCTGCCGGCGCTGAGCGACGATTTGACCCGCGGCGGCCCCCTCATGAAAACCGCCTCCGACTGGCATTTGTCCACGGCGCTGGCCAGTAACTTCGCCGCCAAAATTCCGTGGGACGTGGAGCTCTCCTATATTCGCGATGAGTTGGGCGGTTGGATTTTTGAGGCTTCGGGGGATATTTCTTTCAAGCCCGGCGCGCGCTGGGAATTTTCGCTGGGGCCGGGATATTTTCGTCAGCTCAATAAACGGCAGTATTTTGATGAGCTCGGCGGCGGACGGCCGGAGACGTTCGGCCGGCGCTACATTTTTTCCACCATCGAGCGCAGCGAGTTGGCGGCGGAGATTCGACTCAATTACGCCTTCACGCCGGATTTGAGTCTGGAGTTGTACGCCGAGCCGTTTGTGTCCAGCGGGCGCTGGTTCGATCACGGCGAGTTAGCAGCGTCGCGCAGCAAACGGCTGCGGCGGTATGGCAGCGAGGGTACCACCGCAACCATCAACCCGGATGGCTCCATCATGGTGACCGACGGCAGCGACGTTTTCGATTTACGCAACCGCGATTTTAACAATCACTTTTTCCGCAGCAACGTGGTGCTGCGGTGGGAGTGGCGGCGCGGCAGCGCCCTGTTTTTGATCTGGCAGCAGGATCGCTTTTCCTCCCGGCCGCATGGAAGGCTGGTCACGCCGGGCCAGCTGCTGGATTCGTTCACCGCGGCCGGCGACAATTTTTTAGCGGTGAAAGTGAGCTACTGGCTGCCAGTGAATTGATTGGTAGGGGCGTATTGCAATACGCCCCTACCAATTTTTTTTAGCCGCTGGTTGCTTATACACCAGCGCGGCCACTGCTCCGAAAATCAACCAGCCAATCAAAGTGATTGCGCCCCAGCACCAGCTCAGATAGTAGGGGAAGCCGTTGAAGACCAGCGGGCTGTAAAACTGCGCGAAGAAAGAAACCAGCCCGATGAAGAGCCCGAAGGTCACCGGGATTTTGTGTGAGCCGCCACCGCTGCGTAGTCGTAAGTCGTAACTTCCAGGCGGTTTCCGTAGGGATCACAGAAGTAAACCGACCAGGCGAGATCGTGGTCCACCGCTTGGAGTTCATGCACCACCTGGCCGTCTTCATTGTAAAGCGGAGCGCTGGCTGCCTGTTCGAGAAAAGCCAGAAATCCGACGCCGTCCACCCGAAACGCAAGCCAGCGGAAACCCACAATCGGGCGCTGGCCCGGCGGCTCGCCCTTGAACAGGGCGAGCTTGGTGGCGCCGCCGTCGCTGGAGATCATGAGCGGGCCGCCCGCCGCCCAGCTTTCGTAGCCGGGCAAAATTTCAAATCCCAGGACTTGTGATACCATTTGGCGGCGGCTTGATCGGGGACGAAGAATTCAATGTGATCGATGGACTGGACACGAAAGGATTCCGGATGCATTTGTGCTCTCCGACTATTTTTAGCTTCATGATATTTGGTTATGATCAGGGGGTCACATGCTTCGCTGCAATATCCCCATCAATTCTCCTGGCACCAACCGATGCTTCTCATCGAAGCTGTGCAACTCCCGCCAGGTGGCGCGCGAGACGTGGCCGCCGTCCTCTTTCACCATGAATTCGTCCCGTTGGTTGGCGCGCTCATCGTGGAAACGACCTTCGTAAACAAAGACAATCTCGTGCCGCGGTTCGCCCTCCAAAACAAAGACGTTTTCCAGTACGTCCAGCAGCCGGAGGGCGGTGAGCTCCAGCCCGACTTCTTCCAAAATTTCCCGCTTCACCGCGGCGGCACTGGTTTCGCCCGGCTCGACGCCCCCGCCGAGCGGCCGATAATAGTGAGCGCCTTTGACAGAATCGAATCCCTCAAAAACCAGAACGCCTCTTTCCGAACGGATGACACAGATGGCGATAACCCGAATGCGCTTTGGTTTCATTGAGACCAAATCTTGTTGAAAAAATCCTGCATGTCCTGCCACGATTTCTCATCCGCGGCCTGGTTGTAAGCCAGCGGCAAGTTGAATTGTGCACCAAATTTATCGGCATCCGGATTGGTGAAGCTGTGTTTCGCGCCTTCGTAGGCAATGAAAGTGTAATCGGCGCCGGCTGCTTCCATTTCCTTTTTGAAAGCTTCAATTTGATCGGGCGGGACAAACGGATCGTCCGCGCCGTGGCAGACGAGAATCTTCGCTTTGATGGCGCCCGGCTCGGGCGTGTGCAGCGCGCCGAGACTGCCGTGAAAACTCACCACGCCGTCGAGGTCCGCGCCGATGCGCGCCATGTGCAGCACCACCGCGCCGCCAAAGCAGTAGCCAATGGCCGCGATGGATTCGGGGTCGGTGGCCGGATGATTTTGCAGAAGCTCGCGCGCGGCGTTGAAGCGGCTGACGGCGGCATCGAGATTCTGCATGACTTCGTTGGCAAACTTGCCGGCGTCTTCGGGATGGCTGGCCTGCTTGCCGTTGCCGTACATGTCCACCGCGAGCGCCGTGTAACCCAATTCCGCTAACATGCGGGCGCGCTGCCGGGCGTATTCATTGTGGCCCCACCATTCGTGTACCACCAGCACGCCGGGGCGTTTGCCTTCAACGCTGGCATCGAAAGCGAGATAACCTTTTAGCGTGTCGCCGTTGGCGGTGTAAACGACTTCTTCTCCTTGAATTTGTTTTGCCGCAGGCGTAGTTTCTTCGGATTGTTTTTCGGAGGCGCAGGCGAAAAGCAATAGTGCAAATACGATTGAGCTTGTGAGTTTCATGAGTCCCTCCATTTTGTTTGAGATAATGCGTCCGTAGGGGCGATTCATGAATCGCCCCTACGGAGTTTTCAAAAATTAAAATTTATAGTTTTGACGAGATTGGATTGATTTTAACTACTAAGCTTGCTCAAATGTTCAACGGATTGCTGGATGAGTTTTTTGAGCGTCGGCAGGTGGATGTCATCGAGCCGTTTGATGTACAAACAAGATTTGCCGGTTTTGTACTTTCCTAATTTTTTCATCAACTCGTCATATTGCGAGAAGCCGGCCATGATGTAAAGCGTCAGGTTTTGTTTTCGGGGAGAGAAGCCGGTGAGAAACCAATCGCCCTCGCGCCCGCTGTCATATTTGTAGTGGTAGCTGCCAAAACCCACGATACTTGGTCCCCACATTTTGGGCGGCGCTTTGGTGATCGCTTTCATCATTTCCAAAATCGTGAAGCAATCTTGCCGGGTTTGCTCGTCGCTGATGGCATTAAGAAATTTATCGATGCTCGCAGCGTTGGGTTTGGTTTTAAGTTCCGCCATCTTTGTCTCCTTTTGATTTATTCATTGACGGCTTCGATTGTGCTAAGTCCAGCGACCAGCAGGCGGTTGGCAGCAGGCAGCCATTTCGAAGTGGTGCTTAGGAATTATTTTTTTCTCAATTCTGACTTCGGATACAGTATCATCCAAAGACATATCTCCGAATAATTGCTGGCGTTCTTTGGTGTAGTCGCCATGGCCAGTTGTAAATTGGTTGATAAAACGGATCGGATTTACGACTCCAATTTCTTTGCACAAAACTTTGATGGCCGCGTGGGTAATTTCGTTCAGTGGCTTTTGTTGGCAATTTCATGGGTTCAATTATCGAGATAGATTTTCACGAAAAAAGATAGTTACCTCTACTGAAAATTACAACTGCCAATTTTTCAATTTTAACTACCAGCACTAATATTGACTCACTTCACCTTCAACACCACCAGTGTAATATCGTCGTTCTGCGGCTGGTCTTCACTCCAGCGATTCGCGCTGTCCGAGAGATGCTGCACGATCTCCTGCGGTGAGCGCCCGGCGCTTTCCCAAAAGCCGCGTTTCACTCGCGCGTAATCGAACATCTCGCCGGCGGAGTTGCACAGCTCTTCGAAGCCATCGGTGATGAGCAGGATCGCGTCGCCGGGGGCAAGAGAAATTTCCTCCAGCTCGTACGGAAACGCGCGGTGCGCGCCCAGCGGCATTCCTTTCAAAACGATTTCTTCGATCACATTTGCAGCCGCGCGATAAATCATAAACGGCGGCATGCCGGCCGCGCACGCCAGCATCTTCTTGCCTTTGATGCGCAGCAGCGTCATCGACATATAAAGATGGCCCATCTCCATGCCGCGCATGATATCGGTGCAGCGATTGAAAAAGTCCGGCGCCATCAAGCTGCCGCCGAGGGCGTGGAACAAACTTTTGATGGCTGCCACCATGATGCCGGCTTTGGTGCCGTGGCCGGTGGCGTCGCCAACCACTACGGTGAGCGCGCCGTCTTTGCTGAAGAGAAAATCGTAGTAGTCGCCGCCGACTTCGCTGGCGGTTTTCATATAAACGGCGATGTCGAGATTGGGAACGGCAGGCAGACTCTGCGGCAGCATCGAAAGCTGGAGCTGGCGCGCGTCCTCCAACTCGCGGGTTTTGCGGGCGTTGTCGGCTTCCAGCAAGCGGCGCTGCATTTCCTGCTCTTTGGCCGCGCGTTCCTGCGCCAGCACGCGTTCGTTGGTGCGGGCGAAATCGCGGGCGAGGTAGATGGACATCGAAAGAATCAATCCAAGAAATCCCACCGGATAACCGTTGGTGATATCCTGGAACGGTTCCATCACCTCGAAATCGAGCAGAGCGTCGTAGGTGGAAAAAATCGCCAGAAACAAAAATCCGATGGCAATAATCCAGGCGCCATCGCGGCGCGCGCGAATGGCGTTGCGGATGATTCGAATAGTTTCGACAAGCACCGCGCCCATGAATATTAAAATATACCTTAAATTAGCGATCGGCTGTACTACCGCCAGCGCGCCGCTGATTACAAGCGCGGCGGCGATCAACCAAAAGTGTTTGGGGATGCGATCCGCGAACAGTGAGTACAGGAAGAGCAGCGCAAACATCGGCGCGTAGGGCATGGCGGCGCGATGCAGGCGCAGGTAGAGCAGGCTACTTTTCAAATCGCTGGCGAGAAAATTTTGGTAGTCGAAAAAAATATTGGCAGCGTACAGAAAAACAAAAAGGCTAAAATAGAGGTGACTTTTTTTGCGCGAAAAAACAAACAGCCCCAGATGTAAAACGCCGAACGCCAGCGCCACCGTGGTAAAAACCATTTGCTGAATCAAATCGAAGGTCATATTTGCGGCGCTGTTTGCAATGACGCGGTCGGCCAGCCCGATAAAAACATAGAATCCAGCCGGCATACCCGCGCGATGAAATTTTGTGACGTTGGCGTTGGTGTAACGAATGGCAATAAGGTGATGGCGCTGCGGTGAAAATATGAAGGTGCGAAAATCGCGAATATTTTTTTGTTGGCGGAGATCGCTTTCATACACCCGCTCGCCGTTCAAATAAATCTGCGCGGCGCCGCCGTGGGTGATCGTGAAAATGAACGGTTGCCGCCACAGTGCGGAGTCCACCGCAACGTGAATTCGAAACCAGCCGACGCCGGGCCAGCCGCTTTTGGGGAGAAGGTTCGGCGGCAGCTCGGGGTCGGCGGCCTCCCACTCGCGATCGTCAAATTGTGCAGTTGCCCAAGCCGGCTCGTCGCCGGGGTGATAGCGCCAGTGGCTGTTCAACCAGATGCGATTAAATTTTTGAAGGGTGTCGGCGGAGAGTATGAAGGAGTCCTCGGTCTGGGCGGGCAGCGTCTGATGGTGCAGAAGTAAAATACAGATTGTGAGAAATATTTTTTTCATCGATTCAAGAAGATTGTTTTACTGGACGCAGAGCGTCTCCGGCTTCGCTCCCCAAGCGTTTTCTCGTTCCCACGCTCTGCGTGGGAACGAGTTGTGTTGTCGATATCACCACGCCGCTCCACCAATCTATTTTCACCTCTAAAAGACCTGTCTGTCCCGCATAATTTCTCGCATTCGCGAATATCATTTTTTCATTTTGAAATTAACTGTGGAAGCGACCCTTCTTGCCACAATGATTTGAAATTTGTTTCTGGCCATTTTGTTAGTCGACGCAGAGCGTCTTACGCTTCGCTCCCACGCCGAGCGTGGGAGCGAGTAAGCGAGTAATCGGAGCGAGTAAAACCCTCAGTCTTCCCGGATCACAAACAGCCGGTTGTCTTCAACCCGGTAGAGCAGCGGCGCCACCTGAATTTTCGGATAGCGCAGCCGCAGGCGCTGGCTTTCGCTGAGCACAAAATCAATTTCATTGGCGATTTCAAACATGGGGGCGAATTGCATGAAATGCTCGGTGGCCCACTCGCGATCCCAGCCGGCATTTTCAACCAGACCATCGATGAATTGCTCGCGGCGAGACACGAGATTCACCATGCCGCACTGGTTGTGGCCAATCAGCGCGATGGCTTTCACGCCGCCAATGGCAATCGCATAAGAAACTTTGAATTCGCTGTAGCGCAAATTGGCGCCGCCGGCGCGGATGATGTAAGCGAAGTTGTCTGGAATATGAAGGTGCTTGCGGTTATCCATGCACATGCCAATCAGCAGTTGCGCTCGTGTGTAGGTTTCGAACGGGCGATTCAAATTGTGGTATTCCAGCAAGTCGCCAATTGGGGTATTTTGGTAAGCAGGCGGAATGTTGTCTTTTGAATTAATGGTGATGAGTCGGTTCATTCAACAGCTCTTATTCTTTTATGATTTGATGGTTGTCGCAGCGTTGCCAAGCGCGGAGATAGAGGGGGAAAGTCATGGCAGCTAATATAATGCCGAAAAATTGTTTGTCAAGAATAAGTTTACAAACATGAATTTAATACTTGACTTATTGACTTTTATTATTAGATTTAGTGCTAAAACATGCTGTTTTTTGCGAAAACCTGAAATAATTAATCGAGATTTCGTATTCTCGACACCTGGCTTTCAGGCGCTCATCTCTGCTTCTGCTCCAGCCAAACATTTTTACAAAAATTTTCTTTAACTAAAAGATTTTTTTTTGTATTATCTGTTAAATTTTTGTGGGAACGATAATTTTTGCTAAAGAAGCGCTTCTGTAAGTATATAATATTAGGAATCTAAATCGTTCTTTATTCGGTCGGCTTCATTAACAAAAATTTTAAAAAGGAATTTAAAAGGGAGGTCAGGCAATATGTTAAAGAAGGTAATCCTGTTGAGCTTAGTGGTGATGGTTGTGGCGCTGCTCGACCCTCATGTACTACTGGCGCAGGATCGAGTGGATTCTTTTCTCAGGACGCTGCAACAAACGCTCTTCAATTGGGGCGCGCGAATTTTTTGGTTCTTCGGCGTGGTTGCGGCTGTGGCTTACGCCCGCGGCAATCGCGGTTTGGCGCCATCGGTTCTCATCGGGGTCATCATCTTTTATGCCGCTCATTTTATCATCGAGATAATATCCAGTACGGCGGGCCGGCCATTTTAGTCGGTTTGCGATTGATGAAGGGTGCTCAAAGTAAGATCGTGAGTGCCCTTTTTTGCACCTATCAGAACAGGGGAGAGGATGAAATTTTATATCGAACAAACTTTGTCGAAACCCACCGTGCAATTTGGCTTGCGAGTGAGCGATTACTTGACGCTGATCATCGTGGGCTGCGTCGGAAACTTTTTCGTCCCCAGGCTGTGGTTGGTGATCATCATGGTGGCTCTGATCGTCGTGTTCCGCTATGTGAATACAAACAAACCGCGGTACTTCTGGTCGTCGTGGGTTCTTTGGTTTTCGAATACCAATCTGGATAATCAACAGACTCAGAAGCTGCCCCCGATCATAAGGAGGTGAGCGGCGTGAGATTTCAAAATAAAACCAGCTTAGCCGATCGGCTGCCCCACTTTGGTGTTCTCGAGGAGGGCGGACGCGGATACCTCTTTCGCAAGGACGGCGCGATATCGATTCTTTGGCGCATCGACGCGGGGAATTTTCTCCGGCTCACGGAGGCCGATTACGAGCAGGCGTGCGTGCGCTTAAGCAAACTTTTAGGCGTGCTGCAGCCGCATACGCAAATCGAATTCTGGTACGAGAAATTCGAATCCACCTGGCGCGACGCCCTGCCGCAGCCGGCGGTGCAAAAACCGGCGATCGTGAAACTGGCGGAGATGCGAGAGCGCTCGCTGGCATTAACCCCCTATTTTGATATTGCCACCTACCTCGTGGTCACATTCAATTATCTCATCGAATACCGCCCGCCGCAGCGCTACGAATTTTTTTACCGGTTTACCAGTCAGCCGCCGCGCCAGTTGGCGCAGCTCAAGTTGGAAAAGGATATCCGATCTATCGAACAAGTTGCTGAACGAATTCAACGCGAGCTCAGCACCTTCACGTTTCAACGTCTGGGCGCGGATGACATCACCGAGTTGCTGTTTCGTTATTACAACCTGAATGATGTCAGCGCTGGTGAGCTGCGTCCGGAGCATTTTAACGGCGATTTGTTGAAGAAAGGCGTGGAGGTTTCGTACGGTGATCTCGCCATTGGCCTCGAGCACATGGCCGTTGCTTCCATGATTGAGTTGCCCGGCCAGGGGGCGCATCCCATCGAAGTGGATAAACGGTTTTTGAAAAGTCCGCTGCAGACTTTGCTTTTGCTGCCGTTTCCCTTGCGATTAGTCGTTAAACTCGAGAAGCTTTCGAAAGAGGAAGCTCGGCGCTACATTCAATTAAATCGCTGGGTGAATCAACCCCGCTTTAACACCCTGGCGGACGCCAAGATGGCCGAACTCGATGGTTTGGAGACGGCTAATGGCGAGGCGGCTCTGCCCGGCGTTTCTCATTTGATCGAATTAGATCAAGACTCGCTTTTAGAACTCTCGCTTTCGGTGATGACCTGGGATGCGGACCGCCATACGCTAGTGACGCGCCAGGAGCAAATGCTTTCTTCCTTTGCCAGCTTTGCCGAGTCCAAAGGCATGATTGAAACGGGCCTCGAAGCGCTCAACGTGTTTCTCTCCGGGGCACCGGGAAATTATCTCTACCGCCGCATCAAAGTGCGCGGCGAGCACGCCGGCCATTTTGTGAACTTCAGCGGCGACTACCAAAGCGTCGCCAATCGCGGCGTGCCGTTTGTGAACACCAACGGCGCGCTGGTCTATTACGATCTTTTCTCCATCGACAACCTCAATTACAACGCCCTCGTCATCGGGCCCTCCGGCAGTGGCAAAAGCTTCTACGCCAATTGCCTCATCACAAAATACCTCGAGCAAGGGGTGCCGGTCGTGATACTTGATTTGAGCGGAAGCTACCGGCCGCTGGCGCAGGCGTTCGGGGCCGACTATGTTGCCATCGACCCGCACAAACCCAATCAGCTCGATCCCTTCCGTTACTTCGGGCCGAATAGCGCGCGGGTGGACAGCCCGGAGTACCTCGAAGCCATCACCTGTCTGCAATCTTTCCTTCTGCTCATGCTGAAGGACGATCAGGTGAGCATCGGCAAGGGACAAAAAGCGGTGATCTACGGCGCGCTCGAGCGCTTCTTCCAAAATAACGGCGCCACCCAAAGCATCCGCGCGTTTGAAGCCTTCCTCAAAAACAGCGGCAACCTCGCCTTTGGATTGGAAGAGCACCTGTACCGCCATTTGCTCGGCTCGTTAGATTACTACCTCGGCAAATCCGCCGCCAAACCCTACTTCGCCGAAAACAATAACAATATTTTGGAAGTGAGCCTGCACGGCGCGTCGGACATGATCGTTTTCGATCTCAAAGGCATCGAGCAGTTGACGGAGTTGATGCCGCTCTACGCCAATATCCTGAGTATGCTGGTGCTGGCGACGCTGCATCGCGATTATGAAAAATCCCTTTTTATTATGGACGAAGCCTGGAAGGCACTCGATCAGTCTTCACAAATTTATGAGTTAGTCAAAGAGACCGGCCGCACCGCCCGCAAGCACTACGGCTCCATCGTGGCCATCTCGCAGAACATCGCCGACTTGCAGAAAGGGGATCTCGCCGCTTCGATTCTCACCAACAGCTATTCCAAATTTTTGCTGCGCCATACGGGCGAAGACGTGGAGGCGGCCATTGCGGCGCTGGACATGACGGTCGCCGAGCAGCGGGCATTTCGCAACTTGCGGGAGCGCGAAGTGTTGTTGTGCCGCGCCGGCGAGCCCATGCTTTTCAAGCTGCCATTTTCCAAGTCGGATTATTGGCTGTGGACCACCCGCCCGGATGAGGTGAGTTTGCGCAACCTGGCCCTTAATCGGCAGCCCACGATTGTCGGCGCCATCTCGGAGTTGGTAGAATCCGGGCGAACCTGAACAGACGACCAAACCAAATCTCAGGGAGGTGAAAAACCCGTGCTGAAAAAAATAGTCTCGAAAATCTTGCTACCCAGCGTGTTGCTGATTTGCGCGCAATCCGCCAGGGCGCAGCTTCCGAGTCTCGGGGATGCGCCGGTGCTGGCCAAGCTCACCGAGATTCTGCGCACTAACCGCGAACACCTGGTGGAGGCCATTCGCACGGCGCGCGGCATCGAGCAGACGCTGCAAACCATCAAGCACATCGATGACTACGAGCGGGCGCTGCGCAGCGACGTCGGTTTCATCAACAGTCTCGATCTTACCAGTTTGGACGATTTGGAGCGCATCATTCTCTACGGCGATCAGACGGATTTTTATTTTCGTTCGATAACCAGCCGCGTCAACGCTGAGTTGTATAATGCGCAGCGCTTCCGCAACTACGGCGAGGGTTTCCTCGGCTCCATGGAAGGGCTGGGGATCGTTGATGAGCGCCTGCTGGCGGCGCTTTTAAACGACGACAAAAGCCTCTCCGAGTTGGGAATCACCCCCGAACAGGCGCAGGCGTTGATTAAGCAACTGAGCACGGAGTCCGTCACCCTCGATCTTTATCAAATCAAAGGCACCGAGCACCTCATCAAATCGCTCACGGAACACGCCATGCGCATGCGTCAAATCGCGCAGGATCCGAATTCCCGACTCGACCCCGGCCAGCGCGTGATGCTGCTGCAGAAAAGCGAGGAAGCCCTGATCGAAGCTCTCAAATATCAGATCGAATATGGCCAGAAGCTCGAGCGCAGCAACCAGAGCATTTGGCGCAAGCTGCAGTTCAAGGCCGAAATCGAAGAGGAAATCGCGCAACTGCAAAAGTTTTACGAGTGGCACTCTTCGCTCGAACATAATTTAGGTTTCTTCGATTCAGAATACATTCGGCGCGAGGATAGGCCGTAGGAGGTAGATTATGTTTCAGACCATCGAAAGCATTTATCGTGAGTCGTACGAGACCCTGGGCCAGGTGCAGGATTTGGCGTGGAAGGTTCTGCCGTTCGTCGTGCTGATTATGGTAATTGCTTATATGTACAATGCGGTGCGCAACGACAAAGTCAACTACTCGGAGCTGTTCTTCAAGCTCGGCGCCGCGGCGGTGGCGCTGGTCTCGTATCGCTGGTGGAGCGTTTGGATTGGCACGCTCATCGTCGAGATCGCCAAGCTATTTCAAAACGGGCAGGGGATTTCTGGCTACTACGCCACCGTCCTCGATCTCTACCGGCGGCACGCCGCCGCGGAAGCGCGCTGGTGGGAAGTGGGCGCACAGATTTACGGATTTTTCTACCACACCCTCATCTGGCTGTCGGTGGCGCTGGTGGCGCTGGCCTCGGTTTTTTTTGAAATGATCCAGTTTTGGGCGCAGGCCTTCCTGTGGATTTTGGGACCCATCGCGATCATGCTGGCGCTGTTCCCGAATTTCAAGGGCGCGTTTATCACCTGGCTCAATCGCTTTATCGCGGTTTGTTTTTGGTCCGTCATCTACGTGCT
>JBBIIG010000007.1:0-14380 GCA_037446635.1 bacterium
CAGCAGCACGTAGAGAAAGCGGGTTGGCTTGTCGAGGTCTTTCACCAGCAGGGCAGTGGTGAAAATTAGAAACAATAGCGCCGCGGCGAGACCGAACCACTGCACATTGCCGGTGACCGGTGCGAATCCGAAAACCGCGGCGATGAACGGGAGTAGGAAGGCGCCGCTTGCAATGGCCTTCGTCCAAATGTACGCCGCAACTTCCCATCCCCAGAGCGCGCCTTTTGACGGAGCGTCGTAAACTCGCCGCGCGTTTTCTTGGATGACGTCGCGCGCCTTTTGCAGAATTTTTTCATCATCGCCGGGCGCGAGGACTTTTTCATCGCCACCAACCCACTGCGCTGCTTTTTGTGAGATGCGCGTTTCAGCAAATTTTGCCTGCCTGCGCAGGCCGGCAAAGTGCCCCACGCCAGCAGACTGCGAGCTCCACATATACGATCCCGATTGCTCGGTCACAATTGGATTCAATGATGCCTCATCGCCATCGATGTAAAACAGCTTCGGTTGCGTGCCCTTTTCAACTTTGCGGGCCGTGACTTGCTCGCGCGCCAGCAGTTGCGCAATTTCCGAATTTGGATTATCCATGTCGCCGGAGATGATCGCGTGTTCCGGACAGATGATGACGCACGCCGGCTCTAATCCAATTTCCACGCGGTGTGCGCAGTAGTTGCACTTCGCGGCGGTGTGTGATTGCGGATCGATGTAAAGCGCATCGTACGGACAGGCTTGCATGCAGCTTTTGCAGCCGATGCAGCGGCGCGCATCAAAATCGACGATGCCGTCGCTGCGGGTGAAGAGGGCAGAGGTGGGACAAATTTCCACGCACGGCGCATCCGCACAGTGATTGCAGCGCATCACCGAAAACAGCCGCCGCGTGTTCGGGAACTCGCCCTTCTCGATGTACTTCACCCACGTGCGATTGACGCCAACAGGCACGTCGTGCTCAGACTTGCAGGCCACCGTGCAGGCGTGGCAGCCAATGCACTTGCGGTTATCGATGATGAAGCCGAAGTTCATCTTTCCTCCCAAGGTAGTAAATGTCACGCACTTCGAAAGTGCGTGGCATTTTGCAGTCTAAAGAAGCCGACTCATTTTTTTCCTTGAAGCGCTTTATTTTCATATCCAGTTCACGGAAGACGGCAGGCATCTCTTTCACCTTGCCTTCTGTCACTTGCCGTCGCCTCAACTCCACGACCCTCAGCAAAGCCAAGGCCTCTCGCGTTCTTTCGTAAGCTCCAATATCCGGCGGCACAGCTTTATTATTAAAACTATTTTTCCTTGAGGTTTTCATCAATCCACTACTCCACTACTCCATTACTCCATATTGTAAAGACCACTAATCTTATTTTAGAATACCCACTTCGAGACCAGATTCTTTGCCAGCGCCAAAATACACCCGGTGCGTCGCCTTCACAAAATCTTCCGCCTCTGCTTTGAAAATATTGTCCACCCATTTCTGCGGATTGCGATCCACCAGTGGAAACCACGTGCTTTGAACCTGCACCATGATGCGGTGTCCAGCTTTGAACGTGTGCAGCACGTCCTGTAATTCAAAACTTATTTTGAATATTTCGTTGGATACAAACGGCTCCGGCTTTTCATAACTGTTGCGGAAGCGGCCGCGAAAGACCTCGCTGCGCACCATTTGCTGATAGCCGCCCATTTTGATGTGTTCCGGATTGTGCGGAAAATTCGGATGATCGTCCGGATAAACATCGATGAGCTTCACCACCCAGTCGGCGTCGCCGGCGGTGGTGGAGACCCAGAGATTTGCCATCATCGCTCCGGCCAGTGTGACGTTTTCTGCCAGCGGCTCGGTTTGATAAACCAGCACATCTGGCCGCCGCGCCGCAAAGCGCTGATCGTCGGTCATGTATTCAATGGTCATGTTCGTGGTGATAGTTTCAGTGAACGGCACCGGTTTCGCCGGGTCGCTGATGAATTCATCAAAACTTGAAACGTTTGTAGTGACGCCTTCAGGCGTCATTACCAACTTGCCATTTTCCGCCAAATACAAATTCTGTGGCTGCAAACCCTGCGGGGGCCATGTTTTAAAGCGCCGCCACTTGTTCACGCCGGTTTCGAAAACATACGCTTCGGGGAGATCGGGCTTTGCTTTCCCTTTGAGATAATGGAGAAAAAACGGCAGCTCAATATTCTCTTGATAAAAATACGACGGCGGCGGATTGTCCGCGAAAAAAACATTGCCCAGCGTTGAGCCGTCATCGCGCGCCCAACCGCCGTGACGCCACGGTCCCATCACCAAAACGTTGAAGGCTCCCGAACTGCTTTTTTCAATCTGCCGGTAAATTTTCAGCGGGCCGTACAAATCTTCAGCATCGAACCAGCCGCCGACGGTCATCACCGCGGGCTTGATATTTTTGAGATGGGGAAGAAGATTGCGCGCCTGCCAGAATTCATCGTAATTGGGATGCTCGATAATGTCATTCCAAAACGCGACTCGACCTTTGAGAAATTTCTCGTTCGCGTTTTTCAGCGGGCCGATTTCTTCGAGAAAGAAACGATAGCCGTCCGGCGTGCCGTGATGAAAGCGCGCGTTGCGCTGGGTGGTTGGCTTCGGACGCGGCAATCCGAACGACGCGAAGAAGTTGAACGCGTGTGGCAGAAAGAACGCGCCGTGATGATGAAAGTCATCGCCGATGAACCAGTCGGCGATGGGCGCTTGCGGCGACGCGGCCACCAGCGCCGGATGGGCGTCGATGGTTCCGACCGCGGTATAAAATCCCGGATACGAAATGCCCCACATGCCGACTTTGCCGTTGTTGTTCGGAATGTTCTTCACCAGCCATTCGATGGTATCGTAGGTGTCGGTGCTTTCGTCGATGTCGCGCTTGCTTTTCTTTTTTGCGATTTGCGGCCGCATGTTTTCAAACACGCCCTCGGACATGTAGCACCCGCGCACATCCTGATAAATAAAAATAAATTTCTCTTTCGCAAATAACATAGACGGCCCCAACTGCGGCCGGACACCTTCGCCATACGGCCGCACCGAGTACGGCGTGCGATTCAGCATAATGGGATAACGCTGACTTTTGTCTTTCGGCGAATAAACCGACGTGAACAATTTCACGCCGTCGCGCATCGGGATTTGCACTTCGCGCTTTTCATAGTGTTCGAGGATGTAAAGCGAATCGCGCTGTATTTGCTCTTTGTCATTTTGCGGGAGAGCGACCACTGGGAGAAAGATTGCAATGAATGCGGAAATAACTGTGATTCGATTTAGCATGATCTCACCTACATTGAATTTTAAAACAGGCTTGCCGAATCGGAGAGTTTGATAATGGCAGAAAAATAAAATCTTGGGGATAATAAGCAAGAGATTAATTTTGCAGTAATCGCATTGAAGTTTGTTGATTTGGCCCGAGTGTGGTGGGATGAAACGTCGCGGCGCTGACCATGCTCAGTCAGCAGTTCTAATGTAGCACGACTAGCCTGGTCGCGCTACTTAAAAAGCATTCGGGCATTGCCGCTTGACGAAATGCGCATATAAGAATTTTCTTGCTTTACGAGCTTTCGCCCCCTATTTTGAGCTTACCACAAGTCTTAAAAACTAATGACTGAACACAGCCAAATCATCGAAACCGTCAAAACCGTTTTTCTCGATCAAATTCCTTTTAACAAGCTGTTGAGGCTGCAAATCGAGTCGCTGGATTATGACGGCGCGCGCGTTCGCATCGACATGCGCCCGGAGCTGGTGGGCAATTTCATTCAAGGCATTTTGCACGGCGGGGTCATTTCTGCGATGTTGGACGTCACCGGCGGTCTCACGGCGTTCACAAGTCTCTTAAAAAAAATGAGCCACCTTTCCAATCAGGAGAAGTTGGAGCGGCTCGCCAAATTTGGCACCATCGATATGCGGGTGGATTTTCTTCGCCCCGGCCGCGGCAAATACTTTGTCGCAACTGGAACAGTTTTGCGCACGGGCAATAAAGTCGCTGTAACCCGCATGGAGCTTTTAAATGACGAAAATGTGTTGATTGCCGTCGGCACCGGCACCTACGTCGTCGTATAGGCGCGCAGTTCACAGCGTCGTCTTCCTTCAAAATCTCGCCCCACAATTTCTAAATAATTAAATAAAATTTTAGGATTGCCTAAATTTTTACTTGACAAGTATAAAAAATTTATTTATTTTGGCTCAAAATTTTCAAGTACGGGGAGAATCATGATCACGCAAACGGTGCAGGATTATCTAAAAGTCATTTACAAATTAAGCGAAAGCGGAGCGTCGGTTACCACCAACGCCATTGCTGAGCGCATGAACGTTTCGCAAGCTTCCGTGACCGGCATGATCAAGAAAATGGCGGAGCTGAAACTGATTTCGCATACTCCTTATTACGGCGTAACCCTTTCCGACGCCGGCCGCAAGATCGCGCTTGAGATTATCCGTCATCACCGTTTGCTGGAGTTGTATCTCGCGGAGGCATTGGGCTATTCGTGGGATGAAGTGCACGACGAGGCGGAGCGTCTGGAGCATGTGATTTCGGAAGAAATGGAAGAACGGATGGCTGCGTTTCTGGGGCATCCCAGCACCGACCCGCACGGGGCGCCCATTCCCACGAAAGATGGTTTTATCATGGAACGCCAGTTGACGCCGCTGACCGCAGTGGAGTCCGGGCAAAAAGTTCGTGTGGGGCAAGTGAGCGACCGCGACCCGGAGATGCTGCGCTATTTAGGCAAAATTGGCATCTATCCCAATGTCGAGTTGAGCGTCGTCGCAAAGGCGCCCTTTGGCGGTCCGCTGACGATCAAAATTGGCAAGCAGCAGCATCATTTGGGCGAGGGCTTGACCGATAACATTTTGATTTATCATGAAAAAAGATCATCGCGATAGAGATTGCAGAGGTGTATGAATTGATGACGAGTCCACTATTATCCCTGATGATCGCCGTCGCGTTGCTGGCGATGGGCGCGCTCTTTTTTTGGCCGGACGCGGGGCTGTTCTGGAAGTGGCGGCGCGGCTTACGCAGCACCGAGCGCGTGTTGATCGAAGATGCTTTGAAACATCTTTATGATCAGGAATACAAGGAGATGCTCTGCACCGTGCAGAGCGTGGCCGGCGCACTCTCCATCTCCGCCGATCAGTCTGCCCGTTTGTTGGATCGCCTTTCGGCGATGGGATTGGTAGTGCATCCGGGAGAAGGGTTTGAGCTGACCTCCGAAGGCCGCTCCTACGCCCTGCGCATGATTCGCGTTCACCGTTTGTGGGAGCGCTTTCTCGCCGATGAAACCGGCGTGCAGGCGAGCGACTGGCATCGCCAGGCCGAGAAAAAGGAGCACCATGTATCGGTGGTAGAGGAAGAAGCGCTGGCGGCGAGTTTGGGAAATCCCAGTGTCGATCCGCATGGCGATCCCATTCCCACTGCGGCGGGCGCACTGCCGCCGCGCAAAGGCCAGCCGCTCACCATGATGCGCGAGGGCGAGCTGGCGCAGGTGGTCCATATTGAAGATGAGCCGCGCGCTATTTACACGCAACTCTTGGCGCAGGGGCTGCAGCCGGGTGTGAAAATCAGAATTCTTGAGAAGGAGCCGGAGCGGATTCATTTCATCGCCGATGGCGAAGAGGGGGTGCTGGCGCCGATGGTGGCGGCCAATGTCAGTGTGGCGCCCCTTCCCAAAGAGCAAAAAATGTCAGGCCCGTTCGATTCGCTGGCTACGCTGAAAGTTGGGGAGAAAGCCGAGGTCATTGGCATCTCCAACTCCTGCCGCGGCTTGCAGCGCCGCCGCTTGATGGATTTGGGCATCGTCCCGGGCACCATCGTTTCTGCGGAAACCGAAAGCTGGAGCGGCGACCCTGTTGCTTACAATGTTCGTGGCGCCACCATCGCTCTGCGAAAAAATCAGGCGGCGCTCATTCATATTAAAAAGCTTAATGGAGTGACGTCGTGACTCAAAGGATCTTGATATTGGATTAATGGGATTCATGGATTATTGGATCAATGGATTAATGTAATTGGAAAGAAACGTTGCTCAGGCTAAGTCAATGCTCTAATAATCCATGAATCTACGGTGAAAAGTTTATAGGATAATACTATGTCAAATAAAACTCAAATCACCAGTTCATGTGCGACTTGTCCCGCGCATCACGTCGCAAATTTGAAAAAATTAGGCGTGAACATGGATTCGTGGGACTACGTGGTGGCGCTGGCGGGAAATCCCAACACCGGCAAAAGCACAGTGTTCAATGCGCTCACCGGCCTGCGGCAGCACACCGGCAACTGGCCTGGCAAAACCGTCACGCGCGCCGAGGGCGGGTTTTCATACAATGGCAAACGCTACAAGTTAGTGGATTTGCCCGGCACCTATTCGCTGCTTTCCACCAGCGTCGATGAGGAAGTGGCGCGCAATTTTATTTTGTTCGGCCGCCCGGATGTCACCGTGATCGTGGTCGACGCCACCCGCCTCGAGCGCAATTTGAATCTCGTGCTGCAAGTTTTAGAAATCACCGACCGTGCCGTCGTCTGCTTGAATTTGATGGACGAAGCCCGGCGCCATCGCCTGCAGATCGATGACCGGCTGCTCTCGAAAGAACTGGGTGTGCCGGTGGTGCCCACCAGCGCGCGCCAGGGCGAGGGCATCCCCGATTTGCTGCGCGCCATCAGCGACGTGGCCACGGGCGTCTATATTTGCCGGCCGCATCGCATCGAAAGCGGATCCAAAAAACTGAAGCAGGCGATCAATCAGTTGGTGGCAAAAATCGAAGCCGAGTATCCCGGACTCACCAATGCGCGCTGGGTGGCGCTGCGGCTGCTGGAAGGCGATCCGCAGATCATCGACGCCGTGCGCAGCGGTGAACTGGGAAGTTTGAATGAAACCACCGAGCCGACGAACGGAGAGTTGATGATCGAAAATTGGAAAATGGAAAAACGCAAATCGAAGATTGAAGATTGAAGATACCCCTCGTTCCCAGGCTCCAGCGTGGGAACGAGAAGGACGCTCACTTTTACGTCTGCCGTTTGCCATTTGCCGTTTCACTGGAGCAGTAAATTATGAATTCATCAAATAAATCTCGTGAGGCCATTCTGGCGACCGCCAATGGGGTACGTTGGGAGTTGGGCGAAGAATTGCACGATTCGCTCATCGAATCCATTTACCGCGATGCCGCCAACATTGCCGGCAAAGTGGTGACTAAAGTTGGCGAGAAACCGCGCTTCGATTGGGATCGCACCCTCGACCGGCTGCTCACCAGCCGCTGGACTGGGCTGCCGATTATGCTGCTGTTGCTGACACTAGTGTTTTGGATCACTATCGCCGGTGCCAACGTGCCCTCCAGCATGTTGGCGGCGCTGCTGTTGGATACTATTCATCCCGCTCTCAAAAATTTTGGGGCGGCGATTGCGATGCCGTGGTGGCTGAGCGGCTTCCTGTTCGATGGCGTCTATCTCGCCATGGCGTGGGTGGTGAGCGTGATGCTGCCGCCGATGGCGATCTTTTTCCCGTTGTTCACTCTGTTGGAAGATTTCGGTTACCTGCCGCGGGTGGCGTTCAATCTCGATCATCTGTTTCGCAAAGCCGGCGCCCACGGCAAACAAGCGCTGACAATGGTGATGGGCTACGGCTGCAACGCCGCCGGCGTAGTGGCGGCGCGCGTCATCGATAGCCCGCGCGAACGGCTCATCGCCATCATCACCAACAATTTTTCGCTGTGCAATGGCCGCTGGCCAACGCAGATTCTCATTGCCACGCTGTTCATCGGCTCGCTGGCGCCGGCGGGATTGGCGGGTTTACTTTCCGCTGGCGCTGTGGTTGCGGTAGCGCTGTTTGGCGTTTTTCTCATGTTTGCGACATCTTGGTTTTTGTCGCGCACGTTGTTGAAAGGCGAAGCCAGTTCCTTCAGCCTCGAGCTGCCGCCGTATCGTCCACCGCGCATTTTGCGAACGCTGTACACTTCGGTGATCGATCGCACGCTGATTGTGTTGTGGCGCGCGGTGATGTGGGCAGCGCCGGCCGGCGCGGTGATCTGGCTGCTCTCGAACATCAAAATTGCCGACGTGAGTCTGGCTGAGCATATCATCAACTTTTTCAATCCATTTGGTTTGTTTATCGGACTAAATGGTGTGATTTTGCTGGCGTACATCATTGCCATTCCGGCGAACGAAATCGTGATCCCAACCGTGTTAATGCTGACAGTGCTGAGCGCGAAGCTCGCTGGTTTTGGCGCCGGCGCCGGTGTGATGTTCGAGCTGGATGATTTGGAATCGTATTTGAAAGTATTTGAGGCCGGCGGCTGGACTTTGCTCACCGCCGTGAATTTGATGCTCTTTAGTCTCGTGCACAATCCCTGCTCTACCACCATTTACACCATTTACAAAGAAACCGGCAGCGCCAAATGGACCGCGGTCTCCGCGTTCCTGCCAATTGTGATGGGACTGGCGCTGTGCTTTCTGGTGGCGCAGGTGTGGCGGGTGGTGATGTGAAACGTGAGACGTGAAACGTCGAACGTGAGAAGTGATAAGTAACATCTCGTTCCCACGCTCCTGCGTGGGAACGAGGGATTTTTTCCATAAGACTGTTATTAACTGGTCGCGAATTCAGTCAATGAGTGAAATTGTTGGACAAATTCTCGGACTAGCTTGGTTCATTGCTTTGTTTGTGGCTCAACTCAATTTTGTCAAAATACAGAACCGTATTCAGCCTCCTGCAATGTTCGTCGGTCCAATCAGAGGATGGAGAGAGCAGCGAAAAGTAATGAGGGAGTATAAGCAAGGATTGATTAAGGATCAGGAGCTAAGAAAAATTATTAAAAGGTATGTCATCTTCATGCAGGTTTCATACGTGGCATTAATCTTATTTCTCATTAGTGTTGCGGTAAACTCTTTCAAAGGGCACTCACTGTAAAAACCCATGAAAAATTGGTGATGCATCCATTGTAGTGGAGAATCAATATGCGCTTAAATGCAGTTTTGCTGTTTTCTTATAATCTATTAACACTAGCTTTGTTCAGTTGCAGCGATCTCCTCACCGAAGCACCCGATTCCAACACTGTCTTCGACGGCCCCATCGAAGGGCTGACCTCGGCGCAGCTCAAAGCGTTCTTTGCCGGCGACGAGGCATTCAGCGAAGTGTTCAACGTGCAAACCGGGCTCGGGCCGATTTTCAACAACACAGCGTGCGTCAATTGTCACCCCGCCGATGGCCGGGCGCATCCTTCCACCAATCTCATTCGTTTTGGCCGCGACAATGGCGGCGTCTTCGATTACATGCTCGAAGCCGGCGGCCCGCAATTGCAGAACCGCTCGATCCCCGGCTATCCCGCGGAAACGCTGCCAGCGGGCGTCACCGGCGTTTCCGTGCGCGGCGGCCCGATTGTTACCGGCCTCGGCTTGATTGAAGCGATCCCCGATGCGACTATTTTAGAAAAAGAAGATCCGAACGACGCCGATGGCGATGGCATCTCCGGGCGCGCTAATTTTGTGGAAGCGCCGCATTACTTGCAAATCGGCCCCGAGAAAATCGCGCGCGGCGGAAAATATCTCGGCCGCTTCGGGCGCAAGGCCACAGCCATCAACCTCTTTCAGCAAACGGTAACGGCTTACAAAAACGATATTGGCATCACCACGGAGTTTGATCCCGAAGAAATTTTCAATCCGCTGGTGGGTGGACGAGTGGGCGATAATGTGCCGGATCCGGAATTAGGCACGGAGACTGTCTACTACGTGGTTTTCTATCTGCAAACTCTGCGGCCGCCGGCGCGGCGCAATGAAAACGATCCGCTCGTGATTCAGGGCGAAGAAATTTTTGGGCGAATCGGCTGCACCAGTTGCCACATTCCGGAGATGCGAAGTGGATTCAGCCCGATTGAGGCGCTGAATGACAAACCGGTGCGGCTCTACTCCGATCTGCTTTTGCACGATATGGGGCCGGCGCTGGCGGACAACTTTCCTGAGGGCGAAGCCACGGGCACGGAGTGGCGCACGATGCCGCTGTGGGGACTCGGCATCGTCGAAAATGTGCTGGGCGGCACACCATTTTATTTGCACGATGGCCGCACTTCTGATTTGGTGGAAGTCATCGATTTGCATTTAGGAGAGGCGGAGGCGTCGCGCAACCGTTTTTTCGCGCTGCCGCAGGATGAGAAGGATGCGCTCATCGCGTTTTTGAAATCACTGTAATCCTTCTCCTCTCGTTCCCACGCTCCGGCCTGAGGACGAGAACGTTCGCGGGACGCAGCGCGGTCTCCTGTGCGCTCCCACGCGGGAGCGTGGGAGCGAGAGAGAACCTTCATGAAGGAATTGGATGGATGAGCACCCGACGGGATTTTCTAAAAATAATCTGCAGAGCGCTTGCGGCTGTCTCCGGACCGCCGCTGCTTTCGAGTTGTGCCGCCGGGAAAGGAAGTTATCGCGCACAAATCATAGATGACAAAATTATTATCCCCAAAAAAGATGCGCTGGCATTGGCCAAACCCAATGGCGTGATGTTTACCAGCGCCCCGGCCGTTGGCCGCTTGTTGCTGAAAAATATCGACGGCGAAGAAATTGTAGCGCTGGCGTTGACCTGTACCCACCGCGGCTGCGAGGTGCAGGTGCTGCCGGATGGATTCGAATGTCCGTGTCACGGCTCGGAATATGATGAAATGGGCAACGTCGTCGAAGGACCGGCGAGACTGCCGCTAAAGCGGTTCACGGTTGAAGAGACAATGGACGCGTTTATCGTAAATGCAAATTGAAAATTGCAAATTTCAAATTTGAACTTTGCGATTTGCATTTTTCGTTTAGCTGGAGTCTTCCAATGAAAAGATGTTTGATCATACTTTTGATTTTATTCCTCCCAATCACATTCGCATTTCCACAAACCGAATATCCCGATTCTCTGCAAAAATCTCCCAATGTGATTGGCGGCATCTATGACCGCCCCTATATTTTTCGCATTGGCGGGCAAATCGCCGTTGGCGGCTACGCGGAGATGAATTCCAATTTCGTCCGCGAAGACGGCGTCGAGGAGGGGCTGTCGTTCGAGGCGCGGCGGTTCAATGTTTTCATCTATTCGTCGATTTCCGATCGCGTAAAGTTAACCTCCGAACTGGAGTTCGAGCACGGCACCGAGGAGATCGCGCTGGAGACCGCCATTGTCGATGTGCAATTTCACACTGCGCTGAATTTGCGCGCCGGCGTGCTGCTCTCACCACTGGGTAAATTCAACATTGCCCACGATAGTCCCCGTTACGATATCATCGACCGGCCGCTGGTTTCCACGCAAATCATCCCGGCCACGCTTTCGGAAGTGGGCGTGGGATTTTTTGGCGCGCTGTTTCCGACGGTTTATGACCGCATCACCTACGAAATCTATTTGGTAAATGGTCTCGGCGATGGCGTGGTTGGTGGTTCTGGCGATGGCACCCGCATTCCGCTGGGCAAATCCGAGTCTGCGTTTGAGGAGGACAACAACGGGTCGCCGGCGCTTACCGGACGATTGTCCGTGAACCCGCGTTTCGGCGGCGAGCTTGGCCTTTCGTTTCACACTGGATTTTATAATAGTTACAAATTCGAGGGCGAGCAAATCGATGACAAACGCCGGCTCACCATTCTCGCGCTGGATGGCGAATATCGCTGGCGGCGGCTGAAATTCCGCGGCGAGGCGGCGTTCGCCAAAATCGACGTGCCGGCAAGTTTGAGCGAGATGTTTGCCGATCAGCAAAAAGGCTTTTATGCCGAAGCGGGATACACTCTGTTGCGTCGGCCGCTGTTCAATTTTTCGGACGCCAGTTTAATTCTGGCCGCCCGCTATGATTACATTGATTTGAACGATGGCCAATTTTCTGCCACCGGGCAAAACATCGGCGATGCGTTGCGGCGGCTGACCGTCGGCCTCTCATTTCGCCCCACCGTTGAAACTTCGATGCGACTGAGCTACGCCCGCAATTGGCAGCGCGACGTGTTCAATAATCTTGCTCACGGCATGAACATTCAGTTTGGGGTGGCAACCTATTTTTAGAAAGCTTTGTCTTTACTAAACCTCACAGGTTTAGTAAAGATTTTATAAATAAAAAATAGGTCAAAGTACTTGACAATGGCGGCGCGTTTTATTATAATTGGCCGTTCCAAATCTCTGCAATTTAATTCATTTAAGGGAGGGTTATCATGAAACAGGTTTTCGTTGTTGTGTTAGGTCTTTGCGTGGGCTTGCTGTTTTCCTGTGGAAAACAGGCTACTGTGGATGACGTTGTCCAAATGATCACGCAGGCCTCGGGCGGTGCGGAGAAGCTGCAATCCATCAACGATCAAGTCTCGACATGGGACTTTACCATGCACATGATGCCGCCCATGCCGGAGTCGGCCATGGCTGAGGGCGGAGAGGAAATGGGCGAAATGACCGGCCACCCCATGCCGATGACCATCACCTACAAACGCCCCAACAAAATCCGTTTTGATACCATGGGGCCGGATGGATCCGTCGTTTGGTCTTCCTGCTACGATGGCGCGAAAGGCTGGGAGATGGCAATGGGGCACCAAAAAGAATTCTCCGAGGCGCAACTGCAGGAAACCGAAACCATGGCCGCCGCCTGGATGGATGGTTTCCTAAATTATCAGGAAAAGGGCTTGACTCTGGCGCTGCTGCCCAACGAGATCGTTGATGGCAAAAAGTACATGGTTCTTCAATCAACAGATAAGCATGGCAACGTTCAGAAATACTACATTGATGAGACCACCCATCTTATCGAACGGCAAGCCGGTGAAATGGTCAGCATGGAAGGAAACAAAGAACCCATGTACATGACCTTCAAAGACTACAAAATGGTGGATGGCGTCATTATGTCGAATCATGTTGCCCTATACATGGACAACGGCGAAATGATCTGGGAGGCGACGTTAAAAGACGTGAAACACAACACCGGTGTTGACGATGCGGTTTTTGCGATGCAGTCTATGACCGCAAAATAAGTATTCAAACATCTTCCGATTGTTTTTTCAAAGGCGATAGGCCCTGGCTTATCGCCTTATTTTTTTAACTGGTGGAATTACAAAATCTCCTTGACATTTCCACACATGACTTTTATTTTCAATTTGAATGGAAATCGATACTTCGGATGGATGAAATTCAGGTCAGTATAAATCGCGGCCAGACAGACGAGCAGCATCACACCTTCACGGAATCATTTCGGATTGGCCGCGGCGGCAATTGCGAGGTTCAGATTCAGGACCCCGTAGTCAGCGCCCACCACGTGGAAATCCTCTATGAAAACGGCAAATGGTGGCTGCACGATCTCCACAGCACCAACGGCACCTTCCTCGACGGCGAACTGGTTCACAAAACTCCAATTTCCGATCGCGCCACCATTCAGCTTGGAAAAGGCGGCCCCCTTGTTTCCCTTAAAGTAAAAAAGTTCGATCTGAGCGAGCGGACGATTTTGAATCGAACCTTGTTTGGCACGATGATGAGATCTCTCCCCGGCGCCACGCAAATGCTGCAGCACTATTTTTCATCTTCGCTGCCCAAAAGCGCCGGGCACTATACCCTCTATTTGCGCACGGCATTGAACCGGGCGCTTAAAAAACGCTCAAAAAAATTTTTTGTTTTAATTGGCTTGTTAGGCACAGTTGCGATTGCCGCCCTGGCCCTGGCCTGGCAGCAGCACCAACGCCTCGCTAAATTGGAGCCGCTGGGGATAGATATATTCTACACCATGAAAGCGTTGGAGCTGCAAATCGCAGAGCTGAACGCGCGTTTGCAGAGGGTGGCCGACGACACGTTGGCGCTGGAAGTGGATGCCATGCGCAAAAAATATTCGTTGCTGCAGAAGGAATATGATAATTACATCGACCAGCTCGGGGTTTACGATGAATCGGTGGATGAAACCGAGCGGCTGATTTTGCGCGTCGTTCGCACCTTTGGCGAATGCGAGCTTAACGCGCCCAAAGCCTTTGTTGCCGAAGTCAGAAAATTCATCAAAAAGTGGCAATCGTCGCCGCGTCTGGAAATAGCTATTGGGCGCGGTCTTGCCTATGGTTATCACAAAGTCATTGCCGAAGAATTTCTCGCGCGTCGGCTGCCGCCGCATTTTATTTACCTCGCTTTGCAGGAAAGCGATTTTGACGTCAATCGCGTTGGCCCGCCCACGCGCTACGGAATTGCCAAAGGCATGTGGCAATTCATTCCGCGCACGGCGGCGGCCTACGGATTGCAGGTTGGTCCGCTTCGCAACTACCGCCGCTTCGATCCGCGCGACGAACGCCATGATTTTCTGAAATCCACCCGCGCCGCGGCGCAGCTCATTCAAGATCTATATCGCACGCAGGCGCAAGGCTCCGGGCTGTTGGTGCTGGCATCGTACAATTGGGGCATTGGCAATCTCGGACAGGTGCTTGATAGTCTGCCGGCCGATCCCAAAGCCCGCAATTTTTGGAATCTGGTCAATACTCAG